>NZ_JAEULP010000036.1 GCF_016792905.1 Tabrizicola sp.
CCACATCGCCAAACTCATGAACGACCGCCCCCGCAAAACCCTCGGATGGAAAACCCCCACCCAAGCCCTCGCCGAAGAAATCGCTCTCGCCGCCAAAAGTGTTGCAGTTGGAACTTGAGTTAACCAAGTCTGAACGTCCGCGAACAACCTATTGAAAAAACTATCAGAATCGAAAATGTCCACCGTGGACACATCTCACCCGTTTACATCCACCACCACCCGACCCTGCACCTCTCCCTTCAGGATCGCCGCCCCGAGAGCTGGCAGGTCGGCAAGCACCGCCGGCCGCACCATCGCCTCCAGCTTCCCCATCGGCAGGTCGGTGATGATCCGCCCCCAGGCCCGCACCCGCCGTTCATAGGGAACCGTCACGGAATCGATCCCCAGCAAGTTCACCCCCCGCAACAGAAACGGTATCACGCTGGCGGGCAGCGCAGCCCCCCCCGCCAGCCCCACCGCCGCGACCGAGCCGCCGTATTTCATCTGCCCCAGCACGCGCGCCAGCATCGCGCCGCCCACGGCATCGACGCAAGCAGCCCAGGTCTCGCTCTCCAAGGGCCGCTTCACCGTTTCGGCCAGCTCCGCGCGCGGCACGATACGCGACGCGCCGAGGCCCTTCAGATACCCCTCCGTCTCCGGCCGCCCCGTCACCGCCGCCACCTGATAGCCAAGCTTCGCCAGGATCGCGACCGCCACCGACCCCACGCCCCCCGCAGCCCCCGTCACCAGCACCTCGCCCTTCGCCGGGGTCAGCCCATGCTCCTCCAGCGCCATCACCGCCAGCATCGCCGTGAACCCCGCCGTCCCCACGGCCATCGCCTGCCTTGTCGTCAGGCCCGAGGGCAGCGGCACCAGCCAGTCCGCCCGGACCCGCGCCTTCTGGGCATAGCCGCCCCAGTGGACCTCCCCCACCCGCCAGCCGGTCAGCACCACCTTGTCACCTGGCTTGTAGCGGGCATCGTCCGAAGCCTCGACCGTCCCGGCAAAGTCGATCCCCGCCACATGCGGCCAGGCCCTGACGATCCCCCCGCCGGTCGAAGACAGCGCCAGCCCGTCCTTGTAGTTCAGCGTGGAGTACTCGACCGCCACGGTCACATCCCCCGGCGGAAGCGCGCTGTCCTCAAGTTCCCGCAGCCGGGCCACGGCTGCGTCGCTTTCCTTCTCCAGAACCAGCGCGCGGAACATGTCGGACCTCCCTGTCGAACCACCCCCACTGCGCCTCGCCTCCCACGGATTGTCAACCCGAGGCCACTGCCGCACTCTGCCGACAAACGGGAGACCACAATGACCCAGGAACGGATCGGCTTCGCAGGCTTGGGCCTGATGGGCCACGGCATGGCAAAGAACATCGTGACGAAGGGCTACCCCCTGACCGTCACCGCCCACCGCAACCGCGAAGCCGTGGATGACCTGGTCGGCAGGGGCGCGATCGAGGCCTCACTGGAAGACCTCGCTGCAAGCTCCACCATCATCTTCCTCACCCTCCCCGGCTCGCCGCAGGTCTCCGAAGCCGTTGCCCGCATGGCCCCGCACCTCAAACCCGGCACGGTGATCGTCGACTGCTCCACCTCTGACCCCACCGTCACCACCCGCCTCGCCGCCGACCTTGCGACCCGAAAAGTCCACTTCGCCGACGCCCCACTCTCCCGCACCCCGAAAGAGGCCTGGGAGGGTACGCTCGACTGCATGGTCGGGGCCGACGACGCCATCTTCGCCCGCATCCAGCCCGTCATCGCAACCTGGGCCGCGAAGATCGTCCATATCGGCCGGGTCGGCGACGGCCACCGGATGAAGCTGCTGAACAACTTCCTCTCGCTCGGTTACGCCGCAATCTATGCCGAGGCGCTGGCCTTGGCGAACAAGGTCGGCATCTCCACCGCCACCTTCGATTCCGTGATCCGTGGCGGCCGGATGGACTGCGGCTTCTACCAGACCTTCATGGGCTATGCCCTCGAAGGCAACCGCGAGGCTCACCGCTTCACCCTTTCGAACGCCTACAAAGACCTGCGCTATCTGGAGTCGATGGCCAACGCCGCCACCGTCACCACCACGATGGCGAGTGCGGCAAAGAACAGCTTCGCCGGGGCCGTGGCGCAGGGAGGAGCGGGGCCGGAGGACTATGTGCCCCACTTGACGGATATTGTCGCAAGGGCGAATGGGGTGACGCGCTAGAGTTTCGTGGAGATACCTGCATCCTTAAGGATGCCATTCGCCGTATGTCGGCTGAGAATCTTGTGAGGAACCGTCACTGTCGGCCTACCGTCGTCGTGGCACCATTTCTGATGCTTTGATCCGCCGTCGTGGTAATAACCCGCTTCTCGTAACAGGCGCACGACCTCGTCGTAGTAACCCTTGACCACGTCAGGCTGCCGCAGCGCCGCCGGTCTGCGGTGCGCGGAACCTGATCCAGGGGATCAGCTCGGACAGCGACCGCTGCGCAAGGTCGCGCTTGGTGATATGGTTTTCCACGATCAACTGCGGACCAAGCTCGGCGGCGGCTGCTTCAAATTCCTCTAGCGTCGCGGCCTCAACGTGCAGGCCAATGATGTCGCTCTCCGAAACCCAGACTCCGGCCTCGGCGTCCCAGACGGCCCTGACATAGAACTCAAGGGGTTTCATCAGTTAGGCTCCCAGACCGCTGCCCGCAGTTTCCTGCAGGACTTGGGCCAAGATATGGCCCCGTTTGTCCGGGATGCAACAGGAAGGTTAGCAATGCGTTGCCGACCCGCCCCTCACCCGCACTTCGAATGTCCGCAGGACCCGCAGGTCAGGCACCCCTCCACCATCCGCAAATCATAGCTCCCGCAGGACGGGCAGGCCTTCCCCCTCGGGGCCTCGCCCACCCGCAGCACCTCGGCCTTGGGGTCGGACTTCAGCCCCAGCCCCTCGCCCTCGATGAAGCCGATGTCGATCAGGTGGCGCTCGATCACCCCGCCGATGGCCGCGAGGATCGAGGGGATGTAGCGCCCCTCCATCCAGGCCCCGCCGCGGGGGTCGAAGACGGCTTTCAGCTCCTCGACCACAAAGGAGATATCCCCGCCGCGCCGGAACACCGCCGAGATCATCCGGGTCAGCGCCACGGTCCAGGCGAAATGCTCCATGTTCTTGGAGTTGATGAACACCTCGAACGGCCGCCGGTGCCCCGCCGTCACGATGTCGTTGATCGTGATGTAAAGCGCGTGTTCCGAGCCCGGCCATTTCACCTTGTAGGTCTGCCCCTCCAGGGCGGCAGGCCGGTCCAGAGGCTCCGAGAGATAGACCACTTCGCCCCCCGTCACCGGCTGGGCCGCGGCGGGGGTATCGGCCTTCTCGCTGACGGTCAGCACCGAGCCCGTCACCTCGTTCGGGCGATAGGTGGTGCAGCCCTTGCAGCCCTGATCCCAGGCGGCCATGTAGACCTCCTTGAAGGCGTCAAAGCTGATGTCGGGCGGGCAGTTGATGGTCTTCGAGATCGACGAATCCACCCATTTCTGCGCTGCCGCCTGCATCCGGACGTGATCCAAGGGCGGCAGGGTCTGGGCGTTCACGAAATGCTCCGGCAGCGGCGCGTCGCCGAACTTCTGCCGCCACAACCGCACCGCGTAGTCGACCACTTCCTCCTCGGTCCGCGAGCCGTCCTTCTGCAGGACCTTCCGGGTGTAGGCATAGGCGAAGACCGGCTCGATCCCGGAAGACACGTTCCCCGCATATAGCGAGATCGTCCCAGTCGGGGCAACCGAGGTCAGGAGCGCGTTGCGGATGCCGTGCTTGCGGATCGCCTCGCGCACATCCTTGTCCATCTGCACCATGTTGCCCGAGGCGAGATACCCTTTCGCCTCGAACAACGGAAACGCCCCTTTCTCCTTCGCCAGATCGACCGAGGCCAGATAGGCCGCCCGCGCGATGGCGTGCATCCAGATTTCCGTGACTTTCGCCGCTTCCTCCGACCCGTAGCGCAGGCCGACCATCAGCAGCGCATCCGCCAGCCCCGTGACCCCCAGCCCGATCCGCCGCTTCGCCTGCGCCTCGGCCGCCTGCTCCGGCAGCGGAAAGCGCGAGGCATCGACCACATTGTCCATCATCCGCACCGCGACCCGCACCAGATGGTCCAGCGCCGCCATATCCATCGAGGAATGTGCCTCGAAGGCATCCCTAACCAGCCGGGCCAGGTTGATCGACCCCAGCAGGCAGGCGCCATAGGGCGGCAGGGGCTGCTCGCCGCAGGGGTTGGTCGCGGCGATGGTCTCAGCATAGCCAAGGTTGTTCATCGCGTTGATGCGGTCGATGAAGATCACCCCGGGTTCGGCATAGTCGAAGGTCGACCGCATGATCCGGTTCCACAGGTCGCGCGCCTCGACCGTCTTGTAGACGCGGCCACCGAACACCAGCTCCCACGGCCCATCCGCCTTGACCGCCGCCATGAAGGCATCCGTCACCAGCACCGACAGGTTGAACATGCGCAGGCGCGCCGGGTCCTTCTTGGCCTCGATGAAAGCCTCGATGTCGGGGTGGTCGCAGCGCATCGTCGCCATCATCGCGCCGCGCCGTGATCCCGCCGACATGATCGTCCGGCACATCGCATCCCAGACATCCATGAACGACAAGGGCCCGCTCGCATCCGCCGCCACCCCCTTCACCTCGGCCCCGCGCGGGCGGATGGTCGAGAAGTCATAGCCGATCCCACCGCCCTGCTGCATCGTCAGCGCGGCTTCCTTCAGGCTGTCGAAGATGCCGACCATCGTGTCAGGGATCGTGCCCATGACGAAGCAGTTGAAGAGCGTTACCTGCCGCCCCGTCCCCGCCCCAGCCGTGATCCGCCCGGCGGGAAGGAACCTGAACCCCTCAAGCGCCGCGTAGAACTCCGCCTCCCACTTCGCCGTGTCCTTCTCCACCTCGGCCAAGGCCCGCGCGATCCGCCGCCAGCTGTCCTCGACCGAACCGTCGATGGGTGTCCCGTCCGCTTCCTTGAAGCGGTACTTCATGTCCCAGATCTGCTCGGCGATAGGGGTGTCGAAACGCGACATCGGGGCGAATCTCTCTGTCTCTTGTGGATAACCGTGGCGAAGGGCCCAAGATACGCCCCTGCCCCCCTCGGGTCAACTTGAAGCCCCCGTCGCAAGCCCTATGATCGGCCCATGATCAACATCCTGAAACTCTGCGTCGGGGCCGACTCGGTCGAGGATCTCACGGACTGGCAGACCAGCCAGCGCCCGCACTGGCCCGAGGGCCGGGCGATCCACGTCACCCGCATGTGGCCGAAGCGCGCGGCCGAGGTGCTGGACGGCGGCTCGCTCTACTGGGTGATCAAGGGCGTCGTCCTCTGCCGCCAGCGCATCCTGGACCTGCAGGAGGTGAACCTCGGCGACGGCATCCCGCGCTGCGCCCTGGTGCTGGACCAGGAAGTCATCCGCACCGAAGCTGCCCCCCGACGCCCCTTCCAGGGCTGGCGCTACCTGGACCCGAAGGACTCGCCCCGCGACCTGGCGAAAGTCCGCACCAAGGACGACATCCTGCCGCCTGCGCTGGCCCAGGCGCTCGCCGAACTCGGGCTGCACTAGCTGCCGACAAGACCACTGGCCCTTGCCCGCAAAACCGGCGACAACCGCGCCCATGTCCCGCCCGCTTCTCCTCGCCGCTCCGGTTATCTTCCTGCTCCTCTGGTCGGCCGGGTTCGCCATCGCCAAGATCGGCCTCCTGCACGCCGGACCCTTCACGCTCCTCGCGCTCCGCTACCTGATCGCCGTCCTCGTCCTCCTGCCGCTGATCCCGCTGCTGAAGCCGACCTTCCCGAACAGTCGCGCCGCCTGGCACATCGCCGTCACCGGCTTCTTCATCCAGGTCGCCTATTTCGGCCTCTGCTACATCGCCTTCAAGTCCGGCGTCTCGGCGGGGGGCGTCGCCATCATCGTCTGCCTGCAACCGATCCTCGTCAGCCTGATCGCCCCTTCACTGGTCGGCGAAAGCGTCGGCCGCCTCCGCTGGATCGGCCTCGCCCTCGGCCTGACCGGCGCCCTCACCGTGATCCTCGCCCGCTCCGGCATCGCGCATGAGCCGCCGCTCGGCCTTCTCGCCGCCGTGGGTGGCCTGATCGGCATGACCGCCGCCACGCTCTACGAAAAGCGCCATGGCACCGCGACCCATCCGATCCCCGCGAACCTGATCCAGTATGCCGTCGGTGCCGCCTTCACCCTGCCCCTCGCGCTTGCAACTGAGGGGATGCAGGCCGACTGGACGCCGGAACTGTTCGGCGTCCTCGCCTATCTGGTGATCGGCAACTCGCTGGTGGCGATCACGCTCCTGCTGGCCATGATCCGCGCCGGAGAGGTCGCCCGCGTCTCGGCGCTATTCTACCTCGTCCCGCCGCTTTCGGCGCTCTTCGCCTGGCCGCTCTTGGGCGAGGCGATGCCGCCCCTCGCCTGGGCCGGGATGGCGCTGGCCGGGATCGGCGTCACGCTGGCGCGAAAGTAGGGTGGGTGCCAACCCACCGCCCTTTCAAAACGGCGCCCCGGCAACCCCCAGCTTCGCAGCAAGCCCGGCATAGACCAGCCGGTCTTCCGCCGACCACTCCGCCACCCGGCTGGCCCACAGCACCGCCTCGCTCTGATGGATCAGCCCGTCCGACAGGATGCGCAGGTGGTTCGCCCGCAAAGTTTCCCCCGACGAGGTGATGTCGGCGATCGCCTCGGCAGTCCCGTTCAGCACCGTGCCCTCGGTCGCGCCCTGGCTGTCGACCAGCTGATAATCCGCCACGCCCTGCGCCTGCAGGAAGTCGCGCACCAGCCGGTGATACTTGGTGGCAATCCTCAAGCGGTGGCCATGCGCCTTGCGGAACGCCGCCGCCGCCGCGTCGAGGTCATCGACCGTCTCGACGTCGATCCAGACATTCGGCACCGCGATCACCAGATCGGCCTGGCCGAAGCCCAATCGCGCCACTTCGGCCACTTCGTCCTCGCCCAACTGCTCGCGGACAAGGTCCGAGCCCGTGACCCCCAGATGAATGCGCCCCGCCGCCAGCTCGCGCGGAATCTCCCCCGCCGAAAGAAGCACCGGCACCGCGCCCGCGACCCCTTCGATCACCCCGGAATATTCCCGGTCGGACCCCGCCCGCCGCATGACGACCCCGCGCGAACCGAACCAGTCGAAGCAATCCTGCATCAGCCGCCCCTTGGAGGGCACTCCCACCCGGATCATGCCACCGCCCCCTTCAGCCGCGCGACAAGTCCCGGCCGGATCACGCCGCCAACCGCCGGAATGAAGGCCCCCGCGCCAAGCACCGCCGTCAAGGCGTCATACCTGCCGCCACTGGCAACGGGGGGCATCCCGTCCTTCAGGAAGCTGAAGACGAAGCCATCATAATATTCGAGCGCGGTCCTGCCATGACTCGCCTCGAAAGCCAGAGTTGAGACATCGACCCCCTTCGCCGCAAGCGCCTCCAGCCGGGCCGCGAAACGGTCCACCGCCGGAGCAATCGCAGGAAGCATCGGGGCGATCCCGCGCAGGTGACTCAGCGCATGGGCCGCCGGGGCCTCCAGGCTGAGGAGGTCATAGAGGAGCGCCGCTTCGGTCGCCTTGATCGGCGGCGTCCCGGCATCGGCCACCAACGCCTCGGCCCGCGCCGCAATCTCTTCGGGCCCGCGCAATCCGACGAAGCTGCCCGCCTCCTCGATCAGCTGTGCAGGCGAGCCCGCCTTCAGCCGTTCCAGCAGCGCGAGCCGCCCCGCCGGGACCGGCGCCCGACCGGCGAACCGGTCCAGGAGCGCCTTGAACCGCACTGGCCGCCAGACATGCCGCAACAGCGCCGCCTTCCGCCGCTCGGTCGTCTCCAGCCCCCGGACCGCGGCCATCAGGATGCCGATGTCGCCGGTGACGGGCCGCAGGTCCAGCCCGCTCAGGAGGTCGCGGAACAGCGCGAAGACCTCGGCATCTGCCGCCTCGGGAGAGGTGCGGTCGAAGACCTCATAGCCCACCTGCAGATATTCGCTGGCCCGCCCCGACCCCCGCGCCTGCTTGCGGAACACCTCGCCCAGATAGGCATAGCGCGCAGGCTCCGCCCCATGCGCCATATGCGCCTGCACCACCGGCACGGTGAAATCCGGCCGCAGCATCATCTCGCCCCTTACGGGATCGTCCGTCACATAGGCCCGTGCGCGAATGTCCTCGCCGTAAAGGTCCAGGAGCGTCCCAGCCGGTTGCAGGATGTCGGCCTCGACCGGCACCGCCCCCGCTGCAACGAAGCCCGCCATCAGGCGCTCGCCCTCGGCCCGGATCGCGGCCTTGGGGGTCATTGGCCAAGCATCTTTCTGACAGCAGCCACAAGCTCGGCCCTGGGCACCTCGACCTGCGCGGGCCGGTCCTTCCATTCCTCCAGCGTCGCGCTTTCCGCGATCTTCGCGCCAAGGATCAGGTCCTTCAGGATCACGCTGCCATTGTCAGCCTCGTTGCCACCCTGGATCACCGCCACCGGCGACTGCCGCTTGTCAGCGTATTTGAGCTGGTTGCCGAAGTTCTTCGGATTGCCCAGATAGACCTCCGCCCGGATGCCCGCCGACCGCAGCTCTCCGACCATCGCCATGTAATCCGTCATCCGGTCGCGATCCATCACCGTCACGACGACCGGCCCCGCCGTATCTCCAGTGCTGCGCCCCTTGGCGCGGAGGGCCGCCAACAGCCGGTCGACCCCGATCGAGATGCCGGTCGCGGGCACGTCCTGCCCGGTGAACCGCTTCACCAGCCCGTCATACCGCCCGCCCCCGGCGACCGAGCCGAACTGCCGCTTGCGGCCCTTCTCGTCAAGGATCTCGAAAGTCAGCTCCGCCTCATAGACCGGCCCGGTATAGTAGCCCAGCCCCCGCACCACGCCGGGGTCCAGTACGATCCGGTCCGGGCCGTAGCCTTGGGCTTCCAGAAGCGCTGCTATCCCTTCCAGCTCGGCCACCCCTTCAGCCCCGACAGCCGAGGCTCCCACCAGTTCGCGAAGCCGGGCCACCGTCTCGGCCCCGGTATCGCGCTTGGCCGTGGTGAACCCCATCACCACCTCGGCCTGCTCTGCCGACAGCCCGGCCCCCTTGGTGAAGTCGCCGCTTTCATCCTTCCGGCCCTCGCCCAGGAGCGCCCGCACTCCCTCCGGCCCCAGGCGGTCGATCTTGTCGATGGCCCGCAAGACGATGCCGCGTTCGGCTTCCCTATCGTCTCCGGCCAGCCCCGCGACTTCCATCACGCCGTTCAGGACCTTCCGGTTGTTCACCTTCACCAGGTAGTCACCCCTCGGGATGCCGACCTCTTCCAGGCAGTCGGCCAGCATGGCGCAGATTTCTGCGTCGGCGGCGACGGACCCCGACCCCACCGTATCGGCGTCGCACTGGTAGAACTGGCGGAAGCGGCCGGGGCCGGGTTTCTCGTTCCGCCAGACCGGCCCCATCGCGTACCTGCGGTAGGGGCTGGGGAGGTCGTTGCGGTACTGGGCGGCGACGCGGGCGAGGGGGGCGGTGAGGTCGTATCTCAGGGCCAGCCAATCGGCATCCTCGTCCTGCCAGGCGAAGACGCCCTCGTTGGGGCGGTCGACGTCGGGGAGGAACTTGCCGAGGGCCTCGACCGTCTCGACCGCCGAGGTCTCCAGCGGGTCGAACCCGTAGCGGTGGTAGACCCCGGCGATGCGGTCGAGCATGGCTTTCCGTTCGGTGACCTCGGCCCCGAAATAGTCCCGGAATCCCTTCGGGGTCTCGGCGCGGGGGCGGCGGGGGGGCTTGTCGGCCATGGGGAGGACCTTCGCTTTTGATCGCCGCCCGTGTATCGGAAGGGGGGAGAGGCGGCAAGCGGGGGCGGGGATGGGTACGGTCGATCTGGAAGAGAAGGTGGCCCACCTGATCCGGGCGGTGGAGGACCTGTCGGACGTAGTGGCCCGGCAGGCAACCGAGATCGCGGGGCTGGAGCGGCGGGTTCGGCTTCTGATGGAGCGGGCGGCGGAGGAGGAGGCCCTGCGGGGGGAGACCCCGGAAGCGAACGTCCGCCCGCCTCACTGGTGAGGGGTGTCCACGGTGGACAGATTTTTCGAAGCAATGAAATCAATGACTTGGTCGCGGACATTTACCAGATCTTAGGAAATGGCCGCAGCGTCCGCGATGGATCGACGGCACCTTTCGCTGGGCTTGGGTGCAGAAGTCGGCCGCTTTGACCGCCGAGTTCACACAATGAAAAGCACCGTCGGGTTTCCTGTGGCGAACCCGGAGGTCCCATGTGCCGCTCTTGCTTTGAAAGCTTCATCCGCAACGGAGGAACCAAGACGTTTGTCTTGACCCTTGGCAATCGAGCAACTCTAGAATTCAAGGAGGACGCTTCTGCACAGGCCGACGCGGTTCGCGACTGGGTCGATGAGAACTGGAACCAGTCCTTCGGCGCGACCTCGCAAGCTATCCTGAAGACCAAGCCATTCGAATTTTCTGCTGCCGGTCTTTCGGACCTTGACCAAGAGACACTTCGCGCCGAGGCAGTTGCCGAAGTTGCGGACGCGATGACGCGCGAAGGCTTCACGCTGGAGGATGCGGAAGGCCGGCAGCGGGCGCTTGCGGTGCTGTTCGGTTTCCTCAACCGGGTCCAGCAGGAGGCGATGGGGATCGACTTCTATGTCTGGACCACGCAGAACGACAAGCGGGTCCGGGAGGGACATGCGGAGCGGGACGATAAGGTTTTCCGTTGGGACGATCCGCCCGAGGGCGGACATCCTTCGGAGGATTTCGGGTGCAGGTGCTATGCGCGAGCCTTGGGGATCGAGGGATATTGGGAACGTGTAAAGCCGTCAGTTGACGCCTTTGCTTTTGAAGCCCCCGGGCTGGAGGATAGCATCGACTACATGTATCTCGATTCCGAAGACAATGTGACCGTGGGCATAGGAACGGTGCTGGCGTCGGCGGACGCCGCGGCGGCATTGGGGTTTCGGAACCGGGAAACAGACAACCCCGCAACGGACGAGGAAATACGGGCTGAGTTTGGGCTGATCGACACAATGGCTGGTTCAGAGAAGATCGCAGCAGGATACTATCGCGAGTTTACAAGCCTTTATCTTCCTCAAGCAGAGATAGATCGACTCGTAGTCGATCATATGCGGGGAGATTTTGACGCCCTGTTAAGGGTTTTCCCCTATTTCGGGAACTACCCGGAGTCGGTGCAGATAGCGCTTTGGGACATGAGCTACAACCTGGGTATGGGTGGTTTGCGCGGCAAGTTTCCGAAGTTCTGTCAGGCAATCCAAGATGAAGACTGGGAAAAGGCGGCGGCGGAATCGCACAGGGAGCGCATTGCGGATGAAAGGAATGAGTTTGTTTTCGGTCTGCTCATGGATGCGGTGGAGCTATAGAGTTTCGCTACCTATCCTGATCTCTCTCGGTTCGACTTTGCCCGCCGTTGCAGAGGAGGCAGTCATCCATGTGGGTCCCAATTTCTTGGACCTCGTTTATCTCCCCATGCTTGAGCACAAGACTGTCGGAGAAATCCGACACCGCGAAAACCTGGGCGTCGAGGCCTATGTTCGGGGGATCGGCAGCTGCGAGGAGCTATTGGCCATCCCGAAAGGCGCCGAACCAGCATATGACAACAGCCAGCGCATCTATTCGGTCATCACACGAATCAAGGTCGAATGCTGGGCGTTGGGACAAGTGGATGCGGGCGCGATGGTTGCGGTGTTGGAAGATGCAGACAAGTTGGATGAAGGGGTAGTCTGGAGGATAAGGGAATTCTTTGAAACCTTGCCCGGGCAGCTTGCCTTCCCGGGCGATGTCCTGACCCGGCAGAATGGTTCTACAGTCGGGTGCAACCATCGAGACCTCTGCGCACTCTCAGCGCCTGATGAAAGCGAATGGGGGGATTATAGCATGCACTTTCACTTGTTTTTGGTTGATGGAGACAGAAAGTACATTGCCGTCATGGATAGCTATGAGGGGCGGCCCGGCTTTGTGTTCGGCGTTGTCTGGAGCGACAGCAAAGGCCGGGTGCTGGATATTTTCCCCCGATTGAATTGACTGGCCAGATCGCCGAATGATCGGTGTTCTGACAATCCCCTTGATTGGCGAAGTCTTGTCTTCGCCTGACCGCACTCACTCCCCGCCGAACCACTCCTCCACCTTGTCCAGCACATCGTCGATCAGTCCGGGGCTCTTCGCCTGCGGGCCGGTGAAGCGGAGGAGGTAGCCGCCGTGGCAGGCCTCCCGCGTGATCGTCAGGCTCTGGCGGAGCTTCAGGAGCCTCCGGGGGCGGCGGGTGGTGGGGTTGGTGGGCTCTCGCAACACATCCATGAGGACCGGGCTGAGAGTGGACCATTGGGTCTCGGCCGACTGGCCCATGACGGAGTGGAGGGTGGCGGTGAGGAGGTCCTCGTGGCCGGACTGGAGCGCGGCGGCGAGGGTGTCGAGCTGGCGGATGGTGAGGCTGGAGGGCTCGGTGAGGAGGGGGGCGAGGGCTTCGGCGACGCTCACATGGTTGCGGATGCGGGTGCGGGTGGTGCGGGGAGTGCTGGGGAAGAGGGCGGCGATGGCAGTGTCGGGGGTGTCGAAATGGCCCTCGGCGATGGCGTTGAGGATGAGAGTGGCCTTCTCCCACGGGGTGACGGGTTCGCGGATTTCGTTTTCCGTCACCATGCTGGCGAGAGCCTGGGCGATGGTCTGGGGGGCGCGGAGGAAGGCGGGGATCGTGGGGTGGCCGAGGGCACGGGCTGCGGTGAGGCGGCGGAGGCCGGAGATGAGGCCGTAGCGGTGGCCGTCCTTCGGGGTGGAGAGCTGCCAGACCTCGATGGGGGTGCGGAGGCCCTCGGTGGCGATGGAGTGCTGGAGGAGGTGGAGGGCGGCAGGGTCGAGGGCGGTGCGGTCGCGGAGGAGGGCGTGGGGGGCGATTTCGGTGAGGGGGAGGTGGTGGAGGGGGTCCATGGCGCTGTTCTCCTTTGGCGGGAGGGAAGCGCGGCGGGGTTAAGGCGGGGTAAGGGGAGCGGGCGGTTACATCATCCACTCGACGGGCAGGCGGGCGAGGAGGGCGAGGGCGGCGCGCTTGAAGGCGGTGGTGCCGGGTTCGTCGCCGAGGGGGATGGCGCTGTCGGTGCCGGTCCAGGTGAGGTCGCCTGCGGGGCCGAGGCCGACCTGCCAGGTGGTGGCGGCGCCACGGTCGAGCGCGTCGCTGATGGTGGTGGCGAGGGCGGGGCTTTCGATCCAGAAGCCCATCTCGCAGTTCAGCCAGACGGAGCGGGGGTCGAAGTTGAAGGAGCCGACGAAGACGGCGCGGCGGTCGATGGCGAAGACCTTGGCATGCAGGCTGGCGCCGGAGCTGCCGAGGAGGCCCAGGGCCTTGCGTTCCTCCTCGGTGCGGGGGGTGCGGCGGAGTTCGTAGATCTGGACGCCGGAGGAGAGGAGGGGCTGGCGGTACTTGCCGTAGGCGGCGTGGACGGGGAGGACGTCGGTGGCCTCGAGGCTGTTCGTCAGGATGCGGACGCGGAGGCCCTGGCGGGCGGCATAGGCGAGGCGTTCGGTGCCCTCGCGGCCGGGGACGAAATAGGCGGAGATCACGTCGATGGACTGCCGGGCCTGGCCGACGAGCGGGCCGAGGGCAGTGGCGACAAGGGTGCCGGCGGGGGCCTCGCCGAGCGCCTTGCGCGGATCGTCGGAGAGCAGGGTGACGGGGACCCAGTCGAGGGCGAGGGTCTTGGCGAGCATGTCCTGCACCAGGCGGCTGTCGCTGACCGACTGGGCATAGGTGGCGGTGTCGGGGTCGGCCTGGGCTTCGGCGGAGGCGGTGTCGAGGGCGGCGAGGTCGGAGGGCGGGGTGACGAGAAGCTCGTGCGGATAGGCGCTGGCGCTGTTCCAGTAGGCGTCGAAATCCCGGGCGACAGGGTCGACGACGGCACCGGTGGCGAGGACGTCGAAGTCGGAATACTGCACCTCGGTATCGCGGGCGAAATAGATGTCGCCGATGTTGCGACCGCCGACGATGGTGGCGACGCCGTCGACGGTGAAGGACTTGTTGTGCATGCGCCGGTTGATGCGGGGGAAATCCAGCGGATAGGACAGGGCGCGGGGCGAGCGCAGGGAGAAGGGGTTGAAGACGCGGACCTCGACGGTCGGCAGGATGTTCAGGGCGGCAAGTTCGGCATCGAGGTCGGGGGTGCCGTTGTCATCGACCAGAAGCCTGACGCGGACGCCACGGTCGGCGGCGGCCTTCAACTCATGCAGGAGGGAGAGGCCGGTGCTGTCGCGCTGCCAGATGTAGTAGCGGGCATCGATCGACTGTTCGGCGGCGCGGGCCAGCACCATGCGCGCGGCATAGGCCTCGATCCCCGGCCAGAGCGGACGGATGCCGCTGAGCCCGGGATGGGTGGCGCCCTGTGGCAGGAGGGACCGGCCGAGCGCGGTCTGCGGGTCAGGGGCTAGGGCGTGGGTTTCGGTCCGCCCCTCGTTCGAGGGCAGGCGCAAAAGGTAACGGGCCAGGGCGAGCGCCACCACAAGAAGGACAAGGATGACCACAAGGCGGCGCATCAGATTTCCTCCACCGCGAGGACGCCCTGCACGGCCTTGATCGCGCCCTTGATCTGCGGCGTGACGGGGTATTGACCGGGAAGGTCGATGTCGATCTCGCGGCCTTCGGCGTCTGTGACGCAGAGGGTGATGGCGGCGCGGGTGCGGCCTTCAACCTTGGCGAGGAGGGAGGCGAGGGACGGCACGGCCTCGGGCCTGGCAAGGTGGATGCGGAGGTCTTGGGCGCCTGCGGTGGCGGTGGCGGCATCGATGGGGGTTATGCCTTGCGCGAGGAGCTTGAGACTGTCGCCTTCAAGCTCGGCCTTGACGGTGAGGACGACGTTCGAGCCTGCGTCGAGGTGATCGCGCGAGGCTTCCAGCACCTCGGAGAAGCAGGTGACTTCGTAAAGCCCGGTCGGGTCGGAAAGCTGGACGAAGGCGAAGCGGTTGCCGCGCGCGGACTTGCGTTCCTGTCTTGATGACACACTGCCCGCCAGCTTGGCGATGCAAGGGCCGTTTGCGGCTTTCGCGGTGACTTGCGCGAGGGTTTCGACGCCCTTCTTGCGCAGCGCGGACATGTAGTCATCCAGCGGGTGGCCGGAGAGATAGAAGCCGATGGCCTGATGTTCCTGGGCCAGACGTTCCACCGGCAGCCAGTCGTCGCGGAATGGCAGGCGGGGTTCCGGGATGTCCGCCCCAGCGCTGCCGAAGAGCGAGTTCTGGGCGGACGAAGCGGCCTCATGAATCGCGGCGGAATAGGCGCCGAGGGAATCCAGCGCCTCGAACACACGGGCGCGGTTGGGGTCGAGCTGGTCGAAGCATCCGGCGCGAGCGAGCATTTCGAGGGGTCGCTTGCCGATGCGTTTCAGGTCGACCCGGCGGGCGAAGTCGAAAAGGGTGGCGAAGGGTTTGTCGCGGCCTTCGATTTGGCGGGCCTGCACGATCAGCTGCATCGCATCGACGCCGACATTCTTCAGCGCGCCGAGGCCATAGACGATGGCCCCATCGCGGACTGTGAAGGTGGCGAGGGAGTCGTTGACGGAAGGCGGCACCGTCTTCAGGCCCAGCTTGTCGACCTCACGCTTGTAGACGGCGAGCTTGTCGGTGAGATGGATATCGCAGTTCATCACCGCCGCCATGAATTCGGCGGGGTAGTTGGCCTTGAGATAGGCGGTCTGGTAGCTGACCACGGCATAGGCGGCGGCGTGCGACTTGTTGAAGCCGTAGTTGGCGAATTTTTCGAGGAGGTCGAAGACCTCGCCCGCCTTTTTCGCGTCGATGTTGTGGGTGGCCTTGCAGCCCTCGATGAACTTCGGGCGTTCCTTCGCCATCTCTTCGGCGATCTTCTTGCCCATCGCGCGGCGGAGGAGGTCGGCGCCGCCAAGGGAATAGCCGCCCATGACCTGGGCGATCTGCATCACCTGTTCCTGATAGACGATGATGCCTTGGGTTTCGGCCAAGATGTGGTCGATGGTCGGGTGGATCGACTCAAGGTCGCGCTGGCCGTTCTTGACCTCGCAATAGGTCGGAATGTTCTCCATCGGGCCGGGACGGTAGAGGGCCACGAGCGCCACGATGTCCTCGATGCAGGTGGGCTTCATGCGCCGCAGCGCGTCCATCATGCCGGAGCTTTCCACCTGGAACACCGCCACCGTCTTGGCGCTGGCGTAGAGGTCGTAGCTGGGCTTGTCGTCGAGCGGGATCAGGTTGATGTCGAACTCGATCCCCCGCAGCTTCAGGAGGTCCATCGCGTTCTGGATCACGGTCAGGGTCTTCAGGCCGAGGAAGTCGAACTTCACCAGACCGGCGGCCTCGACCCATTTCATGTTGAACTGGGTGGCAGGCATGGTCGAGCGCGGGTCGCGGTAGAGCGGCACCAACTGGTCAAGCGGGCGGTCGCCGATCACCACGCCTGCGGCGTGGGTCGAGGCGTTGCGGTAGAGGCCTTCGATCTGGGCGGCGTAGTCGAGGAGGCGGCCGACGACCTCTTCCTTCGCGGCCTCGCGCAGGCGGGGTTCGTCGGCCAGCGCCTTGGTGATCGAGACGGGTTTGACGCCTTCGACCGGGATCATCTTGGACAACTTGTCGACGTGGCCGTAGGACATCTGCAAGACGCGGCCCACATCGCGGACGGCGGCCTTGGACAGCAAAGCGCCGAAGGTGATGATCTGGGCGACCTTGTCGGCCCCGTATTTCCCTTGGACGTAGGTGATCACCTCTTCCCGGCGGTCCATGCAGAAGTCGATGTCGAAGTCGGGCATCGAGACGCGTTCGGGGTTCAGGAAGCGTTCGAAGAGAAGGGCGTAACGCAGGGGGTCGAGGTCGGTGATCGTCAGCGCATAGGCGACGAGCGAACCGGCGCCCGAGCCGCGGCCGGGGCCGACGGGGATGTTGTGGTCCTTGGCCCATTTGATGAAGTCGGCCACGATCAGGAAATAGCCGGGGAAACCCATCTTCTCGATGATCGACAGCTCGAAATCGAGGCGCTCCTGGTATTCCTCGGGCGTGGCGGAATGGGGGATGACTTTCAGGCGGGCTTGCAGGCCTTCGTTCGCCTGACGACGGAGTTCGTGGACCTCGTCATCGGCGAATTTCGGCAGGATCGGCTTGCGTTTCGCGGCGGCATAGGCGCAGCGCTTGGCGATCTCGACGGTGTTCTCCAGCGCCTCGGGCAGGTCGGCGAAGAGGGCGGCCATCTCGGCTTCGGACTTGAAATAGTGCTGCGGGGTCAGGCGGCGGCGGGGCTGCTGCTGGTCGACATAGGCGCCTTCGGCGATGCAGATCAGGGCGTCGTGGGCCTCAAAGAGGTCAGCCTTCGGGAAGTAGACGTCGTTGGTGGCGACGATGGGCAGGTTCAGTTCATAGGCGAGGTCGATGGCGCCGCGTTCGGCGAGGGATTCGTGTTCGGGCAGGGCGCCGCCGGGGCCGGGGTGGCGCTGGAGTTCGACGTAAAGACGGTCGGGGTAGATTTCCGCGAGCCTTTCGAGGATCGCGCGGGCCTTGGCCTGCTGGCCGGTGGCATGGAAGCGGCCAAGCGGGCCTTCGGGGCCTCCGGTGAGGCAGATCAAGCCCTCTGCGTTCTGGGCAAGTTCGTCGAGGGTGACCTGCGGCAGGTTGGCGGAGCCGGTCATCGACCCGTCGATGTAAAGCCGGGTGTTGAGCCGCATCAGGTTCATGTAGCCCAGTTCGTTCTGGGCGAGGAGGACGATGGGTGCGGGCAGGCGGGGCTTCTCGCCCGGTTGGGCGGGGTCGTGGGCGATGCTGATCTGGCAGCCGAGGATGGGCTGGACCCCGGCCCCCATTGCAGTGACGGAGAACTCCAGTGCCGCGAACATGTTGTTGGTGTCGGTCACGGCGACGGCGGGCATCCGCGACTTTACGCAGAGATCGACCAGCTTCTTCACCGGTACCGCGCCTTCGAGGAGCGAGTGTTCGGTATGGGTGCGGAGGTGGATGAATCGGGGGTGTGCGCCGGGCATGGACAAGGGTTATCCGGCCCGGCGCGTGCTGTGAAGGGTTTCTCAGGCGGTGCGCGGTACGGGGCGCAGCGCGGCGAGGACGGCGAGCGCGATGACCGAGCCGATGCCGCCGAAGACGGCAAGGTCGCTCCAGCCGGGCTTGGCCACCATCAGGAAGACGATGGCGAACTGGACGGCATAGTCGATCATCGCAAGCCGCTGGGTGCGGCGCAGGATCGGCAGGGCGGAGGTGGCGCCCCAGGCGTCTGCTGTCTTGACGGCCTTCTCGCAGGAGGGGCCGAGGACGAAGGTGCCGAAGCCTGCGGTGAAGATGACGCCCGCGAGCCCGAGGACGGTGAAGGGTTGCCAGCCCCAGCCTGCGACGAAGAGGAGCGTCACGCCGGAGGCCAGCGTGAAGACCGAGGCGGGGATGAAGAGGCGCGGGGCCAGGAGGACGGTGGCGCGGACCACGGCGAGTTGCGTGTCGGCACTGGCGCGGCCTTGCAGCACGATGCCCGCGATGATCACGGTGAAACCGCCGCCGACCCAGAGGATGGCGGCGAAAACATGGGCGAATTTCAGGAGAGTTGCGAAGTCCATGGGAAAATCCATTTGTATGTATGCTAACGGTATGTGGCGTATAGTCGCAGCCGTCGGGGGCGGCGAGTAAGGGATGCCTTACCTTAACGTCAGCTTGCGAAATCGATCGGTTTCGCCGGAAATTTCGGCAAATCCTTCAAAGAGCTTCGCCTTTTCCGGAAGAGTTTGTTCTTGCCTTGAATCGGTTCGGCCTTCTTGATGGAGTGATAACCAGAAGAAGGGGCGCGTGGGTCGCTTTACGCCGCATCGGGCGACCACGCAAAGTGCTCCAACCGGGGAGACCGCGGCGGACAGACGGATGACTGTAGCGTTTCTGTTGAACGGAACGCCGGTTCGTGTCGAGGCGGAGGCCCCGACGCGGACGCTCCTCGATTGGCTGCGGTCTGGCGGCCTGACCGGGACCAAGGAAGGCTGCAACGAGGGCGACTGCGGGGCCTGCACCGTGATGGTGACGGACGCTTCGGGGTCGAAGGCGCTGAACGCCTGCATCCTGTTCCTGCCGCAGTTGCACGGCAAGGCGGTCAGGACGGTCGAGGGGATCTCCGGGCCCAAGGGCGAGATGCATCCCGTTCAGGCGGCGATGGTGTCGCATCATGGGTCGCAATGCGGCTTTTGCACGCCGGGCTTCGTCGTGTCGATGGCGGTGGCGCATCTGAACGGGGCGACCGACCACGACGACCAGCTGGCGGGGAACCTCTGCCGCTGCACCGGCTATGCGCCGATTGTCCGGGCGGCGGAGGCGGCTTCGGGCGAGGCCGTGCCGGAGTGGATGGTCGCGGACCGCGCTTCGGTGGCGGAGTTTGCGGCGGGCGAGGCGGGGGCGTTCCGGCCGGAGGATTCGGATGCCTTGGCCGAGTGGTATCTGGCGAACCCCGACGCCGTGCTGGTGGCGGGCGCGACGGACGTGGGGCTTTGGGTGACGAAGCAACTGCGGGAGTTGACGCCGGTGGCGTTCCTGAACGGGGTCCGCGACTTGCAGGGGATCGAGGCGCGGGGCGGGCAGTTGCATGTCGGTGCCTGCGTGACCATCAACGCCCTGCGCGAGGCGGTGGCGGAGCGCTTGCCGTCCTTCGGCGAGATGCTGCGGCGCTATGCGTCGGTGCAGGTGCGGAACGCGGCGACGATTGGCGGGAACATCGCCAATGGCTCGCCCATCGGCGACGGGCCGCCGGCGCTGATTGCCCTCGGGGCCACGCTGCATCTGCGGCGCGGTGACGAGATGCGGTCGATGCCGCTGGAGGACTTTTTCATCGAATACCGCAAGCAGGACCGGAAACCGGGCGAGTTCGTGGCGGGCGTGTCCTTCCCGGAGCGGGCCCCGGCGCTCCGCTGCTACAAGATTTCCAAGCGGTTCGATCAGGATATCTCGGCGGTCTGCGGGTGTTTCAATGTGACGGTCGAGGGCGGCCGCGTGAGCGAGGCCCGGATCGCCTTTGGCGGCATGGCCGGGGTGCCGAAGCGGGCCTCGCTGGCCGAGGCGGCGCTGGTCGGCAAGGACTGGACCGAAGCCGTGGTGAACGCGGCGGCAGAGGCGATGGCGGGGGATTTCACGCCGATGACCGACATGCGGGCGTCGGCGGGCTACCGGATGCTGACCGCGCAAAACCTGCTGCGGCGCTATTTCCATGACCTGAACGGGACGGCGGTCTCGGTGCTGGAGGTGTCGGCATGAGCATGGGCAAGCCCCTGCCGCATGATGCGGCGCCGCTGCATGTGACCGGGCAGGCGCGGTATATCGACGACCTGTCTTTCCCGGCGAATGCGCTGCACCTGGCCTTTGGCCTGTCGACGGTCGCGCATGGCGAGATCACTTCGCTGGACCTGTCGGCGGTGCGGGCGGCCCCGGGGGTGGTGGCGGTGCTGTCGGCGGAGGATTTGCCGGACATGCCGGACTGCTCGCCTTCGATGCATGACGAGCCTTTGCTGGCGATGGGGACGGTGCATTACGTCGGCCAGCCGGTGTTTCTGGTCATCGCCGACAGCCATCTTGCGGCGCGGAAGGCGGCGCGGCTGGGGAAGATCACCTGTCGCGAACTGCCCGCGCTGCTGACGGTGGACGCGGCGCTGGCGGCGGACAGCCGGTTCGAGGGCGGGCCGGTGATCTGGGCGAAGGGCGATGCGGCGACAGCGATTGCCGGGGCGCCCCGCGTGGTGGAAGGGTCGTTCGAGGTCGGCGGGCAGGAGCATTTCTACCTGGAGGGCCAGGTCGCGGCGGCGATCCCGCAGGAGGGGGGCGACATGGTCGTCCATTCCTCGACCCAGCATCCGACCGAAGTGCAGCACAAGGTGGCGCATGCGCTGCACCTGCCGATGTCCTCGGTGCGGGTGGAAGTGCGCCGGATGGGCGGGGGATTCGGGGGCAAGGAATCCCAGGGCAACGCGCTGGCCATCGCCTGTGCGGTGGCGGCGCGGCTGACCGGGTGCCCGTGCCGGATGAGATACGACCGGGATGACGACATGGTGATCACGGGGAAGCGGCATGACCTGCGCATCCTGTATCGCGCGGGGGTGGATGATCAGGGGCGGATTCTGGGTCTGGAGTTCACCCATCTGTTCCGCTGCGGCTGGTCGCAGGACTTGTCGCTGCCGGTGGCCGACCGGGCGATGCTACATGCCGACAACTGCTATCACCTGGCGCATGTGCGGATCGAGAGCCACCGGCTGAAGACCAACACCTGTAGCGCCACGGCCTATCGCGGCTTTGGCGGGCCGCAGGGGATGATCGGGATCGAGCGGGTTCTCGACCACGTCGCCTTTGCGGTCGGGCGGGAGCCGCTGGAGGTGCGCAAGGCCAACTTCTATCGCGGGATGGCGAGTGCGGATGCCTCCGGCGGGGATATTTCGGCCAGTATGAAAGCTGAAGGAAGCTCCAAGGGTGGAGAGGTCGACCTGACCTCTCGGGGCGCGGCGTTGCCGGTGGGGTCGCATGACCTGCCTGCGGATGGGGCGGTGCAGACGACGCCCTATCACATGCCGGTGGAGGATTTCATCGGGCATGAGCTGGTGGCGGAGCTGGAGCGCACCAGCGGTTATGCGGCGCGGAAGGCGGAGATTGCCCGCTGGAACGCCGGGTCGAAGGTCCTGAAACGGGGGATCGCGCTGACGCCGGTGAAGTTCGGGATTTCCTTCACGCTGACCTGGCTGAACCAGGCGGGGGCGCTGGTGCATGTCTATCAGGACGGCTCGGTCGCCTTGAACCACGGCGGGACCGAGATGGGACAGGGGCTGTTCCAGAAGGTGGCGCAGGTGACGGCCTCGGTCTTTGGCCTTGATGCGGACAGGGTGAAGATCACCGCGACGGATACCGGGAAGGTGCCGAACACCAGCGCCACGGCGGCCTCGTCGGGGTCCGACCTGAACGGGATGGCGGCCAAGGCGGCGGCGGAGACCATTCGCGGGCGGCTGGCGGAGTTCATGGCCGAGAGGCATCAGGTGCAGCCTTCGGCGGTGACCTTCGCGGACGGGACGGTGAAGGTCGCGGGCGAGAGCTACGGTTGGGAGCAGGTGGTGGCCTGGGCCTATCAGGCGCGGGTCTCGCTGTCCTCGACCGGCTATTATGCGACGCCGAAGATCGTCTGGGACCGGGTGAAGGGGACCGGGCGGCCGTTCTTCTATTTCGCCTATGGCGCGGCGGTGACGGAAGTGGTGATCGACCGGCTGACCGGCGAGAACCGGATTTTGCGGGCGGATTTGCTGCATGACACGGGGACGTCCTTGAACCCGGCTTTGGATATCGGGCAGGTCGAGGGCGCCTATGTACAGGGAGCCGGGTGGCTGACCACGGAAGAGCTGGTCTGGGACGGCAAGGGGCGGCTGGCGACGCATGCGCCGTCGACCTACAAGATCCCGGCCTGTTCCGACCGGCCGCGGGATTTCCGGGTGAAGCTGTGGGGCAAGCCGAACCGGGAGGACTCGGTCGGCAAGTCGAAGGCGGTGGGCGAGCCGCCGTTCATGCTGGGCATCTCGGCGCTTTATGCGTTGTCGGATGCCGTAGCGGCTTGCGGGGATGGAACGGTCTACCCGGCGCTGGACGCTCCGGCGACGGCGGAGCGGGTGCTGATGGCGGTCAGGAGGGTTGAAGGTGTTTGACCTTTCCGCCTTGTCGCAGGCTTTGGCTGCCCATGGCCGGGTGGCGCGGGTGGTGATCGCCGCGCATGACGGGTCAAGCCCGCGCGAGGTGGGGGCGGCGATGCTGGTCTGGGATCAGGGCCAGTCCGGGACGATCGGCGGCGGGGCGCTGGAGTTCGAGGCGGTGTTGCGGGCGCGGGCTTGGCTAGTGTCGCTCCCCCCCACCCCATCCCTCCCCCACGCGGGGGGAGGGAGTCGCTTCGCTGGAAGCGTGACAGAAGTTGACGGGCGCGACAGGCCCCCTCCCCCCTCTGTGGGGGAGGGATGGGGTGGGGGGGCTCGCGTCGAGCGGATCGCCCTTGGTCCGTCCATCGGCCAGTGCTGCGGCGGAGCGGTGACGTTGTGGACCGAGGTTTTCGACGCGGCTCCGGAGGCGGTGGCGGGCGTGGTCGCGCGCGGGCCGGGGACCATGCCGCTGGCGGTGAAGCGCATTCTGGTGGCGGCGCGGGGGCAAGGGATGCGGCCGGAGCCGGGGCTGGTGCAGGGCTGGCTGGTCGAGCCGGTCATGGAGGCGGAGCGGCAGGTCTGGGTCTGGGGTGCGGGGCATGTGGGTCGGGCGCTGGTGGCGGTGCTGGCGCCGCTGCCGGGGATCGCGATCACCTGGGTCGATACCGGGCCGGAGCGGTTTCCCGAGGCGATCCCGGACGGGGTGACGCCGGTCTGGGCGGCTGCGCCCGAGGCTCTGGTGGCGCATGTGCCGGTATCGGCGGAGCATCTGGTCGTGACCTATAGCCATGCGCTGGACCTGGAACTGTGCCACCGGCTTCTGGGTCGGGGGTTCTGCTGGCTGGGGCTGATCGGCAGTGCGACGAAATGGGCGCGGTTCCGGTCGCGGCTGGCGGCGCTGGGGCATTCCGGCGTGGAGATCAACCGAATTACCTGCCCCATCGGGGACGTGAGCCTGGGCAAGCATCCGCAGGCCATCGCCATCGGTGTGGGGTTGCAACTGCTGAAGAACAAACACAAATCCGAGACGGAGATCGCGGATGACAGGGACGGAAACACACGGCGGGGGCGTCAGGCCTGAGCTGTTGCGCATCGAGGGGATCACCAAGGCCTATCCGGGCGTGGTGGCGAACAGCGACGTCTCCTTTGCCATCGGCGAGGGGGAGATTCACGCGCTTCTGGGCGAGAACGGGGCGGGCAAGTCGACCATGGTCAAGATGATCTATGGTCTGATCCGGCCCGACTCTGGCCAGATGACCCTGCGGGGGGCGGCCTATCAGCCGGGCAAGCCGGCTGAGGCGCGGCGGCTGGGCGTGGCGATGGTGTTCCAGCATTTCAGCCTCTTCGAGGCGCTGAACGTGGCGGAGAACGTCGCCTTGGGCATGGAGAACCCGCCGCAGATGCGGGAGCTTTCCGCGCGGATCAGGGCGGTGTCCGAGGAATACGGGCTGCCGCTGGACCCCAGCCGGATGGTCGGCGACCTCAGCGCCGGGGAGCGGCAGCGGGTTGAGATCATCCGGTGCCTGCTCCAGGACCCGAAGCTTCTGATCATGGACGAGCCGACATCCGTGCTGACGCCGCAGGAGGTGGAGATCCTGTTCAAGACGCTGCGGCAGTTGTCGTCGGAGGGGACGGCGATCCTGTATATTTCTCATAAACTTGAGGAAATCCGCAGCCTTTGCGACGCGGCGACGATCCTGCGGCGGGGCAAGGTGGTGGCGACCTGCACGCCTCGGGAACGGACGGCGCGGGAGATGGCGGAGCTGATGGTCGGGGCGACCCTCAAGACGCCGGAGCGGCGGGTGGCGGAAAAGGGCGAGGTGGCGCTGGGGGTCAGCGATCTTTCGGCGGCCTCGCCCATTCCGTTCGGCACCTCGCTGAAGGGGATCAGCTTCACCGTGGCCAAGGGCGAGGTTCTGGGCATCGCAGGAGTGGCGGGGAACGGACAAGACGAGCTTTTGCTCGCATTATCCGGCGAGCTGAAAGCGGCGCCGGACAAGGTGCGGGTGGCGAGCCATGCGGTCGGCGATCTGGGGCCGGTGGAGCGGCGGAAGGCGGGCCTCGTGGCGGCGCCGGAGGATCGCTATGGCCATGCGGCGGCGCCGGACATGTCGCTGGTGGAGAACGCTTTCCTGACGGCGGGGGTGCGCAAGGGGCTGGTGAGGAACGGCTTCGTGGACTGGGCGGAGACGCGCAGGTTCGCCGAGGAAATCATCGCCGCCTATGACGTGCGGACACCGGGGCCGGACGTGGCGGCGCGGGCCTTGTCGGGAGGGAATTTGCAGAAGTTCCTGATGGGGCGCGAGCTGATGCAAGGGGCTTCGGTCATCGTCATCAACCAGCCGACCTGGGGGGTGGACGCGGCGGCGGCGGCCTCGATCCGGCAGTCGATCCTCGACCGGGCGGGCGAAGGCGCGGCGGTGGTGGTGATCAGCCAGGACCTGGATGAACTGCTGGAAGTGTCGGACAGCTTTGCCGTGCTGAACGAGGGGCGGCTGACCAAGCCAAGGCCGACGGAGGGGCTGACGATGGACCAGATCGGGCTGATGATGGGCGGCGCCCACGGGATGGAGGTCGCGCATCATGTGGGATAGGGGCCAAAACTCTTCGATGCGTTTTGCAAATTCCTTCGAAGGAATTTGGCGCGGGGAGGATGTGTCGTGCTGAGGCTTGAGAAGCGCCCCTCGCCCAGTCGGTTCTGGCTGTATGCGACGCCGCCGGTAGCGGTGCTGCTGACCATGGTGGTCGGCGGTATCCTGTTTGCCACGATGGGCAAGAACCCGTTCGAGGTGATCCGCACCATCTTCTGGGACCCGGTCTTCGGCGAGTTCGCCTTCTATCTGCGCGGGCAGCTTCTGGTGAAGGCGGGGCCGCTGATCCTGATCGCCATCGGGCTGGCTTTGGGGTTCCGGGCGGGAATCTGGAACATCGGGGCGGAAGGCCAGTACATCATGGGCGCGATCTTCGGCGCGTCGGTGGGGCTGGCAGTGTTTCCGACCGAGAGCCGACTGATCTTTCCGGTGATGGTTGTGGCGGGGGCCTTCGGCGGCTGGGTCTGGGCGATGATCCCGGCGATATTGAAGACGCGGTTCAATACCAACGAGATCCTTGTCAGCCTGATGCTGGTCTATGTCGCCGAGACGATCCTGGCCAAGGCCTCGACCGGGTTCCTGAAGAACCCCGAGGGGATGGGCTTTCCGGGCAGCCGCAACTTTTCCAGCTATCCGGCGGCGGCGAACCCGGAGCTGATCGCGGGGTCCGGGCTGCATTGGGGCGGCGTGGCGGCGCTGGTGACGGGAGTTCTGGCCTATATCCTGCTTACCCGGCACCAGGCGGGGTTCCAGATCAAGCTGGCCGGTCAGGCGCCCCGCGCAGCGCGGTTCCACGGGGTTTCGCCCACGCGGCTTGTGGTGATGTGCATGGGCATTTCCGGCGCGCTGGCCGGGTTGGCCGGGTTGTTCGAGGTGACGGGGCCTGCCGGGCAGATTTCGATCGACTTCAACACCGGCTACGGGTTCACCGCGATCATCGTGGCCTTTCTGGGCCGGCTGAACCCGCTGGGGATCGTGCTGGCGGGATTCCTGATGGCGCTGACCTATGTGGGCGGCGAGATGGCGTCGACCAACCTTGGCCTGCCGGATGCGGCGATCCAGGTGTTCCAGGGGATGCTGCTGTTCTTCCTGCTGGCTGTCGATGTGTTGACGAACTATCGGTTTCGGTTGGCTGTGGGGGCGCACTGATGGACTTTGGCGGTATCAATCCGATCATCCTGATCGCAACCCTCATGGCTTCGGCGGTGCCGATCCTTCTCGCCGCCCTGGGCGAGACGGTGGTGGAGCGGTCGGGCGTGCTGAACCTCGGTGTCGAGGGGATGATGATCATCGGGGCGCTGGGCGGCTTCGTCGTGGCGGTGGCCACGGGAAGCCCGTTTCTGGGCTTTGTCGGCGGGGCGGTGGCCGGGGCGGCGCTGAGCCTGATCTTCGCGCTCTTGACGCAAGTGTTCCTGGCGAACCAGGTGGCGACGGGGCTGGCGCTGACGCTTTTCGGGCTGGGGGTCTCCAGTCTTGGCGGGCAGGGCTACAACGGGATCAAGCCGCCGCGAACCGGGCCGCTGTTGCCGGATGCGCTGGCGGACCTGCCGGTGGTGGGGCCGATCCTCTTCGGGCATGACTGGGTGGTGTATTTCAGCATCGCAATGACGGCAGTGCTGTGGTGGGTGCTGAAGGCAAGCCGCGTCGGGCTGATCATCCGGGCGGTCGGCGAAAGCCATGAGGCGGCTCATGCGCTGGGCTACAAGGTGAACCGCATCCGGCTGATGTGCATCGCCTTCGGCGGCGCGATGGCGGGGATGGGCGGGGCTTACGTCTCGCTTGCAAGGGTGCCGCAATGGGTGGACGGGATCACAAATGGTCAGGGATGGATTGCTTTGGCTATTGTCGTCTTCGCCAGTTGGAGACCTTGGCGAGTAATGATCGGCGCCTACCTCTTCGGTGGTATCACAGTGCTTCAACTAAACCTGCAGGCGGCTGGATCGCAGTTTCCTGTTTGGCTGCTGCCTACGCTCGCCCTGCTCGCCCTCGCCGGAGACATAATCCTTAGAGAAATCAACGGAAAAAACTATTCCGACCTGCGCAAGGTTTTCTATTTCTTTGCAACAGTGAATGCCCTGCAACTACTCTATCTGTCTTGGGGCAAATGGATTCCTATGCCGGTCGACTACTTGTCCATGTCCCCCTATCTGATAACCATCCTTGTGCTGGTCATCATGTCGGCGGGACGCAGGGGCACGGCCAACGGGGCCCCGGCCTCGCTGGGACAGAACTTTCACGCCTCGCGCTGAGGCTCATAACCGCAGGGCGGAAAGCCTTGCCACCAACGGGAGTAACGAGATGAAACGTAGAAATCTGCTGGCAAGCGCGGCGATGGGGCTGATGATGGCCACCGGCGCCTTTGCGCAGGGCATGGACCATGTGAAGGCCTGCTTCGTCTATGTCGGCCCGATCGGCGATGGCGGCTGGACCTTCCAGCACCATCAGGGCGCGCTGGCGGTGCAGGAGAAGTTCGGCGACAAGGTCGAGATCCAGTACCAGGAAAGCGTGCCGGAAGGTGCCGACGCCGAGCGGGTGCTGACCCAGATGGCTTTGGGCGGCTGCAACATCATCTTCACCACCTCGTTCGGCTACATGGATGCGACCAACGCGGTTGCCGCCAAGTTCCCGGACGTGAAGTTCGAACACGCGACGGGCTTCAAGCGCGACACGCCGAACGTGTCGACCTACAACGCCCGGTTCTATGAAGGCCGGGCGGTGGAAGGGCTGATCGCGGGCCGGATGACCAAGTCGAACAAGATCGGCTACATCGGGTCCTTCCCGATCCCGGAAGTGGTGATGGGGATCAACAGCTATTACCTGGCTGCCAAGAAGGTGAACCCGGATGTGCAGCTTTCGGTGGTCTGGGCCTTCACCTGGTTCGACCCGGCAAAAGAGGCGGATGCGGCGAAGGCGCTGATCGACCAGGGCGTGGACGTGATCGCCTCGCACACCGATTCGACCGCCGTGCTGGCCGAGGCCGCGAAGACCGAGGGCAAGGTGATCGGCTTCGGCCAGGCGTCGGACATGGCGGAATACAAGCCCAGCCCGCGCGTCAGCTCGGTGATCGACAACTGGGGCCCCTATTACATCGAGCGCGTCGGCGCGCTCTTGGACGGGACCTATCAGCAGGCCGACATCTGGGCCGGGATCAAGGGCGGCGAAGTGCTGATCGGCGAGATCACCGAGGCGGTCCCGCCGGAAGTGAAGGCCGAGGCCGAGAAGCTGCGCGACGACATCGCGGCGGGCACGGTGCATCCGTTCACCGGGCCGCTGAAGAAGCAGGACGGGTCGGACTGGCTGGCCGACGGCGCGACGGCCCCGGATGGCGATCTGTTGGGGATGAACTTCTTCGTCGAGGGGATTGTCGGCGACATTCCCCAGTGATTTCGGTCGGAGCGGGGGTTTCACACCCCCGCACCCCCGTGGGATATTTTCACCAGTATGAAAGGGGCATGGGAGATTCCGTGCCCCTTTTCGAATGAAGGGAGATGCGGCATGGACGCGGATTTTCTGATCATCGGGGGCGGGATCGCCGGGGTCTCGGCAGCAGCGCGGCTGTCGGAGTTGGGGTCGGTGATCGTGCTGGAGGCGGAGGAGGCGCTGGCGCATCACGCCAGTGGGCGGTCGGCGGCGCTGTTCGAGCCGCGTTACGGGGCACCGGCGGTGGTGGGGCTGTCGATGGCCTCGGAGGCGTATTTCCGGTCGCTGCCGGGGGTGTTGTCGCCGCGGGGGCTGTTGCTGGTCGGCAAGGCAGAGGGGGTGGAGGCGTTCGAGCGGGATCTGGTGGAGATGGCTTTCGACCGGATCAGCGTCGAGGAGGCGCGGGGGATCGTGCCGATCCTGAACCCCGGGACGGTGGCGATGGCGGGCTATGCGGCCCATGCCGAGGATGTGGATACCGACCTTCTGGTGCAGGGCTTTGCACGCGAGGCGAAGGGGCGCGGCGCGCGGGTGCTGACCAAGGCGCGGGTCACGGGCGTTGCGAAGGAGGAAGCGGGCTGGCGTGTCAGCGCGTCCGTGGGGGAGTTCACCGCGCGGATGCTGGTGAACGCAGCGGGGGCCTGGGTCGACCAGGTGGCGGCGATGGCCGGGGTGCGGCCGCTGGGCTTCACGCCCTACCGCCGGTCGATGGCGCGGATTCCGGCGCCGGGCGGACTTGACGTGAGCAAGTGGCCGATGATGTTCGGGCCGGGCGAGGACTGGTACGCCAAGCCCGACGCGGGGGCGTTGATCGTCTCGCCCGCCGAGGAAGACCTGATGGAACCGCATGATGCCTGGGCCGACGACATGGTGCTGGCAGAAGGCCTCGCGCGGTATGAAGAGATGGTGACCGAGCCGGTGACGCGGCTCCTGGCGAGCTGGGCAGGCCTGCGCACCTTCTCGCCCGACCGGGTGCTGGTGATCGGGCCGGATGTGCGGGAACCGTCCTTCTTCTGGCTTGCGGGCCAGGGCGGCTACGGGTTCCAGACCTGCCCGGCGGCCAGCCGTTTGGCGGCGGACCTGATCGGGGAACGGACGCCGGACCTGGAGGCAGGGCTGGTCGCGGCGCTGGCCCCGGCGCGCTTCGGATGAGGGTTTCCGCCGACGGGTGAAAATCCCTCGTGACAGGGGGCGGGAGGCTTGGCAGCATCGGCCCATGATCCGTATGCTGTCGATCCTGTCCCTGGCTATTCTGGCCGCCTGTGGCGGTCGGTCTTCGCGTGTCGAGGCGACAGCCCCCGCAGAAGTGACCGTCATCAGTTCGAACTTTCAGGACAGCGATCCGACCGACTGGCCGGGGCGGTCGCCTGACCGGTATCCGGTGCATGGGATCGACGTCTCACGGTTCCAGACCGGGATCGACTGGCCGACGGCCCGCGCGAACGGGGTGAACTTTGCCTTCATCAAGGCGACCGAGGGCGGCGACCGGGTCGATCCGATGTTCGAGGAGCATTGGCGCCGGGCCGGGGAGGCGGGCGTGAAGCGCGGGGCCTATCATTTCTTCTACCATTGCCGACCGGCAGCGGAACAGGCGCGCTGGTTCATCCGCCATGTGCCGCGTGAGCTGGGTGCCCTGCCCCCGGTCCTGGACATGGAATGGACTCCGACCAGCCCGACCTGCGCCATCCGCCGCGACGGGGCGACGATCCGGGAAGAGGCGCGCATCTTCATCGACATCATCGAGCGGCACTATGGCCAGCGCCCGATGATCTACACCACGGTCGATTTCTTCCAGGATACCGAGCTGTGGCGGCTGAAGGGCGTGGAGTTCTGGCTGCGCTCGGTCGCGGATCATCCGCATGGGGCCTATGACGGAAGCGACTGGAGTTTCTGGCAATATACCTCGACCGGGCTGGTCCCGGGCGTTTCGGGACCGGTGGACGTGAATGTCTTCGCCGGATCAAGCCGCGCGTGGTCGGGGTGGCTGGATGCCCGCGCTCAGTAAGGCGAACCGGCAGCATTAATTCCCGCTTAAATTGTGTGGAAGAAACGGACACGGATTGTCGCCAAATGAGCGCAAACCAGACGCAGCATTTGTCCTAGCATGCCTTAGTCCTGCCGCGCTTGCGCAGGACACAAGGGTATGACCGAAAGGACGGCCCAAATGAAAAAGACCATCATGCTGCTGAAGAAGATTGGCCTTGGCCGCGTCAAACGGGCCGAGGTGGATGAGCCATTTGAAAAGCGTCTGAAGAAGGTGAACCGGACCCTGGTGGTCAACCATCGCGGGCTGGGCGGTCCGGTGTTCAGAAGCCGACAGTCAGAGACGGAAGCCTGAGCCCGGTCATCAGATCGCGCAGTTCCTGTCGGGCGGCAATGTTCGACAGGTTCAGCTGATCGACGCCGGTATCCTTGAGGTCAAGAAGGGTCAGACCGCGCGGGAACAGTTCACGAAAGATAACCCGTTCGGAAAACCCGTTCAGCACGCGAAAGCCGATGCGGCGGGAAAGCTCCTCCAGCGCGGCGCCGACCTTCTTCTTGTTGTGCATCTGCTGCGCGCCAAGCCGGTTGCGGACGACGATCCAGTCGATGGGCGCCAGCCCCGCTTGCGCCCGCATCTGACGCGCGCCCCAGACCATTTCGGAATAGATCGACGGCCCCTTGATCTTGCCGGTCAGCCCATCGACCCGGGCCAGAAGGTCGAAATCGACGAAGCTGTCGTTCAGGGGGGTGATCAGCGTGTCGGCCAGCGTGTGGGCCACCTGCGACAGGCGGGTGTGGCTGCCGGGGCAGTCGATGACGATATAGTCCTTCTCGGCGTCCATGGCCTCGATGGCACGGGTCAGGCGCTGGTCCTGGGCGTTCTCGCCTTCGGCCAGGGTGGCCGCGTCGATGTCGGGCAGAGGGCGATAGTCGGGGGTGGGCAGGTCGAGACCGGCCTGGGCCAGCCAGGCGTGGCGGTTCTCGATATAGCGGCCGAAGGATCGCTGGCGGAGGTCAAGGTCCAGCGCACCGACCTTGTGGCCAAGGCGGGACAGCGCGGTGGCGACATGCATGCAGGTGGTGGACTTGCCGGAGCCGCCCTTCTCGTTCCCGACGACGATGATCCGCGCCATGCTGTGCTGTTCCCTACCCTGCGTCCCGGCGCTTTCTTATGCGGGGAGTTGGGCAGGGGGAAGCGGGATTTCGCCGAAGGGAGACGGCGATTTCTTCGAAGTAATCGTGCCGGAGCCTTTGAAGGCTCCGGTCCGGAGTTCTGGAAAACACCGGTGTCAGGGGACGTTGCATTGAAGAAGGGGGGCGCCTGGCGGCACGCCCCCTGATCTTCGCGTCGGACGGGATCAGAACCCGAGGCCCGCGTATTTGTTCTTGAACTTCGACACGCGGCCGCCGGTGTCCAGCAGTTTCGCCTGCTGGCCGGTCCAGGCCGGATGCGCCAGCGGGTCGATGTCGAGCGACAGGGTGTCGCCGTCCTTGCCCCAGGTCGAGCGCGTGGTGTAGGTCGAGCCGTCGGTCATCTTGACGGTGATCGTGTGGTAATCGGGGTGAATCTCGGCTTTCATTGTCCCGCTCCTTATTCGGCTTTGGCTTTGTAGCTGGAGTCTTCGGCGATCCGGGCGGATTTGCCGCGACGCGAGCGGAGGTAGTAGAGCTTGGCGCGACGGACCTTGCCGCGACGCACGACCTCGATCGAGTCGATGTTGGTCGAGTAGAGCGGGAACACACGCTCCACGCCTTCGCCGAAGGAGATCTTGCGGACAGTGAACGAGGCGGCGATGGTCAGCCCGCCGTTGCGGCCGATGCAGACGCCTTCATAGGCCTGCACGCGCGAACGGGTGCCTTCCGTCACCTTGTAGCCGACGCGGATGGTGTCGCCGGCCTTGAAGTCGGGGATGGTCTTGCCGAGGGCGGCGATCTGTTCCGCCTCGATCTGCGCGATGAGGTTCATGCGCGGTTTCCTTTTCTGCCTGCGGTATGTCCGCAGAGGTGGGGCCTGCGCCAGAGCTTCCGGTCTTCGTCCGGGTCCCCCCTGGTTGCCCAGGAAGCCCGCCGCAGGTGGCGCCTGCTGATTTGTGTGCCGCCCCGTCGCGATGACCCTGCGGAAGAAGGCAGGCAGGCAAAGGGAATCGGGTCCGATGAGCTGAACGCCCCGGACCGGGCGCGTATAGGCCCGGAGCGGGAACGGGTCAAGGGGCGGGGCGGATCAGCGGCCCCGTTTCTCCCACAGGTCGGGACGGCGGGCGCGGGTCAGGGCCTCGGCCTCGGCGCGGCGCCATCTGTCGATCTCGGCGTGATTGCCGGATTGCAGGACGGCGGGGATTTCCTGGCCCTCCCAGGTGGTGGGTCGGGTGTACTGCGGGTGTTCGAGGAGGCCGTCGGAGAAGCTTTCCTCCTCGGTCGAGGCGGCGTTGCCAAGGACACCGGGGATCAGGCGGACCGTGGCGTCAAGGAGCGCCTGGGCGGCGATCTCGCCCCCGGTCAGGACGAAATCGCCAAGGCTGATCTCTTCTATCTGGTGGTGGTCGAGGACACGCTGGTCGACACCTTCGAACCGGCCGCAGAGGAGGGTGATTCCCTCGGCTGCGGCAAGGCGGTGGGCGGTCGCTTGCGTGAAGGGCGCACCGCGGGGGGAGAGGTAGACGACCGGCCAGCGGGCGCGGTCGACGGGGGTGCCTTCCCGGGCGTGGCGGAGCGCCGCATCGACCACATCGGCGCGCAGGACCATGCCGGCACCACCACCGGCGGGCGTGTCATCGACGTTGCGGTGCTTGCCCTCGCCAAACTGCCGCAGGTCGATGGCTTCCAGCCGCCAGAGCCCGAAGTCCAGCGCCTTGCCGGTCAGCGACAGGCCCAACGTGCCGGGGAAGGCTTCGGGGAAAAGGGTGATGACCTTGGCAATGAAGGCGCCCTTCACCAGCCGCGGCTCCTCCATCAGGTCGCGGGGCTGCAGGCTGGCACGGAGCTGCAGGCGCCCGTGGCTTCTGGATTGGCTTTTCGGTTTGTCATCGGCATCGGACATGGGCCGGGCTTAGCGCGAAAGCCCGATGCGGGGAAGCCCCGCGTCAGGCGTGGCGGGCGGTCCGGCGCCGCAGGGGCTGTGGCTCTGCCGCTGCCGGTGCCGTTTCAGCGGCGCCAGTGCCGAGCGCGGCTTCCACGGACCGGGCCAGAACCCGCAAACCCTCGCGCAGGTCGACTTGCAGATGGGCTGGCAGGTCCGATTCGGGATCGGGCTCGGCATCGGCGGCCTCGCGCAGCCGTGACGGTTCGGGAAAATCGGCTGCCCGGTTCGGAAACGCGGCGATCAGCGCCATCGCGCGGGGGACGTAGAGGCGCAGCAGGTCGAAATTGCCGTTGGCAATGCTGAAGGCGCTGTCCATGCTGCCCGCGATCTGGCCGGGAGCCACGATCTCGGGCTCGGTCGCCCAGAGGATCAGCGCGCGGCGCAGCGCGGCATGACTGCGGTCCGGATGTGCCAGCGCTGCCGTCGCCGCGTTGAGCCGCAGATCGGCGGTCGGGACATCCAGAGCCGCCGCGACGGCCGCCGTCACCTGGACATCGGGTGCGCCGTCGGGGAGGTTGAGCAACGGAATGATCGCCGTCACGGACTGGCCGGCCAGACTGCCGGAATAGGCGGCTTCGGCCTCTTCATCGAGGAAATAGCCCATGCTGGCCGCTTCCCGCGAATCCCAGAGCATCCGACAGAGCGGGATCGACAGGAACGACACGGCCAGAGGCAAGGTTGGGTTGACGGTAAGCGGGCCGATGTCGGCCAGCCCGCCAAGGCCGCGCCCGACACCGAAAAGGACCGTGACCAGCAGGATCTGCGACAGGACCTGCGCCAGGGCGGCAAGCCAGGCCGAGCCGGACAGCCATTCGCCGGGGGTTGCAGGCCATTGCTCGGGGCGCAAGACCATGAGCCAGACGACGAAAATGGCTGAGAAGGAGGCAACCATCTCCCAGCCGAAGCCGCAGAGCCCGGCGATCAGCGGCCCGATGTACAGAAGTGCCGTCGCACCCTTCACAAGGCGCATGCGCGTCAGCATGTCCCCTCCTTTCCGTCCTATGCGCGCCTGCGCGCGCATCACCGTTACTCTTCGGTTTCTTCCGGCAGGTTCACAACAATACGTCCCGCCGCCAGATCGACATTGGGCACGATTGCTGTGGTAAAGGGCAAAAGCAGGGCCGATTTATGACGGTTGGTCGCTATTTCAACGATATCGCCCGCGCCATGGTTGTAAATAGCGCTGACCTTGCCGATCAGCGCGCCGCCCGTGTCGTAAGCGGAGAGGCCGATCAGGTCGGCATGGTAGAACTCGTCGTCGGGCAGCGAGGGCAGCCGGTCGCGGGACACGTAGAGGCTGGTGCCGCGCAGGGCATCGGCCTGTTCCTTGCTGTTGACGCCCTGGATGCGTGCGCCGAGACCGCCGGAAACCGGGCGGGTCAGGGTGATCTGGAACATGCGGCTGCCGTCTTCGGTGGAGAGCGGGCCATAGGTGCCGATGTCGGTGGGTTCCGAACAGAAGCTTTTCAGCCGGACCTCGCCCGACACGCCGAAGGCCCCTGCGATGGCGCCGATGCAGATGAGGTCAGACATCAGCGGCTCTCCAGATGCAGGGCGGGGGCGCGGGTTTCCCATCCGGCGCGTTCCAGTTCGGGCACGGTATCCTCCTTCTCCGGCCAGCCGATGCAGAGGTAGCCGATGAAACGCCAGCCGGGCGGAACGTCAAGGTCGCGCGCAAGGCGCTGGCGGTCAAGGATCGAGACCCAGCCGAGACCCAGGCCTTCGGCGCGCAGCGCGAGCCAGAGGTGGATGATGGCACCAACCACGGAATAGGCGCGGGTTTCGGGCATGGTGGCGGCGCCGAGGCCTGAGCCCTTCGGGGTGGCGTCGTCGCAGAAGATGGCAAGTTGGACGGGGGCTTCCGCCATGCCGGTCAGCTTCAGTCGGCTGTAGATGGCGGCGCGGTCACCGTCGAAACCGTTCAGCGCCTGGGCGTTGCAGTCGCGGAAATTGGCAAGGCAGGCAGCGCGCGCGGCGGGAGAGTCGACCCGCAGGATGCGCCAGGGTTCGCAGAGTCCCACAGAGGGGGCGAGCGCGAAGGCCTGCAAGCTGCGGGCCAGAAGGTCTTCGGGCACGGGATCGGTGCGGAAGCGGCGCACGTCGCGCCGCCACCGCATGAGGGCGGCCAGCTCCTCCCGGAATGCGGGGCTGAACTGGCCGGTCACAGGGTCACTCGGCAGCCGGTTCGGCAGCGCGGGCGGCCTTCTTGGCGGCGCGCTCGGCCATCGCCTTGCCGGGGGTGCCGGTCTTGGGGTTCGAGCGGGCGGCCTTCGGGCGGGCGCCGGCGGCTTCCAGGAAGCGGGCGACGCGGTCGGTCGGCTGGGCGCCCTGCGACAGCCAGTGCTGCACGCGCTCCATGTTCATCACCACGCGCTTTTCGTCGTCCTTGGCGAGCAGCGGGTTGTAGGTGCCGAGCTTTTCCAGGAAGCGGCCGTCGCGCGGCATGCGCGAGTCAGTCGCGACGATGGAATAGAACGGGCGCTTCTTGGAACCACCGCGCGCAAGACGGATTTTCATGGCCATAGTGTAGTCTCCTTGGGTTTTGAGGCATGGGCGATCCGCCCAGGCATGGGGTTGTTATTTCTGCAGTTTCTCGTGATGCCTGATCACTTCGCCGATGATGAAGGCCAGGAATTTCTTGGCGAGGTCGGGTTCGAGGTCGGCCTCGGTCGCCAGTTGGTGCAGCCGCGCCATCTGGCGCGACTCGCGGTCGGGGTCGGAGGGCGGCAGGCCGTGTTCGGCCTTCAGCCGTCCGACGGCCTGGGTGTGCTTGAACCGTTCGGCCAGCGTGTAGACGAGGATCGCATCGAGCCGGTCGATCGAGGCGCGATGGTCCTTCAGAAGCTCGGATGCGCGGGTGGCGGCGTCCATCAATCCCCCCTTTTCGGCGTCTGGAAAGCGTCTGGCTTCGATATGGAAACCGTATGGGCGTATGTATGGCCTGCCTCCCGCGCAACGGGGGCCGGGTGGCGCCAGACGGTTATGGTCTTGTCATGGAAGACCGCCTCGCGCTCGGGCCGGGCGCCGAGACGTTCGGCCAGAGCCCGCGACCGCAGGTTGGCCGGGTCGATGTAGCTGATCGGCGGATTGGGCGAGACGCGGGCATGGTAGTCGGCGCGGGCGGCGCGGGCGGCTTCCAGTGCGTAGCCCTTGCCTTCGAACCCGTCGAAGAGGTGCCAGCCAAGCTCGGGCTCGTCCCAGCCGTCGTGGTAGATCACGCCGACCCGGCCGATGAAGTCACCCGCCTTGGTGTCGACCGAGAAGAAGCCGTAGCCGCGCAGCGCCCAGTGGCCGATGTTGGCCAGGACGCCGCGCCAGATCCAGCGGCGTTCCAGCATGCCGCCGACAAAGACGTTGCGCGGGCTGTCGTTGAAGGCGAGCGCGGCGGTGAAATCCGCCTCGCGCGGTTCGCGCAGGATCAGGCGGTCGGTTTCCAGAACCGGGATCGGCAGGGGGAAGGCGTAGGTCATGTCGCCCCCCGCAGGTCGTGGCGGATCACGACGTCGGTCGGGTCGATGCCGGGAAGGGTGGGGTCGATCACCCCGCCGAGCCGCAGGCCAAGCGCGATGGAGCGGGCGTTGGCGGGTTCGATGATGTTGGTGATGTGCGGCCAGTCGAAGCTGCCCCGGACCCAGTCGAGAACGGCGCGGGCTGCCTCCAGCGCGAAGCCACGGCCTTCGGCTTCGGGCACCACGAACCAGCCGAGTTCCGGGGCGGGGTAGCCTTCGCCGTGGTAAAGGCCGACTTCGCCGAGATAGGCGCCGGTTTCGCGGTCATCAACACCGAACGGTCCGTAGCCCTTGAGCGTCCAGAGCGCCACGTCGGCGGCCCAGTGCTGCCAGGCTGCCAGCCGATCCTTGAGCCCGCCTTCGTGGACCGAGCGGTCCGAGGCGAAGAAGGTGGCGAAGGCTTCGAAATCCTCCAGCCGGGGAGCGCGCAGGCGAAGCCGTTCGGTCAGAAGGACCGGCACGGCTTGCGTGATCTGGCGCGGGGCTTCGGTCATTTCTTCTTCATCAGCCCCGACAGGCCCGCAGGCAGGGTGATCCCGCGCGGCAGGCCGCCCATGCCGGGGGGAAGGCCGCCCCCCATGCCGCCAAGTCCGCCGCTCTGCTGCATGCCCTTGGCCATTTCAGCCAGCTGCTCGGGCGACATCTTCGACGGGTCGGGCATGCCGCCCTTGCCAAGGAACTGCTTGATCATGTTCTTCATCATGCCGCCCTTGCCCATCTTCCTCATCATGTCCGCCATCTGCTTGTGCTGTTTCAAGAGGCGGTTGAGATCAGCAACATCCAGCCCCGAACCGGCGGCGATGCGCTTCTTGCGCGACGCGGCGAGGAGGTCGGGGTTCGCGCGTTCCTTCTTGGTCATGGAATTGATCAGCGCGATCTGGTGATGCAGCATCTTGTCGTTGATGCCTGCGGCCTCGGCCTGACCGGCCATCTTGCCCATGCCGGGCATCATGCCCATCAGGCCCTGCATCCCGCCCATCTTCAGCATCTGGTCAAGCTGCATCTTCAGGTCGTTCATGTTGAACAGGCCCTTGGCAAAGCGCTTGGCCATGCGTTCGGCCTGTTCGGCCTCGAACGTCTCCTGCGCCTTTTCGACGAGGGCGACGATGTCGCCCATGCCAAGGATGCGGCCTGCGACGCGTTCGGCCTCGAAGACCTCGATCGCGTCCATCTTTTCGCCAAGGCCGACGAAGCGGATCGGCTTGCCGGTGACGGCGCGCATGGACAGCGCGGCGCCGCCGCGACCGTCGCCGTCCATCCGGGTCAGGACGACGCCCGAGATGCCGACCTTGCCGTCGAATTCGCTGGCGACGTTGACGGCGTCCTGGCCGGTAAGGCCGTCGACGACCAGCAGGGTTTCGCGGGGGCTGGCGATGTCGCGGACGGATTGCACCTCGTCCATCAGGACTTCGTCGATGTGGAGGCGCCCGGCGGTGTCGAGGAACACGACATCATAGCCGCCGAGGTTGGCTTGCGTCTTCGCCCGTTTGGCGATCTGGACCGCGGTTTCGCCCTTGACGATGGGGAGGCTATCCACCCCGATCTGGGTGCCGAGGATGGCAAGCTGCTCCATCGCCGCCGGGCGGTTGGTGTCGAGCGAGGCGAGGAGGACCTTCTTGCCGTTCTTTTCCTTGAGCCGCTTCGCAAGCTTCGCGGTCGTGGTGGTCTTTCCCGAGCCCTGCAGGCCGACCATCAGGATCGTCGCGGGCGGGTTGTCGATCTTCAGCGCCTCGGCGGGGCCTTCGCCGGAGAGGACGCGGATCAGTTCATCGTGGACGATCTTGACGACCATCTGGCCGGGGGTGATCGACTTCGTCACCGCCGCGCCGGTGGCCTTTTCGGTGACGCGCTTGATGAAGTCGCGGGCGACCCGCAGCGAGACGTCGGCCTCCAGGAGCGCCACGCGAACCTCGCGCAGTGCGGTGACGACGTCGGCCTCGGTCAGGGCACCGGCCTTGGTCAGGCGGTCGAACACGCCACCAAGGCGTTCTGACAGGCTTTCGAACATCGCGTCACCTCAACTTTGCATCTGCCCCGATATGGGGCGGCGAAGCCCAAGCACAAAGCGGAAGCGCACCCGTGGGCGCAGACGCGCTGACGGATGGCGATCCCGGGCAATGCCCTAGGGACCGGAAGCGCATGCCTCCGGGGAATTGCGGCGGGGATTACGCGTGCGAGGCGGGAGAGTCAAGCAGGATGGGTCAGCGTTCGGCCAGGGCTAGGCGCGCGCCCAGCGCGACAAAGGCCGCCGCAAAGCCGCGGCGCAGCCAGGTCAGCACGGCGGGGCGGGTAAGGACGTGGTCACGCATCCGCGCGGCAAACAGGCCGTACAGCGCGAAGACAAGGAACGTCATCGCCATGAACACCAGTGAAAGCAGGACCATCGTCCCGAGCGGGGCAGGATCGGCCGTGGACACGAACTGCGGCAGGAAGGCGAAGAAGAAGATCGACAGCTTGGGGTTCAGGAGGTTGATCATCACGCCCTCGACAAGCATGGCGCGGGCTGGCCGGGGTGCGCGACCTTCGACCTGGAGGGGGCCGTTCTCCTGCAAGGTCATCCAGGCCATCCAGAGCAGGTAGGCGACGCCGGCATATTTGATCACGTCAAAGACGAGGGCGCTTTGGTGCAGGAGCGCGGCAAGGCCAGTCACCGCGGCGGCCATGTGGGGAAGGATGCCAAGGGTGCAGGACAGGGCGGCAAGGGTCGAGGTCCGCGCGCCTTGCGTCAACCCGGCGGCGACGGTGTAGATCGCCCCGGTCCCCGGCGAGGCGACGACGATCAGCGAGGTCAGAAGAAACTCGGGCGACAGGAGGGGCATCGGGCGGACTTTCTACAGGGAACACCCCATCATCCGCGAGATTGCCGACCCCAGTCTTGAACGAAATTGCGGGCGAAGAGGCCGGGCGTCATCCCGTAGCTGCGCGCGAAAAGCCGGGTCAGGTGGCTTTGATCGGCAAAGCCCGCCTCGGCGGCCACGGCGGCAAGCGGCTGTCCGGTCATGATCAGGCGGCGGGCCAGGTGCAGGCGGGCCTGTACCCGGAAGGCATGCGGTGTCAGCCCAGTGGCCAGGGCAAAGCTGCGCAGGAAGTGGAACCGCGACAGTCCGGTCATGTCCGAAAGCTCGGCAAGCGTCAGCGACCGGGCGGGATCGTCCTGGAGGGCCTGGATGGCATGCGATACGCGCGCCGGTTTCAGCCGTTGCACGCGCCGGTCGTCGAGCGCCACGCGCAGCATGACCAACTCGGCTTCGGCGGCGAGGCGGCAGGACGGGTCGGAAACCGAACGGAACAGACGGCGGAAGCTCTCGGCCAGCGCGGCGTCGCGACGCGCGGGAAAGGCGAACTCTCCGACGCTGCCGGTCAGGGCGTCCATCGCCACGGGATCGATGTAGATCATGCGCCAGGACCGGCCGCGGTCATCGACCGGAAGGCCATCATGGACTTCCCCCGGATTGACGGTGATCAGGTCGCCGGCAGTGACATCGACCTGTCCGCGCCCCGAGGCCGAGGTTTGCGCCCCCCGGTCGACAAGGCCGATCCCGAACTGGTCATGGGTGTGGCGCGCAAAGCCGCGGGCCGAGCTGGCCGTGACGACCTGCGCCCCGACGAGCGTCGTGGGCCGGGCTTCGATCCGGTGCGAGTTCATGGTCGCCAGTCTTGCAGGAGCTTGCGGCAGGTCAACCCCGATTGGCCGGACGTCGCGGCCTTTGGGGAAGTGCCGCCGGGATCATGTCGGACCGGCGGCACTGTCGATCATTGCGAGCATGTCGACGGCGAGAGTGGCGCTGGCGAGCGCCTGCACCGGCACCCCGGTCGAGGCGGGACCGGGCATCGGAAAGCGGGCATGGCGCACCGCAAGGTTGGCGTGCAGATCCTGCGGGTTGGGGCCGCCCCGATAATGCGTGGTCGCCTTGAGAACGGTCAGCCCGGGGATTTCGGGCAGCGACAGGGCATCCATCGCCTGATGTGCGGCGGCGGCAAGATCGGGCGCGGTGCCCTGTGCGGAAAGCCATGCAAAGCGACCGGCCCGGCGCAGGACCGCGCCTCCCGGCGTGGTTTGCGCGGCAACGGGATCGGGCGCGAGGGTCAGGACCGCCGACACGCCCCCGCCCGGCGGAAGGACCCGGGCGGCAGGGTCGGGCAGATGCGAGGCGGGGGGCTGTTCGGCGGAGAACCACTGGGCAGAGAGAAGATGCCGGGCGTCGATCCCCGAAAGGAGAGGCAGCGCCGAGGCGATGTCCGGAGCAGAGAGGTGGACCAAGGTCAGCGGCCCGCCCTCGATCCGCGCCAGCCGGGCGGGGCCGTTCTGCGCGATGGTCCGGCGCGGCGGCGCTGCGGTCGCGTAAAGGTCGACCTCGATCCGCATGCCAGGGTAGTAGAAATGCGGCAGGCGGATCGGGGCGAGTTCGGCCCCCGGAAAGGCACGCCCGAGCGGGACGAGAACCTCGGCCGGATCGGCGCAGTCGTGGTAGACGACCAGAAGCGCGGCGTGGTGATCCTTCGGCAGATGGCCGAGCACCCCCTGCCCCATCGTCGTCACCAGCGCCGCCTGCGCCGCCGCGTCGCCCGGCGCAAGGACGCGCCCCTCGGCATCCAGCGGGCACTGGCCGCAGGTGACGGCCAGCCCGTCCGTCGCGACGGCAAGCGAACAGGCTACCGGAATCGGCATGTTCCACATCAGGCCCATCGGCAGGTGGTGGATCATCGCTGAAACCTCCTTGCCAGGCCGGGCGGGTCAATGGCCATCATCGGCTTTCGCGGCAAGCGGGCCCGCCTGTGCGGTCTGACAGTTCTTCGAGCTTGGCGCCACCTTTCCCGCGCTTTCGCCCGGTCCCGGGTGCCTGTCGCGGTGCCGCGAGGGAGGGCGACCGGGGTCAAGGCACGAATGGCGCATCAGGCCACCGGCGGAAGGTCGGCCATGCCCTTGATCGCATCACAGCGCCCGATGAGGCCGTCGAGCGTTATCCTGTCGATCCATGGGAAGCCTGCGGCAAGGCGGCGGTCGACTGCGAGTGCATGTCTTGCGCCACGTCGGCTGGCCCGTTCACGTTGAAGACCGACCAGAATCCGGTCCTGACGCGCGACGGTATCATTGTCGAAATGCTGGGTGCGGATATGGGCGGTGAAGCTTGGGTCCGACACGACCGGCCAGCGGGTCCAGACATTGCCGTGCATCATCTGGAACGGATTCTTCTGGAAGCGGCCTCCGTTCACCGTGGCGAGCCCGATCGCCGTCAGAAAGCGCTGCTGCACCATCGAGGTTCCCACCGGCTCCGTCGCGGAGGCGGGAAACAGGATAAGGCCGCTTGGAAAGGTTATGTGGGTCGAGGGCGACAGGACGCGACTGATCTCGCGCAGACGGGCGATATAGTTGACCGAGACGGCGTCGTCGTCGTCGAGCCGGAAATGCACGGACTGTCCGCGCCCCTTGTAGCCCGAAGCCTCGACCATGAACTTCTGGAAGGCGCGGTCGCCGCGTGTGTAGGGCGAGAATTCCACCACCGCACCGGGCAGGCGCCGGGCAAGCGCGGTCAGCCGCTCCTTGTACGGGTCGGGCATGACGGTTGACGACATGATGACGGTGCGGAAATCGCGGTCGGTCTGGTTGACGAGGCTGGGCAGCGTGATGTTCTCGAACAGGAAGAACCGGCGGGCCATGCGGGTTTCGTCATACAGCCGGGCGAGGGTGCTGCCGTCGCTGTCCGGCTTCGCGCGCGTGTCGGTGACGCCATAGAATGAAAACCGGATATGTCCGTAGATCGGTCGGGTGTCGAACACGCGGCCTCCTGCTTGCTGCCTTGCGTAGAGGAGCAACGAACGGGGCTGGCAAGTCAAGCGGCTGGTCCCCGTAGCGGGCACCTGCGCCGTCGCCGATGTTGCGGCCGACCGGGGCCTTGCGCCGGGAGGAAAAACCGGCTGATGTGCGCAGGCGCACAAGCCGGGGGACGGAATGGAGAATTGGGATGAGATCCGCACGGCCTTCCAGGTGGCGCGTCTGGGCACGGTCTCGGGTGCGGCCGAGGTGCTGGGGGTGCACCATGCGACGGTGATCCGCCACATCGACGCGCTGGAGAAGCGGCTGGGGGTGAAGCTGTTCCAGCGCCATGCCCGGGGCTACACGGCAACGGAATCGGGCCGCGACCTCCTCGCGGTGGCGCAGACGACCGAAGAGCAGTTCGCGCATCTGGTCAGCCGGATCAAGGGCCAGGGCGAGACGGTCTCGGGCGAGCTGGTGGTGACGTCTATCGCCGGGATTGCGGACCTCCTGACCCCGGTGATGGTGGGGTTCCAGGAGAAGTTTCCCGAGGTGCAGGTGCGGTTCCTGACCGACATGCGGGTGTTCCGGCTGGACTACGGCGAGGCACATGTGGCGATCCGGGCGGGCAACGGGCCGGAAGAGCCGGACAATGTGGTGCAGCCGCTCACGCGGATGAAGGCGGGGCTTTACGCGGCGCGGTCCTATGTCGACCGTTTCGGCATTCCCGCCTCGGAGGCGGAGTTTCCGGGGCATCGCTTTGTCTGCACCGATGCCGAGGTCACGCGCGCGCCGTTCCACCGCTGGCTGCGGGCGACGGTACATCCCGACCAGATCGCCTATGCCGCGACCGAACCGGCGGCGCTGGAACAGGCGGTGCGGCAGGGCGCGGGCATCGGCTTCATGATGAGCTTCCGCGCCTCCGAAGACCCGAACCTCGTCGAGGTGCTGTCGCCGCGGCCGGAATGGGAATCGGCGCTGCGGATCGTGACCCATGTCGACTTGCACCGGACGCGGAAGGTGCAGGCCTTCCTGACCCATCTGAAGGATGCGGCGAAGGAGTGGAAGTTCTGCGTCTGATCTTGGCGGGGCTGTCGCAACCGGCGCGCGGGCATCTGGCGATGCTGGCGTTTTCGGCTTTGGTGGCAGGGTCGTTTTCCCTGGGGGTGCTGGCCGCGCCGCATATCGACCCCGGTGCGCTGTCGGTGCTGCGCTTCCTGCTGGCGGGGCTGCTGGTCGGCGCGGCGGCGCTGGCGACGACGGGGATTCCGCGGTCCGCCTTCGTGGCGCCCTGGCGCTATCTGGTGCTGGGGGGGCTCTTGGCGGCCTATTTCGTGCTGATGTTCGAGGGGCTGAAGACGGCGCCTCCGGTCTCTGCCGCCGCGGTCTTCACCCTGACGCCGGTGATGGCGGCGGGGTTCGGCTGGCTGTTCCTGCGACAGCGGCTGACCGGGCGGATGGCCTTCGCGCTGGCCGTGGGGGGCCTTGGCGCCCTGTGGGTGATCTTCCGGGCCGACCTTGCGGCGCTGAGGGCGATGGCGATCGGGCGGGGCGAGGCGATCTATTTCGTCGGCTGCGTCGCCCATGCCGCCTATGCGCCGCTGATCCGACAGCTGAACCGGGGCGAGCCCGCGGTGGTCTTCACTTTCGGGATGATGCTGGCCGGGACGGTCCTGCTGGCGCTTTACGCCGGACCCGCCGTGCTGGCGACCGACTGGGCAGCCCTGCCGGGCGTGGTCTGGGTGACGCTGGTTTATGTGGCGGTGGCGGCGAGTGCGCTGACCTTCGTCCTGTTGCAATACGCCTCGCTGCGGCTGCCGGCGGCAAAGGTTATGGCCTATACCTATCTGGTGCCAAGCTGGGTGATCCTTTGGGAAATCGCCCTGCACGGGGCGGTGCCGCCGGTTCTGGTGCTGGTCGGCGTGGCGCTGACGGCGCTGGCGCTGGGGCTGCTGTTGAAGGAATAGCGGCTCGTCGGAGACTTCGTTCCTCCTCGCGGGCGACGAGGAGTCGAAGGCGAACAAGGAGCGCTCAGGGGAGGAAGGCGCTGAGGCCGTCGGTCAGGTAGCGGTCCGCCAGCACCAGCGTCCCTTGCGTGTAGGCCGGTCCGCCGAAGCCTTGCGCGGTGTCGCTGTCGGCGCGGGTGGAAAGCCAGGCGGTCAGAAGCACCCGGCGCAGGAAGATGAGCGACGGGATCATCGCGCGGTCCCCGGGGCGCAGGGGCGCGATGCGGGTGTAGCCCTCGACCCAGCGGGCGATGAGATCGGGGAGGCGCGGGTCGGTCTCGTAGAACGACAGCGCGGCGGCGAGGTCATAGGCCCACCAACCAAAGCCGCAGTCGTCGAAGTCGATGGCGGTGAGGCGGTCGCCGTCCACCATCAGGTTGGCAAGGCGAAGGTCGGCGTGGATCAGGCCGAAGGTCTCGGGCCCGGTGCCGTAGGCGTTCAGCGTCGCTGCAAGCCTGTCGGTGGCTCGGGCAAGCAGGGCCTCGCCCTGCGGGTCGAGGCCCTGCGCCTGTCGCCAGTGGCCCCAATGCGGGTTCGGGCCAAGAATGGTCTCCACGTCCCAGCGCTTGCGGGTGAAGCCCGGCGGCGGGGTCCATTGTCGGGCGTGCAGGTGCAGGCGGGCGGTGATTTCCCCGAGCGGCGCGAACCAGCGGGCGAGGTCGTCGCCGGGTTGCAGTTCCTGTCCCCCGATGGGGGCGAAGGCGACGAGGAAGCGACCGTCAACTTCGGTGACCAGGCCCTGTGCGCCGGCGACGGGTTTGACCGCGTTGAGGCCGGGCAGGTCTTGCAATGCGGTCAGCCAGGCGAGTTCGGAGGCGATCTCGGATTTGGCATGGTAGCCTTGGCGATGCAGGCGGAGGATCAGGGGGCCCGCGCGCCAGGTCTCGTTCTCCGAGCGGTTGAGGAGAGTCAGCGGGGTGTCCTCCGCCAGCCCGTAGACCGGCAGCGCGCGGGCGATCAGGTCAGACATCGCTGCCACGGCGGAGGAGGTAGATGTCCATGATCCAGCCGTGTTCGGCGCGCAGCCGGGCGCGGGTGGCAAGGATTGCTTCGGAAACCTGCGATAGCGGGCCGTGGATAAGACATTCCTCCGGCATGCCGACATAGGCGCCCCACCAGATATGTGTGTCGGCGGGGTCGAGGGTGGTGAAGGCGCCGCCCTTGTCGAGCATCACAACGAGGGTGGTTGCGCCCGAGGGCCAGCCGTTCTCGCGCAGTTGCCTCCCGGTGGTGATGGTGACGGGGGCGGCGAGGGTGTTGAGCGGGATGGCATGGGCCGCCGTCAGGGCCTGCAGGCTGGTGATGCCGGGGATGACCTTGACCGCAAAGCCCGGCAGCCGGGCGGCGATGCGCAGCGTGCTGTCGTAGAGCGAGGGGTCGCCCCAGACCATCAGGGCGACGTTCCGTGCGTCGGGTCGGGTGGCGATGGCGTCCGCCCAGGCTCTCGCGATGGCGTCGTGCCAGTCGTTGACGGCGCCAAGATAGTCATCCTGGTCGGCGCGCTGCGGCACATCGTATTCGGCCACGGGGACAGGCGAGGTGAGAACCTGCGACAGGATCTGGCGGCGGACGTCGGCGAGGTCGGATTTCGCCGCGCCCTTGCGGGGGATCAGGATCAGGTCGGCGGCGTTCAAGGCGCGGATGGACTGGCCGGTGACGTGGTCCGGGTTGCCGGTGCCGATGCCGATGAGGAAAAGGGTGGTCATCGTGGTCTTTCGGGTGCTGCGGCCCGGGCTGCGGGCCGCAGTCTGGTTAGCGCAGTCAGGCGGGTTTGTCTGCCGCCCAGAGATGGCCCGCGACCCAGCCCATCAGGGCCCAGACCGCAAGGCCGACGCCGAGAACCCGCGCCGCGAATGCGGCGGAGACCTCGGGCGGGGCGACGCCGCTGAAGCCCTCCAGCTCCGGCGCGCCGATGACATGCGGCGCGGCCAGAAGCACCACGGCCAGGGCGGCGGTCACGAGACTGCGGCCATAGGCGAGGAGCCCGAGCGCTACCGCCGTCGAGGCCGCCGTGCCCCACCACCAGACCTGCCGCTCGCCCAGATCGGCGGCGAGCGTGCCGGGCAGTTCCGGGGCAAGGCCCATCGCGGGGGCAAGCTGGAAGGCAGCAAACCCGGCGATGCCCCAGAGCAGGCCTTCGCGCGCGGTGATGACCTTGCCGTAGACCCGGGCAAGGCCGAAGCCCGCGACGAGGATCAGGGCATAGGCGACGTAGACAAGGCCGAAGAACACGGTCGTCCAGAGATCGCGGGTGAAGGTCGAAACCTCGCCGCCGCCATGCGAATGGCCCGCTTCGGCACCATCATGGCTGTGGCCCTCTTCCTCGACTGCGTCGTGGGTATGACCCTCTTCCGCAGTGGCGTCGTCGTGGCTGTGGGCGTCTGTCGCCGCAGCCTCGGCTGGGGGGGCGGCACCACCGAAATGGACCATCGCCCCGCTTTCATATTCCTCGCCCAGAAGGATGTACTTCTGCACGAAAGCGAAATGCAGCACGGCCGCAAGCAGCCATGCCGCACAACCAGCGCCAATCGCGCTGGTCAGCATTTTCGGGAACATGTCTAGTGGCGCGTCAGTGGCAGGGGAAGCCGCTCGCGTGACGCACGTCATGGGCGGCGTCATGCAGGGTGGCCGACTGGGCATGGCCCGCGGCAAACAGGATCACCATGCCCAGCATCAGCATGCCCAGAACGGACAGGAGGGCCTTGGTCTTGTCGGAAGCGCGGGTCGAGGTCGAGATCGTCGTGTTCATCTTATGCTCCTTGCCGTCACACCCGACGGCAGTTCGGGTTTCCTTTGCCTGGCCGGTCTCCTGACTCGCGGGTCGAAGCTGCTTTCCGCCTTCCCAGCCCTTGGGGGCCAGTGGCCGATGGAAAGCCGCTCTCCGCATACAGTCGCGGGGGCGGTTGAGTTCAGGGCGCTGTGATCAGTACGCCCCTTCCCATTCCCGTTTCAGTCCGAACGCTTTGCGTCTCGCCGGACACCATGCCCCTTCAGTTGCCATCATGACCGCGCCCCGGTCAAGGCGATTTGCGTCCATTGCGGGCGGTTTGCGACCGATCAGCCCGGAATCCGCGCGATGGCCTTCATCCTGAGCCCGCCGAGGACGCGGGCATCGGGAAGGTTTCCATCGGGCGAGGCGGCGTAGTGCCGGGCGAAGGTGACAAGGTCGGGCAGGTCCTCGACCGTCAGGTCGCCGAAGAGATAGGCGGTCTTGCCGGGCGCGCGGAAAGCGCAGGTCGAGGGGCGGGTGCAGCCGGACATGCAGTCGGTCGTGGTGACGCGGGCGGGAAGGCCCTCGGCTTCCAGCGCGGCTTGCAAAGGCAGGGCAAAGCCCGCCTGCCCGAGGCCGCAACTGGCGCAGAGGGTGACGATCACAGCGACCCCTCGGCCAGCGCGCCAAGGATGATCAGGCCGGGGCGGGACGAGCGGTCCTCGGCCAGCAACCGGGCCAGTCCGGCGATGGTGGAGCGGTGCAGGTACTGCTCGGGCGTCGAGACGGCTTCGGCCAGCAGCGCGGGCGTATCGGGGGAAAGGCCCGCTGCGACCAGTTTCTCCGCCAGCGCCGGGAAAGTGCGCTTTCCCATGTAGATGACGGTCGTCGCCTGCGGGTCGGCGAGTGCAGGGATGTTCAGGCCGGGCGGCAGGTTGCCGGTGACATCGGCGGCGGTGATGAACTGGATCCGCTGGGCCTCCTGCCGACGGGTCAGGGGGATACCCGCAGCAGCAGCGGCAGCGGCGGCAGAGGTGACACCGGGGATGATCTCGCAGGGGATGCCCGCGGCGCGGACGGCGGTCAGCTCTTCCTCCAGCCGCCCGAAGATGCCGCTGTCGCCGGATTTCAGCCGCACCACATTGGCCCCGGTGAGGGCGTAGTCGACCAGCAGGCGGCTGACATGGTCCTGCTTCGGCGAGGCGCGGCCCGCCCGCTTGCCCACGCCCACCATGTCGGCCCCGGGCCTTGCCAGCGCCAGGATCGGGCCCGAGGAGAGGTCGTCGTACAGTACGGCATCGGCGGCGGCCAATGCCTTCACCGCCCTAACGGTCAGGAGGTCCGGGTCGCCGGGTCCGGCGGAAACGAAGGTGACGAAGCCCGTCTTGGTGGTGCCGGTCATCCGCGCCCCCGATTTCTTCGAAGAAATCGGACCGGAGCCTTTGAAGGCTCCGAACCGGAGTTTTCGAAAACTCCGGGGCCAGGGCGGTGAGGTCGGGTCATGACGCGCCTGCGATCAGGTGGAAGAAGGTGCCGGTCGATAGCCCGCCCCCCGGCTGGAGTCGAGTGCTGCCGGTTTCCGGCACGGTCTCGCCATTGGCATCCGTCACATCGGCGAGCGGCGCATCGGGCTGCGACAGGATGGTGGAATAGTGGAACTCGTGGCCCCGAAGCGCGCTGCCGGCGGGGTGGCCGGGGATCGCCTGCCGCAAGGTGGCCAGGCGGTAGCCGAGATGCATCTTCCGCTTCTCGTAGCTGGTCACCAGCCCCAGGAGACCGGCCATCGGGTGGCGGATGCCGTCCTTGTCGATCAGCGCCTCGCCCATCGCCATGTAGCCCCCGCATTCGCCGTGGACCGGCTTCGTCTCGCCAAAGGCCTTGAGGCCGGTGCGGAACCGCTCCGCCTGTGCCAGCGTGGCCCCGTGCAGCTCCGGGTAGCCGCCCGGCAGCCAGCAGGTATCGGCGGAGGGATCGGGGGCCTGATCGGCGAGGGGAGAGAAGGGCAGCACCTCGGCCCCGGCCGCGCGCCAGCCCTGCAGGAGATGCGGGTAGAGGAAGCTGAAGGCCGCATCCCGGGCAAGCGCGATGCGCTGGCCCGGAGGGGTAATCCGGGGCGTCGATGAAGGGGTTGCCGTGCTGTTGGCGGCGGCAACCAGCGCGTCAAGGTCCACGCCCTCGCGCATCAGCCGAGCGGCGTCGGCGATCAGGGCTTGCAGCGCGGGTTGTTCCTCGGCCTGCACCAGCCCGAGGTGCCGCTCCGGCATGGCGATGGCCGCCTGTTTCGGCAGGGTGCCAAGCACCGGCAGTCCCGCCTCCGCCATCCCGGCGCGGACCAGCGCCTCGTGTCGGGGCGAGGCGATGCGGTTCAGGATCACGCCCGCCACGGTGACGCCGGGCCGGAACCGCGCCAGCCCCTGCGCCACTGCCGCTGCCGTCTGCGCCTGCCCGGAGGCATCCAGCACCAGCACCACCGGCCAGCCCATTAGCGCTGCAAGGTCCGCTGCGGCACCGTTGCCGGTCGCACCCTTTGCCGCGACCCCGTCGAAGAGGCCCATCGACCCTTCGGCGAGGATCAGGTCCGCGTCCTGGCCCGCGCTTGCCAGTCCCGCCAGCGTCTCCGGCCCCATCGCCCAGGTGTCGAGGTTCAGCGACCAGCGCCCCGAGGCCGCCCGATGAAAGGCCGGGTCGATGTAGTCGGGCCCGTTCTTGAACGGCTGCACCACGAGCCCCCGGTCCCGCAGCGCCGCCAGAAGCCCCAGCATGACCGTGGTCTTGCCGGTGCCGCTGGCAGGCGCTGCGATCAAAAGACCGGGGGTCATGTGCCGGTGCCGGGAAAGCGGGGATGGGTGCCGACGGGCCGGTAGCGGCGGTCGTAGTCTCCGGCATAGAGGCGGCTTTCCTCGAAGCCTTCCTGCGCCAGCGAGGGGCCGACGAGGATCAGGGCGGTGCGCTCCACCTCCTCCGGGACCGAGGCCTTCAGCGTGGCCAGTGTCGCCCGGATGATCCGCTGCTCGGGCCAGCTGGCGCGCCAGACGATGGCGACGGGGCAGTCAGGGCCGTAGTGGGGGATCAGCTCCTCGGTCAGCTTGTCGATCAGGTGGATGGAAAGGTGCAGGGCCAGCGTCGCCCCGGTGGCGGCAAAGGCGGGCAGGTTTTCGCGGGATGGCATCCGGGTGGCGCGGCCTTCGGTGCGGGTCAGCACCACCGATTGCGCCAGTCCGGGCAGGGTCAGCTCCACCCCGAGCGCCGCGGCGGCGGCGGCGAAGGAGGGCACGCCGGGAGTCACATCGTAGGGGATGCCAAGGTCGCGCAGGCGGCGGAGCTGCTCGCCCATCGCCGACCAGACCGAGAGGTCGCCGGAATGAAGGCGGGCGATGTCGTGACCGGCTTCGTGGGCGGTCTGGATTTCAGTGATGATCTCGTCCAGCGACAGGGGGGCGGTGTTCACGATCCGGCAGCCGGGCGGGCAATGTGACAGCACGCCCTCGGGGACCAGCGAGCCCGCGTAGAGGCAGACCGGCGAGGCGGCGATCAGGTCGCGTCCGCGCAGGGTGAGGAGGTCCGGCGCGCCCGGCCCGGCGCCAATGAAATGGACGGTCATCGCTTCCCCATGCAGAGGCGCGCCCCTGCCCTTTCATACTGGTCCAAATATCCCCGCCGGAGGCTCTTCATCCCGCACCCTCCGCGATCGCTGCCGTTGCCATACCGTCTCCCGACACCGCCCGAGCGCCCCGAAGGCGCGCATCCGGACCCGCCGCCACGAGAGCAGCGGCTTCCGCGACCGATCCGGTGCCGAACAGCGTTTGAACGCGGTCGGACTTGGTGGGTGTCGGAACACCGTGCAAGACTTCTGGCTCCAGCGCCAGGACTGGCAGGCCCAGCGCTCCGGCCAAGGGTGCCAGCCCTTCGGCCTTGGTCGCCAGCACGGCCAGATGCGTCACGCCCTCCGGCCCCCCGGCCTTCGCCAGCGCGTCCTGCAGCGCGGCAAGGGTCGCCCCTGACCGAAAGCCGAAGCCCGCGACGATCATCGGGTGATGCTCCATTGCAGGATCGGCAGGGCGGCTTTCCAGCCGCGTTTGCCGCCGATGGAGGTTGGTTCGGACAGGTCGATCTTGAGAAGATGGCCGCCGTGGCGGGTCGACCAGTCAAGGACCAGCGCCTCGGTTTCCAGCGTCACGGCGTTCATGACAAGGCGGGTGCCGGGCGGGATCAGGTCCCAGAGCCGGGAGAGAAGCGCGTCGGAGGCGCCGCCGCCGATGAAGACGGCGTCGGGGGTGGGCAGGGTGGACAGGACCTCGGGTGCGCGGGCCTCGTGCAGGCGGTGGCGGTGGCCAAGGCCGAAGCTTTCGACATTGCCCCGCGCGCGGGTGGCGCGGGTGGGGTCGGCTTCCAGCGCCTCGACCCTTGCGCCGCCCGCCAGCAACCATTCGATCCCGATTGAGCCGGAGCCCGCGCCGATGTCCCAGAGCGTCTCGCCGGGGCGCGGGGCAAGGGCGGAGAGTGTCAGGGCGCGCACCGGGCGCTTGGTGATCTGGCCGTCGTGGTGGAACAGGTCGTCGGGAAGTCCCGAGGCTTGGGGGAGGCCGGGGTCGGTCGCCTCGATGGCGACGGCGACGGGGGCGGCGATGTCCGGCGGGGGATCGCCGGCGATCGGGCGGATGCGTTCCTGCGGGCCGCCGAGGCGTTCGAGGACGGTCAGTCGGGCGTTGGGGTGGCCGTTGTCGCCGAGCCAGCGGGCAAGCTCGCCGACCGCCGCGCCGTCCCGGATGGTGCAGATCGCACGGGTGCCATTGCCCAGAACGGGGCGGAGGCGGGAGAAGGGGGCGGCGTGGAGGCCGAGGCAGAGGGCCTCCTCCAGCCGCCAGCCGAGTCGGTTCGCGGCGAGCTGGAAGGTGGAGGGGGCGGGCTGCGAGGTCCATTCGCCGGGGGCAAGGTAAGCCATGAGGCTGCCGCCCGCGCCGAACCAGAACGGGTCGCCCGAGGCGAGGACGACGGTGGGCTGGCCCCGGTGGGCAAGGACCGGGGTGGGGTCGAAGGGCACGGGCCAGGGCTGGCCCTTGTCTCCCGCGCCTGTCAGCGTCAGGTGGCGGGGGCCGCCGAAGATGGCCGTCGCGGCGGAGAGCGCAGCACGGCTTGCGGGCGACAGGGCGTCCGGTCCATCTTCGCCCAGACCGATGATCGTGAGCCAGGGATCAGCCATGACCCGCGTCCTGCTTCTGGGCGGAACCACCGAGGCCGCCCGCATGGCCCAAGCCCTGGCCGAGGCGAGGGTTGATGCGGTCTATTCCTATGCGGGCCGGACCGAGGCGCCGGTGGCCCAGCCCCTTCCCGTCCGCGTGGGCGGATTCGGCGGGGTGGCGGGGCTGGTGGACTACCTCCGCGCCGAGGGGATCGGCCATGTGATCGACGCCACCCACCCTTTCGCGGCGCAGATGAGCCGAAACGCGGTGGACGCCTGCGCCGAGGCGGCTGTGCCGCTGGTCGCGCTGGAGCGGGAGCCGTGGCAGGCGGGCGAGGGCGACCGCTGGACCCATGTGCCCGATCTCGCCGCTGCCGTCGAGGCCTTGGGAGAGGCCCCGCGTCGGGTGTTCCTGGCGATAGGTCGGCAAAATCTCGGCGCTTTCGCCAGCGCGCCGCAACACCACTATCTGCTGCGGCTGGTCGATCCGCCAACCGAGGCCTTGCCGCTGCCCCACGCCGAGGCGGTGATTGCCCGCGGGCCGTTTGATGTGGCGGGCGACCGGGCGCTGCTGGAAAGCCATGGGATCGGGGTGATCGTGGCCAAGAACGCGGGCGGGGCGGGGGCCGAGGCCAAGCTCATCGCCGCGCGGGAACTGGCGCTGCCGGTGGTGCTGATCGACCGGCCCTGGGTGCCGGAGCGTCGGCTGGCGCGGACCGTGGGTGAGGTCATGGCCTGGCTGAACGGTTGATCCGGGAGCAAGACTTTTCGAAAAGTCTTGCAAAATCCTTCGAAGGATTTTGGCCCCGATCATCGCGCGCTCCGGGGGGAATAGACGAAAGGTCCGACGCGGCGGGTGGCGGAGTTGCCGACGATCACCACGGTGCGCATGTCGGCCATCTCGGGGGTGGCTTCGCCGAGGGTGGTGGTGGTCAGGCGTTGGTCTGGGGTCGAGACGGCGCGGGCGAAGGTGATCAGGCGGTCGGGGCCGCATTCCTGTAGCAGGGTGGCGAGGGCCTTGGCGAAGCCTTCGGGGCGGCTGGCGGAGCGGGGGTTGTAGAAGGCCATGGCGAAATCGGCCTTCGCGGCGTGGCGGAGGCGGGTTTCGATCACCTCCCAGGGCTTCAGGTTGTCGCTGAGGTTGATGCAGCAGAAGTCATGGCCAAGCGGGGCACCGGCGGCAGCGGCGGCGGCGAGCATGGCGGTGATCCCGGGCAGGACGCGGATATCGAGTGCCTGCCAGTCGGAGCGGCCCTCCAGCGCCTCGAACACGGCGGAGGCCATGGCGAAGACGCCGGGGTCGCCGGAGGAGACCACCACGACACGCTGGCCCGCCGCCGCCATCTCCAGCGCGGCGCGGGCGCGGTCGAGTTCCACCCGGTTGTCGGAGGGGTGGAGGGTGAGGCCCGGTCGCGGGGCGACGCGGGCGACATAGGGGATGTAGCCGACCACGTCGGTCGCTTCGGCCAGAGCGGCCGTGACCTCCGGCGTGACCAGCCGGTTGTCGCCGGGGCCGAGGCCCGCGATGCAAAGCCAGCCCGATTCTCCCGCCGCGGTCATTCGGCGATCTCCGGGCGGCGGCCGTGGCCGTGGACGAGGACGATCGCGAAATAGGGGCAGTCGTGGTCCTCGACCTCGGCCAGCCGCGCGACCCTTTGGCCGGGCATCGTGCCGCGTTCCACCAGCCAGGCGGAATGGAGCCGCCCGGTCCGCTCCAGCGCGCGGCGGACACGGGGCAGGTTGCGGCCGGTCTTCATCACCACCAGCGCGTCCGACCGTTCCATATGCGCGACGAGATCCTCCTCGGGCAGGGTGCCCATCAGGACGGTGAGCACGTCATCGCCCCAGGTGATCGGCGTGTCGGTGGCGTTCCAGCAGCCGGTCATGCCGGTGATGCCGGGGATCACCTCGACGGGAACGCGGCCTTGCAGGCGGGAGTGGAGATGCATGAAGCTGCCGTAGAAGAACGGGTCGCCCTCGCAGAGGACGAGGACATCTTCGGTGGCGGCAAGGGTGGCAAGCCGGTTCGCCCAGTCATCATAGAACCGGGCAAGGGCGTCGGTGTAGGCGGGGCTGTCGAAGGGAAGCTCGGTCGTGACCGGGTATTCCATCGGGTATTCGGTGGCTTGGGGCGACAGCATCCCCTCGACGATCCGCCGGGCCTGACCGGCGCGGCCCGCCTTGCGGAAATAGGCGACATGGCGGGCTTCGCCGATGGCGCGGGCGGCCTTCAGGCTCATCAGTTCCGGGTCGCCGGGGCCGAGGCCTGCACAGATCACGCGGCCCATGGTCATTCCTTCCGGCTGGCGAGGGCGTTGACCGCCGCCACGGTGATGGCGCTGCCGCCAAGGCGGCCCTGGACGATGAGGGAGGGGACCGGCGGGGCTTCCATCAGTGCGTCCTTGGATTCGGCGGCACCGACGAAGCCCACCGGGCAGCCGATGATCGCCGCCGGGCGCGGGCAGGCGGGGTCTTCCAGCATGTTCAGGAGGTGGAAGAGCGCGGTCGGGGCGTTACCGATGGCGACGATGGACCCGGCAAGGTGGGGCCGCCAGAGTTCGAGCGCGGCGGCGGAGCGGGTGTTCTGCATTTTCTTGGCGAGGTCGGGAACCTGCGGGTCGTGCAGGGTGCAGATCACCTCGTTGCCCTTCGGCAGGCGGGCGCGGGTGATGCCCTCGCTGACCATGCGGGCGTCGCAGAGGATGGGGGCGCCGTCTTCAAGGGCCGCGCGGGCGGCGATGGCCATGCCGGGGGTGAAGCGGATGTGGGGGGCGAGGTCGACCATCCCGGCGGCGTGGATCATGCGGACGGCGACGGTTTCTTCCTCCGGGGTGAAGCGGGCGAGGTCGGCCTCGGCCCGGATCATGGCGAAGGAGGCAAGGTAGATCGCGGCGCCGTCGGTTTCATAGAGATGGGGCATGGAGGGCTTTCAGGTGGTCTTCGATGGCCGTGGGGGTGAGGCCCGTCAGGCTGGGGGTGTCGGAGGCGGTGCCGTTGCGGACCAGGTCGTAGCCTTGTCCGGTGGCGGTGAGAGTCAGGTCCGCGCGGCCAGGATGGGCACAGCCCTTGGCGCAGCCGGAAAGGTGGAGGATCTGGCCCTTTGGCAGAAGGGGAGCGAGCTGGCGGGCGAGGGTCCGGGTGTCGCCGAGAGCCTGCGGGCAGCCGGGGGCGCCGGTGCAGGCGGTGACGCGGAGGATCGGGTCGGCGGGATCGGTGATCAGGCCGGGGATCGCCGGGAGGCTGGTCGCGCCGACGATCAGGAGCATCCGCCAGGGGGTCGGCCGGATTTCGTGGCCGAGGGCGGCGAGGGCGTGCAGGGTTTCGGCCCGCATCTGGCCGAAGGCGAGGGCGACGAGGGCGCCGTCGGAGTGAAGGCCGGGTGTGGGCGTCGGCAGCGGTTCGGCGGGGGCGAGGGTGCAGCCGGGGGGGACGGTGCCTTTGGCGACAAGGGCGGCCATGCGGCCCCGGCCATCGGTCACGCCGCCGTTGGCGACGAACCAGTCGGCCATGGCGATGGCATCGGCCGCGAGGTCGGTGACGGGCTGGCCGAGCGGGTGGCCTTCGGGGCGCAGGATCAGGTTTCCGTCGGCGGCGCGTTCGACGCGGATGTCGACGGAGGCCCGGGTCAGGACGGGTCTTGGCCCGGTGTCGAGGGCGAAGCCGAATTTGCCGGGGAGGCGGGGCATCCGGGTCAAGGCCGCGGTGAGGGTGGCGGCGAGGGCGTCGATGTCGTCGGCAATCTGGCGGGCTGCGTGCCCCCCACCCCCATCCCCTCCCCACGAGGGGGAGGGGAGGCGCGGGGTGGCGGTGTTGTGCGAAACAGGGGCCGGTTGCGGCTCCCTCCCCCCGCTGTGGGGGAGGGGTGGGGTGGGGGGGCTGGTCCGGAAGGGCGTGACGATCAGGTTGCGAAGGGTTTCAGTCTCGACATCGGGGTCGATCAGGCCCTGGGCGCGGAGGTCCTCGATCAGCGGGCCGTGGCTGGCGCCGGTCACGCCGCGCAGTTGCAGGTTGGCGCGGGCGGAGAGGTCGATGATGCCGTTGCCGTGGGTTTCCGCCGCTTGCGCGATGGCTTCGGCCTGAGCCGGCGTCAGGCGGCCCAGCGGCGGGCGGATGCGGGTGACGAGGCCGTCTCCCGACTGCATCGGGTGCAGGGCGCCGGGGCACCAGCCCTTGATTTCCCAGGCGGTCATGCGGTGTGCCTCCGCGTTGGGGCGGTTCTTGATCCGAGCGCTTCGCGCAAGCCTTTTGTCTCGCCTCTGCGCGCGAAGGGCGCGCAACCGGCTCGGGCCTTGCCTCCGGCGGGGATATTTCCGGACATGAAATGAGGCGCGTTCATGCGGCACCATCCAGCGTCGCGGCGATGGAGTTGCGGCGGGTCTGCCAGAGGCCCGCATCGCGCAGGCGGCGGAAGAGGTCTTCCATGGCGGCAAGAGCGGCGGGGTTTTCGCGGCTCAGGAAGTCGCGGACTTCGTCGCGGCCGAGGGTGGCCCCGTGGTAGAGGTCGAAGAGATGCGGCGGGACGACCTGCGCCAGATGGGCGAAGGCGGCCATGTGGTCGAGCGTGGCGGCGATTTCCGCCCCGCCGCGGAAGCCGTGATTCATCATGCCTTCGGCCCAGTGCGGGTTTGCAGCGCGGGCGCGGACCACGCGGGCGATTTCTTCGGTCAGGGTGCGGGCGTGGGGTGTGTCGGGGCGGGTGGCGTCGAGATGGTAGAGGGTGGGTTTCGCTCCGCCGAGCTTCGCAACGGCAGCGGCGAAACCGGCCTCGTGCGCGGCGTAGTCGGCGGCGATCAGGACATCGGTTTCGGGCAGGTCCTGGGCGTGGACGAAGGCTTCCGCTGCGAGGACCCGGGCTTCCAGTTCGCTGCGGGCCTCGGAGGACTGGCCGTCGGGGCCGATGGCCCAGCTTGAGGCGTTGAGCCAGGCTTCGCCGGCGGCGGCGCGGGCTTCGTCGGTGAAGCTGTCGGCGGCGGTGCCCATGCCGAGGCCGTAGAGGCCGGGCTTGGGGCCGAAGACCCGTGCGGCCCTGGTGGTGTAGGGGTTGTCCTCGGCCGCCTCGTCGCGTTGGGCCAAAGCTTCGGCCCCGGCCTCGAAGAGTTGCGCGAGGCCGGGGAAGACGTCGCGGAAGAGGCCCGAGACGCGGAGGGTGACGTCGATCCTCGGTCGGCCAAGGAGGGCGAGGGGGAGGATCTCGAAGCCCGAGACGCGGGCGGAGCCGTCGTCCCATTTCGGCGCGAGGCCCGCGAGGTGCAGCGCCATGGCGAATTCCTCGCCCGCGGTGCGCATGGTGGCCGACCCCCAGAGGTCGACCACCAGCCCGCGCGGATAATCGCCGTGGTCCTGCAGGTGGCGGCGGATCAGTTCCTCGGCCAGTTTCACCCCCTGGGCATGGGCGTTGCGCGAAGGCACGGCGCGGGGGTCGACGGAGAAGAGGTTGCGTCCCGTGGGCAGGACGTCGCTGCGGCCTCGGTTGGGCGATCCGGCGGGGCCGGGGGCGACTTTTTGACCGTTGAGGGCGGCGAGGAGGCCTTCACGTTCCCCTGCCCCGTCGCCGAAGATGTGCAGGCCGACTCCGTACTGGCTTTCCTTCAGGTCGCAGACGAAGCGATCGATCCGGGTGATCGCTTCGGCCGGGGTGGCGTTGGCGGAAAGGCCGAGGTCGGCGGCAACGCCCGATGCGCTGGCCTCGTCACGGATCGCGGCGATCAGCCGGGTGCGGCGGGCGGGGTCGAGGCCGTCGGCGGTGGAATACTCGTCGAGCAGGCGTTCGAGGCGGAGAAGCTCGGGGGGGACAGCGCTTTGCGTCAGGGGTGGCGGCAGGTGGCCGAGCGTGACGGCGCCGATGCGGCGCTTGGCCTGTGCCGCCTCGCCGGGGTCGTTGACGATGAAGGGGTAGATCACCGGCAGGGGGCCGATCAGGGCCTCGGGCCAGCAGGTTTCCGACAGGGCGACGGATTTGCCGGGCAGCCATTCCAGCGTGCCGTGCGCACCCATGTGGATCAGAGCATGGAGGCCCTGGGACCGGAGCCAGAGGTAGAAGGCGACATAGGCATGGCGCGGGGTGCGGGAGAGGTCGTGGTAGTCGGTGTCGCGGGTCTTCACCTCGCCGCGTTCGGGCTGGAGGGCGATCAGGACATTGCCCCGGCGGGTGGCGGGGAAGTGGAAGGCGCCGTCCTTGAGCTGGGGGTCGGTGGCGGGGTCGCCCCAGGCTTCTGTCAGGCTCTGGCGGAGGGCTTCCGGCAGGGTGGCGAGGGCGGCCTCGTAGGCGGCAAGCGGCCAGGTGAGGGTTTCGGTCAGGGCCTGCGGCAGGGGCGCGCCTTGGGTGGTCGTGTAGCCCTCGGCTGCGAGGACTTGGAGGAGGGCTTCGGTCGAGGCCAAGGCGTCGAGGCCGACGGCATGGGCCATCTGGTGCGCGCGCCCGGGATAGGTGGAGAGGATCAGAGCAAGGTGGCGGTCTGTGGCGGGGGTGGCGGCGAGGCGGTGCCAATGGGTGACGCGGTCGACGACGGCCTTGATCCGTTCGGCATCGGCACGGTGCGCGAAGCGGGAGAACTGGAGGTCAGGGTGGCGCGTGCCGGGCGACTTGTGGCTGACGAGGCCTGCGAGGATGCGGCCATCCACCTCGGGCAAGACGACGTGCATGGCGAGGTCGGCGGGCGAGAGGCCGCGGTCGGAGGCGGCCCAGTCACGGCGGCGGGCGGTGGAGAGGGCGACCTGGAACACCGGGCAGGGGACGGCGTCGAAGGGGGTGGTGCCGTCGTCGGCCCGGGCGGAGAAGGCGGTGGCGTTGAGGATCGCGACCGGCGGGGTGGCGATCAGGTGGGTGGTCAGCCAGTCGGCGAAACCGGGGGTCTTCAGGCTGGGGGCGAACACGCCATAGGCCGCGAAGCCCTCGGCGCGCAGGGCGTGGATCAGCGCGTCGACCGGGGCGTTGTCGGCGGAGGTCAGGTAGCTGCGGTAGAAGGCGACCAGGACGGTGCCTTTTGTCGTAGGCGCCCCCCCCTTCCCATCCCTCCCCCATGCGGGGGGGAGGGAGGCGCGGGTTGAGGTGTCGGGATGATCCTGCGCGGACGCCTGGAAGGAACCCCGTCCCGGGCTTGACCCGGGACCTCCGTTTCCGGGGCGCGCGCCAGTGTCGGACAGAGGTCCCGGGTCAAGCCCGGGACGGGTATTCTCGGCCGCTGGCGCAGGAATGACGCCGCAGTCAGGATCGTAGAAGCCCATCTGCGGCACGGTCTTCTCGCCGCTCACGGGGGCGGCGTAGATGCCTGCGGCCAGCGCCAGCTGCGCGAGAGCGGCCTGCGCGGCGACCGCCCCGCCTTCGTCGCAGAGCGCCTGCAATCGGCGGAGGGTGGAGACGGGGAGCGTGGAGAGCTGGTCGAGCCGTTCGTCCGGGCGGCCGTCGGCGGGAAGGATGGCGAGCGCCATGCCCCGGCGACGGGCGAGGTCCTGCAGGGTGGCAAGGCCATAGGGCCAGTAGGCCTCGCCCCCGATCAGGCGGACGAGGATGGCCTTTGCGCCGGAAAGGGTGCGCTCGGCATAGGTGTCGACCGAAACCGGATGTTTCAGCGCGACGAGATTGGCGAGGCGAAGGGTGGGCAACCCGGCACGCCCACGATCCCACCCCGCCGCGAAGGCCCCGAGGTCGCTGTCGGAGAAGGACAGCACCACCAGATCGGCCGGGTCCTGGCCCAGGTCGAACGGGGTGTCCGTTTCCTCCAGCCCGTGGCTTTCGCGGAAGACGACGTGCATCGGTCAGGCCCCCCGGTTGGGGAAAGGGACCCCGCCCCGGCGCTGCGACGGCCCCCCCGGCCTTGGCAAGCACGGACGTCGGGGTCCCGGGTCACGCCCGGGACGCCACGATCCCGTGACCGAGGTCTGCGCCCCCCCCCTCCCCGGCCCTCCCCCACGTTGGGGGCAGGGAGGCGCGGTGCGGAGGCGGCGGGACCAAGTGATGCCCGTCGGCGATCGGCGCGAGGCGTGGGTCAGGCGCCTCCCCTCCCCCGCGTGGGGAGGGGCTGGGGGTGGGGGGCATCGGACAAGCACAACGCATGAGGGCGGGCGTGCCCCCCCTCCCCATCCCTCCCCCACGCTGGGGGAGGGCGGCGCGTTTTCTGCGATGCTGGCGCGGATGCCCATCCCGGATCAGGCCCCCAGCACCCTGCGGATCGCCGCTTCGTCGATGTCGTCATGCTCGGCGATGACGACCAGTTGCGACCGGCGGGGCGCGGCTCCCCACGGCTTGTCGAACTGGGTCCGCACCCGCTCGCCCACCGCCTGCACCAAGAGCCGCATCGGCTTGCCGACGACGGCGACATGGCCCTTGACGCGCAGGATGCGGTTCTCTCGGGCAAGGCGCTGGATCGCGGCGGTCAGGGCCTCGGGGTCCGTCACCTCGGGCAGGTCGATCACCACGGAATCGAAATCGTCGTGCTCATGGTCGTCGGCCCCGTCATGATGCGAGGGGCGCGCGGCAAGGTCGTCCTCGGCGGCGGCGGCAAGGCCCAGGACGACGCGGGGGTCGATCACGCCTTCGGTCATGGCCAGCATCGGGACGGGGCGGTTCATCTCGGCGGCGATGACCTCGCGGGCGGCTTGAAGGCCCGCCTCCCCCGCCAGATCGGCCTTGGAGAGAAGGATCAGGTCGGCGCAGAGGATCTGGTCTTCGAAGACTTCGGAAAGCGGCGTTTCGTGATCAAGGCTGGCATCGGCGGCGCGCTGCGCCTCGACCGCCGCCACGTCGGGGGCGAAGCGGCCTGCGGCCACCGCCTCGGCATCGGCGAGGGCGATGACGCCGTCGACGGTGATCTTCGAGCGGATCGCGGGCCAGTCGAAGGCCTTGAGGAGCGGCTTCGGCAAGGCGAGGCCGGAGGTTTCGATCAGGATGTGATCCGGGCGCTGCGGCATCGCCATCAGCGTCTCGATCGTCGGGATGAAATCGTCGGCCACGGTGCAGCAGATGCAGCCGTTCGCCAGTTCAACGATGTTCTCCACCGGGCAGTTTTCATCGGCGCAGGATTTCAGGATGTCGCCATCCACCCCCACGGTGCCGAATTCGTTGACCAGGATCGCGAGGCGCTTGCCCTGCGGGTTCTGCATCAGGTGGCGGATCAGGGTGGTCTTTCCGGCGCCAAGGAAGCCGGTGATCACGGTCACGGGGATTTTGGTGAGATCAGTCATTCGGCGGCCTCTTCTAGGGGCGGATGGGGTGGGATGCGGGCGATGCTCTGCTTGCGGAAGACAGTCGGGCGGTCGCGCCAGGGAACGATGCCGTCGGCACTGGCCGCGTATTTCCCCGCGCCGTCAAGGATTGCGGGGACGTCGTCAAGGGTGAGGCGGCCGTAGACATAGGACCAGGCGCCAGGCTTGGTCAGCGACACCGCGCAGCCGGTGTTGCAGGCGGACAGGCACTCGACGCCCACGATGCGCACGCCATCGGGCGCGCCTGCCCGTTTCAGGGCGGCATAGAGCCGCAGGCCGGGGGGCAGGTCGCCCTCGGCCACCGGCGCACCGGCCTTGCAGGTCGTGCAGACGTATAGGGTCGCGCCCATCGCAGCCTGTCCAATGGCATCGGGGGCATGGGCCAGCGAGGGCGCCTTCACCCTCACCCGGTCGCGGAACACCCCGTCCGCCGGTTCATCCTTTGCGCGGGCAGGTCTCCCGGCTTGCGGATACGGGGGGATCCCCCCACGGCCCCCGCCTTCCCGGCATCCGCCAGTGGCATTGGGACCTCTCCGGTCACGGTCGCGGGGGCGGCTGCTGTGGGTCGTTTCCGACCTGTCGCATTCCCTCTTCGCCTGTCATAAACAGGAACCAGCGCCAGCCCACCTGAGGCAAGCACCCCCCCGTTGTCAAGGACACGACCGACCATGACCGAGCATGTTGCGACACCCGAGGCCGACGACCTGGCCCGCCACGCCCAGAAGATGGCCAAGAAGAAGGCCGCGCGGGACAAGATCATGGCGGGAAAAGAGGGCGAAAAGGGGCTGATCATCGTCCACACCGGGGCGGGGAAGGGGAAGTCGTCGAGCGGGTTCGGGATGATCCTGCGCTGCGTGGCCCACGGGATGCCGTCGGCGGTGGTGCAGTTCATCAAGGGGGCCTGGGATACCGGGGAGCGGCGGCTGATCACCACGCATTTCGCCGACCTCTGCCAGTTCCATGCGATGGGCGAGGGCTTCACCTGGGAGACGCAGGACAAGACCCGCGACATCGCGGCGGCGCGGGCTGGGTGGGAGAAGGCGAAGGAGCTGATCCGGAACCCGGAGATCAGGATGGTGTTGTTGGACGAGATCAACATCGCGCTGCGCTACGACTACCTGGACATCGGCGAGGTGCTGGAGTTCCTGAAGACCGAGAAGCCGCCCTTGACCCATGTCGTCCTGACCGGCAGGAATGCGAAGGAGGAGCTGATCGAGGCGGCGGATCTGGTGACGGAGATGACGCTGGTGAAGCACCCGTTCCGGTCGGGGATCAAGGGCCAGCCGGGGGTGGAGTTCTGAGCCTGTCCACGGTGGACAGAATTTTCGAGCCAATGATATCAATTACTTGATCGTGGACGTTAACAGTCTGGCAAGAAGTCAACAGGAGAGCGAGTGATGCAGAAGACGGGATTGATGCTGATGGCGGCGCTGCTCTTGCTGACGATGGCAGGCTGTGCGCCGCTGATCATCGGCGGGGCCGGGGCCGTGGTCGCCGACGAGGTCGTCGAACAGGACAAGGGCGGCGACGGTCTGTTCTGACGGAGAGTCGGGCTGAAGCCCGACCTACGGAGTGGGAGTGGTGGGTTGGCACCCACTCTACGAGGGCCGCGTCAGCGTTCCGAGGAATGCGCCGAGGTGGATGAGGCCTGCGGGCCAGAGCCCAAGGTCGGCCGCATTGCCCATATGGCCAGCCTGGCCCATGTCGACGAGCGCGGCCCGCCAGGCTGACGCAAAGACCTCGGCACGGTCGAAGGCGACATAGGAATCGTCCCGGCTGGCAAGGACCATCGCGGGGAACGGCAGGGGTTCCAGCACCATCGGGGCAAAGCCGCTGGTGGCTGCCTCGGGCCAGATGTCGGCGGGTCCGCGGTCGGAGGGGGCGACCATGAAGGCCCCCGCGATGCGCGAGGTGTCCGCGGTCTGGGCCCAATGCATGATCAGCGACGTGCCGAGGCTGTGCGCGATCAGGACCACGGGCCGCCGGGCGCGGGAGATATATTCATCAAGCCGGGCCGCCCAGGGGCCAAGCTTCGGCGACACCCAGTCGTCCTGCTCGACCCGCGTCATGTTGGGAAGTGCTGCCTGCCAGTGGCTTTGCCAGTGATCCGGACCGGCATTGTCGCGGCAGGGGAGCAGCAGGAAATCGAAGGACTTGAGGACATCTGGCATCGCCGGGCCTTTCGGGTTCGAAACCGGGGCGCCGCGAGCCTGCGGCACCAGGCCATCGTAACCCGGATGAGATTGCGGGCGACAGGGTCGCGCCAAATTTCCGGTCGGATGGGCACTGATCCATCGCGGCACGGCCTGCGTATCAGTCTGATGATGCGAGAAGCCTGCGGAGCCGCTATGACGGAAAGTATCGGCCTGCCCTCTTTCGGGGCGATGGCTGAAAAGGTCGGTCTGCGCCGGAAGAGGGAAGCGGCATTGGCGGGGGCGGAAGACGAAACGGATTGGGCCGGTCTTCTTGTACGGGTGCGCGACCAGCAGGATCGCGCAGCCTTTGCGGTGCTGTTCCGGCACTTCGCCCCGCGGGTAAAGGGCTACCTGATGAAGTCGGGCGCGGGGGCAGCACTGGCCGAGGAATGCGCGCAGGACGTGATGGCGGTGCTGTGGCAGAAGGCGCATCTTTTCGACCCAGGCCGGGCCAGCGTGGCGACCTGGGTCTTCACCATCGCGCGCAACCGGCAGATCGACGCCCTGCGCCGTGCGCGACGGGCCGAGCCGGAGGCGCTGGACTGGGGACCGGCACCCGAACCGGACCAGTCCGACGCGCTGGCGCTGCAGGAGGAAACCGCGCTTCTGGGGCAGGCGCTGGCGGCGCTTCCCGGTCCGCAGCGGGTGCTGATCGAGCGCGCCTTCTATGGCGATCTGTCGCACGGCGAGATTGCGGCCGAGACCGGGTTGCCGCTGGGAACGATCAAATCGCGCATCCGGCTGGCGCTGGACAAGCTGCGCCGCCAGATGACGAACAGGGACGACGGACGGACATGACGATTCGCCACCATCTTTCCGAGCCACTGCTGATGGCCTATGCCGCCGGGCACCTGCCCGAGGCGTTCAGCCTGGTGGTGGCGACGCATCTGTCGCTGTGCGACGACTGCCGGGCCCGGGCGGGTGCCTTCGAGGCCGTGGGCGGGGCGTTGCTGGATGCAGGGAACGAGACCGCGATGGGCGACCAGGCGCTGGACCGGGCGCTGGCGCGGCTTGACGGACCCTTGCCGCCCCAACGGCCCGAGGCGCGGGCGGCGGGCATCTTCCCGGCGCCGCTGGCGGGCTATGTCGGCGGCGATCTTGCAACAGTGCGCTGGCAACGGGTCGGCGGCGGGGTGCGGCAGGCGATCCTGCCGACCGGCAAGGGGGCGATGGCGCGGCTGGTCTACATCCCGGCGGGCAAGGCCGTGCCGGACCACGGCCACCAGGGGATCGAGCTGACGCTGGTGCTGCAGGGCGCCTTTGCCGACGCGGCCGGCCGCTACGACCGGGGCGATGTCGAGATTTCCGATGACGCCGTCGTGCATACTCCGACCGCGCTTGCAGGGCTGGACTGCATCTGCCTGACCGCCGCCGAAGCCCCGTTGCGGTTCCGCGGCCTGATCCCGCGCGTGGCGCAGCGCTGGCTGCGGATCTGATCAGAGGCCGGAGAGGCGGACGGCGACGACCGGGCAGTCCCCGGCCAGCGTGACCGCCTCTTCAGCAAGGATAAGGTCCCCGGGCGATAGATCGCGACCATTTGCCCGGCAGGGGCCGAGGGCATAGAGCGCCAGAAGACCCCCGGCAGGCAGGTGATCGTTTTGCGCGATCCAGACCGTGGGTTTCGGCAGGGACTTCGCGGTCATCACGTTGAAATCGTCGGACTGACGGCCGCCGGTTTCGCTGGCCATGACCTCCACATCGCCGGGAAAGGCCACCGGAACCAGCGGGTCGCAGCGCAGGTTCAGGCCCGCTCCGGTCAGCCGGAAGCCGGGGCCGGAGAGAACGGTCAGGTTCCGCTCGATGCCGGGGAACAACGAGAAGGGACCATCCTCGACCACCGAAGCGCGTGAGAGCCGCACCAGAAGCTGGCCGTCCTTTTCCAGCCGCCAAAGCTCGGTCGTCAGGCCCTTGCCATTCTTCCAAGGCTGACGCGTGTAGTCGGCGGGCGTGAGGTGGATCATTCGGCGGCGGTCTGGCCGATGACCTTGGCGGGGTCATCCGGGGCCAGTTCCTCGAAGTCGAAATTGTCCAGCCGACGGGCGCGCTTGGTGGCCTTGTCGGAGGAAATCTTGATCTCCTCGATGTCCTTCGCCGCCTGGCCGAAATGGCGGTCGAGGTTTTCCACCCGCGCGCCAAGGCGCTCGACATCGGTGTAGAGGAGCGAAAGCTCGCGGCGGATCGCGCCTGCCTGTTCGCGCATCCTTGCGTCCTTCAACACGGCGCGCATGGTGTTCAGCGTCGCCATGCAGGTGGTGGGCGAGACGATCCAGACTTTCGCAGCAAACCCCTCGCGCACGAGGTCGGGGAAGTTGGCGTGCAACTCGGCGTAGACCGCTTCCGAGGGCAGGAACATCAGCGCGCCGTCGGCGGTTTCGCCTTCGAGGATGTATTTCTCGGCAATGGCGCGGATATGGCTGCGGACGGCGGCGCGCATCTGTTGTGCGGCCTCTTGCGCAAGGCGGGGTGTGTCGGCGCGGCGCAGGGCCTCGTAGGCCTCCAGCGGGAACTTGGCGTCGATGACGATGGGGCCGGGGGGATTGGGCAGGTGGATCAGGCAGTCGGCACGGCGACCGTTGGAGAGGGTCGCCTGCATGGAATAGGCGTCCTTCGGCAGGGCCTTCTGCACGATGTCGTGGAGCTGGATTTCGCCGAAGGCGCCGCGGGTCTGCTTGTTCGACAGGATGTCCTGGAGAGACAGGACATTGCCGGACAGCTTCTCGATATTGGCCTGGGCCTTGTCGATGGTTTCCAGCCGCTGCTGAAGTTCGCCCAGGCTGCGGGCGGTTCTCGTGGAGGTGCCGTGCAGGGCCTCGGTCATCTGGCGCTGCACCTCGGCCAGCCGCTGTTCCATCACCTGCAGCATGGCGGTCTGGCTGACGGCCTGCGCTTCGGAAACGTGGTGGAGGCCCCCGGCGAGGCGTTCCTGCCCGTCGCCCAGCAGCTGGACGCGGGAGGAGAGCCAACCGATTTCGCGCATCAGCGGTTCCGCGGCGGTGGCCGAGCGGCTGGTGCTGCGCAGGATCAGGATGAGGAAGCCGAGCAGGACAAGCGCGACCCCGGCGAGAAGCAGCATCTCGGGATCGTTCCAGCGGAAGGTCTGGCCAAAGAGCGTGATCATCGGCGGCCGAACAGGCGTTCGATGTCGTGGAGCGACAGCTCGACATAGGTGGGCCGTCCGTGGTTGCACTGGCCGGAGAGCGGCGTCGCCTCCATCTCGCGCAGGAGGGCGTTCATCTCCTCGGGGCGCATCTGGCGGCCGGAGCGGACCGAGCCGTGGCAGGCCATGCGGGAGAGGATGCCGTCGATCTTGGCCTGGACAAGCGTCGAGTCCCCGGCGTCGGCGAGTTCGTCGAGGATGTCGCGGATCAGGGCTTCGCCGTTGATCGGGCCGAGGATGGCCGGGGTTTCGCGGATGGCGATGGCAGAGCCGCCGAAGGGTTCGATCGTGAGGCCGATCTGCGCCAGTGCCGGGGCAGCGTCGAGGAGGCGGGCTGCGTCGGCGGGGGAGAGGTCGACGATTTCCGGGATGAGGAGCGCCTGCGCGCGGATGCCGGTTTCGGCCATCTGGCGCTTCAGGCGTTCGTAGACCAGGCGCTCATGCGCGGCGTGCTGGTCGACGATGACGATGCCGGTGGCGGTCTGGGCGACGATCCAGTTCTCGTGCAGCTGGGCCCGGGCGACGCCGAGGGGATGCTCCTCGTTCGACTGCGTCTCCTCCTCGCGGGGCGGCGCGAAGACCGGGGCCATCGGGGCCTCGGCGAAGCCGGGGGACTGGAAGGCGAAGGCGCGGGAGAGGGCCGGTTGGCTGGGGCGGTCCATCTGGTAGACGGGACGGAAGGCCTGAAGCGTCGCCGCGCCGACGGTGGAGGAGGCGCGGTGACCTGCGCCAGCGAGGGCCGATTTCAGCGCGGTGATGATCAGGGAGCGTGCGGCGTCGGGTTCGCGGAAGCGGACCTCGGCCTTGGCGGGATGGACGTTCACATCGACGCGCTGGGGGTCGGCGATCAGGTTCAGGACCGCCGCCGGGTGCCGGTCACGGGAAAGGACGTCAAAATAGGCGGCGCGGAGGGCGCCGTAGAGCATGCGGTCGAGGACCGGGCGGCCGTTGACGAAGAGGTACTGTTGCGCCGAGGAGCCACGGGAGTAGGTGGGGAGCGCGGCATAGCCTTGCAGGCGCAGGCCCTCACGCTCGGCGTCAATGCGCAGGGCGTTGTCGGTGAAGTCGCGGCCGATGACGGTGGAAAGACGGGAGTGCAGCGCGTCGAACAGGTCGCCGCTGGCCGGGTCGGCGCGGAACAGGGTGCGGGCCTCGCCCCCGGTTACGTCGCGCAGGGTGAAGCCGACCTGCGGCTCGGCCATCGCCAGGCGGCGGATCACCTCCGTCACGGCCTGCATCTCGGCCCGGTCGGAGCGCAGGAATTTCAGCCGCGCCGGGGTGGCGAAGAACAGGTCGCGGAGTTCGACGACGGTGCCGCGGGTCAGGGCGGCGGGCTTCACCGGCGACAGGCGGCTGCCCTCGCAAGCGATCTGCGCCGCCTCGCCTTCGGCCCGCGAGGTGATGGTCAGGCGACCCACGGCGCCGAGCGAGGGCAGCGCCTCGCCCCGGAACCCGAAGCTGCGGATGTCAAGGAGGTCGGAGCCGTCGATCTTCGAGGTGGCATGGCGGGACAGCGCCAGCGGCAGGTCCTCCGCCGTCATGCCGCAGCCATCGTCCGTGACCCGGATCAGCGTCTTGCCGCCGTCGGCGATGTCGACCTGGATGCGCCCTGCCCCGGCATCCAGCGCGTTTTCCACCAGTTCCTTCACGGCGGAGGCCGGACGTTCCACCACCTCGCCCGCCGCGATGCGGTTGATCGCGGCCTCGTCCAGTTGCCGGATCACCGGACGACCGGAAGCGCCCGTTATCTTGGGGGTGTGAAGCGTCATGCCCCCATCTGTAGCAGTGCGCGGTGAGTCGGGGAAGAACGAAACAGGACTTTGCGCTGCCGGGGTTGCAGGTTCACGCGGAAGCTCCATATCGGCGGGAAACCGGGGGACAGACATGCAGGACATTCTGGCGCTTGCCAGCGCCAATCTTCTGACGCCGATGATCCTGTGCTTTGCCCTTGGCCTGTTCGCGGCGCTGGCCCGCAGCGAGTTGACCATCCCGGAAGCGGTGGCGAAGGGGATGTCGATCTATCTTCTGTTCGCCATCGGTTTCAAGGGCGGGGTGGCGGTGGCCGATCACGGGCTGGACGCCCGGCTGGTCGCCGCGCTGCTGGCCGGGGTCGCGCTGTCGTTCCTGCTGCCCTTTGTCGCCTTTGCCCTGCTGCGCGGGATGACCCGGTTGTCGGCGACGGATGCGGCGGCTGTGGCGGCGCATTACGGGTCGATCTCGATCGTCACTTTCGTCACCGGGTCTTCGGTCGTTCAGGCCGCCGGGCTGGTGGCCGAGGGCTACATGGTCGCCGTGGCCGCGGCGATGGAGGCCCCGGCGATCATTTCGGCGCTGTATCTGGCGTCGCGATCGGGGGGGCGGGCCGAGAAGATGGATGCCGAGCTCTGGCGGGAAATCTTGCTGAACGGCTCGATCGTGCTTCTGGTCGGATCGTTCCTGATCGGGCTGGTGACGGGTCAGCCGGGGATGGCGCGGATCGAGGCCTTCATCGTGGCGCCGTTCCAGGGGGTGCTGTGCCTGTTCCTCTTGGACATGGGGCTGGTGGCGGGCCGGGGCATGCGGAACGCCAGGGGCGTGCTGACGGCGGGGGTGCTGGCCTTCGGCCTGGCGATGCCCGTGGTCGGGGCGGGCTTCGGGCTGGCAGCGGGGCTGCTGCTGGGGCTTTCGCCGGGCGGGGTGGCGCTGATGATGGTGCTGGCGGGATCGGCGAGCTACATCGCGGTTCCGGCGGCGATGCGGGTGGCGCTGCCCGAGGCCAATCCAAGCGTTTACCTGACGCTGTCGCTGGGGGTGACATTTCCGTTCAATCTGGTGTTGGGGATTCCGGCCTGGGTGGCTGTGGCGCAGGCGGTGGGGGGCTGAGAGATGCAGACGCACAAGGCAAAGCGGGTGGAGATCATCATCGAGGCGCCGATGGAAGGCCGGTTGACTGCCGCGCTGGAGAAGGCTGGGGTCACCGGGTTCACCGTGCTGCCGGTGCTGGGCGGCTCGGGACGGTCGGGGCGCTGGACGCGCGAGGGGCAGGTCGGGCGCAGCGGGATGGTCGCGGTGGTCTGCCTGATCCGGCCGGAGCGGCTGGATGCACTGCTGGAGGCGGCCTACGCGGTGGTGGACCGGCATATCGGGGTGATCGGGGTCACCGATGCCGAGGTGTTGCGGGCAGAGCGGTTCTAGGGGGCGATGGGCAGGCCCCAGTTGTCGGTGAAGCTGCCCGAGGGGGGACAGGCGGGACCGGCGAGCAGTGCGACGATGCGGCGGGCGGCCTCGTCGGGGTCGTCCGGCGCCCCGGGGCCGCCCATGTCCGTGGCGATCCAGCCGGGGTGCAGGGCGAGAACCCGCTGCGGCAGGTCGTCGGCCAGCTTGGCGACGGCGCGGTTCAGGGCGGCTTTCGACAGGCAGTAGGCATAGTCGCCGTCGGGGTCGTGGCCCTCGGTGAACGATCCTGCGCGGCTGGAGATAAAAGAGAGGACGGCGTCGGGAGCCAGAGCGGGGAGGAGGGCGCGGGTCAGCAGGAGCGGACCGGCGACGTTGATGCGCATGACCTCGGCCAGGTGGTCGGCAGTCAGGGTGGCAAGGCCCCCGGTATCGCCCCGGATTGCGGCATTGTGGAGGACGTAGTCGACCGGGGCGGCGATGGCGCTGGCGGCGCGGCGGATCGAGGACTCGTCGGACTGGTCATAGGCGACAGGGGTGACGCCCGGCAGGTCGGGGCCGGGCTTCCGGGCCAGCGCCAGCACGCGCGCGCCTTGCGCTGAGAGGTGGCGGGTCAGCCAGAGGCCGAGGCCCCGCCCTGCCCCGGTTACGACCCAAGTCGTGCCGCTAATGCCGATGGGTGCGGAAGCGGTTTTCGACCCGGGCGACGAGGCTGGCGGCGATGAGGGTGAGGAAGACATAGACGATGGCCACCGTGTTGTAGGGCGCGAAGGTGAGGAAGGTCGCCGACTGGAACTCGCGCATCCTTTGGGTCAGGTCGCGGATCGACAGGATCGACAGGAGCGAGGTGTCCTTGAGGATGGCGATGAACTCGTTGCCCATCGGCGGGATCACGATGCGGAAGGCCTGCGGCAGGATCACATGCCGCGCGGTCTGCCAGCGGGTGAGGCCCAGCGACCGCGCCGCCTCGATCTGGCCTTGCGGGACGGCCTGGATCCCGGCGCGGAAGATCTCGGCGATATAGGCGGAGTAGGCGATGGCCATCGCGGTGATGCCGCGGAGGAGGTTCGGCGGGTCGAGGAAGCCGTTGGTCGAGGATTTCAGCACCCCGGCCAGCGGCAGGCCGATGTAGAGGATGATCACCAGCATCGGGATGCCGCGCAGGGTGTCGATCAGGAACTCGGCGGCGATGGAGAGGGGATGGCGCTGGTAGAGGAAGCCGCAGGCGGCGAGGAGCGCGAGCGCGATGCCGAGGACAAGGGCGGTGGTGGCGAGGTTCGCCTGTGCGTCGGGCAGGACTTCGGTCTGCCAGAGGATCAGGTCTTCGGGGGCAAGGGGCGTGGGGACGACGGCACCGGAGAGCTTGCCGGATTGCACCTGTTCAATGGCATCTTCGGGCTTGACCACGGTCTTGAGCTTGACCTCTCCCTCGGGCGCACCGGGGTAGCTGCCGTGGCGGATGGCCTCGACGATCTGGCCGGGGGTGCCTGCGGTGATGCCGACGGTGCCCTCGCCGGTGCCGATCAGGGTGTAGGCAAGGCGGGGTTGCAGCATCTGCCAGCCGGCCAGCGACAGGGCGGCGACGGTCAGGAGGGTGAAAAGCGGCAGTGTGCGGGGGCCGGGTTTCAGCTGCATCAGCCCGACCCAGACCAGGGCGAGGATCGAGGCGAGGATGTAGGCGGTGACCCCGGCCCGGACGGCGACGGCAAGGCCGGTGGCAAAGCCGAGATGGGCGAAAAGAAGGAGCCAGGCAAGGCCGAGGGCGTTCAGCGCGAGGAAGGCGCGGCGGAGGGCGGGGTGTTGCGAGCGGAAGGTCAGAGCCAGAAGTACGGCATTGGCCAGTGTCAGCGCCGCCGCGATCAGGCGGAAGGTCTGGGCGACCGTTGCCGCGGCGGCTTCGGTCAGGATGCGGGGGGTTTCACCCTGCACGACAAGCGGCGAGGTGGTGGCGTCGACGGCATTGGCGACAGTCGAGGCAAGGAAGGGCTGGCCTATTCCGGTCAGGATAAGGGTAAGACCGGAAATCACCGAAAGGATGGCGGCAGGCAGGGCGAACCGGCGGGGCAGGAGGCTGGCGGCGAGGGGACCGGCAAAGAAGACAAGGCAGAGGAGGAAGCCCGGCAGCAGGGCTGATGCCCCTCGCTCCACCCCGATGATCGCGGCCAGCGAGCGGGTGTAGTCGGCGGAGGTGGCGAAAAGCCAGACCAGGAAGGGCAGGGCGAGGAGGAGCAGCAGGTTCGCCGGGCGCAGGCCGTCGAGCCGGAGGAGGCGATGCACGGGGGTCTCTCCCATTGGGCGGTCAGGGGTGCAGGCGGTCGTCCTGGCGGAGGATCAGCTCCGGCCGGACGAAATGGGTCAGGTGGGCGGGGTCCTCGCCCTCCAGGAGCCGCAGCATGAACTGCGCCAGGACCCGGCTGAGGGTTTCCAGCGGGTAGAGGAAGGTGGTCAGCGGCGGGAAGAAATAGGCGCTGGCGTTGATGTCGTCATAGGCGATGACCGAGGCGTCGCGGCCGATGATGACGCCGGTTTCGTGCAGGCCGGACAACACCCCAAGCGCTGTGGATTCGTTGACGCAGACGAAGCCCGTGGCCGGGTCCGGCAAGGCGCGTAGGGCGAGGGCGGCGGCCTTGCCGTGTCGGGTGGTCAGGTCGCCGCTGGCGATCAGCGCGGGGTCGGCGGGCAGCCCTGCCTCGGCCAGCGCGCGGCTGTAGCCTGCGATCCGGTCCAGACTGTAGGCGAGGCTGGGGTCGGGGTTCACCAAGGCGATGCGGCGGTGGCCACCCTCGATCAGGCGGCGGGTGGCGGCATGGGCGGACCAGCCGCTGTCAATGTCGACAAAGGCATGCGGCGGGGCGTTGCGGCTGCGGCCCAGAGTGACGAAGGGGAAGCCCCGCTCCAGCAGGAGGGCAACGCGGGGGTCATCGGCCAGGATGCCCGAGAAGATCAGGCCGTCGGCCAGGTGCCCCTCGACGATGCTGCGGACGGTGCCGATGCTGTCTTCGGTGTCGCGCACCAGATGCACGGCGATCCGGTAGGGCGAGCCTTCCAGCCCCTCGGCGATGCCGGCGAGGATTTCGGCATGTTCGACCCCGTTCCATTCATGGCTTTTCGCCACCGAAAGCGGCATCAGCACCGCGATCTGGTAGGACTTGCCGGTGCGTAGCGACCGGCCGCGCAAGGACGCCTGATAGCCCACCTTCTCGGCCGCCTCGAAGATGGCCCTTCGCGTCGCCTCGGTGACGACCGGCGAGTTGCCGAGCGCCTTCGAGATGGTGGCGATGGAGAAGCCGGTCATCTCGGACAGGGTCTTGATCGTCGGGCGCGGGGCGGCAGGGGGCAAGGATTACCTCATTCGGGGGGCCATGGGGACACAGTCAGCGGCGGGCTTGCAAGACCTCACGGTAGCAGAGCGCGGACAGCTTGGGACTGCGTTTCTGGGTTTCCAGATTGACATGCACGATGCCGAAGGGCGTGGTGTAGCCATAGGCCCATTCGAAATTGTCGATCAGGGTCCAGGCGAAATAGGCTTTCACCGGCACGCCCTTTTGCCGGGCGCGGTCCAGTTCGGCGATGTGGTCGATGTAATAGGCCGCGCGCTGGCGGTCGTGGATCAACCCGTCCGCCTCCGGCGTCTCGGGCCGGGTGGCCATGCCGCTTTCCGAGATGTGGATGGCTTTGGGCGCATAGTCGCGGTGGACGTACATCAGGATGTCATGGATGCAGGGCGGATAAATCTCATAGCCGACCGCCGTGTAGTCGCCGGGCGGGTTGACCCGGGCGAAGTTCAGCGGCGGCAGTTCGCTGCCCGCCTGCATGACCGAGCGGCGGTAGATGTTGACGCCAAGGTAATCGACCGGGGCGGAAATGGTGGCAAGATCGCCCTCGCGGATGTCGGGCAGGAGGCCGTCGCAGAGGGTCAGCAGTTCCTCCGGGTAGCGGCCCTTGAAGACGGCGTCGAGGTAGAAGCGGTTCTGCGCCAGTTCGAAATGGCGGGCGGCGGTCACGTCCTCGGGGTTGCGGGTCGCGGGTTCGACCACGTTCAGGTCAAGCACGATGCCGACCTCGGCCCCCGGAGCGGCAGCACGGATGCGGGGGACGGAGAGGCCGTGGCCGAGAAGGGCGTGGTGGCTCGCCGCAAGGCCGCCTTTGACGCCATCGAACAGGCCGGGGGCGTCTTCGCCCGAGGCATGGCCCGACCAGCAGAAGGTCCAGGGTTCGTTCAGCGTGGTCCAGTGCTTCACCCGGTCGCCGAAGGTGCGCGCCATCGTCTCGGCATGGTCGGCCAGCCGGTGCGCGGTGTCGCGGTTGTACCAGCCGCCCTTGTCCTGCAGCGCCTGCGGCAGGTCCCAGTGGTAGAGCGTCAGATAGGGGGTGATCCCGGCCTTCAGCAGCCCGTCGATCAGCCGGTCGTAGAAGGCCACGCCCTTCGGGTTCATGGCGCCCTGCCCCTCTGGCTGCACCCGGCTCCAGGCGATGGAGAAGCGGTAGGCGTCAAGCTCCAGTTCCTGCATCAGGCGGATGTCGTCCTGCCAGAGGTGGTAATGGTCGCAGGCGACGTCACCGGAGGAGCCGTCGATGATCACGCCGGGCTTGCGGCAGAAGCGGTCCCAGATGCTTTCGCCCTTGCCGTCGGCATCCCACGCCCCCTCGATCTGATAGGCGGCCGTCGCGCCGCCGAAGACGAAGTCTCGGGGCAGGTGCAGCCTGCGGGCGCGGGCGAGGAGGTCGTCGGAGGCGTGGTCAAGCATGGGTCGGTCCTTCGGAAGCAAATGGTATCGGCGGGAGCCCCCCACCCCCATCCCCTCCCCACGAGGGGGAGGGGAGGCGCGGTGCGGGAGGCGTGGCGGTTATTCGGCGGTCCAGTATTTGCCGACCAGCTTGTCCAGCGTGCCATCGGCCTTGATCGCGGCGAGGCCCTCGTTGAAGGCGGCCACCTTGTCGCTGCCCTTCTGGAACACCAGCCCCAGCGGGTCGGCCTTGAGGTCGCGGATGGTGACGACCAGCTCGCCCGCGAACTCGGCCTCATAGGCCCCGGCATTGGCGCCGTTGATCACCACCCCGTCCACATCGCCGTTGCGCAGCGCGAGGACCGAGCCGTTGAACGTGTCATAGGCCTGCACGTTGTCCTTGCCCGCGATTTCCTCGGCAGTGGCAGCGTCGGTGGTGTTGGCCTGGGCCGACAGCTTGTGCGCGCCGGACTTGAAATCATCGACCGTCAGCGCGGCATCGGCGGCGCGGACCAGGATCGCCTGGCCGTTGACGATGTAGGGTTCGGAGAAATCCATCACCTGCAGGCGTTCCTCGGTGATCGAGACGCCCGAGGCGACGAGGTCGAACTGGCCTTCCTGCAGGGCGGTGAAGATGCCGTCCCAGCCGGTGGTGACGAATTCGGCCTTGCAGTTGATCTTTTCGCAGATGGCATTCACGACATCGACGTCGAAGCCCACGATCGCGCCAGTGGCGGGGTCGACGAATTCCATCGGCGGCGAGGTGGTGTCGGAGCCGACCTTCAGCGTCGCGCCGCCAAGGTCGGCGGCGTTCAGCGCGGTGCCGAGCGAGAGCGCGGCGAACAGGGACAGGACTGCGGATTTCATTCGGGTTCCTCCGGGTTGGTCAGTTGGGTAGGGTGTTGAGGGCGGCTTCGGTTTCGGCGAGCAGGATCGCGGCCTCGGCGGGGCCGAAGACCATGGGCGGTTTGATCTTCAGCACGTTGTCGTCCGGCCCGTCGGTCGAGGCGAGGACGCCGCGCAGGCGAAGTTGGTCGACGATGTGGTCGGCGGCTTCTGGTGCCGGGGTGCGGGCGGTGCGGTCGGTCACCAGTTCGACACCGATAAACAGGCCCATGCCGCGCACGTCGCCGATGATCGGGTGGCGGCGGGCAAGGTCGCGGTAGCCCTGCATCAGCGCCTCGCCGGTGGTGACGGCTTTGGCGGGAAGGTTTTCGGCCTCGATCACGTCAAGGACGGCATGGCCCACCGCCATCGACACCGGGTTGCCGCCGAAGGAGTTGAAATACTCCATCCCGTTGGCGAATTTCGCCGCGAGATCCGGCGTGGTGACCACGGCGGCCAAGGGGTGGCCGTTGCCGATGGGCTTGCCGAGGACGACGATGTCAGGCGTCACGCCCTGCGTGGCGAAGCCCCAGAAGGCGGGGCCGACGCGACCGAAGCCGCATTGCACCTCGTCCGCGATGCAGATCCCGCCCCGGGCGCGGATGCGGGCGTAGACCTCGGCCAGATAGCCCTTGGGCAGGATGACCTGACCGCCGACGCCCGAGAGGGATTCGGCGATGAAGCTGGCCGCGCCGGTGCCGGTGCGCGCCTCCACGGCGTCAAGGCAGCGGTCGATGTCGGCGGCGTAGGCCGGGCCGCTATCCGCGCCGCGATGCGGGCCACGGTAGGGATCGGGGAAGCTGGCGATCTGCACGAAGTCCGGCTGCGGGAAGCCGCCCTTGCGCTTGAACTTGTAGGGGCTGATCTCGACCGTGCCGCCGGAATTGCCGTGGTAGGCCCAGTCGAGGACGACGGTATCCTTCTTGCCCAAGGCGGTACGGGCGATGCGCAGCGCCAGCTCGTTCGCCTCGGTGCCGGAGTTGACGAAAGTGACCACGCGCAACTCGCCGGGCATGGCGGCGGCGATGCGTTCGGCCAGGCGCGGCATGGCCTCGTGCAGGTAGCGGGTGTTGGTGTTCAGTTCCGCCGCCTGCCGCGCGATGGCCGCCACCACATGCGGGTGGCAATGGCCGACATGGGTGATGTTGTTCACCGTATCGAGGTAGCGCCGCCCGGTATGGTCGATCAGCCAGGCGCCGCGACCGCGAACGATCTTCAGCTTCTCGCGGTAGGAGACGGAGAGCGAAGGGCCGATCACCTTCTGGCGGAGGGCGAGGAGGGCCTCCGGCGGCTCCGGGTCGAGGCGGAAGCTTTCCGGCTCCAGCCGCAGGAGAAGGTTCGCATCCGGGCTGATGTCGGCCCAGGTGTCCCAGAGGCTGTCATGTCCTACGCCGAAGAAGTTGCCAGCTTGCGTGAGGAGGCTGGTGACGACCTGCAAATGCAGATGCGGCGCCCAGCCGCCGTTCTCGTGCCAGTCGCCGAGATGGGCGATCAGGTCTCCGGCCTTGATCGCCTGTCCGGGGGTGCAGAGACCGGGCAGCGAGCCGCCGAGATGGCCGTAGAGGGTGAAGAACGGGCGGCCCTGTGCGGTTGCGTGCCGCAGGATCAGGGTGTGGCCATAGTCCAGCGGGTCGGCGTTGTAGGTGACGCTTTCGACCACGCCGTCCAGCGGCGCGTGGATCGCGGTGCCCGCCGGGGCGAAGATGTCGATGCCGAGGTGGCGGGTGCGGCGCTCCTCGCTGGCGGCGTCGGCGAACTGGGCGGCGGTGTAGACCGAGCGCTTCTCGCCGTAGAGGCCGAAGCCGAGGAAGGGGAGGTCTTGCGGCAAGTTGGCCGGGCGTTGCGCCTGCATCCAGCCGTCGAAGGCGCGGTCGGAGAAGGCGGGCATGTCGGGGCGGCTGCCATCGGTCGGCAGGGCGATGCGGGCGGCGCGGCGGGGGTCGGTCGACAGGATCGGGTGCAGGTCGCGGGTGGCAAGGTCGGCGGTGATGTCGCTGGCGCCGGGGATGGCCTCGTACCCGGCGGCCTTGCGGCAGAGGGCGATCAGGAAGGCGGGGTCGATCTGGTCAAGCCGCTCCAGCAGGGCAAAGGCGGGGGCTTGCGAGATCAGCAGGTAGTCGTTCTCGGGGTGCAGCTTCGACTGGCGCGAGGAGAGGCAGACCGAACAGACCAGCCGCATCCGCATCAGGTCGAAGGCCAGATCGGCCTCGTCCTCGGTCAGCGGGAAGGCCCCGGCGAAACCCCCGACCAGTGCGCGGGTGGCGGCGTAAAGGTCGGGCGTGTCAAGGAGGGCATAGGCCAGCGTGATCGCCAGTTCGTTGACCGTCCGGCCATGGCACATGTCGCCGAAGTCGATCAGCCCGGCGATGCGGCTGGGGTCGGCGGGGTCGGTGATGACGTTCCAGTCATTCGCATCCTGATGCAGGACTGAGGCGCGCAAGCCGGGAAGGCGGGGGAGGATCTGCTTTTCGTAGCGGTCGAAAAGCCTTTTCACGATGTCGCGGCGGGCGGGGTCGGCGATGTCCTCGGCGTGGTCGCGAAGCTGGATCACATGGTCGAGCGACCAGGGAAACTCCGGGCGGAAGGCATGGCGGTGGCCGAAGCCCTGCATCGACCGGGTCAGGCCGCCCATGAAGCGGCCAAGGTTTGAAAGCTGCGCCAGTGAGCGCGGCGCTTCGGCGAGGGGCGTGCCGCCGACCCAGGTGACAAGGCGCAGCGCCGCTGGCTGGCCATTGACGCTGACTGTCGCGCGGTCGGCGCCGGAAAGCGTCGGCACCACGCGAGGGATGCCCGCCTGCCCCACCTGGGCAAGATGCAGCATCGTCGCGTTTTGCAGGTCGATCTGGCCGGGGTCTTCCGCCGGGTTGGCGATCTTCAGGACATACTCGCCGTCCTGGCAGACCAGCCGCGCGTTCTGGTCGCGCTCGGAGGGCAGCGGGCGCAGCGTGCCGGTCTTGCCGAAGTGCTGCGCGGCCAGCGCGACGAGGGTGTCCAGCGCGAAGGCGGGGTTGCTGGTGGCGAAGGCGGTCATTTCAGGTCTTCTCGTTTTGCAGCGCGGGCCAGCCAGTCGGCGAAGACCAGATAGACCGCCGAAGTCCAGGCGAAGGCCCGGTCGCGCAGGCCCGCGCCGGTGAGGGCGTCGAAGTTTTCGGCCATGCCCGAGGTTTCGCACAACCGGCAGAAGCGCCGGGCGATGTCGGCGGCAAGGTCGATGCGGTTCTGGCGGCGCAGACCGTCCCAGAGCAGCATCGTCGTCGGCGCCCAGATCGGCCCGCGCCAGTAACCGTCGGGTTCGTAAAGCGGGCTTTGCGGGCGTTCGGTGGCGGGGCCCCAGGCGGTGATCCAACCTTGGCCGAGACGGGTGATCAGGCGGGCGGCGATGTCGCTCGGCAGGCGGGGGCCGAGGAGGAGGGGCATGAAGCCGATCAGGCTTTCGTCCGTCCGCAGCCTGTCGGGGTTCGAGGCCAGCCGGGTGCCGAAGGTCTCGCCGGTCCAGAGGGTGAGAAGGAGGGCGGTGAGTTTGTCGGCCTCGCCCTGCCAGTGCGCAGCGCGGGCGGGGTCAAGCCGGGCAAGACAATCGCAGCTCAGGATCAGGAAGCTGGGCAGGTCGGGCGAGATCACTGGCCCGCCCTCGGCGAAGAAGCTGGCGTTGTCCCAGCCGGAATCGTTGCCGTGGAAATAGGCGGGGAGGCTTTGTTCGCCCTTGCGGGCATGGGTCAGCCAGTAGGACAGTTGCCGTTCCAGCCAGGGCACCAGCGCGCGGCGGCGGTCCTCGGTCAGCCAGTCGGGGTGGTCCTCGATCAGCCGCAGGATGGCCCAGCCGTGGACCGGGGGCTTGGAAAAGGCAAAGCTCGCCTCGCGGTCATTGACGAAGTCCGGCAGCAGGCCCGAGGGGTGCTGGTGGTCGAAGATCGCGGCGAACTGGTCGAAAGCGAGAGCGGGGTCCATTGCCGCGACGCCGAGGGCGGAGAAGGCGTTGTCCCAGGACCAGATGTTGATCATGTGGTTCTTCGACATGAAGACGGCGGGTCGGGTCAGGGTGCCAGCGGCAGGGACGGTGTTGGCCCAGAGGAGCCAGGCGGCAAGGGTTCGGGCCTCGGGTTGGCCCCCGTCCGGGGTGCGGGCCAGCCAAGCCGCGAAATCGGCGGCTGTACTCGCGCGGGCTTGGTCAAAGGTTTCGCGCGACGGGGCGAGTGGGACGGCGGGAAAGAGGTCGATGGTGCCTTCGAAGTCGGCATCACCGCCGAAGACCATTGCCACGTTGTCCGCATGGTCCCGCCGCCAGTCGCCGGTGACATGGACCGACCCCTTGGCCACACGCGGCAGAAGGCGGGTGTTCTCATAGGCCGCGACCAGGCAATGCTCGCCCATTGGGGTGCGATAGGCGTAGTCGTAGCGCGAGCCTTCCAGCGCGAAGGTGACGGGCACGCCCCGCCCGCGCAGATGCAAGCACTCGCCTTCGCCAATAGTGAACTCGACCCGACCCTGTGGCGTTTCCGCGGTAAGGAGATCGGGCGAGAGGGTCCAAACCACATCGCCTTTGCCGACCATGATCCGGCACAGCCGCCCGAGCGACGGCTTCAGGTCGCCCCCCTTCACCAGCCGCAGCCAGACCGCGCCGTCCATGTTGGACAGGGTCAGGAACCGGCCGAAGCGGCTGAAGGGGATATGGACGAAGTCGAACAGTCGCTGCCCGTCGCCGACCCCGATGTCTTCGAAGACATCGGATCGGAGCCTTTGAAGGCTCCGATGCGGAGTTTTCGAAAACTCCGCCTCCCGCGCGCCAAGGGTGGTGGGGCCTGCCATGATCAGCCCTTCACCGAGGAGCCGAGCGCGTTGTCCATGATGTAGCGCTGGACGAAGAAGAACAGGACCAGGGGCGGCAGGCACAGGATCACCGTGATCGCGGCGATGGCAATGTTGTCGACGTCATGCCGCCCCTGGAAGAGGCCAAGTCCCAGCGGCAAGGTGTATTTCGTCTGGTCGTTCAGATAGATCAGGGGCCCCAGGTAATCGTTCCAGGCGTTCATGAAGTGGAACGTCCCGACCAGCACCAGACCCGGCACCATCAGCGGCAGGTGGATGCGCCAGTAGAGCTGCCAGGCATTGGCGCCATCCATCCGGGCGGCCTCGTCGATCTCCATCGGCACGGTCATGATGTATTGCCGGAGAAGGAAGATGAAGAACGCCTCGCCGAACCAGGCCGGGATGATCAAGGGCTTCAACGTGTTGATCCAGCCAAGGAGATTGAACTCCATGTAGAGCGGGATCATCTTGACGTCCCAGGGGATCATCATCGTCGCCAAGAGCAGGACGAAGATCGGGTCGCGGCCGGGGAAGCGGAAGCGGGCGAAGCCGAAGGCCACCAGCGAGGAGGAGAAGACCTGGCCGATGGTCGACAGGACCACGACGGTCGTCGAGTTCCACAGATAGGTGCCGAAGGGCTGCTTGGCCCAGCTTTCGGGGAAGTTCGCCCAACGCCAGTCCTCGGGCCAGAAGACCGGGGGCCAGGTGACAAGCTCCGCCTCGGTCTTCACCGCGGTCAGCAGGGTCCAGAGGAACGGCGCAACGAACAACGCCGACAGGAAGATCAGCGCGCCATAGGTGAGGGTTCTAACCATTGCCGCCCCCCTTCACTTCGCCTTCGTAATGCACCCAGGCGGCGGAGTATTTCAGGACGATCATGCTGAGGGTCAGGATGATCAGGAACATCACCCAGCTCATCGCCGCCGCATAGCCCATGTCGTGGAACTTGAAGGCGTTGTCGTAGATGTACATCGCGAAGAAATACGTGGAGTTGAGCGGCCCGCCCTTGGTGAGGAGAAGCGCGATGGTCAGTTGCTGGAAGGCCGAGATCAGCGAGGTGATGAAGGTGAAGAGGAGCATCGGCGACAGCATCGGGATGGTGATGTAGACCGTCTGCGCCCAGGCGGGCACGCCCGAGATGCGGGCGGCCTCGTACAACTCCTTCGGGATGGATTGCAGCCCCGCCAGCAGGATCAGCATGGTGCCGCCCAGCCCCCAGAGCGAGGCGATGATGATGGCAAGGATCGACCAGTTTGGGTCGCCCAGCCAGTTCGGGCCATCGACGCCCAGCAGCGACAGGCCGTAGTTCAAGAGGCCGTAATCCTTGGAGTAGATCCATTTCCAGATCATCACCAAGGCCACGCCCGAGATGATCGAGGGCAGGTAGAAGGCGGTGCGGAAGAGCGCCGTGCCGCGCACCTTGACGTTCAGAAGGACCGCCAGAAGGAACGACAGCAGGATGTTCAGCGGCACGAAGATCGCGGCAAATTTCACTGTGACGCCAAGGCTTTGCCAGAACTTCGGGTCCTGGGTCAGCATCACGCGGTAGTTGTCGAAGCCGACGAAGCGGCGCTCGCCCACCACCGGCCAGTCATGCAGGCTCATGACCAGCGAGAAGATCATTGGTCCAAGGGTGAAGAACAGGAACCCGAGTATCCACGGAGAGATGAAGAGCCAGGGCACCAGGCAAGGCCTGCGTCGGGAGGAAATCCGTCGGGCGTCTGACATGGCTCTGGCCTTATCTCTCCGTGGAACCCTTGCGGCCTCAGTTCAGGAACCGAGCCGAAGCGGCAACGGCTTCGTCGAGATGGGCCTTGGCATTGCCCTGCTCGACCATCACCGATTCAATCGCCAGCGCCAGGTTGGCCTGGATCTGGCCCCAGTTCGGGTTCTTCAGGAAAGCGTTGGTCTCGCGGTTGGACACGGCCAGCATGTCGAAGAACGGCTTGGTGATCGGGTCGGTCGCGAGGCCCAGCTTTTCGGCCACGGAAGTGCGGATCGGCAGGTCGTTCGTGCGCATCTCGACCGCCTCGGGGGTGGAGAAGAACTTGACGAACTTCCAGGCCAGCTCCGGGTCCTTGGCGTTGGCAGAGATCGACAGGCCAGAGGCGCCGATCACCGAATGCACCGGTTTGTCACCGAAGGCGGGCAGCGGTGCGACGCCATAGTTGATGCCGGACTCGTCGATCCCGGTCTTCGACCACATCGCCGACTGGAACATGGCAATCTTGCCGGTCTTGAACAGCGCCGAACCGGGGGTGTCGTCGCCGATGTTCAGCGCCACGGCCTCTTCGGTCTTGATCATGTCGGCGAACATGTCCAGCACCTCGGCGGCCTCCGGGCTGTTCATGTAGCCCTCCAGCACCTTGCCGTCGTCGGAGATATACTTGGTGCCGTTCGACCAGAAGAACTGCTCGAAATCGAACGGGTCGGGCTTGGCATCGACGGCGAAACCGTAGGTCTTGGTCTCGGCATTGCGGAACTTGGCGGCGTCAGTGCGAAGGTCGGCCCAGGTCCAGCCCGCCTGCGGTTCCGGCACCCCGGCGGCGGCGAACATGTCCTTGTTGTAGAAGACGACCTGCGTGGTGAAGCCGATCGGCATGGCATAGGTCTTGCCTTCGATCTTCGAGATGTTCATCAGCCCGGCGGGGATGTCATCGAGGTTCAGCTCGGCCGCATCGCGGGAAATCAGGTCGTCCAGCGGCAGGAGCGCGTCCTTGTAGGCCGGGAAGTTCCACATATACATCAGGTCCGGCGCATCGCCGGCCCCCATCGCGGCGGTCAGCTTGTCGTCAAACCCGTCGCCGTAGAGCTCGATCTGCACTTTCACGCCGGGGTTGGCTTCCTGAAACTTGTCCACGATGGCCTGGTTGATGGCGATGCTTTCCGGGTCGGTGTTCCAGGTGGCAAAGCGCAGCACCTGATCCTCGGCGAAGCTCGCGCCGGGCAGGGCCAGGATCGTCGCCGCCAGAAGCGTGCGCCTGGTGATCTTCATCGGTCTTCCTCCCTATGGTCGGGCCGGTTCTGTCGGCCCCTCGGTTTCGGTGATCAGCGCTTCGGTTGCCGCGTCCAGCTTGCGGGGCAGTGCCCGACCGTCGGCGTCGAAGACATGCGCATCGGCGGACGGGATGCGCAGCCGAACGGTGTCGCGGGCGCGGGCCGGATGGGTGCCGTCGGTGATGACGACAACCTGCCCGCCCGTCGCAAGGTCGACGTGTAGATGGTTCTCGGTCCCCAGCCGTTCGGCCAGCCGCACGGTGCCGGAGAGCTGGCCATCGGCGGCAATCTCCAGCCGGTCGGGGCGAATGCCCAACGTGACGGGGCCGCTGGGGTCGATCGGGTGGTGCCCGGCGGTCGGAACCGTCAGGGATGCGCCATTCAGTGCCAGCGCGATGCTGTCCGCTCCCTGCCCTGCCACCCGCGCCGGGAGAAGGTTCATCTGCGGGCTGCCGATGAACCCGGCGACGAACAGGTTCGCCGGGCGGTGGAACAGCTCCAGCGGGCGACCCACCTGCGCGACATGGCCCTTGTCCAGCACCACCACCAGATCGGACAGGGTCATCGCCTCGATCTGGTCATGGGTGACATAGATCATCGTCACCCCCAGCCGGTCATGCAGCGCGGAGAGCTCGGCCCGCATGGTGACACGCAGGCTGGCGTCAAGGTTCGACAGCGGCTCGTCCAAGAGGAACAGTTGCGGCTGACGGGTGATCGCCCGGCCGATGGCGACCCGCTGGCGCTGCCCGCCGGACAGCTGGCGCGGCTTGCGGTCCAGAAGCTCGGTGATGCGCAGGATCTCGGCGGCGTTCTTGACCCGGGCGGCGATCTCGGCGGCGGGCATCCCGTTCAGCGACAGGCCGAAGGCCATGTTCTTCCGCACGGTCATATGGGGATAAAGCGCGTAGTTCTGGAACACCATCGCGATGTCCCGCTTGGCCGAGGGCAGATCAGTGATTTCACGCCCGCCAAGGGCGATGCGGCCTTCGGTCAGCTCTTCCAGCCCGGCGATGCAGCGCAGAAGCGTGGACTTGCCGCAGCCCGAGGGGCCAAGAAAGCTGACAAAGGCGCCGTCCGGGATCTCCAGGTCGATCCCCTTCAGCACGTCGACCGCGCCGAATGACTTTCGCAGCCCGGAAACCCGCAATCCAGCCAAACGTCAGACCCTCCCAAGACTCACGCTTGAAGGAAGGCTATACGTTTTTATTCCTGTTGAAAACGTTTTTATTTGATCAACCGGCACCCCCGCCCCGCGCGGCGAAGACATAAAGACAGCGGCAGGGTTCCCGTCCGCCTTTCAGGCAGGCGTGGGGCATGGTTCCGTCGAAATGCACCGTGTCGCCGGGGTGCAGGGTGGCGGGTGCGTAGCCTTCGGTGTGCAGGACCAGCGTGCCCGACAGGACGTGCAACATGTCGTCGGTGTCGTGCCGGTTCCACTCACCGAACGCGGCAAGATCGTCTTGCGTGAACTCCACCAGCATCGACTGGAACGGTCGTCCCCGCAGCTCGGCCCCCAAGGGCCAGAGCCGGGCGTTGGGATTGTCGATGGCCGCGCCCGGCGCGCCCCGCTCCACCACCATCCGACCCACGAGGACCGGCGCCTCGGCCCGCACCAGATCGGACAATTCGCAGCCGAAGCCCTGCGCCAGTTTCAAGAGGATCTCGAAGGTCGGCGACAGGAGCCCGTTCTCGATCTTCGACAGCGTGGACCGCGCGAACCCGGCCCGGTCGGCCAGGGCCTGCTGGTTCAGGCCCCGCGCCTCGCGCCAGCGCTTGATGCGGCTCGCCAGTTCCTGATGCGGTTCCACGCTACGGGGGCGGTCGGTGAGCGGGGCCATGCTGTTCCGTTTGACGACAGGATGTTCCTATAATAACAATTGGCGTCGGAATCACAATGGGGCACGTCATGGCAGGACCGAAATCAGAAAGCTTGTTCGATCGGGGACAAAAGGTGCTGGTCGAGGGGGTCTCTTCCGCTTCGCGCGGCCCGGCGACCTTTGGCGGGGCGCCGCGCTACATGAGCCACGGGGCAGGCGCGCGGCTGTATGACGTGGACGGCAACGATTACATCGACTGGATGATGGCTTTCGGCGCGCTGCCGCTGGGTCATGCCCACCCGAAAGTGGTGGAGACCATCGCCCGCGAGGCCGCGCGCGGCACCCATTTCGCCACCGCGCTGGAGGTCGAGGTCGAAGTGGCCGAGATGCTGGTGGCGCTTCTGCCGCATGTCGACAAGGTGCGCTTCGCCAACACCGGAACCGAGGCCGCAATGGCCGCCTTCCGGCTGGCGCGCGGCCACACCGGGCGGCGCAAGATCATCAAGTTCGAGGGGCACTATCACGGCTGGTGGGATTCGGTCCTGATCAACACCAACCCCTATCCGCCCACCCTGCTGGGCCACCCGAATGACCCGATCCGCATTCCCGATTCGTCAGGCATCCCCGAGGAGGCCTGGAAGGACACCATCGTCGTCCGCTGGAACGACTTTGACGCACTGGAGCGCGCAATGGCGCTGCACGGGGGCACGGCCGCATGCGTCGTCACCGAAGGCGTCATGTCCAACATGGGCGTCATCCCTCCGAAGCCCGGCTATCTGAACCGGATGCAGGATCTGTGCCAGCAGCATGGCGCGCTGTTCTATCTGGACGAGACGGTGACGGGTTTCCGCCTGGCCGCCGGGGGCTGCGCGGAATTGTATGGGCTGACCCCGGACATCGTCACCTATGGCAAGGCGCTTGGCGGCGGGCTGCCGATGGCGATGATCGGCGGGCGGGCCGAGATCATGGCGGGCCTCGAATGGGGCAAGGTCCTGCATTTCGGCACCCACAACGCCGGGCGGCTGGCGCTGCATGTGACCAAGGTGATGCTGGAAACCATGCTGGCCGACGATCAGGCCGGGTTCCGGCGGATCAAGAACCTCGGCAAGGCGATGACGGACGAAATCCGCAAGCTGGCCAAGCACTCCAACCGGCACGGGATGATCGTGCAGGGCGTGAACTCGATGTTCCAGATCTTCTTCACCGACCGGCCCGAGATCACCGACTACCGTGATTTCTGCACCCATGTCGACCGGCTGAAGTTCCGCGACTTCGCCCTGCGGCTGATGGACAAGGGCGTCTACATGAACCCCTCTGCCACGCTGCATTCGCTGTCCTCCATCGCCCATACCGAGGCCGACATCGCCGCTACCGCCGCCACGATGGCCGAGGTGCTGGAGGAGATGCCGTGACCGTGATCGGCATCCTCGGGGTCGGGCATCTGGCCGGGCTGATGGTCAGGGGGCTGCAGGGGGCGGGCTACCGGCTGGTCCTGTCACCCCGGAATGCCGAGACCGCGGCGCGGCTGTCGGCGGAGCATGGCTGCGAAGTGGCTGCCAGCAATCAGGCCGTGGTCGACGCGGCGGAGGGCGTTTTTGTCTGCCTTCCCGCCGCGACGGGGGCGGAGGAGCTTTCGCAACTGACTTTCCGCCCCGGCCAGCCGGTCCTGTCGGCGATGGCGGGGACGGGGCTTGCAAGGCTGCAATCGGTGATCGGCCCGGCCCGCGCGGCGGTCACGATGATGCCGGGCTATGCCAATGCCTATGGCTTCGGGCCGTCGATCCTGTGCCCCGAGGACGGGTTCTGGCGCGACTTCCTGTCGAAGACCGGCCCGGTCCATGCCTTCGCCGACGAGAAGACCTTTACCGCCGCCGCGGCCTTCGGCGCCTTCTCGGGCGCAAGCTTCGGCTGGATGGCCCATGTCATCCATTGGTTCCAGTCGCAGGGCCTGCCGCCCGACACCGCCCGGGCGCTGGTCGCGGCGACGCTGCGCGGCAATGCCGAGGTTCTGTTGCGCGAGGATCGCCCGCTGGACGACATCGCCCGCAGCGTCGTGACCGAAGGCGGCATCAGCGAGATGCTTCTCGCGACGCTCGCCTTCAGCGATGGCCTGCATGCCTGGGACGAGGGGCTGGACCGCGTGTTGAAACGGATCGGAGGCTAGGTCCCGGCACCGGCGGGACCTTCCCCCGCTCAGGCGTGGCGGCTGCGGTGGCCGATGTTGTAGTAGTTGCCGGTCCGCGTCTTCAGATAGGGCTCCAGCGGGATCGCCTCCTGCTTGAGGAAGCCCTGCTGCGGCAGGTGCCCGCCGCGCACCATCTCGATCACGCCCACGACCGAGGCCGAGGTCGTCCAGGCAATAGCGGTGCGCTGCTTGCCGCCGATCTCGATCGGGTAATAGGAGCGGACGAATTCCTTGCGGCGCAGCTGCCCGCCCTGCCAGCCTTCGGCGGCGACATGGACATAGACCACGTCCTCGTCGACCGGGGGCTTGGCGTTGGTCAGGATCCGCCCCGCTTCGGTGCGGTTCTCGCGCATCAGAAGCTCGTGGAAGAAGAAATTCATCAGCTTCACATGGCCCGGATAGCGCATGGTCTTGTAGTCCAGGTTCTCGATCCGGTCGGCATAGGTTTCGCACATGGTGCCAAGGCCGCCCGAGGTGGTGAAGGCCTCAAGCTGCATGCCGTCGATATAGATCGTCTCCAGCCATTCCATCGCCGAGACGGATTTCAGCACGCCTTCCTCGATCACCTCGCAGTCGTTCAGGTATTCGTTGACCACGCCTTCGGGCGACCAGTTGAAGGCATAGCCCAGAAGCCCGGTCGGGTTCTGCGGCAGCGCGCCCACGCGCAGGCGGATCGAGCGGACCTTGTCAAACTGTTCCGCCAGATGCGCGCCGACGATGCCGACGAAACCGGGGGCAAGGCCGCATTGCGGCGCCATCAGGCCCTTGGAGGTCTTCGACAGCTCGCGGATGTGCTTGGTGGTGGGCACGTCTTCGGTCAGGTCGAAATAGTGCAGGCCCAGCGCATGGGCCACGGTCGAGACGCCGATGTTCAGGTGGAACGGCAGGCAGGAGAGGACCGCCTCTTGCCCCTTCAGCAAATCGGCGATGGCCGCCTGGTCCTGCAGATCGACGCTGCGGGTCGGGAACGGGGCCTTCACCTCGCGGGCATCGACGCCGGTCACGTCGAAACCCGACTCCACCAGAAGCTCGGCCGCCAGATGGCCGACTTTGCCAAGGCCGAGCACGGCCACTTTCCTGAACGACATGGGTCTTTCCTTCTTCAGCCGCAGTCCTGCGCGGCGATCTTCTTCGGCGGAAGGCTAACCGCTGCAGGTGCCGGTTCCGCCGGGCCAATCCGCAAAATTGACGGCTTTCCCTGACAGAATGACGATGGCTTCGGCATTGTAACGATGCTGGCCGACAGGCCGGAAAATGAAAAGGCGCGCCGGTCGGAACCGGCGCGCCTTGGTCCTTTCAGCCCCGGTCTCAGACCGGGAATTCGACCCCTTGCGCCAGCGGCAGCTTGGCCGAGAAGTTCACGGTCGAGGTCTGCCGCCGCATGTAGCCCTTCCAGGCGTCCGAGCCGCTTTCGCGCCCGCCGCCGGTTTCCTTCTCGCCGCCAAAGGCCCCGCCGATTTCCGCGCCCGAAGGCCCGATGTTGACGTTGGCGATGCCGCAGTCGGACCCGGAGGCGGAGAGGAACGTTTCCGCCTCGCGCAGGTTCAGGGTGAAGATGCAGGAGGACAGGCCCTGCGGCACCTCGTTCTGCAGGGTGAGCGCTTCGTCGAGGGTGTCATAGGTCAGGACATAGAGGATCGGCGCGAAGCATTCCTCGCAGACTGTCGCCGTTTGTCCCGGCATCTCGACCAGCGCGGGGGTGACATAGGCCCCGCCCTTCACGCCCTCGACCGCCTGCCCGCCATGCACCTTGCCGCCCTCGGCCTTGGCCTTCTCAAGCTGCTTGAGCATCCGGTCGCGCGAGCCGATGTCGATCAGCGGCCCGATCAGCGTTCCGGCCTTGCGGGGGTCGCCCACCGGCAGCTTGGCGTAGACCTTGGCCAGACGCTTGACCAGATCATCGCGGACCGAGCGGTGCACGATCAGCCGCCGGAGCGAGGTGCAGCGCTGACCCGCCGTCCCGACCGCGCCGAAGGCAATGGCGCGAACCGCCATTTCCAGATCGGCGGAAGGTGCCACGATCATCGCATTGTTGCCGCCAAGTTCCAGGATCGGGCGGCCCCAGCGCGCGGCAACCTTCGGGCCGACAATGCTGCCCATCCGGGTCGAGCCGGTGGCCGACAGGACCGGCACGTCTTTCGACGACACCAGCGCATCCCCGACCGCCGGGCCGCCGATGACCAGCTGGCACAGGCCCTCGGGCGCGTCGCCGAAGCGGGCCAGCGCGCGTTCCATGATCTTGTGGGTTGCAATCGCGGTCAGAGGGGTCTTTTCCGACGGCTTCCAGATCACCGGGTTGCCGCAGACCAAAGCCAGCGCCGCGTTCCAGGACCAGACGGCGACCGGGAAGTTGAAGGCGCTGATGATCCCGACCGGCCCCAGCGGATGCCAGGTTTCCGCCATCCGGTGCCCGGGGCGCTCGCTGGCAATGGTCAGACCGTAAAGCTGGCGCGACAGGCCGACCGCGAAGTCGCAGATGTCGATCATCTCCTGCACTTCGCCCAAGCCTTCCGAAGTGATCTTGCCGACCTCCAGCGTCACCAGCGCGCCGAGCGCCGCCTTGGCTGCCCGCAGTTCTTCACCCAGAAGCCGCACCAGTTCACCCCGACGCGGCGCGGGGACGTCACGCCACTGGCGGAAGGCGGCCTGTGAGCGGGCGATGATCGCGGGCATGTCCCCGGCCTGAGTTTCATGCACCTTCGCGATTTCGGCGCCGTCGATGGGCGAATGGACGGCAAGGGTGCCTCCGGCCAGGTCGGTCTTGGTCAGCCCGGCGGCGGCAAGGATTTCGGCGTGGGTCATTTGGGGTCTCCGGTAACGAGGGGGCGCTGGTCGGGCAGCGCCATCGAGATAAGGAAGGGATCTTCGGCCTGCAACCGCTGGAAATCGGCCTTTGAGGCCATCCCGCGCCAGTTGGCACGGATCAGGCTTTGCGCCACCGCCCCGCCCAAAGTCGTGCCGGGGCCGGGGACGATGAAATAGTCAGGGGCGAACTCGCGGGCGGCCGTGCGGATGGCTGCGGTGAAGTCATAGGGCTCCACCACCTGATGACCAAGCGTGTAGTCGCGCAAGGCGCCGGTCGTGGCGGCCCCCGGCCACCAGATCTGGCCACGCCCGTCGATCAGGGGCTTCGCGGGTTGGGTGAACAGGCTTTCCGGCAGGGCCGCACGTCCCTTCGCCGCGACCGGGGCCTGCAAGGCGGTATGGAACGCCGCGTGGTTGCCCAGCCGCAGCGGAAAGCGGCCCTGCACCGGCGGCACGGCGGCTTCAAAGGCCTTCAGGCCCGCCTCGTTCCCGGCGATCACCAGCATCCCGCCAAGGTCGATGGACAGCGCCAGATCATGCCCGGGCCGGTCGCCGATCTGATCGACCAGCGTCAGCAACTCCTCGCGCCGGGCGGGCGCATCGGCCCAGTCCTCGGACATGAACGGATAGACCAGCTGCCCGCCGATCAGCGCCTCCTGCATCAGCGTGCCCATCGTGTTGACCACGGTGAACCCGTCCATCGGCGACACCGCCCCGGCGCAGGCGAGCGCGGAATACCAGCCCATCGAATTGCCGGTGACGGCGACCACCTCCACCCCGCCCAGCGACAGCGCGTCGCCCAGGGTGCAGGCGTAGATCAGCGCCGAGGCATTGTCGCCGCGCGAATGCCGCGACACCGAATAGCTCGGCGCCCCGTCCAGCGCGCTCAGCGTCTCCTGCCCCAGACGGGTGCGTTCTGCGTCGAAGCGGGCCAAGAGCGCGGGGGCCGGGAACTTCGCCAAGGACCCCAGCTCGGTCTTGGTATAGGTCCCGCGACCCGGGCAGATCAGGACGGCGGTCTTCATGCCACCAGCCCCTTCGCCGCCGCCACGATCTGCGCCGCAGACGGCATGGTTGCCGCATAGGCCGGGCCGGTTGCGATGAAGCTGTCCTCCGCCGTCAGGCGGGCCAAGGGCACCCCCGGAGCGGCCTCATGGAAATGTGCCATCAGCGCCTCGGCCACGCCGCCGGAGTGCCGGGTCTCGTCGACGATCAGGATATGCTTGCAACCAGCGACCGCCGCCGTCAGCGCCTCTTTCGGCAGGGGCGAGAGCCAGCGCGTATCGACGATCCGGGCCTTGATCCCCGCCGCCTCGATCTGCGGCAGTGCCTGATGGGACAGGTAGACGCCATTGCCGAAGGTCACGATGGCCAAGTCCGCCCCGTCTCCGCTGATCCCCACTTCACCCAGCGCGATGCTTTCGGACGGGTCGGGGTAGCGGGTCATCCACAGCCCGTCCTTCTCCCCATGCAGGTCGCGCATCGGGTACAGCGCGATGGGTTCCAGGAACACCACCAGCCGCTGCTCCTCGCGCGCTAGCCGCACGCATTCCCGCAGCATCCGCGCGGCATCGGCCCCATTCGACGGCACCGCAAGGATCACGCCGGGAATGTCGCGCAGCACGGCAACCGAGTTGTCATTGTGGAAATGCCCGCCGAAGCCCTTCTGGTAGCCAAGCCCGGCGATCCGCAGCACCATCGGGTTGGTGAAGGCGCCCTTCGAGAAGAACGGCAGCGTCGCTGCCTCGCCCCGCAGCTGGTCCTCAGCGTTGTGCAGATAGGCGAGAAACTGGATCTCCGGCATCGGCACGAAGCCGTTCTGCGCCATGCCGATGGCAAGGCCAAGGATCGACTGTTCGTCGAGCAGAGTGTCGATCATCCGGTCCGGTCCGAACCGCGCGGTCAGCTTCTGGGTGACACCGTAGACTCCGCCCTTGCGACCGACATCCTCGCCCATCATCACGATCTCGCGGTGGGCCAGCATCAGGTCGGTCAGCGCCCAGTTGATGATCCGCGACATGATCTGCGGTTCGTCCATCGCCTTGAGGTCGGCACCGAAGGCCTTCTCCCGCGCCTCGGGCGTCGGTCCGTTCGTCGGCTTGCAGACCCGCGCGGGCGGGATCAGTGAGGCCATCACTTCGGAGGCCGACTTCAGCCGGGGCCGCTTGACCGCATCGCCAGCCACCCGTTCCACCCGGGCGCAGGTCTCACGGTAGACCGCCAGCGCCTGCGCGGCCTCCATCACCCCAGCCTGATCCATGAGCCGCACCGAATGCAGAAGCGGGTCCTGCGCCTCCTCGGCCTCCACCTCCTCGCGCGGCAGGTAGGTCGTCGGCACATCCGCCCCGGCATGACCGTAAAGCCGGATCGTGCGCAGGTGCAGGAAGGCGGGTTTCTTTCGGGTGCGCACGAACTCCGCCGCTTCCGCCGCCACGCGGTAGGTGTCGTAAAGGTCGAGGCCGTCGGCCTTGAAATAGGTCAGGCCGGGACGCGCAGAGAAGGTGGCCTCGATCCAGCCCTTCGGGGTCTTGGTGGAAATGCCGATCCCGTTGTCCTCGCAGACAAACAGCAGCGGCAGCGGGACCGACTGGTAGCTGGTCCATTGCGCCGTGTTGAACGCCCCCTGCGCGGTGGAGTGGTTGGCGCTGGCATCGCCGAAGCTGCACATCACCAGCGCATCCTCCGGCAGGATCGCATGTTCCGGCCGGTGCCGCCGGGCCGCACCAACGGAATAGGCCGCGCCCACCGCCTTGGGTAGATGCGAGGCAATGGTCGAGGTCTGCGGCGGGATCATCAGGCGGCGCGAACCAAGCACCTTGTGCCGCCCGCCCGAAATCGGGTCGTCGGTCGAGGAGGCAAAGGACAGGAGCATGTCCCAGGCCGGGGTTTCGCCCGGAACCTGCCCGGCGCGGGCGATCTGGAAGGCCGCATCGCGGTAATGCAGGAAGGCCATGTCGGTCGGCCGCAGCGCCAGGGCCACCGCCGCCAGTGCTTCATGCCCGGAGGAGCCGATGGTGTAGAACCCCTGCCCCGCCCGCTGCATTGCGCGGGATTGGCGGTCGAGCGCCCGGGTCAGGCAAGCGGCGCGGAAGGCCTGCACCGCAAGCTCGGGCGTCAGCGGCCCTTGCGGCGGCTTGCCCGCAGGGAAATCCCGCGCGGCCACCCGGCGCAGGAAGTTGTCATGCACGATCTCGCAGCGGTCCACGCCTCACCCTCCCACAAAAGCGGGCTGGCCGCCACCGGGGGCAGCGCGACACGGGACATCTGGAAGCTTCATCTCTAGACCGATCGGTGTTTTGACCCGTGTATCTGAAGGAAAACTCCAGTAGAACCGACAAAATGTCGCCAATATGTGAGCTTTCCGCACATGATCGCCCCCCGCCGCTTCCTGCCCTCGGTCAGCTCCCTTCTTGCGCTGGAAGCGGTGGAACGCCTCGGCTCGGCCACCCTGGCGGCGGGAGAGCTGTCGCTGACCCATTCCGCCATCTCGCGCCAGCTGCGGCATCTGGAGGACCAGATCGGCGTTACCCTCTTCGAACGCACCGGCCGCGCGCTGGTCCTGACCCCCGCGGGCCGCGACTATGCCGCCACCGCGCGGGGCTACCTGCAGGACCTCGCCCGCTCCAGCCTGAAACTGCGCGCCGCCGGTGCGCGGATGTCGCTGAACCTCGCCGTCCTGCCTGCCTTTGGCAGCCACTGGCTCCTGCCCCGGCTCAAGGCCTTCACCGACGCCCATCCCGAGGTGACGGTGAACCTCTCCACCCGCCTTGCCTCCTTCGACTTCGCCCGCGAACCCTTCGACGCCGCCGTGCATTTCGGCACCGGCGACTGGCAGGGGGTCGACTACCTGGAACTGATGCGCGAACGGGTGATCCCCGCCGGGGCGCCCTCCCTTCTGCCCGAAGGCCCGCTCCCGCCCGAGCGCCTGCTTACCTTCCCCCTCCTCCACCTCGAAAGCCGCCCCGGCGCCTGGGAAGACTGGTTCGCCCGCCGCAAGGTCCCGGTCGACAGGCTGCGGGGGATGCTGTTCGACACCTTCGCCCACATGTCCGAGGCGGCGGCCCTGGGTTTCGGCCTGGCGCTCTTGCCGTCCTTCCTGTTCGAGGCAGAGGCGGAGCGGGGTCGACTGGTCGCGGCAGTGGAGGGGTTCGAGACGCTGGAAGCCAGCTATTCGCTGGTCTGGCCGAAGGGGCGGGTGGTCAGCAGGCCGCTGGGGATGCTGGTGGAGTGGTTGGGGCGCAACGATTCAGAAATCGACCCGCGCTCCAATTTCACCAATGCCCTTTAGAAAAGTTGACTGGATGCCAGTAGAAAGAAGAAGATAGTTCATAAATTCTTTCTCATTGTCCTTTAGTGCATTCCTGTCACCAAATACAAATGCTCCCTTTTCTCGATCTAATCTGAAAGACGAGACGCTGGAGAGGGAGTTTGGGTGCCCAAAGTTTGACAACCAACCATACGAATCAAGAATAAGCCCAGAACACTGACCGTCCGTTATCGACTTGAGGTATCGATCCGCCTTCTCGATCATTGTCATCACGTTGATAGGCTTTAGAACATCCGGGAAATCCGATCCAGAGTGGCCCAACATTGCTGCTGCAATCTTGTCATGAAGATCCTCAAACGTAAGCCTTGCCTTCTCATAAGCGATGAGTTGATCACAGAGAAAACCAAGTAGCGCGGTCGTTTCAAAGTGACCCCGAGCCAGCAGAGCTAGAGAGTGAGTGTTGTTAAGCCCTAGAAGTCTTGTGAAGCCAATGATTAGATTTATGGAGCGAGTCAAGCTTGCTTGAAAAATTGAATCGAGCGTGAAACGCGCACGCCGTCTTTCTGTAATTTCAGAGATCTCTCCAAATTCAACAGACTCCCTTCTCATTTTGACGAGATCAAGGAAGTAGTCTAATATCTGCGTGCAGTCTTCACCAAGACCCTTCGCACGGAGGGTATGCAGCCTTCTTGGGCTAAAGAGTTGGTTCGTGGTCTTCTTGGTCAATGCTTTAGACTTTAATCCATCCTTACCCCCACTTCACCATCACATGCCGGACCACCGTGTAGTCCTCCAGCGCATAGGCCGACATATCCTTGCCGTAGCCGGATTGCTTCAACCCGCCGTGCGGCATTTCGTTGGTCAGCATGAAATGGGTGTTGATCCAGGTGCAGCCGTAGCGCAGCCGCGCTGCCGTGGCCATCGCCCGGCCCACGTCGCGGGTCCAGACTGAACTCGCCAGCCCGTAGTCGCTGTCGTTGGCCCAGGTGACCGCGTCGTCCACATCCGAGAATGGCGTGACCGACACCACCGGCCCGAAGACCTCCCGCCTCACAATCTCGTCGTCCTGCTTCGCCCCGGCCACCACGGTCGGGCGGTAGTAGAAGCCCTGCTCCATCGCCTCGCCGCCTGTCGTCACCTGCACATGGTTCAGCTCGCGCGCGCGGTTGACGAAGCTCGCCACCCGGTCGCGCTGGCGCTGGCTGATCAACGGGCCGATTTCGTTCGTCGTGTCGTCCTCGGCCCCCAGCACGATGGACGCGGCGGCAGAGGTCAGGTCGGCCACCAGATTGTCGTAGACCTTCTTCCCGGCATAGACCCGGCAGGCGGCGGTGCAGTCCTGCCCAGCATTGTAGAAGCTGAACGCCCGCAGCCCCTCGACCACCTCCGAAATATCGGCATCGTCAAACACGATCACCGGGGCCTTGCCGCCCAGTTCCAGATGCGTGCGCTTCACCGTCTTGGCGGCGGCGTCCAGCATCTTCTTGCCGGTCGCCACGTCGCCGGTCAGGCTGATCATGTCGACGCCCGGATGGTTGATCAGGTAGTTGCCGACCGTCTGCCCCCGGCCCGCGATCACGTTGACCACGCCTTCCGGCAGCACATCCGCCAGCACATGCGCCAGCTTCAGCGCGGTCAGGGGCGTCTGCTCGGAGGGCTTGAAGACCACGGTATTGCCGCCGCCAATGGCGGGGCCAAGTTTCCAGGCCATCATCATCAGCGGGTAGTTCCAGGGGGCGATCGAGGCCACCACCCCCACCGGATCGCGGCGGATCATCGAGGTGTGGCCCGAGAGATACTCCCCCGCCACCGTGCCGGTCATGCAGCGCACTGCCCCGGCGAAGTAGCGGAAACAGTCGACGATGGCCGGGATTTCGTCATTCCGGGCCGCGTTGATCGGCTTGCCGCAGTTCAGCGCCTCCAGCGCCGCGAAGGCATCGGCCTCGGCCTCGATCCGGTCGGCGATGGTCAGAAGCGCTGCCGACCGTTCGGCGGGCGTCGTCCGCGACCAGCCGTCAAAGGCCTTGCGCGCCGCGGCCACGGCCCGGTCGACCTGCGCGGTCGAGGCTTCGGGCACCTCCAGGATCAAGGCACCTGTGCGCGGGTTCAGGACGGATTCCTTGGCCTCCTGCCCTGCCTCGAAGGCAGAGCCGATCAGAAGCGCGGTGTCGATTTTCACATGCTGATTCATGGGTTTGGTCCCTATTTGCCCATTCCGGCGGTTTCGGAGCCGCCGCGAGTCAGGTAGTAGGCTGCAAGGATGGGGAAGAAGGTGGCCGCGAAGACCACGATGGCGACGACGTTCGTCACCGGCCGCTGGCGGGGGCGGATCAACTCGTCCAGCATCCAGATCGGCAGGGTCTTGGCCTCGGCGCCCGATCCGGCGGTGAAGATGGTGACGATCACCTCGTCGAACGACAGCGCGAAGGCCAGCATCCCTCCGGCCAGAAGGGCCGAGCCCATGTTGGGGAGGAGGACGTGGCGGAAGGTCTGGAACGCATTGGCGCCAAGGTCGGCACTCGCCTCCATGATGCCCCCGGACAATCGGCGCAGGCGGGCGACGGCGTTGTTGTAGACGATGACGATGCAGAAGGTCGCGTGGCCCAGGACGATGGTCCAGACGCTGAAGGGCACGTCCATGATCCCGAAGGCCGAGCGCAGCGCCATGCCGGTGATCACCCCGGGCAATGCGATGGGAAGCAGGATCAGGAGGCTGATCTGGTCGCGCCCGAAGAAGGCCGTCCGGGTCATCGCGGCGGCGACCAGCGTGCCGAGGATGAGGGCAATGGAGGTGGCGATGGTGGCCACCCGCAGGGACAGCCACAGCGGCGGCCAGATGTCGGGGCGGTCATACCATGCGGTCGCGAACCACCGCGTCGTCAGGCCGGGCGGCGGGAACTGGAAGCTGCGCTCTTCGGTGGTGAAGGCGTAAAGGAAGATCAGGAGGATCGGCAGGTGGAGGAAGAGGAGGCCGCCGATGGCAGCCGCCCGCAGGGAAAGCGGAGAGCGATCAGAGAGCATCGAACGCCCCCATCCGCCGCGCAATCGCAAGATAGACCAGCATCACCGCGATCGGCACCACGGCGAAGGCCGCCGCCAAGGGGATGTTCCCCGCCGTGCCCTGCAGCTGGTAGACCGCCATGCCGATGAAATTGGCGGAATTGCCGATGATCTGCGGAATGATGTAGTCGCCCAGCGTCAGCGAGAAGGTGAAGATCGACCCGGCGATCACCCCCGGCAGCGCCAGGGGCAGGATCACGGTGCGGAAGGTCTGGCCCCGCGTCGCCCCAAGATCCGCCGAAGCCTCCAGCATGGAATTCGGCACCCGCTCCAAGGCGGCCTGCATCGGCAGGATCATATAGGGCAGCCAGATGTAGACGAAGACCGCGAAGGTCCCCAGCGGCGAGGTCGATAGCGAAGACCCCTCCAGCCCGGGGATCGACAGCAGCCCGTCGATGATCCACGAGCTATGGGTGCGTTCCGCCGCCCAGCCGATGATGCCCTCCTTGGCCAGGATCAGCTTCCAGGCATAGACCTTGACCAGGTAGCTCGACCACAGGGGCAGCATGACGCCCAGGTAGAAGGCGGCCTTCCAGTGCCCCTTGGCATAGCGGGCCGCATAATAGGCGATGGGGAAGGCCAGCGCGGCGCAAGCCAGCGTCACGACCGCCGCCATGATCACCGTGCGGACCAGGATGTCGAAGTTCGACGGGCGCAGCAGCTCGGCATAGGTCTTGAGGGTGAATTCCTGCTTCACCACGCCGGAGAATTCGTCGATCGAGTAGAAGCTTTGCCAGAGCAGAGCGACCAGCGAGCCGAGGTAGACCACCCCCAGCCACAGAAGCGGCGGGGTAAGAAGGATCGCCAGCAGCACCCTCGGATGCCGCCAGAAGGTAGCGGTCATTCGGTCGGCGAACCCGCGCGCGGGCAGGATCGCGGGGGCGCTCATGCCGCGCCCATCAGGTGCAGCGCGCCCTGGTCGAAGGCGATGGCAGTCGTCGTCCCCTCGGCAGGCACCGGCTGGCCTGCGGGGACAAGGGCGGCAATCTCGGTGCCCTGCGCCTCGATCACCACTCTTGTCCCGGATCCCAGATAGCGCAGCGCCGTGACCCTGCCGGAGACCGGGCCACTGGCCGCAAGCCGCGTCGCCTCGGGCCGCAGGCTCGCCCATTCCGCCGGACCGCCCAGCGCGCGGGTCAGGTCGGGGGGCAGCACGTTCGACGACCCGACGAAATCCGCGACGAAGCGGGTCGCCGGACGGTCGTAGATGTCCTGCGGGCTGCCGATCTGGGCGATCCGGCCTTCGTTGAACACCGCCAGGCTGTCGGCCATCGACAGCGCCTCGTGCTGGTCGTGGGTGACGAAGACGAAGGTCAGGCCCAGCCGTTTCTGCAAGGCCTTCAGCTCGTCCTGCATCGCCTCGCGCAGCTTCAGGTCCAGCGCCCCCAGCGGTTCGTCCAAGAGCAGCACCCGGGGCTCATTCACCAAGGCCCGGGCCAGCGCCACCCGCTGCCGCTGACCGCCCGACAATTGCGCGGGCTTGCGGTCGCCGTAGGCACCAAGCTTCACCAAGGCCAGCATTTCGTCAGCCTTGGCGCGGCGCTGGCTGCGGCCCATGCCCTTGACCATCAGCCCATAGGCCACGTTGTCGCGCACGTTCATATGCGGGAACAGCGCATAGTCCTGGAACACCGTATTCACGTTGCGCAGATGCGGGGGCGTGTTCGACACGTCCTCGCCGAAGATGCGGATCGCGCCGCCGGTGGGTTTCTCGAACCCCGAGATCAGCCGCAGGCAGGTGGTCTTGCCCGACCCCGACGGCCCGAGCATGGCGAAGAACGATCCCTCGGCGATGGTCAGGTCGACGCCATCGACGGCCTTCACATTGCCGAAATGACGGGAAACATTGGAAAATTCGACAGCTGCGGTCATGGGACATCCGTAGGGTGGGTGAAACCCACCGTTTCGCGGCGGTGGGTTTCACCCACCCTACAATCGCCCCCGCCCGGTCAGGGACGGGGGCAGGAACCGGACTACCGCCCGCCGATCACGCCGATATAGTCGCTGACCCAGCGGTAATAGGGCACGCAGGCCCCTTCGCCCTGCGAGCAGTTCGACACCGGGGTGGTCCAGAACCGGATCTTGTCGAAATCATCCATCCCGTTCGCGGTGCAGCTTTCCTTGGTCGACATGCCCGACCCGTCGGTGCAGGCCGCCGGAACCGACGGGTTGGCCCCGAACCAGACCGCCAGGTCGGATTGCAGGTTCGACGACAGCGTGTGCTCCATCCACAGATAGGCGCAGGTCGGGTTCTTGGCATCGACATGCATCATCGTGGTGTCGGCCCAGCCCGTCGCGCCTTCCTCCGGGATCGTCGAGGCGATCGGCAGGCCTTCCGACTTCAAGAGGTTCACCTGGAACGGCCAGGAACCGGACGCGACGACGCCCTCGTTCTTGAAGTCGTCCATCTGGATGAAGGCGTCGTGCCAGTAGCGGCTGACCAGCTCGCGCTGGCCGCGCAGCAGGTCCAGCGCGGCCTTGTACTGCTCCTCGTTCAGCTCGTAGGGCGAGGTGATCTTGAGTTCCGGCTTGTGCGCCATCAGGTATTGCGCCGCGTCGGCGATGTGGATCGGCCCGTCATAGGCCTGCACCCGGCCCTTGTTCGACTTGCCGTCGGGCAGGTTCTGTTCCTCGAACACCACCGACCAGGATTTCGGCGCTTCCTTGAAGACATCCGTGTTGTACATCAGCACGTTCGGTCCCCACATGTAGGGCACGCCGTAATGCACCCCGTCGACCGTGTGCCAGGCGGCATTCTGCAACCGCTCGTCCACGTTCTTCCAGGACGGGATCAGGTCGGTGTTGATCGGCTGCACCCGGTCGCCCGCGACCAGCCGCAACGAGGCATCGCCCGAGGCGGTGACAAGGTCGAACCCGCCCTCGTTCATCAGAGCGACCATCTCGTCCGAGGTGTTCGCCGTCTTCACATTGACCTTGCAGCCCGAAGAGGCTTCGAACTTCGTCACCCAGTCGAAAGCCTTGTCGGTCTCGCCCCGCTCGACATAGCCGGGCCAGGCGACGATGGTCAGCTGGCCTTCCGGTTCGCCAAGGGCCGTAACCTGGGCCATCGCGGGGGTCAGGCCGGTCAGAAGCGCAAGCGTCGTGGTTCCCAGAAGTTTGAGACGGTTCATGGCAGACTCCCGTTGGTTTTGTCTCTGGCGGTATCGCGGACGGTCCGTTCCCCGGACTTGGGCAAAAGCGTAGGAGGTCGCCGAACTTTCGCAATAACAAAATTCTGAAGCTAGCTATCGGTTTTTCCGATGGAATGACGATAGGCTGTGGCGGGGCAACGACTCTGCGATACTTGCTCCGGGGTTTCACACCGGATATCCCGCAGCGAACAGGACAGGACGTGATGGCGCGCATGCTGATGATTGCTCCGGCTCCGGTGATCGAGACCGAGGGCCGTGTCTGGCTGGACGTGAAATTCGTCGAGGGGATGCGCGTGCAGCAGGCGCATTGGCCCAGCCGGATCACCTGCCTCCTGCGACGCGGTGCCGCCGCCATCCCGTTCGGGCGCGACTACGATGCCGACGACCTGCCTTTCGACCTGATGCTGCTTGAGCCTGACGAGCCGGTCGCGGCCCGGCACCTGTCGGGCCATGACCTGATCTATGCCGGGGCCGACGATTTCCGCTGCCTTGGCCTGACCGATCTGCTGACGCCGGGGCAGAAGGTTGTCTACGTCATTGAATATACCGACGAAACCCGCCGCCAGATTCTGAACCTCGACCGAAACCGCGGGCCGGTCAGCCGCTTGAAGGGGCGGGTCTGGCTGATGCAGCAGGAACGGCGCCGGCGCCGGGCCTTCCGCGCGGCGCAGGGACTGCAATCGAACGGCTATCCGGCGCACGATCTTTACGGCCCGATGTGCCGCGACAGCCTTCTGTATCTCGATGGGCGCATGACGCCCGACCTCTTCGCGACCGAAGCCGAGATGCGCGCGCGCGAGACCTTGCGCGCGGCGGGCGGGCCGCTGCGGCTGGTCTATTCCGGGCGACTGGAAACCATGAAGGGCGCGCAGGACTTGCTGCCGGTCGCCCGCCGCCTGATCGAACGCGGCGTCGATTTCACGCTGGACATCTTCGGCACCGGGTCGCTGGAGGCCGAGATTGCCGCGAGCATTCGCAGCCTGCCCGTTCCAGAGCGCGTGCGGCTGCGGGGCGTCGTGGATTTCGAGGCGGAACTCGTTCCCTTCACCCGCCAGAACGCCGATATCTTCCTCGGATGTCATCGGCAGTCCGATCCTTCCTGCACCTATGTCGAGGCGATGGGCTGCGGCGTTGCCGTGGCCAGCTACGACAACCGGATGTGGCAACGTCTGAACGGCGAGGCGCAAGCCGGATGGGGCGCACCGCTGGGCAATGTTCTTGCACTGGCCGACCGCATCGCCGACGTGGCGCACGACCCCGGGGCGATCACCCGGTGCAGCCGCAACGCCTGGACCTTCTCGCAGGCGCACGGCTTCCTGCCGGAATTCCGGCGCCGGATGGGGCACCTGGCCCGCATTGCCGGGGTATCCCTGCAGCCGGTTGCCTAGCTGGGCCGCACCGCCGTGGTGCTTTGCGCCGACCGGATGAAATTGCTCGCCGGGGCAGTCATCGGCGCGCCCTTGCGCCAGGCAAGCCCGACCTGCACCGACGGCAGGTCTCCCGAGACATCGCGGATCTCGATCCGGTCCCCTTCCAGCGACCAGGGCCGGTAGACAAGGCTTGGCAGGATCGCGAGCCCCGCCCCCGTGGCGACCAGGCTGCGCACCGCCTCGACGCTGCGGGTGCGGAAGGTGATCTGCGGCTTGACCGGTAGGGCGGCCGTCAGGCTCCGGGTCGATTCCTCGATCTCGTCGACCATCAGCTGGATGATCGGCTGGCCCGCCAGCTCCTCCAGCGTGATCGATTCCTGCTGCGCCAGCGGGTGCCCGAGCGGCATCCACAGCCGGTAGGGCGACACGACCAGCGTCTCCACGTTCAGCGCCAGCCTGTCCTTGACCGACGAGGTCAGAAGCACCGCCACGTCAAGCTCGCCACCGATCAGCAGGTGCTGCAGGTAATCACCGTTGTCCTCGATCACGTTCAGCTCGATCCGGGGATAGGCACGTCGGTAGCGGGCCAGGATATCCGACAGCACATAGCCCGCGACGAGGCTGGTCACGCCAAGCGAAAGGCGGCCCGTCGCGGTTTCGGCTTCCTCGACGAACGCCGACCGGGCCGTGGCCACATCCGCGAGTATCTGCCGCGCGTGGCGCAGGAAGGCGCTGCCCTTGTGGGTCATGAGGATGCCCCGCGCCTGCCGGTCGAACAGCACGACGCCCAGATCATCCTCCAGCCCCCGGATTGCCTCCGTCACCGAGGATTGGCTGATCGACAAGGCCCGCGCCGCCCCGGAAACCGACCCCGCCTCCGCGGCGGCGACGAAGAACTGCAACTGGCGAAGGGTGAAGGCCATGGGAAACTGCGCAGGGGGCTTTCGGCCAATGTGACCGATCCACGCCGCAGGGCAAGGGTTGAAGCCCGACTCGCGCCATGATCAGATACGGAAAAACGAACGGAGGCGTCGATGTGGTGGATCGTGGCGGCTGTCGTGCTGGGTGGAACCGCAATCGCGATGCAGGCCCCGGTCAATGCCGCCCTCGCGCGTGAACTGGGCGGCCCGGTCCCCGCCGCGGCCGTTTCGTTCGGGGTGGGCTTCCTCGTCCTTCTCCTCATCACCCTCCTGCAGGGCCAGGGCGCGGCCTTCCTGAAACTGCCGCAGGTGCCGGCCTGGACGCTGGTCGGCGGCTGCCTTGGCGCCTGGTATGTCCTCAGCGCGGTCTGGGGCGTCTCGACGCTGGGCGTGCTGACGCTGGTCGCCGCGCTGACGCTCGGCCAGATGTCCGCCGCCATGGTGATCGACGCGACCGGAGCCCTGGGTGTCGCGGTCCGCGAAGTGACCCTGACCCGCCTGGCCGCCGCAGGCCTGGTGATGGCCGGGCTGATCCTGTCGCGGGTCTAGCGTCCCGGCGCCCAGCGCCCGTGTTCAAGCGCGGTCCATCCCGGCAGAAGCCCGGGCGGCGGCGGGCCGTCCTGCCAGAAGCACAGCCGCAGGTGGTCGGGCGCCTCGCCCTCGCCCACCAGCGCCCAGTCCATGTGGAACCCGTCGATCAAGAGCCCCTCGGCGTAAAAGGCGATCTCCTCCGCCTCCAGCGCCTCGGACGGGGACGCACCCCAACCCTCCTCCCCGCCCCAGAACACCAGCCCCTCGATATCGCGATGCTTCCGCGCCAGCCGGGCCAGCGGGGCAAGGAAGGCCTCGATCGGCGTCAGCTCCTTTGCCATCAGCGCAGCGCCGCGGCCAGTGCCGGGGTCGCCTCCGCCACCAGGGCCTGATAACCCGCCAGCCGCTCGCGCGTGAAATGCCCGGCCTCGGCCAGGATGTTCACCGTTCCCAGCACCTTGTCGTCCTCCACCACCGGCACGTTGATGCAGGACCCGAGCCCCAGCGAAACGATCAGCGCGTGGTCGAAGAAATACTTCGCGAACTCGGGTGGAGTGTTCGCCACAAAGGTCTGCCGCCCGGCGATGGTGGCATCATACCAGCCGTCCCTTTCCAGCGGTTTCGTGCCGGATAACGGGTATTCAACGGGATGCGAGGTGTAGAGCCGCCGCGCGAGACCTGCGCCCTCGTCAACGGTCGTCACCGTGAACAGCCGTGTGCCAAGGGCTTCGCAGCTGGCGTGCAGGTCGGTAAAGGCGCTCATTTCGGTCTCCTTATCGTCGCGTCATCGCAATGCGGATCAGCGCGCGTTCCATCAGCGCCATGCCCGGCGCCTTGCTGGCGGACCGCAGGGTCAGGTCGGTCTCCAACAGCACCGCCAGCGCCTGTTCCAGCGCCCGCACCCCCCATTGCCCGGCCTGCCGCCCCATCGCGTCCTTCTGCTTGAAGTTCACCCGCGCCTTCTGGATGCCCACCCCCGGACCGGCCGGATCGGTCGCCGCCGCGTGCAACACGCGGAAATGCCGCAGCGCCTGGATGCAGATCGTCACCGGCAGTGTCCCCTGCCCCTCCAGCCGCCGGAACAAGGGGCCAATCTGGGCACTCCGCGCCTCGGCCACCGCGTCGATCAGGTCATCGACCTCGGCCTCGATCGTCGCCGGCGCCATCGCCGCCACGTCGGCGGGCGTCAGGGGTGCGGCATCGCCATATTTGTAGAGCGCGATCTTCTCCAGCGTCTGGCGGAAATCACCGGGGTCGAGAGCGCGCGCAAGGGTTGTCAGATCGGTCATCGCCTCGCGGTCGATGTTCGCAAGACCTGCCTTCTTCAGCGCATCCTCGATCTCTTCCCGGCCGGGTGGTTCGTCGTACAGGCCGATGCTGACGGCCTTGGGATGCTTGTCGAACAGCACCTTCAGCGCCGACTTGCCCGTCAGCCCGCCTGCCGTCACCACGATCGCCGCATCGCCCGGCTTCCATTCCGCCAAGGCAATGGCAACGGTCTCCGCCAGCCCGTCCGTCGCCTCCTCGACAAAGGCCACGCGCGGCCCGGGAAAGAACCCCACCGCCTTGATCGCGTCCAGCAGCAGGCTGCCGTCCTTGCGCAGGTCGCCGCCGGACATCCGCGTCAGGCGCATCTCGGCCTCGCCCTCTGGCCCGATCAGCGCGGCAATCGCCTCCTGCCGCTTCAGCGCCACCCGCATCGCATCGGCGCCGAAGATCAAGAGGCCCGCGCGGCCCGGATCGGGTTTCGCGCAATAGCGGGCGGCCTCGACCCCTTTCAGGATCATGGCAGGCTGGCAGCGGCAGCGATCAGCCGGGCGACGATCTGGTCGGCCAGGATGCGCATCAGGCGATAGGCCGCGTCTTCCTCGGCGGCCAGCCCCGCGACGGTCGATCCCGTGGCGGAATAGGCCGTGAAGCTCTGCACCCGCCCGCCCGTGACCTGCGCGCCCGTCTCCCGCTCGGTCAGGGCGTAATCGACCACGCCCTTCAGGTTGTAGCGGGTGATCTTGTTGTCGGTCGTGATCCCCACGCCCACCGCTTCGGTGGTGATGGTGTAGGACAGGTCATACCGGATCGCCTCCGGTCGGCCCAGTCGCTCCTCCAGCCGTTCCACCAGGTCGAAGGCGTTCTTGTCGGTCGGATCCTGCACCCAAACCGTCCCGGTCAGCTTGCTGGCGCCGCCTCCGGGGCCATAGGCCGGGGTAAACCCGCAGGCGGCAAGCGCGAGGGGGACGAGGAGGACGAAGCGGCGGGACAGGTTCCCCTCTCCACCGAGGGAAGAGGTGGGCGACACTCCTCGGGCGCCTCGATTGCCGATACGGGCAACAGGTTCCCTCTCCCCGGAAGGGGGAGGGCTGGGGAGGGGGTCTGTACGATCAGACGACGACATTGATGATGCGGCCCGGCACGACGATGATCTTCTTCACCGGCTGCCCGGCAAGAAACTTGATCACATCCTCATCCGCCAGAGCCAGCTTTTCAACCTCCGAGCCGGGCATATCCTTCGGCACGCTGATTTCCGCCCGCCGCTTGCCGTTGATCTGGATCGGCAGGGTCACGGTGTCGTCGACCAGCAGCGCCGGGTCCGCCCTGGGCCACGCCGCCTGAGCACACAGCCCCGCGCCGCCCTGATAGGACCAGATGGATTCGGCGATATGCGGGGTCATCGGCGACATCAGCTTGGCCAGCGTGCGGATCGCTTCCTTCATCACGGGCGTCGAGGCATTGGCCTTGGCGATGGTGTTGGTGAACCCATAAAGCGAGGCAATGGCCTTGTTGAAGGCAAAGCCCTCGATCCCCTTCGTCACCTCGTCGATCGCCTTCGCGGTGGCCTTGGCCAGGTCGATGTCGCCCTCGCCCTTGTGATCCGCGGGCATCTCGCCAATCCGGGAACACAGGGACCACACCCGCGACAGATGCTTGTGCGCCGCCTCGGCCCCCGAGGAGGTCCATTCCACGTCCCGCTCCGGCGGCGAATCCGACATCACGAACCAGCGGGCGGTATCGGCCCCGAAGGCCGCGATGATGTTCATCGGATCGACGACATTCTTCTTCGATTTCGACATCTTGGCCGAAGGGATCACTTCGACCAGCAGCCCCTCGTCGCTCAATGCGCGAATCCAGGCGTCGACATCGTCGATCATGTCCACGGGCGGCGGCACGTTGCCCGGCACGACGATCCTGCGGTCCGCCACGTTGAAAACGGTCACGTCCTCGGGCAGGTGATAGACCGGACGGCCCTGCGCGTCGCGGGTCTGGTAGATCTCGTGCGTCACCATGCCTTGCGTGAAAAGGGCATTGAACGGCTCGATGGCCTTCTGCGGCAGGTGGCCGGCCTTCTGCATCGCCCGGGCGAAGAACCGGGAATAGAGGAGATGCAGAATCGCATGCTCGACCCCGCCGATGTATTGGTCGACGTTCATCCAGTAATCCGCGTCCTCCATCACCGTCGGCGTCGTCGCGCGGGGGGCGGTGAAGCGGGCGTAGTACCAGCTTGAATCGACGAAAGTATCCATCGTGTCCGTCTCGCGCCGGGCCTTGGCGCCGCATTTCGGACAGGTGCAGTCGCGCCAGGTCGGATGGCGGTCCAGCGGATTGCCCGGCACGTCGAAGCTGACGTCATAGGGCAGCTCGATGGGCAGGTTCTTCTTGTCTTCGGGCACCACCCCGCAGTCCGCGCAATGGATCACCGGGATCGGACAGCCCCAATAGCGCTGGCGGCTGACGCCCCAGTCGCGCAGCCGGTACTTGGTGACGCCCTTGCCGTAGCCCTGCGCCTCGGCATGGGCGATGGCTGCCGCCACACCCTCGTCGCCCGTCTGCACTTCGGCGCCCGCAAAGCGCCGCACATAGCGGACCTTTTCCGACTTCATCGGCAGGAAGGCCTCGTCCAGCCTCGCATCTGCGCCGCCCTCGGCGACATAGACCGACTTGATCGGCAGCCGGTACTTGGTGGCGAAGTCGAAATCCCGCTGGTCATGCGCCGGGCAGCCGAAGATCGCCCCGGTGCCATAGTCCATCAGGATGAAGTTGGCGATCCAGACCGGCA
>NZ_JAEULP010000051.1 GCF_016792905.1 Tabrizicola sp.
GCTGTGTTGCCTTTTTTGGGGGGGGGTTTGGGGGTGGGGGGGGGGGGGCCCCCCCCCCCTTTTGGGGTGGGGGGGGTGGGGGGCCCCCCCCCCCCCCCCCCCGCCGCGCAAACCGGATATCTGACGCAACTGCGCTCAACGTCTGCGGGCGCAGAGAAGCGCCCCACGACAGGGACATCACCCCAAAAGACCAACCAACCCTTTCACCTGGCACCAAGTATCCCCGCCGGAGGCCCTTCGCCCGAGCCGGTTGGCGCTTGCGCCAGAGGCGAGACAAAGGCTTGCGCGTCAGCGCTCAATATGAAAACCGCCCCCACCCGCCGAACCTTCGAAATCCGGGCCTTCCCGGGCACTATCTCCCGTTCGGAGTAAGGGTACGCCCGGGCATGATCCTTGCCCAATCCCTAACGGCCACGCGCAACACATTGATTTCAGTTGATCCAATCCCGCTGTCCACCGTGGACACTTGCCCAGCTTGCCACCCCCGCCAAACCACGCCACTCTCCCCCCATGACCGCCCAGACCCGCCTCACCTCCCTCGACATCGCCCGGACCCTGGCCGTGGTCTGCATGGTGATCTTCCACTTCACCTTCGACCTCGCCCTCTTCGGCCACATCGACCCCGGCACGATGTCCCAGCCCTTCTGGTACTACTTCGCCCGGGCCATCGCCGGCAGCTTCCTGTTCCTCTCCGGCATCGGCCTCTGGCTCGCCCACGGCCGCGGGATCCGCTGGCCCGCCTTCTGGAAACGCTGGCTGATGATCGCCGCCGCCGCCGCCCTCATCACGACCGCGAGCATCTGGCTGGTCCCCGGCGGCCCAATCTGGTTCGGCATCCTGCATGCCATGGCCGCGACCGCGCTCCTCGGCCTGATCGCGCTGCGGCTCCCCTGGCCCCTCACCCTCGCGCTGGCGCTCCTCATCTTCGCCGCCGCCTGGGGGCCTCGGCTCGAAGCGTTCGACCCGCTCTGGCTGGTCTGGACCGGCCTCGCCCAGAGCCGCCCGATGATGGGCGACTATACACCCCTGATCCCCTGGGCCGCCCCCGCTCTTGTCGGCCTTGCCACCGCCAAGGCCATCCACATCGACCAGTGGCGCGGCACCGCCCCCTCACCGCTTATTCGCACCCTCACCTTCCCCGGCCGCCACTCGCTGATCATCTACCTGATCCACCAGCCGGTCCTCTTCGGCCTCTTCAATGCCTATGGCTGGGTCACGTCCTGACGCTTCCCCTTGCCGCCGCTTTCCGCTAATCCGGGCCGCAACTCTGGGAGCCCGCCGATGAAGTTCACCCTTGCCTGGCTGAAAGATCACCTCGACACCGAGGCCACAGTCGACGTCCTTGCCGAGGCGCTGACCGACCTTGGCCTGGAAGTCGAGGGCATCGAGGACCCCACGGCACAGCTCGGCCCCTTCCGCATCTGCCGCGTCATCGAGGCCGTCCAGCACCCCAACGCCGACCGCCTCCGCGTCTGCCGGGTGGAGACCTGGCCCGACGGCCCCGGCGGTCGCACCGAGGAGGTCCAGGTCGTCTGCGGCGCACCGAATGCGAAGACCGGCCTGGTCGGCGTCTTCGCGCCCCCCGGCACCCATGTCCCCGGCACCGGTGTCGACCTGAAGCCCGGAAACATCCGCGGCGTCGATTCGAACGGGATGCTCTGCTCGGAACGCGAACTCATGCTGTCGGACAACCACGACGGCATCATCGAACTGCCCGCCGACGCGCCGATGGGCGTGCGCTACATCGACTGGAAGGGCTTGGCCGACCCGGTCGTCGAGATCAAGGTCACCCCGAACCGCCCCGATGCGCTCGGCATCCACGGCATCGCCCGCGACCTGGCGGCGCGCGGCATGGGCAAGCTGAAACCTGTCGAGGCAGCGCCGGTCAAGGGCAGCTTCCCCTCGCCGATCGGCATCCACATCGACCCCGCGCTGAAAGCGAAAGGCTGCCCGCATTTCACCGGCCGCCTGATCCGTGGCGTCAGGAACGGCCCCTCGCCCGACTGGATGCAGGCCCGCCTCAAGGCCATCGGCCTGCGGCCCATCTCGGCGCTTGTCGATATCACCAACTACTTCACCTTCGGCCTGAACCGCCCCCTGCACGTCTTCGACGCCGCAAAGGTCAAGGGCGACCTCACCATCCGCCCCGCCCGCGAGGGCGAGACGCTCACGGCGCTTGACGGCAAGACCTACACGCTGAACCCCAGCCAGATGGTCATCGCCGACGACCACGGCCCGGAATCGCTGGCCGGGATCATGGGCGGCGAGGCTTCCGGCTGCACACCGGAGACGACCGACGTCTTCCTTGAGTCAGCCTTCTGGGATCCGATCACCGTCGCCGCGACGGGCCGCGCGCTGAAGATCAACTCCGACGCCCGCTACCGCTTTGAACGCGGCGTGGACCCGGCCTTCACGCTCCCCGGCCTCGAACTCGCCACCCGGATGATCCTCGACCTCTGCGGCGGCGAGGCGTCCGAGGTCGCGCAGGACGGCACGCCCATCGACCCGACCCGCAGCTACCGGCTGGACCCGGCCCGCGTGGTCAGCCTGGTGGGGATGGAGATCCCCGAAGCCACCCAGCGCGCCACGCTTCAGGCGCTCGGCTTCACCCTGAGCGGCAATGACGTGACCCCGCCGACCTGGCGCCCCGACATCCTGGGTGACGCCGACCTGATCGAGGAAGTCGCCCGCATCGCCAGCCTGACCAGGCTGCAAGGCGCGCCGATGGCCCGCACCCAACCCGGCGTCCCGCGCCCGATCCTGACGCCGCTGCAAGTCCGCGAACGCAGCGCCCGCCGGACCATCGCGGCGCTCGGCTACAACGAATGCGTCACCTACAGCTTCATCGACGCGAAATCCGCAGCCCTCTTCGGCGGCGGGACCGAGGCGGTGCGGGTGGAAAACCCCATCTCGTCCGAGATGACGCATCTCCGCCCCGACCTCCTCCCCGGCCTCCTCGCCGCCGCCGCGCGCAACCAGGCCCGCGGCTTCATGGACCTGGCCCTGTTCGAGGTCGGCCCCGCCTTCAGTGGTGGAGAACCGGGCGACCAGCACCTGCAGGCGACCGGCCTCCTCGTCGGCGCGGCAGCCGCCCGTGACCCGCATGGCAGCCGCCGGATGATCGACGTCTTCGACGCCAAGGCCGATGCCGAGGCCGTCCTCGCCGCGCTTGGCGCCCCCGCCCGCGCGCAGATCAGCCGCAAGGTGGCAGGTTGGTGGCATCCCGGCCGCTCTGGCGCAATCGGGCTTGGCCCCAACACCATGGCCAGCTTCGGCGAGGTCCACCCGCGCATCCTGCACGCCATGGACGTAAAGGGCCCCGCCGTCGCCTTCACCGTGCTTGTTGCCAACGTGCCCGCACCGAAGGTCAAGACCCCCACCCGCCCGGCCCTCGCCATCAGCGACCTTCAGGCCGTGGACCGTGACTTCGCCTTTGTCGTGGATGCCCGCGTCGAGGCGCTGACCGCCGTCAACGCCGCGCAAGGCGCCGACAAGGCCCTGATCGAGACCGTCCGCGTCTTCGACCAGTTCACCGGCGACAAGGCCGAGGCGCAGATGGGGCCGGGCAAGAAGAGCATCGCCCTGACCGTCCGGCTGCAACCGCAGGACAAGACGCTCACGGAAGCCGAGATCGAAGCCGTCAGCGCGAAGATCGTGGAGAAGGTGACAAAGGCAACCGGCGGCAGCTTGCGCTCCTGACCGGGCCAACACCACCCGTCTTGCCAAGGGATACCCGGGGATCGCTATCTTCCGGCGGCCCCCGTCTGGTCTGGATCGGCCGGGTGCTGCGCCGACGTCCCGCCGATCCAGCCGAAGAACCGCCGAACCAGCCCTTCGAACCCGTCGACAAAGCTGTAGATCACCGGGATCACCAGAAGGCTCAGGAAGGTCGAGGTGATCAGCCCGCCGATCACCACCGTCGCCATCGGCTGCCGGAAGGACGGGTCGCCCTCGACCAGGCTCAGCGCGGCGGGCGCCATGCCGGCCGACATGGCGATGGTCGTCATCACGATGGGCCTTGCCCGCTTGTGGCAGGCGTCGACCAGCGCCTCGAACCGGGCCATGCCCTTGCGCCGCGCCTCGATCACATAGTCCACCAGCAGGATCGAGTTCTTGGTGACGATCCCCATAAGCAGCAACAGCCCGATCACCGAGGGCATCGAGAAACTGGTTCCCGTCACCACCAGCGGGAACAGCGCCCCGCCAAGCGCCAGGGGCAGCGCCGCCAGGATGGTGATCGGCTGCAGGAAATCGTGGAACAGCAGGACCAGCACTGCGTAGACGCAGAAGATGCCGATGGCCATCGCCGAGGCAAAGCTGGTGAACAGCTCCGCCTGCCGCTTCAGGTCGCCCTGATCGACGAAGTCCACTCCGGAGGGCAGGTTCTGGTAGGAGGCCAGCGCCTGCACTTCGGCATTCACGTCCGACAGGTTGCGCCCGTTCAGCTCGATGGAAATCGTCACGTTGCGCTTGCGGTCCAGCCGGCTGATCTTTGACGGCGCCGAACCCATCTTGATGTCGGCAATCGCCCCCAGCGTCACCGTTCCGTCGGTCGCCGGTACCGGGATCGCCCGGATCTTGTCGATGGACGCGCGCACGGAAGACTCCAGCGTCACCCGGATCGCGATCTGCCTTGTGTCTAGGTTCAGCTTCGACAGCGCCGAGTCGTAGGCCCCCGCCGTCGCCACCCGGATCGTGTCGGCGATGGCTTGCGAGGTCACGCCATAGGACGCCGCCCGCGCCAGATCGGGGGTGATGACGATCTCGGGCGATTGCAGAGCGGCGGACGAGGTGACGGCCCCGATCCCGCTGATCCTTTCCCGAATTTCCGCCTCCAGCGCCGCCGCCGCCTGTTCCAGCGTCGCGGAACTGTCACCCGCCAGCGTCACCTGCAGCTCGGTTCCGCTCTGGCCCGACCCCACTTCGATCCTGGCCCCTGGAATACCAGCCACGGCGCCGCGGATGTTGCCCTCGATCCCGGTCTGGCTGACATCGCGGTCGTCGATGTTGGTCAGGCTGATGACGATGGTCGCCGATGTGACCGAGGAGCTGACCCCACCCCCGCCCGGCCCGCCGCCGGTGGACGCACTGCCCGTGGCCTGGAACACCCCCGTGACATGCTCCACCCCCAGCGCGGCTTCGCTGGCCCGGCGGGCGATGGCGTCGGTTTCCGAGATGGTAGATCCGGGCGGCAGGGTGACGCTGATCCGGGTCTGGCTGTCATCCTGCGCCGGGAAGAACCCGGTCGAGAGGTGGGTGACGAGAATATAGGTCAGCCCGAGGAAGGCGATCACCCCCATCACCGGAATCCAGCGGTGCCGCAGCGCTCCCTTGATCGTCGCGATGTAGCTCCGCATCAGCCAGCCGTCCTCGGCCTGCGCATGGGCCTTGGTCTTCATCAGATAGGCCGCCATCATCGGCGTCAGCAGCCGCGCCACCAGCAGCGAACAGAAGACCGCGACGGATGCCGTGATCCCGAACTGCTTGAAGATGATGCCGACGATCCCGCTCATGAAAGCGGTGGGCAGGAAGACCGCGATCAGCGTGAAGGTGGTGGCAATCACCGCCAGCCCGATCTCGTCCGCCGCCTCCATCGCCGCGTCATAGGCGGGCTTGCCCATCTGGATATGCCGCTCGATGTTCTCGACCTCGACGATGGCGTCGTCGACCAGGATGCCGACCACCAGCGACAGCGCCAGAAGCGTGACCGTGTTCAGCGAATAGCCCAGGTAGTCCATCACCAGGAAGGTCGGGATTACCGACAGCGGCAAGGCAATGGCGGCCAGCAGCGTCGCCCGCCAGTCCAGAAGGAACAGGAAGACCACGATCACCGCGATCACCCCGCCCTCGTACAGCATGGTCATCGAGGCGTCGTAGTTCTGCTCGGTCGGCAGGATGGTGTTGTAGGCCTCCTCGATCTCAACCTGCGGATGCTCGGCTGCAAAGGCCGCCATGGCCGCGCGGACATCTTCGACCACCGCAAGGTCGGAATAGCCCGTCAGCCGCTTGATCTGCGCCGCGATCACCGGCTTGCCGTTGAGGTAGGCCAGCGAAGTCAGGCTGGCGTTGGTGTCCGTCACCGTCCCCAACTCGTCCAGCCGCACCCAGGCGCCGTTCGGCAGCGGGATCGGCAACGCCCGCAATTCCTCGACGCTTCCCACCGCCGCCCCCACCCGGAACGATTGCGACCCGTTGCCAAGGTCCGCCGCCCCGCCCGACAGGTCGCGCTGCACCGCCCGCAACTGGGTGTTCACATCCTCGGCCGACAGGCCCAGCCCGGCCAGCAGGTTCGGGTTCAGCTCCACCCGGATTTCCCGGTCCACGCCGCCCAGCCGCCCGACCTCGCCCACGCCGTCGACCGCCATGATCGCCCGGGCCAGGTCGTTGTCGATGAACCAACTGAGTTCCTTGTCATCCAGCCGGTCCGAGGACAGGACGAACGTCACCAGCGGAGAGCTGCCAAGGTTCGACTTCGACACCGTAGGCGCGTTCATCCCCGACGGCAGGTCGCCCTGCGCCTGGTCGACCGCGCTCTGCACCTCGTCCTGCGCGACCTGCACGTCCTTGCCGATCTGGAACGCCACCGAGATCGACACCGACCCATCGGTGATCGTGCTGTTGACCGACTCCAGCATGGCAAGCCCGGTCAGGCGGTCCTCGATCTTGCGCGCCACCTCGGTTTCCAGCTGGGCCGCAGCCGCCCCGTCCAGGCTGGCCGAAATCGTGATCGTCGGCAGCGACATGTCGGGAAAGTTCTGCACGTCCAGCCGGTTGAAGGCCATCAGCCCGGTGATCGTCAGCAGGATGAAGGCAAGGATCGGCGGAACCGGATTGCGGATCGCCCAGGCCGAGAAGTTCATTCCTGCCCCTCCACCACCTTGACGACCGACCCGTCCGACAGGAAGGCCCCGCCCGACACGACCACCTGCGCGTCCTTCGCGAAGTCGCCCAGGATCTCGACCCTGTCGCCCCGCCGTCGCCCGGTTTCCACCCGCTCGCGCAGGACCGTTGTCGCCTCGCCGGACTGGATCACGAAGACATAGGAAAACCCGTCCTGTAGCGTGATCGCGGTCGCGGGCAGCGTCACCGCCTCGGTTTCGTCCACAATGAACGACCCCGTCACCAGGATGCCGGTCTTCGGCATCGGCACGCCCTCGGGCGGGATCGGGTCGACATAGACCAGCACCCGCCCGTTGGTCTGCGAGGCCTCGGTCGACACCCGCCGCACCGTGCCGCCGACATCACCGAAGGGCGAGGGGATCACCACCTTCGTTCCCGTCTCGATCCCGCGCAGCTGGAACACCGGCACCTCGGCCTGCCATTCGATCCGGCTGTCGCGGATCAGCCGGAACAGCTCCTGCCCCTGGCTGACAACCTGCCCCAGCGCGGCGCTGACTTCGGACACCACGCCATCGCTGACCGCCACGATGCGGGTGTTTGCCAGTGACAACTTCTTCGTGGCCAACTGCGCCTCGGCGACCGTCACGCTGGCCTGAGCCTGGCGTTCCGTGGACAGGTAGGACGCCACCTCCTGCTGCGAGATCGACCCGCCACCCGACAGCTTGCGCGCGCGCTCGGCATCCCCGGTCGCCGTCTCCAGCGCAGCCCGGGCCGATTCCAGCGTCGCCTCCAGTTCGGCAATACTGTTCTCGATCGACTCGCGCGACAGTTCCGCCAGCACGTCCCCCGCCTTCACCGTGTCGCCGACCTCGACATTGACCGCCACGATCCGCTCGCCCCCCAGTTCCGAGGCGATCACGGCCTCCGCCCAGGGCGCCAGCCAGCCCGAGGCCTGCACCTCGACCGGCCAGGTCTCGACCTTGGGCACCGTCGCCTGAACCGTCAGCGCAGCCGGGACCGACGCCTCGGTTGTCACCGCATCGCTGCCCGCCGAGGGCTTCAGCAGCCAGACCGCCGCCGCCGCAAGGACGACGCCGACAAGGCCCGTGATGATCAGGTTGCGCTTGCGCATGGTCTATCCCTTCGTCGTCTCGTCAGAGGCGGGCCGCTGCCAGCCGCCGCCCATCGCCTTGTACAGCGCGATCCATTGCCGGATCAGCGCAAGTTGCTGGGAAATCTGTGAAATCCGGCCAGACTGCACCTGCCGCCGCGCCTCTTCCCGGTCCAGCAGCGAGACGCGGCCCGCCTGCCAGTCCGCGTCCACGGCCGCAAAATAGGTATCGTACTCTGCCACCAGCGTCCCGGCGCTGGCCAGGTTCTTCCGTGCCGCGTTCAGCCGGGTCAGCGCCGCCTCGGCCTCGGCCACCGCCGACAGGACCGCGCTGCGATAGGCCTCCGCCGCGGTGATCGCATCGGCATTCGCCCCCCTGACCGCCGCCCGCCGCTGCCCGCCATCCAGAATCGGCAGCGACAGCGCCGGGCCGAAACTCCAGCCGTTCGGCTCGCTCAGCGTCACGCTGCCCCCCAGCGTCAGCGAGGGGTAAAGCTCCGCCTTTGCCACCCCAAGGTCCAACAGCGAGGCCGCGAAACTCAACTCCGCCTCGGCGATATCCGGCCGCTGGCGCAGCATGTCCGCCGGAACCTCGGCCACCCGGAAGCCTTTCGCCGCGGGCATCCCGCCACCCTTCGCCAGGATCGTGTCGATCGCGTCCTGCGGCTGGCCGGTCAGCACCGCCAGCGTCTGCGCCAGCACCCGGCAATCCGCCACCTGGCTGTCCAGCGAAATCCGCGCACTGGCCTGGTTTGCCCGCGCCAGCGCCAGGTCGGCCTCGGCCCGCAGTCCCGCCACGACCAGCCGCTGCGTCCCCTCGATGGTCTGGCCCTGCGAGGCCACCGCATCGCGGTAGACCTGCTCGATCATCCGGCAGGCGCGGTATTGCGCATAGGTATCCGCCACTTCCGCCGAAAGCGACACATAGGCCCCGGCGTAGGCGTGCTCCTCGGCCTTTGCCCGCAACCGTTCGGCCTTCGCCGTCTTCGACGCCCGCCCGAACAGGTCCAGCTCCCAACTGGCATCCAGCACCGCCGTCCGTGTCCGGGTCTGCGCCGTGGTCTCGCTGTCAGCATCCTTGACCGAGGCCTGCCCCGTCACATCCGGCCACAGCCCAGCTGCATCCTGTCCCGCCCGCGCGCGTGCCGCCATCACCTGCGCCGCCGCCGTGCGCAGTGTCGGGCTGCCCGCCTGCGCCAGCGCCAGAAGCTCGGTCAGCTGCGCATCGCCGATCTTCGACCACCAGTCGATCTCCAGCGCGGTCTGCATCTGCGGCACCGACGCCGAAAACCGGGCCGCCGTCGCCTGCCGGGCGTCCGGCGCGACGATGGGAACCGAGCAGCCGGTCAGAAGGATCAGGCTGGCAACAAGCAGGGGGCGGGTCATTCCGTCAGGTCTCCCGTGTTGCCGCCTCAGATGCCAGAAGCCAGCGTAAAGGAGTGTCAAGATTCGGCAAAGAAAGGAAAATACCGGCCCATCCGCCGACGCCCGCGCTATGGTGCGCCCAACGAAAGGGCAAACTGCATGGCCACCGTCCTCCTGATCGACGACGACGCCGAACTGACCCGGCTGGTCGGCGACTACCTGACGCGCGAGGGCTTCACCGTCGCGACAGCCCCGGATGGCAGCAAGGCGCTTGGCCGGATCATCGAGACCCGCGCCGACATCGTGGTGCTCGACATCATGATGCCGGGGCCGGACGGGCTGGAAGTCCTGCGCCGCATCCGCGCCGAGACCGCCGTGCCGGTCCTGATGCTGACCGCCCGCGGCGACGAGGAGGACCGAATCACCGGCCTCGACCTCGGCGCCGACGACTACCTCGCCAAGCCCTGCTCTCCACGTGAGCTGGCCTCGCGCCTCCGCGCCATCCTGCGCCGTGCCCCATCTGAAGGTGCCACCCCTGCCCAGACCGGGCCCCTGCACCTCGACACCGTCCGCCGCACCGCCATCTGGCGCGGAGAACCCCTGCGCCTGACCGGGGCCGAGTTCAACATCCTGGAAGTCCTCGCCGCACAGGCGGGCCGACCCGTCTCGCGCGCCGACCTGTCGCTGCAAGGCCTCGGTCGCCCCCTCGCCCCCTTCGACCGCGCCATCGACGTGCATCTCTCGACGATCCGGCAGAAACTTGGCGCCTATGACGACGGCCGCAGTCCGATCCTGAACCTGCGCGGCATCGGCTATCAGTTCGTCGAGGAATAGACCCGATGACCCTGCGCGTCTTCATCGTGATCTGGGGCGCGCTGGTGCTGACGATCCTCCTGTTCGGCACGCTGGTCGCCGCCTGGGACCCTGCCCCGCCGAAGGGCGCCATGCTGGTCGGCGAACGCGCGATGATCGAACGCCAGCTTGCCCTTGTCGCCGACCGGGACGGCAGCGCAGCGGCCCTCGCGCACTGGTCGGCCATCGCCCCGGCCTATCCCGGCATCATCCTGGCCGAAGACCCCGCCTGCGCCGATGATCCGCCGGTCCGCGATGCGGCCGGAACCTGTCTGAAAGTCTCGCTCACCGACACGCCAAGCCGCTTCCTCGAAGGCCTGCGCATCCTGCTCCTGCCCCTTCTGGTGGGCTTCGCGGTCAGCGCCGCCGCCGCCCTTCTCCTCTCGCGTCACCTGACCCGGCCGATCCGCACCGTCAACGCCGCCCTGCAACGCCTGGCCTCGGGCGATCTGGACAGCCGTATCGGCAGCGCGCTCGACGGCTCCAGCGGCGAGCTTGCCCGACTGGGCGGCGCTTTCGACCATGCCGCCGACCGGCTGCAAAAGCTTGCCGAAGGCCGCCGCCGCCTGTTCAACGACCTTTCGCATGAAATCCGCTCGCCCCTTGCCCGCCTGCGCGCCGCCGTCGGCCTCCTGGAGGTCAGCCCCGACCGCCTGGCCGAGATGCAGCGCCAGATCGAGACCGACATCCTGCGGCTCGACAACCTGGTGCGCGACATCCTGACCCTCGCCCGCTTCGACAGCACCGAAGCGCATCCCGCCCACGTCCGGCTGGATCTGGTCGATATTCTGGAGCCGATCCTCTCGGATGCGAATTTCGAGGGGCAGCCGCGCGGGGTGGTCGTCAATTACGACGGGCCGGAGAACCTCGAACTCGCGGGCACGGCCGAGCTTCTGCACCGGGCCCTGGAGAACGTGATCCGCAACGCGCTGTCCCATTCGCCGGACGGTGGCCACGTCAGCGTTCAGGCTACCACGGGAAGCGAGGGGCTCCGGATCGACATCTCGGACGAGGGGCCCGGCGTGCCTGATGCGGACAAACCAAGGATTCTTGAGCCATTCTTCCGGCTCTCCGACGTGGCCGCGACCGGCGGCACCGGCCTTGGTCTGGCCATCGCCGCGCGAGCGATAGCTGCCCATGGCGGAACGATCGGCCTGTTCGACAACGTTCCGCGCGGCCTTCGCGTACGGGTCATCCTTCCCGCCCCCGCAGGATCGCTGCCCGTCCGCCGGACCGACGATCCGACCACAGCCTGATCGCAAGCACTCAGGCCGGGCGACCTCAGACCACCGCATGCTCGTGCCGCAGGACCGGCTGCAGGGAGGCGAACGGCTGCATCACGACATCGGAAGGCAAGGAGGCCGCCAGTGGCAATCCCGCCGGATCGGGGATTGTCCGATTCATCCCTGAAGATCATATGATTAAGCGCACGCACAGGCTCTCGCCCCGGGGGACGGTTTGTTCGACCAGGATTTCCAGTTTGACTCGGACATCGTCGACCTCGCCCGCCGACTGGTCGGGACAAGGCTGCTTGTCCGGGGCGTGGGCGGAACCGTGATCGAGACCGAGGCCTATGGCCGCGACGATCCGGCCTCGCACAGCTGGCGCGGCCAGACCGCCCGCAATGCCGCAATGTTCGGCCCGCCCGGCAGCGTCTATGTCTACCTTTCCTATGGCTGCCACCTCTGCCTGAATGTCGTGGGACGCACTGGCGAGGCTGTCCTCATCCGGGCGATCCGCCCGGAAGTCGGAGTGCCGCTGATGATGCAGCGGCGGAGCCAGTCGCCCGCCATCGCCTCGGGCCCGGGGCGGGTGGGGCAGGCGCTGGGCATCGGGTCTGGTGACAGCGGCCAGCGCTTCGGGACGGCAGACTTCCGGCTCGACTTCGGTCCCACCGCGCCCAGGCTCCTCACCGGGCCAAGGATCGGGATCAGCCGGGCGACCGACCGGCCCTGGCGCTTCGGGCTTGCCGACACACCGGGTCTCAGCCGTCCCTTCCCGTGCTAGGCGGCTGCCGGTCCCGCCCGGGAACCGGCCACAGTGAACACGTCTGACCTTCACCGACCATGGTCGGGAACCCGGCAGTCCGCGATCAGGCACCCCAGCCGACGATCCCCTTCACTTCGCAGAAGTCGTGGATGCCCCAGTCGGCATATTCCCGACCATTGCCGGATTGCTTGTAGCCCCCGAACGGGGCCGAGGTGTCCCAGTCCGGGTAGTTCAGGTTTACCGTCCCCGCGCGCAGCCGCCGGGCGACGGGCTGGGCATCGGGGACCGGACCCGCGATATAGGCGGCAAGGCCGTAGACCGTGTCATTGGCCTGGGCGATGGCGTCCTCCAGGTCGTCATAGGGCTGGATCGCCAGGACCGGGCCGAAGATCTCCTCGCGCGAGATGGTCATCGCGTTGACCACGTCGCCAAAGACCGTCGGGCGCACGAACCAGCCCCGGTTCAGCCCCGCCGGGCGGCCCGTGCCGCCGGTCACAAGTGTCGCACCCTCGTCGATCCCGGCCTGGATCAGGCGCTGGACCTTGTCGAACTGCATCTTCGAAACCAGCGGACCCATGGTGACGCTGGTATCGCGCGGGTCGCCCACCTTGATCGTCTCGGCCGCTTCCTTCGCCACCGCCAACGCCTGCGCCTGCTTGTCGCGGGGCACCAGCATCCGGGTCGGCGCATCGCAGGACTGGCCGGTGTTCGACATCACCGCCGTGACACCGGCGGCGACAGCCGCGGCCAGATCGGCATTGGGCAGGATGATATTCGGCGACTTGCCGCCCAACTCCTGCGCCACGCGCTTCACCGTCGGCGCGGCGGCGGCAGCGATTGCCGTGCCCGCGCGCGTCGATCCGGTAAAGGATACCATGTCGACCTCGGGATGCGAGGACATGCGGGCGCCAACCTCCGGCCCCAGGCCGTGGACAAGGTTGAAGACACCCTTCGGCACCCCCGCATCATGGCAGACCTGGGCGAAAAGCGTGCCGGACAGCGGCGCGATCTCGGACGGTTTCAGCACCATGGTGCAGCCCGCGATCAGGGCGGGCGCCACCTTGCAGGCGATCTGGTTCATCGGCCAGTTCCACGGCGTGATCAGCGCGCAGACGCCGATCCCTTCATGGACGATGCGGGTGGTTCCCCGCATGTATTCCCAGTCCATCTCCTTGGCGGCCTTGATCGTGGCCTCCATATGGACCTGGCCAGCCCAGGCCTGCGCGCCGCGCGCCCATTCGATGGGGGCGCCCATCTCGGTGGACATGACCTGCGCGAAATCCTCGTAGCGTTCGTTGTAGACATCAAGGATGCGCTGGATCAGGGCGATGCGCTCCTTGACCGGGGTGACGGTCCAGGCGTCGAACGCGGCGCGGGCGGCCAGGATGGCGCGGTCGGCATCCTCGGTGTTGCCCAGCGCGACCTCGCAGACGATCTCTTCGGTCGCCGGGTTTTCCACGCCCATCCTCGCCTTGGAAAGCGGCTCGACCCACGACCCGTCGATGTAGAACTTCGTCATGTTTTCCGGGATCATGGCTGTCTCCTGACAATTCCGGGCGATGTAACTCTGGAAACCTATCGCAAGCCGAAGGGGTGCTGCTAGATCAGTTTCGTAATGCCGGACTCTGTTTACGACATCGCCGACCGGGCTTCTGTACTGAAAGCCGGGTACCGTGCCGTGACATGCCGCCGCACGGATGCCCTGTCGCCATCACCATGGCGCACGTCCGACGTTCTCCTGCGCGACAGAGACCGCCTTCAGCACGGCATACACCTCGCGCCCCGGTTTCAGGTCCAGCGCGGCCACGGATCGCCTCGTCAGCCGCGCGAGCATCACCTCGTCGCCGACCCTCAGCTGGACCATCGCACCGGGGCCATCGCCAAGGTGGATCGTCCCGACCCTCGCCTGCAGGATGTTGAGCGCCGAAATGCCGGTCGGCCTCTCGGTGGCAACCATCACGTCCTGGGCAAGGATTCGCAGGCGGAGCACGGCCCCGTCCGGCACGTCCACACGCGGCAGGAACACCGGCCCGCCGCCGGTTTCCAGCCGGGTCAGACCGTCCCCTTCCTGTGCCGTGACGCGGGCTGTGATCATCGCACCGGCCTCCCGCAGTCCAAGGGTTGGCGCAATCGCAGGGTCGGACAGGACCTCTGCCGCCGGGCCCGCGGTAACGACCCGCCCGGCCTCCATCAGGACAACCGTCGTCGCCAGACGCGCCACCTCGGCAACCGAATGGCTGACGTACAGGATCGGCAGGTTCCATTCGTCCCGCAACCGCTCCAGATAGGGCAGGATTTCCGCCTTCCGCGCCTCGTCCAGCGCAGCAAGCGGCTCGTCCATCAGCAGGATCCGCGGATTGGACAGGATCGCCCGGCCAATCGCCACCCGCTGCTTCTCTCCCCCCGAAAGGGCGCCCGGCCGCCGGTCCAGCAAGGCGCCGATGCCCAGAAGGTCGACGATGCGGGACAGATCGGCACCCTGACCCTTCCCGGAGAACCAGCGGCCGTAAAGCAGGTTCTGCCGCACGGTCAGGTGCGGAAACAGCCGCCCGTCCTGGAAGACATAGCCCATCCCGCGGCGGTGGGGCGGCAGCGAGATCCCGGCGTCAGTGTCCAGAAGCGTCAGGCCGTCCAGCGTGATCCGCCCCCGGTCGGGCCGAAGCAGCCCCGCCACGGCATTGACCACGGTCGATTTTCCCGACCCGGATCGACCGAACAGCGCGGTCACGCCCGACGGAGCCTCGAACACCGCATCCAGCGCGAAACTGGCAAAAGCATGCTGCAGGGCCACCGACAGCGTCATTGCCCGGAAATCCTGCGCGCCACGGCCCGGCTGACCCATTCCGACAACAAGAGCGCCGTCATCGCCACCGCAATCGCCACCAGCACCAGCCGGAACGCCTGCGCATCGCCCCCCGGCACCTGCAGGAAGGCATAGATCGCCGAGGGCAGCGTCTGGGTCTGGCCGGGGATGTTCGACACGAAGGTGATGGTCGCACCGAACTCGCCCATCGCCTTGGCGAAGGCGAGGATCGCCCCCGCAATGATCCCGGGCAGGATCAGCGGCAGCGTCACCGTCGCAAAGACCCACAGCCGCGGCGCCCCCAGCGTCGAGGCCGCCTGTTCCAGCTTCGGGTCAACCGATTCGATGGCCAGCCTTATCGCCCGGACCATCAGCGGAAAGGCCATCACCGCCGCCGCCAGCGCCGCCCCGGTCCAGCGAAACGCCAGCACGATCCCGAACCACTGGTCCAGGAACTGCCCGACATAGCCCTTCCGGCCGAAAGTGATCAGCAGGAGATAGCCGGTGACGACCGGCGGCAGGATCAGCGGCAGATGCACCAGCCCGTTCAGGACCTGCCGACCCCGGAAGTCCCAGCGCGCCAGCGCGTAGGCGACGAGGATGCCCAGGGGCAGGCTGAGCACCGTCGCCCAGACGGATACGCGCAGCGACAGGGCCACTGCGCGCCATTCCTCCGCTGAAAGCGCCTCGAACATGCATCCCGTTTCCGGGCTGCCTCAGTTCAGGATGGCAAAGCCCTGTGCGGTGAACTTCGCATCTGCGGCGTCCGACGACAATGCCTCGAAGAAGGCCTTGTCCGCCGCATCCGCCGCCCCGGTCAGCAGCGCCGCCGGGTAGACGATCGGCTTGTGAGTGTCGTCCGGGAAGGTGCCGACGACGCTCACGTTCTCGTCCGCCACCGCGTCCGAGGCGTAGACGATCCCATAGGGCGCCTCGCCCGTGGAAACCAGCGCCAGAGCCGCGCGCACGTTTTCCGACTGCGCGACCGACCCCTCGACCGCCGACCAGACGCCCAGCTTCTCCAGCGATTCCTTGCCGTATTGTCCGGCGGGAACCGAATCGACCATGGCCATCGACAGCTTGCCGTCGCCCAGGAGCGCGGCCAGATCGAAGTTCGGCCCGATCTCGACCGGGGCCACGTCCTTGCCATGTGCGACCAGCACCAGCGTGTTGCCCAGAAGGTCCTCGCGCGTGTCCGGCACGACCAGACCGGCCTTCTCGACCTCGTCCATCCAGTTCACGGCGGCCGAGATGAAGATGTCGGCAGGCGCGCCTTCGATGATCTGCTTGGCGAGCGCATTCGACCCGGCATAGCTGATCGTGACCGTGTTTCCGGTCGCAGCCTGGAAATCCGCTGCGACGGCATCAAGCGCGTCCTTCAGCGAAGCGGCCGCGAAGACGACGACCTCTTCCGCCAGGGCGGGGGTGGCAAGCGATGCGGCAAGAATCGTAGCAAAGGCAAGGCGGCGAGTCATGGAATCCTCCAGTCGATATTTCCCGCCAGACATATCAATCAGGTGGCCCCGGCGTGGCAAGCGTTATTTTCCGCCAGACATTTCGCTTTTCGCCTTGCCGCGCAGCAAATGTTCCAAAGCGGCAATCGAAGTCGCTGCCGCCTCTTCCGACCGGGCCACGACATCACGGTACAGCCGAAGGACCTCGGCTCCGTGGTCGGTCAACCGCGCTCCACCGCCACCCTGGCCACCGCGCGCACTGGAAATCAGCGGCTGCGCGAAGGCCGCATTCAGTTCCTCGGCCAGCATCCAGGCGCGCTTGTAGCTCATCTTCATCTGGCGCCCGGCGGCAGCGATCGAGCCCGTCTCGCGGATGCGCTCAAGCAGTTCTGCCTTGCCCGGACCCATCATCGCCCCGTCGAACAGGATGCGCAGCTTCAACGCCGTCATGGCCCTCGCTCCTCTTCCGCCTGAGTCGATATTTCCTGAAATGCCTATCGCTGACAAGGCCCGCGATGCGACGGACGACCGGCGCGGCCCGACATTTCCCCCACCGATGGGGCGGCACATCGCCGCGTCCGGTCGGCCCGGCACCAAAGTCCTGTTGGTGAACCGGATGAATCGATATATTCCTTGGAACATGTCCCGGGAATTCGCCTTGAACACGGCTGCACCACCTGAACCCCGTGGTCTGATCCAGACGGACGACCAGCGCTTTGCGGTTTCCACGACATTCGCGCGGGACGGTCAGGCCGTTGCCCGGGTGACGGGGCGGCGCGACAGCGGTTCACGCAGGCCGAGCCGCCAGTAGGGAGCGTCGGACATGCACACTACGGCCAGCCAGCACGTCACCCGCATCGAAGCGGCCATCCGGTCGGGCCAGGCCGCACGATCCTCGGTTGCCGCATCCTGGGCACGGTCGGCGACGCTCTACCATCTCGACCCGGCTGCCGCGCGGCTGGAAAACCGGCTGACCGCGTCGGAACTCGCCGTCGCCTGCGAGCGATCCGGGACGCTCCTGCCGACGGCTGCCCCGCATCTTGACCGGCTGTTCCATAGCGTCGGCGGGCTTGGCGCCTGCATCGTGCTGGCCGATGTCGAAGGCGTGGCGCTCGACCGCCGCGGCAATGTCGGCGACGATCGGGATTTCGCCTCCGCAGGCCTCTGGACCGGCACCGCCTGGTCCGAGGCGCGGGCCGGGACCAACGGTATCGGCACCTGCCTGGCCGAGGGGCGGGCCGTCACCATCCACCGCGACCAGCATTTCCTGGCGCGCAACATCGGGCTCAGCTGTTCCTCGGCCCCGGTCTTCGGCCCCGAGGGCGAGCTGATGGCGGTGATCGACGTCTCGACCGCCCGGTCCGACCTGCCGGAAGCCGTCAGCGGCCTGATCGGTGCGACCGTGACCGAGGCAGCCCGAAGGGTCGAGGCTGACCTTTTCAGCCAGCGCTTCCCCCGCGCCCGGCTGGTGCTGGTGCCCGGAACCGAACGCGGAATCGGCGCCACACTTGCGGTCGACGCGAACGATCTGGTGATCGGCGCCACTCGGGCGGCCCGCCTGCACCTGAACCTGTCGGGCAATCTCGCCGCCTCGCCCCGGCCGCTGGCAGATCTGTTGGGCCAGGATGCCGGGGACGGTTTCGAAGATGCCGAGCGCGCCGTCATCGCGCGGGCCTTGGCACGCTCCGGCGGCAACATCTCGGCTGCCGCGCGGGCGCTTGGCCTCAGCCGCGCGACGCTGCACCGCAAGCTCGACCGCCGCTGATCGCAGTTTGTCTGCCGACCTGTCTCAATCCTGCGACAGGTCGGCTCGGTGATCCACCCCGCCCGGGATGACCGACTCGCTCCTTCGCCGCAGCATTGCCCCAGGGTCGCCTGGAGGAGGCGGCTGAACCGAGGAGGAGAACAGAATGACCAAGATGGATCCCAAATCCCTGACCGCTGCGCCGTTCCAGAAGCGCTATGACAACTTCATCGGCGGCGAATGGGTCGCGCCGAAATCCGGCCGCTACATGGAAAACATCTCGCCCGTCACCGGCCTGGTGGTCTGCGAAGTGGCCCGTTCGAACGCGCAGGACATCGAACTCGCGCTTGACGCCGCGCACAAGGCCCGCAAGCGCTGGGGCGAAACCAGCGTCACCGAACGCTCGAACATCCTTCTGAAGATCGCCCAGCGCATCGAGGACAACCTCGAAGCCATCGCCATCGCCGAGACCTGGGACAACGGCAAGCCGCTCCGCGAGACGATGGCGGCGGACATTCCCCTGACCATCGACCACTTCCGCTATTTCGCGGGCGCGATCCGGGCGCAGGAAGGCTCGATCGGCCAGATCGACAACGACACCGTGGCCTACCATTTCCACGAACCCCTCGGCGTCGTCGGCCAGATCATCCCGTGGAACTTCCCGATCCTGATGGCGGCCTGGAAACTGGCCCCGGCGCTGGCCGCGGGCAACTGCGTGGTGTTGAAACCGGCGGAACAGACCCCGGCCTCGATCATGTACCTGATGCAGTTCATCGCCGACCTGCTGCCGCCGGGCGTCCTCAACATCGTCAACGGCATCGGCGAGGAAGCGGGCGCTGCGCTCTCCTCCTCCAAGCGCATCGCCAAGATCGCCTTCACCGGCTCGACCCCGGTCGGCAAGATGATCATGAAGGCCGCCGCCGACAACCTGACCAACATCACGCTGGAACTGGGCGGCAAGTCGCCGAACCTCTTCTTCGCCGACGTGATGAACGAGGATGACGCCTTCCTCGACAAGGCGATGGAAGGTTTCGCCATGTTCGCGCTGAACCAGGGCGAGGTCTGCACCTGCCCGTCGCGCGCTCTGGTGCAGGAATCGATCTACGACCGCTTCATGGAACGCGCCGTCAAGCGGGTCGAAGCCATCGTCGCGGGCGACCCGCGCGCCACGGCAACCATGATCGGCGCCCAGGCCAGCCAGGAGCAGTACGACAAGATCTCGTCCTATCTGGAGATCGGCCGCAAGGAAGGCGCCAAGGTGCTGACCGGCGGCGCGGTGAACCACTTCGGCGGCGATCTGTCCAAGGGCTTCTACATCCAGCCCACCATCTTCGAAGGCACCAACAAGATGCGGGTGTTCCAGGAAGAAATCTTCGGGCCGGTCGTCTCGGTCACGACCTTCAAGACGCTTGAGGATGCGCTGGAAATCGCCAACGACACCGTCTTCGGCCTTGGTGCAGGCGTCTGGAGCCGCGACACCAACACCGCCTACCGCGCCGGCCGCGGCATCGAGGCGGGCCGGGTCTGGACCAACTGCTACCACGCCTATCCGGCAGGGGCTGCCTTCGGCGGCTACAAGCAGTCCGGCATCGGGCGCGAGACGCACAAGATGATGCTCGACCACTACCAGGAGACGAAGAACCTCCTGGTCAGCTATTCGCCCAACAAGCTCGGCTTCTTCTAGGCCCTGATCCCGCACAGGAAGGGGGCGCCCGTCGCCCCCTTTTTCCGGCGCCACCTCAGACGGGCGGTCGCCCGACACGCCGGGGCACGCCGTCCCGGATCGGCACCACCTCGACGATCCCGCCCTCCGCGATCTCCGTCATGTCGGGGGTCAGCACGATCAGGATCTCGGCCCGCGCCAGCGCCGCGACATTGGCCGAGCCCTGCTGCACCAGCGGCATGGCGCAACTCCTTCCCTCCGGCCCGGTCTCGATCCGCCCGAGCAGCACATCCGTGCGGCCCGCAGGCTTGGCATGGGCTCGGCCCAGCGGCAGCCGCCACGCCGGTGAAAGCGGCAGCGGCAGGTCCAGAAGCCGCGCCAGGATCATCCGCCCGATCAGGATGAAATCCACCAGCGCCGCCACCGGGTTTCCCGGCAGCACCAGCACCGGGCAATCGTCGATGTCGCCGAAACCAACCGGCTTGCCCGGCCGCATCTGCAACCGCCAGAACTCGACGGCCCCGCGTCGCGCCACCAGGCCCGACATATGGTCGGCAAGCCCGACCGAGGCCCCGCCGGTACTGACGATCAGGTCATGCCCAGGCGCCGCTTCGGTCAGGCGCCGCAGCAGATGCTCCGGTTCATCCGCGCAAATCCCCAGGTCGGTGACATCGGCCCCGCAGCCCGCCAGCAGCCGCGCCAGAAGCGGACGATTCGTGTCGCGAATCTGCCCGGGGCCCAGCTCGCGCTCCGGCGCGGCAAGTTCGTCGCCGGTCGAGATCAGCGCCACCTTTGGCGCCCTGGAAACCTGCACCGTCGCCACATCCAGCGCCGCCAGCAGCGCCAGTTCCCCGGGTCCAAGCCGGTGCCCTGCCGACAGGATCAGCTCATCGCGGCGGACGTCCTCGCCCACCGGCCGGATATGGCGCCGGACGCCCGGCTTGCGGCATAACGTGACCTCGGTCCCGCGCAGCTCCGCGTCTTCCTGCATCACCACGCAATCCGCACCCGGTGGCATCGCAGCCCCGGTGAAGATGCGCGCGGCCTCGCCCGCGGCAACCGGCTGCCCCAGGCGTCCGGCCATGATCACCTGCGACACATGCAGGCTGACCGCCCTGCCTTCCAGCGCGTCGGCGGACCGCAGCGCAAATCCGTCCATTGCCGCGCAGTCAAACCGCGGCAGGCTGCCCGGGGCAACGACGTCCGACCGCAGCCAGCGCCCGCACGCGGCCTCCGCCGTCACGCGCTCTGCGCCCACCCTGCTGAACGGATAGGTCTCAAGGAACGCCAGCGCGTCATCCAGACGAAAACGTCCCACCGCCCCGGAAGATTTGGCCATCACCTGCCCGATCCATGCCTTGCTCCCGATATTTTTCGCTGAATATAACGCTGACATCAAGTCGGCCGCGCAGTAGCGCACCGGGGCGCTAGACTCCTCGATAACAGGGGCCCCGGGCCATGACCGGTTCGACCGCCGCCATGATCTCGTCGTAGTCGACCTCGGTCGTCAGCGCCTCGAACCCGGGATAGCCCAGCCGCCGCATCACCTCCGGACTGGCCAGATAGGCCCCCGCGATGAAGCGCCCCAGAAGCGCCCGGTCCTCCACCGACAGTGCCCGCACCGGCGCCAGCGGATCGGCGGGCGGTTCGGCGGGAAAGCGCGCGACCACGGCCAGGAACCCGGGCGCGAGGTCTGCCCGGGTCTTCAGCACCATCGGCAGAAGCCGGTCCTGCACCCCCACCGCAGGGGCCGAGGGGAAGCCAAGTCCCGGATCGCCCGGAATCATCGCGTCGCACAGCCAGTCAAGCCGGGCCGCCACATCCTGATGACTGATCGCCATGCTCCCCTCCTCAGAACGCCTGCCCATGGCGGTTCCGCACGATGGCCTCCGCATTGCGCAAGGCCAGCGCCGCGACCGTCGCCGTCGGGTTCACCGCGCCCGAGGTCGGCATCACGCTGCCGTCGATGACGAACAGGTTCGGCACGTCATGCGCCCGGCCATAGCCATCGACGACCGATGTCTCCGGGTCCTCGCCCATCCGCGCCGTGCCCAGGATATGCCAGCCGGTCTCCTTCAAGGGCGGCGCGGCCATCGTCTCGTAGGCGCCCGCCTCGCGCATCGAGATCATCGCCTTCTCCTGCATGAACTTCTGCAAGCGATACATGCCCGCGTCATAGCGGTAGGTGACCTTGGGCGCGGGAATGCCGTCGTCGTCCTTCAGCTCCGGGTCCAGCGTCACCCGGTTGTGCTCGAAGGGCAGGTCCTCGGCGATGATGTCCCAGATCGCCGACCGGCCGAAGCGCTTGTAGACCGTCTTGTGGAACGCCTCGCCCCATTCCGTCTCGGCCCCCCAGGGGTGCGCGCCGATGGCCCCGAGGGGCGATCCCGTCGGCATCAGCATCAGCTTCGCGCCGCGATGGAAGCCCCGGTCCGCGCCGGTTTCGGCGAATTCCAGGCTATAAGCCCGCTGCGCTGCGGTGCCCTGCCAGCTGTCCATCACCTCGTCGAACAGGCCCGTGACAGTAGTAAACGGGTGCATCATCAGATTCTTGCCCACCAGACCCGAACTGTTCGCCAGCCCGGCCGGGGATCGCGATGTGGCCGAGTTAAGCAGCAGCCGCGGCGTCCCGATCCCGTTCGCGCAGATCACCACGATCCGGCTTTTCTGGCTATGCGTCCCGCCGGTGTCGCGGTCGACATAGGTGACGCCCGTCGCCAGCCCCTTGGCGCTGGTCTCGACCCGGATCACCCGCGCCCGCTGCACCAGCCTGACGCCCAGCTTGATGTTCAGCGGCCAATGCGTCCGGTCGACCGAGGCCTTGGCCCCGTCGAAACAGGCCGGGGCCGAACAGGCGCCGCGCCTCACGCAAGGGTTCAGTCCGGCATGTTTCACCGTGGCGATGGCATTGGTGCCCGGCCAGATATGCCAGCCCAGCCGCTCGTGCGCCTTGAACAGCCGCCGCTCGATCGCCCCCAGGGGCAGCGGCGGCAGCGGCGGGTCGAAATGCGGATAGGCCGGGTCGCCGCCGACCCCCGACACCGCCATCTGCAACTCCACCCGGTCGTAGTAGGGCGCGAGGTCGTCATAGCTCAGCGGCCAGTCGGCCCCCACGCCGTCCAGCGTCCTGACCTTGAAGTTCGACGGCTGGAAGCGGTTCCAGGCCCCGGCATAGATCACCGTCCCGCCGCCGACCCCGTTCCACATCAGCGGGTTGATGTCGGATTCCGTCGCGTTGATCGGATAGTCGGACGGCATCCTGCGCCGGTTCGGATTAAACCCGAAGCCCATGTCCTTGCGCAGCTCGAACCCCGGCTCGTCGAACCTGATCGAGGCATAGTCGGGGTATTCACCCTGCTCCAGACAGACCACCGACATGCCTGCCGTGGCCAGCACCTGCGCCGTGATCGCCCCGCTCGGCCCCGCGCCAATGATCGTCACGTCGCTGTCTTTGCCGCCGCCCGCGTTCATGCCTCTCGCCCCGAAGGCCTGCGCCTCGACATAGTTTAGCGCTACACGTCGCGCTTGCGCAAGATGGCTTTCGCCGGTCAGGGCTGTTTTCCTGACTGGATCGAAGCTGGGCAAATTCTTAAGATGTAGTAAATGTCCGCGGACAAGCCATTGATTTCATTGACTCGAAAAATCTGTCCACCGTGGACACCTTGCGGTCAGATGCGGTCCCCCAGCCCCCGGGCCACCAGATTCCGCATCAGTTCCCGCGTCCCGAAGGTCCATTCCGGGCAGTCATCCGTCCGCCGGACCCGGTTGACCAGCCGCCCCAGCAAGGGCGTCGCGATCTCCACCACATCGCCCACCTCATGGGTGAACCCCTGCCCCACCCCCCGCCGGTCCTTCACCGGGGCGAACATCGTCCCCAGGAACAGCACCGCCCCGTCCGGATACTGATGGTTCCGGTTCAGCATCTGCCGCGCCAGTTCGGCCGGTTTCCGGCTGATCGCGGCCAGATCGCTCTCCCCGGTCATCTCGAACCCGTCCTCGCCCGTGACCCGCAGCGACACCCGCACTCCTTCCAGCGCCGCCATATCGAACCCGCCGTGGAACAGCCGGATGAACGGCCCCACCGAACACGAGGCATTGTTGTCCTTTGCCTTCCCCAGCAGCAGCGCCGACCGCCCCTCGACATCCCGCAGGTTCACGTCGTTGCCCAAGGTCGCGCCCAGGATCGCCCCGTCCGAGCGAACCACCAGCACCACCTCCGGCTCCGGGTTGTTCCATTCCGAGATCGGATGGATCCCCACATCCGCCCCGCAGCCGACCGAAGCCATCGGCTGCGCCTTGGTGAAGACCTCGGCATCCGGCCCGATCCCCACCTCCAGATACTGCGACCAGAGCCCCATGCCCTGCAGCACCCGCTTCACTTCCCGCGCCTTCTCCGACCCGGCAACCACCCCCCGCAGGCTGTCGCCGATCACCGGGGCCAGCCGGTCGCGGATTTCCTGCGCCCGCCCGCTGTCGCCCTTGGCCTGCTCCTCGATCACCCGTTCCACCATGCTATCGGCAAAGGTCACCCCCGCCGCCTTGACGGCCTGCAGGTCGATCGGGGCCAGAAGGTGCAGCCCCCGCCCCGCAAGGGCATCGTCCAGCGTTCCGAGGTCCGCCAGCCCTTCAACCGCCTCCAGTTGCCCAGCGATCCCGTCAATCTCCAGCAGACCCGACATGGTTGCCGAAACCGAGGTCAGGTCCAGAAGGCGCCCGTTGCGGACCAGCACCGGGCAAGGCCCGCCTGTCGCGTCCGCCCAGACCCGGCCAATCAGGACGGCACGGCCTGCATCCTCGGGGAGGACCTCCTCGGCGGACAGCATCAACGCGGTGATCATTCCAGGGTCCTTTCCAGCGGAAGTAGGGGTCAGGCGGGGTGATAGCGCTTGACGGTGGCTCCGTCTAGGATCATCTGTCTTTTGCACGCAAAAGACAGAAAGGCCGAGTTCATGCCACTGGACGAAACCGCCGCAGCCCTGCTTCTGAACCCTGCCGATGATGTCGCCGTCGCCCGCCGCCGCATTGCGAAGGGCGAGCCGACCGGACTTTCCGGAGTGACCGCCAACCAGCTGATCCCGCGCGGGCACAAGGTGGCGCTGCGGGCGATTCCCGGCGGGACGGCGCTGCGCAAGTTCGGGCAGGTCATCGGCATCGCCACGCAGGACATCGCGGTGGGCGACCATGTCCACCTGCACAACCTGGCAATGGCCGAGAACGCCGCCGAGCACCTGTTCGCGGTCGAGCGGGACGAAACCGGGATGCTGCCCCACGACCTCTGCCGCAGCTTCATGGGCTATGACCGGGGCGCGGGCGGCGTGGGGACACGCAATTACATCGGCATCGTCACGACAGTGAACTGCTCGGCCACCGTGTCGCGCTACATCGCTGACCATTTCAACCGGATGGGGGGCCTTGACGGCTTTGACAACATCGACGGCGTGGTCGCGCTGACCCACGGCCTCGGCTGCGCGATCAGCGCGGGCTCGGAAAGCTACCGCTACCTGACCCGGACGATCCAGGGCTATGCCCGCCACCCGAACTTCGGCGGGATCATCATGGTGGGCCTTGGCTGCGAGACGAACCAGATCCAGCCGATCCTGGAGCATTACAGGCTGGAGGAGGGCGAGCGCTTCCGCACGCTGAACATCCAGTCGATGGGCGGCACGCGGAAGACCATCGACGCCGCCTGCGGCATGATCCGCGAGATGCTGCCCGGTGCGAATTCGGCCCGACGGACGAAGCAACCGCTGTCGGGACTGAAGGTCGCGCTGGAGTGCGGCGGGTCGGATGGCTATTCCGGGATCACTGCCAACCCGGCGCTGGGGGTAGCCTCGGACCTGATCGTCAGGAATGGGGGGACCACCTGTCTGGCAGAGACGCCGGAAATCTACGGGGCTGAACACCTGCTGACGCGCCGCGCCGTCACGCCAGAAGTCGGCCACAAGCTGATGGAGCGCATCGACTGGTGGCGCGACTACACCGCACGCAACGGGGCCGAATTGAACAACAATCCGAGCTATGGCAACAAGCAGGGCGGGCTGACCACGATCCTGGAGAAGTCGCTGGGCGCTGTCGCAAAGGGCGGCTCGATGCCGCTGAAAGCCGTCTACGAATATGCCGAAATCATCGAACAGCCCGGCTTCGTCTTCATGGACACGCCCGGCTATGACCCCGTGGCCGTGACGGGGCAGGTCGCGGGCGGCTGCAACGTGGTGTGCTTCACCACCGGGCGCGGCTCGGTCTCGGGCTGGAAACCGGCGCCGACGATCAAGATCGCCACCAACACCGAGATGTTCGACCACATGCGCGAGGATATGGACATCGACACCGGGGGCATCGCGACCGGGACCGAGAGCATCGAAAGCGCGGGGGAGAAGATCTTCGAGCGCATCCTTGCCGTGGCGTCGGGCGAGAAGACGCTCAGCGAACAGTTCGACTACGGCGACAACGAGTTTGTCCCCTGGCAGGTCGGCGCGATCCTTTAGCCGAAGAAGCTGGCCGGTTCCGGACTGCCCTCGCGGCGAACGAGGTCGGCCCGCATCACCACGTTGTCTTCCGAGGCGAGGATGTGGTGGCGCAGGGCCGCACTCGCGCCCGCCCGGTCGCCGCGCACCATGGCATCGAAGACGGCGAGATGTTCCTCGAACAGCCCTTCGCGCGGGGGTTTGGCGACGCGGGTTCCGACCGTGTGCTTCGACAGCGTCAGCACGCAATGGCTGCGCAGAAGTGCCTGCGACAGCTCGCGGTTCGGGCCCGCGCCGACGCAGGTGACATGCAGGTCGACCTCCAGCCCGTACATCTCGGCGGCGGAGATGTCGGGGTAGCGGGCCAGCCCCTCGGCATGGCGGACGGACATTGCCGCCAGCGCTTCCGGCGCGATGTGATCCATCGCCCCGGCGATCGCCACGGGTTCCAGGAGGGCGCGCAGTTCGTACAGCTCGCGGACGCGGCGTTCGTCCAAAGGCACCACCGACCAGCGCGAGGCTTCGTCCTTCTCGACCATCCCCAGCGTTTCCAGCCGTGACAGCACGTCGCGCGCCACCGTCCGGCCGACGCCGTAGTGGCGGGCAAGTTCATGCTCGTTGATCCGGGCGCGCCCGAAGAACGCACGATGGACGACCCGCGCCTCGACCTCGTCATACAGCACCTGCCAGGCGAAGCTGACCTTGGGTTCCTGCAACAGGGCCAATCCGGACAGGCTTTCCGCCAAGGGCAGCCGAAGCACCGCCACCCCGGCAGGCCCGACGATGTAGCCTCGTGGCCCGGCGCGGTGGATCAGTCCTTCGGCGATCAGAGCCTGGATCGCCGTGCGAACGGGTTCGCGGCTGGCGCCGAGGAGCTGCGCGAGCGGCTGTTCGGTCAGCACCGTGCCCGGCGCGATCTCACCCCCGGCAATGGCCGTACGCAGGCCCCGGGTGATCCGGTGTGCCAGGGTTTCCTTGCGTCGTTCCATCTGCCTTCGGCCTTTGTCGGGACGACAGGATAGACGTGCCGGAAGCGGCGCGGCAAGCCTGCCCGGCGGGTCAGCCGCCCATGGCCCCTATGGAACGGTCAAGGTGGGTGTAGCCGCCGTCCGGGAATATCCATTGCCCGGTGGTGTGGCCCGAGCGATCCGACAACAGAAATGCGCAGGTATCGGCAATCTCGCGCGCCTCGGTCATGCGGTGCCCCAGAGGAATGCGGGCGGTGATCTGGCGGAGCGCGCCATCCGGGTCCGGCAACGTGTCAAGCCAGCGGCGGTAGAGGGGCGTCATCACTTCTGCGACGACGATCGCGTTGACGCGGACCTTGTGCGGCAGGAACTCCACCGCCCATTCGCGGGTCAGGCCAAGTTGCGCCGCCTTGGCCGCGATATAGGCCGAAGTGCCGCCCTGCCCGGTCAGCGCGGTCTTCGAGGTGATGTTGACGATGGCCCCTTGGGTGGCGCGCAGGTCGTCGGCGAGGAGGTGGACCATCGTGTAGTAATGGATCAGGTTCTGGTCGAGGCTCTTGCGGAAGGCCACCGGCCCCTTGTCGAGGCCCACACCATCATTGGCACCGGCGTTGTTGACGAGGCCGTGGATCGCGCCGTGTTTCTGGCGGATGGCTGCGACCGCCGCCGCGCAGGCTGCGTCGTCCGACAGTTCGGCCTGATGGAAATCGGCGCCGGTCCGGACCAGCCAGTCGGCATCTGGCTTCCTGCGCGCGAGGATTACCGGGCGGGCGTCTTCCTCGGCCAGCACCTCGGTGATCGCGGCGCCGATGCCCGAGCCGCCGCCGGTCACGATGACGGTCTTGCCGTGTAGGTGCAGGTCCATGGCAGTCTCCGGTCGGTCAGTCGGTCAGGGTGGCGGGGTCTTGCGCGAGGAAGCTACCCACCTGGGCCAGGTCCTTCAACCCCGCCCCCGCCCCTACCGCCTGCACCGACATCGCCGCGACGGCTGACCCAAAGCGCAGGGCGTCGGGCACCGGCATGTGGTGGACGATGCCATGGATGAACCCCGCGACGAAATTGTCACCCGCGCCGGTTGTGTCGGCGACCTCGACCTTGAAGGCGGGAGCGGTGAAGGTTCCCGCTTCGGTGAAGGCGATGGCCCCGGCCGCGCCGCGTTTCAGGACGACGTTCCTGACACCGCGCCGCCGGAAGTCTTGCGCCACGCTCGCCGGGTCCTTCGTGCCGGTGAAGACCTGCGCCTCCAGCTCGCTCGGCAACACCCAGTCGAGATGCGGCCAGATGTCGGCAAGGTCGTCAAGGCCATAGCCCTGCTGGTCCATCACGAAGTCGGCGAAGGTGAGGGCGCCGACCGATCTTGCCTTGCTCAGAAGGTCGGCCACGGCCCGCCGGTCGAAGCGTTCCGAGGTGAAGAGGCTGGCGATGGACAGCGCCTTCAGGCCGGGCTTCACCAGCGACAGGTCGACGTGTTCCGGCCCAAGCTCGGCATGCGAGCGGGAATGCGGGGTGATGAAGCAGTGCTCGCCCCCGTCCTCGATCATCACGACGCCCGTTGCCGTAGCCTGGCCGGGCTTGATGAACAGGCCGTCGGTTCCGACCCCGGCGCGGGCAAGCTGGTCGCGGATGAACTGGCCCTGCACGTCGTCGCCGACCATGCCGATCAGGCCGACCCGGTTGCCAAGCTTTGCCAGCGCCACCGCCTCGTTGTTGGCATCGCCGCCGGTCGCCAGCGTGATGCCTTGGACGAACCCCGTCTCGCCCGACTTCGGCAGTCCGTTGATGCCCCGGACCAGAACGTCGACCACAATCATCCCGGCGCAGAGGATTTCCGGGTCGGCCATCACGCGCCTTCGAACTTGATGACGGCCTTCACCATGGTCGATTTCTCGGTGATGCAGTCCTCGAACGCCTGCAGGGCCTGATCGAGGGGGTAGTAGCGCGAGATGATCGACTTCAGGTCGATCTTGCCGCCCGCCACCGCGTCGATGCAGGTCGGGTAGATGTTCGAATAGCGGAAGTTCGACTTGATGGTCAGCTCCTTGTTGGTCATCAGCTGGAAGTCGATGGGCGTCTGCCCAGTGACGTTGCCGACGATCATGATCGTGCCGCCGCGCTTGGCCATCGCGATGGTCTGGCTGGCGGCGACCGTGCTGCCTGCGGTTTCAAAGACGAGGTCGGGACCGATGCCACCGTGCAAGGCCCTGACCGCCTCGATCGGGTCCTGGTTGCGGGCGTTGACCACGGTCTTGGCCCCCAGTTCCAGCGCCTTCGACAGACGGATGTCGAAGAGGTCGACCACGGTGATGTTGGTGATCCCCATCGCCCGCAGCGCCAGCACGGTGACAAGCCCGATGCAGCCCGACCCCAGGATCGCCGCCGACTGGCCGATCCGGGCGCCCGCCTCACGCGCGGCGGTCATGGCAACGGCAAGCGGCTCGATCAGCGCGCCTTCGTCGTACGACACGGTGTCCGGCAGATTGAAGCAAAGGTCCGCCGGATGTGCCACATACTGGCGCAGGATTCCGGGAGCGCGAGGGGCGCTGGGGAAGACCACGTTCGGGCACAGGTTGTAGCGACCGCCCTTGCACCATTCGCACTTGCCGCAAGTGATGCCGGGCTCCAGGCAAACACGGTCGCCGGGCTTGTGAGTGGTGACAGCCTTGCCCACCGCCACCACTTCGCCCGCGCCCTCATGGCCTAGGATGAAGGGGTAGACATCGGGAAACTCCGGCTCGCCGTGTTCGTAGAAGTGCACGTCCGACCCGCAGACGCCACAGTATTTCATCCTGATCAGGACCTCGTTGTCCTTCGGCACCGGCATGTCGACCGGGCCATAGGTCATCTTGCGGTTTTCAAGCACGAAGCAGGCGTGGTTGGTCATGGGCGGGAGTCCTTCACAGTCCGGCGAGTTTCAAAGACACGGCGCGCAGCTTGGCCCGCGCCTCCGGATCATAGCATTGCTCATGGGCGGGCATGTCCACGCCCCGGTTCAGGTAGCGGCCGGTCTGGCCGTCGAATTTCGGGTTGGTGGCGAGGTCGAACAGGTGCCCGGCGCCGTCCTCCAGGCTTTCCACGACCTCATGCCCCATCGCCCGGACCATGGTAGTGGCCATGAAGGAATTGGGGTGCATGGTGTTGACGGTGACACCCCTTGGCGCCAGCTCCTCGGCCAGATCCAGCGTGCCCATGATCATCGCGACCTTGGACCGGCAATAGGCAGCCTCGCCCGAGTAGCCCTTCTCGACCTGAAGATCGGAGAAGTCGATGGCGTGCTGCCCGTCCGAGGCGACGTTGACGATCCTCCCACCCTTCGGGACAGCATCCTTCAGAAGGTGGTTCATCAGGAACCCTGACAGGTAGTTGATCCCGAACCGCGCCTCCAGCCCGTCGTCGGTCGTCTCGCGCGGCGCGCCTTCCGGCCCGGTGCCGATCCCGGCATTGTTGACCAGCAGGTCGATCCTCGGATGCCTGGCCTTCACCTCGGTGGCAAAGCGGCGGATGTCGGACAGTCTGGCGAAGTTGCTGGGCATGAATTCCGCCGAGCCGCCCGCCGCCTTGATCTCGGCCACCGTCTCGGCCCCGCGAGTGGCGCTGCGACCGTGGACGATCACATGGAACCCAGCCTTGGCCAGCTTCGGGGCCACGACGCGGCCCATGCCGTCAGTGCCGCCGGTGATCAGTGCTGTCTTCATCATGCTGTCCCTCGCTTACAGCCGCTCACCCGTGGCCAGATCGAAGACCGAGGCCTGCGCGGGCAGGAAATGCACCCTGAGCGCCTGCCCCTCTTCATAGCCGCTGTCGTCTGCCACCTTCACCGAAATCGTGGTGTCGCCGACCCGCGCCCAGAGCAGCGCCTCCGGCCCGGTATGTTCGACGACGGTGATCGTCGCCTCCACCGGCACGGCGCCCGAGGGGGCGGTGCCCACGACCCAGTGCTCGGGGCGGATGCCGATCTCGATTTCCTGCCCCACCCGCCAGGGCGCTGCCGTCGCATAGCCTTGCAGGGGGAACCGGCGCCCATCCGGGGTTGCCACTTCCAGCGACGCACCGTCCGCGACTTTGGCCTTGAGGAAGTTCATCGAGGGCGATCCCACGAACCCCGCCACAAAACGGTTGGCCGGGCGCATGTAGACGTCTTTCGGCGCCGCAAATTGCTGGATCACGCCCTTGTTCATCACCGCGATCCGGTCGGCCAGTGTCATCGCCTCGATCTGGTCGTGGGTGACGTAGATCATCGTGGACCCTAGGTCCTGGTGCAGCTTCTTGATTTCCACCCGCAACTCGGTGCGCAGCTTGGCGTCGAGGTTCGAGAGAGGTTCGTCGAACAGGAACACATCCACATCCCGCACCAGCGCCCGGCCGATGGCGACGCGCTGGCGCTGGCCGCCGGACAGCTCGGAGGGGCGGCGGTCCAGCAGCGCGCCGATTTGCAGGATTTCGACCGCCCGCTTCACCCGCGCCTCGATCTCTGCCTTCGGCATCTTCGACATGCGCAGGCCGAAGCTAAGGTTCTCGCGCACGGTCATGCGGGGGTAAAGCGCGTAGGACTGGAACACCATGCCGACGCCGCGGTCCTTGGGCTCGGCCCAGGTGACGTTGTCCGCGCCGATCCAGATTTCGCCCTCGGCAATCTCCTGCAAGCCCGCGATGCAGTTCAGAAGCGTGGACTTGCCGCAGCCCGAGGCACCGAGGAGGACGATGAACTCGCCCTCGGCAATGTCGAGGTTCAGCGCCTCGATCACCGTGACGGCCCCGAAGGCGACCGAGACGTTTTTCGCTTGGACGACGGCCATGGCCTATCCTTTCACTGCGCCAGCCGCGATCCCGCGGACGAACCAGCGCCCGGACAGGAAATAGACGGCGAGGGGGACGATGGCGGTGATCATCGTCGCCGCCATGTTGACGTTGTATTCCTTCACGCCCTGGGTGGCGTTGACGATGTTGTTGAGCTGCACCGTCATCGGCATGTTCGCAGGTCCCGCGAAGACCACGCCCAGGATGAAGTCGTTCCAGATGCCTGTGACCTGCAGGATCACCGCCACCACGACCATCGGCGTGGCCATCGGCAGCATGATGTGGCGGAATATCTGCCAGATGCCCGCGCCATCCACCCGCGCCGCCTTGAAAAGGTCGATCGGCAGCGAGGTGAAGAAATTGCGGAAGAGGAGGCTGAGGACCGGCAGGCCGAATGCGGTATGGATCAGGATGATGCCGGGCAGCGTGCCGAACAGGCCGACCGTCGAGAAGACGCGGACCAGCGGATAGATAAAGACCTGGAAGGGGATGAAGGCGCCGACCAGCAGGATCGCGAAGATCACGGTCGACCCACGCGCCCGCCAGAAGGACAGCATGTAGCCGGTCCAGGCCGCCAGCGCGATGGAGAGGATCGTCGAGGGGATCAGGATCTTGAACGAGTTCACGAAGCCCACCTTGACGCCGGTACAGTTCAGCCCGGTGCAGGCGCTGCCCCAGGCCTTGACCCAGGCGTCGAAGTTCAGCGACCAAGGCAGCTCGAAGATGCTCCCCTGCCGGATCTGTTCCATCGTCTTCAGCGAGGTGATCAGCATGACGATCAGCGGCATCAGGAAGAAGAGCGCGGTCACGATGATGAAGGCATAAAGCCCGACGCGGCCCAGCGAGACGCTGGTGGGTTTCGGCCCGTTGGCGTTGGGGTTGTGCCGGGGGGTGGCAGCGGTCATACCGGCGCCCTCCCCTTCGCCTTGCGGAAGTTCTCCATGTAGATGTAGGGCACGACGACCGCGATGACGGTGATCAGCATGAC
>NZ_JAEULP010000083.1 GCF_016792905.1 Tabrizicola sp.
GCGCGATCTCCCGCTGGCTCGTGCCCCGGCGATGCTCCGCAAAGATCACCGCACGCTCGCATGCGTCCAGATGCCGCCCCCGCCTCTCCATCGCAACCCCCCTCCAAACCTCAGGTGTTGCGTTCCTTTCTAGAGGCTAAGTGGTGTTAAGGTTTGGGATCCGGGTGTTCGGGTCCTGCCCCCCACCCCATCCCTCCCCCACGAGGGGGGAGGGAGGCGCTTTGCGGCTGGGCGTGGTGCGGGCTTTGGGGCGGAGGAGTCGGGCTGAAGCCCGACCTACGGATGGTGCGCTTTAGCGCACCCTACGATACCGCCGGAATGTCGGGCGCGAGGAGGTCGGCCAGATCGAGGAGGATGTGCTCGCAGCCGCGGTCGGCGAGGGCCTGGATGCCGAAGGGGTGCGTCGCCGTGCGGCCCGTGGTGACGGCCAGGCCGGGGAGGCCCATGAAGGGCGGGGCGATCTGGGGCATCTGGGCCTCGATCACCTGGGCGAAGGCCTCTGGCGAGGTGGTGTCGTAGTGGTCGGGGAAGGGCAGGCGGGCGGAGACGGGGGTCAGCAGGACCGGCCAGTCGGCGAAGAAGCCGCGCCAGAGCCGGGCGAGGCGGGCGCGGGATTGCAGCGCCTTCATGAAGCTTTCCAGCGTGGGCGGCGGGGCGAGTTTCAAGAGCTCCCGATGGACGAAGCTGGCGTCGGGGTCGGCTTCGCGAGTGATGGCGTCGGCCCCGCCGAGCCCGAATTCGGAGAGCCAGAGGGTGAGTTGCAGCTCCATCGCCTCGCGGAAGGGCGGGAGAGTGGGTTCGCCGATCTCCCAGCCATTCGTTTCGAGGGTGCGGGCGGCTGCGGAGAGGGCATCACGGAGAACGGGGTCGGTGTCGAGGCCGTCGGGGGTGAGGGCGAGGGCGGCGCGCTTGCGGTAGGGTGCGGGCGGTGGCGCGGGGGTCCACCACGGATCGCGCGGGTCGGGCTGCGACAGGGCCTGTAGCCCGAGGCGGAGGTCAGCGGCAGAGCGGGCGAGGGGGCCTGATACGGCCATCAACTGCCCGCCGATCAGCCGGTCGCCTGCGGTGGCGTTGAAGGCAGGAACACGGCCAAGGCCGGGGCGGAGGCCGTGGATACCGCAGGCATAGGCTGGATAGCGGATCGACCCCGCGATGTCGGTGCCATGGCCGATGGGTCCAAGGCCTGCGGCGACGGCCGCGGCGGCCCCGCCGGAGGAACCGCCGGGGGTGAGGCCGACGAAGGCGGGGTTCCTTGTGGCGCCGTGAAGCGAGTTGCGCGTGAACCAGCGAAGCGAGAAGGCAGGTGTGTTGGTGCGCCCGACGATGATTGCCCCGGCGCGGCGGAGGTTGGCGACGGGCGGGCTGTCCTCTGTCGCGATCAGGCCCTGCTGGATGCGCAGGCCGTTGGTCGTGGCAAAGCCCTGCTGGTCGATGTTGACCTTGACGGTGACGGGCACGCCCGCGAGCGGGCCGGGGTCGTCGCCTCGCGCAATCTTTGCGTCGACGGCGGCGGCATCGCGGAGCGCCTCGTCGTCCATCCGCTGCACGATGGCGTTGAGGCCGGGGTTGATCCGGTCGATCCGGGCGAGGGTGGCGCGGGTTGCCTCGACGGCGGAGAGCTGACCTCTGCGGATGAGGTCCACGAGCACGGATGCGGTGAGGGTGGCGGGGTCCATCGGGCGCTCCTTTCGGTCGGAGGGTGGACCGGATTGCCGCGATGGGGAAGGGGGTGGATCGCGCGCCCTGATCGGCGGGCGTCGGAGCGAGGGGTTTCACACCCCTCGCGCTCCCCGTGGGATATTTGGGGAGGGAAAGCAGGGGCCGGGCTGTTCGGACGCGGCGATGGATCAGCCGATCCGGTAGCTTGACGCAGTGACGCCGCCGAAGAGGTTGGTGTCATGGTAGACCATGGTCGCCTTTTCGCCCTCTGCCGCGCCGAGGGCGGCGAAGAGGGGGACGAAATGGTCTTCCTCCTTGTGGCAGGTGCGGGCGTAGGGGGCGTCTTCCCAGTGGATCAGCCGGTCGGTGCGGTCGGCAGGCGCGGCGGCCATGGTTTCGGCGAGCCAGGCGTCGAAAGCCTCGGACGGGACCTTGGCCTGCGGCCCGAAGAGGCGGAGGTTGTGGTAGGAAAGGCCGGAGCCGACGATCAGCACGCCGTCGTCGCGCAGGGGCGCAAGCGCACGGCCAAGGGCGAAATGTTCGGCCGGGGAATAGCCCTTGCGGAGCGAGACCTGGAAGACGGGAACGCTGGCGTCGGGATACATCACGAAGGCGGGCACGAAGCAGCCGTGGTCGAAGCCCTGGTTTTCATCGAGCCGCACCGGCAGGCCCGCGGCCCGGATCAGCTCGGCGGCTTTCCGGGCAAGCTCGGGCGCGCCGGGGGCGGGGTAGACGATCTGGAAGGTTTCGGGCGGGAAGCCATGATAGTCATAGACCATCGGCGGGTTCGCGCTGGACATGACGGCGAAGGCCTCGTCCTCCCAGTGGCCGGAGATCATCAGGATCGCCTTCGGGCGTTCGGGCAGGTCCTTGACCATCTGGACGAAGCTGGCTTCGAGATTGCGGAACATCGCGCGCCAGTCCGGCATCCAGGGCCAGGGGCCGCCGCCGTGGCTGATGAAATAGGTGGGCATGCGGGTCATGTCGGTCTCCGTTCCTTTGGAGAAAGGTGGGGGATGCGGGGGGGCCGCGCAACTGGGCAATTCTGGCCGGGTCTTGTGCGGGCCTGCACAGCGAGGGCGCCGGGTTGCAAGCGGGCGGGCCACCCGGCATAGTCGGGCAAAACCAACGGGAGCCTGACCGATGAAACTGACTGCTGCCGCCCTTGTGGGCCTTGCCACGCTTGCCGCGCCCGCCTTTGCACAGGACCTGCCGGACCTTGCGGGCAAGGAAGTCGTGGTCGTGACCGAGAACGCCTATCCGCCGTTGCAGTTCCTGGACAAGTCCGGCGCGGCGGTGGGCTGGGAGTATGACGCGATGGCAGAGATTGCCAAGCGGCTGAACATGACGGTGAAATACGAGAACACGTCCTGGGACGCGATGATCCCGGCGGTGTCGGAAGGCCAGTACGACATTGGCATGACCGGCATCACCATCAAGGACGAGCGCAAGGAGAAGGTCGATTTCTCGGACCCCTACATGCGGTCGGAGATGCTGATGATCGTGCGCGGGGATGAGAGCCGGTTCACCGATGCGGCGAGCTTTGCCGCGATCCCGGAGCTGCTGATTTCGGCCCAGCCGGGAACCTCGCCTTTCTACGCGGCGGTCTACAACATCCTGGACGGCAACGAGGAAAACGCGCGGATCATCAAGTTCGAGACCTTTGGCGCGGGGCTTGAGGCGCTGAAGGCGGGCGACGTGGACCTGACCCTGTCGGATTCGACGGCGGCGAATGGCTATGTCGCGGCCTCGAACGGGGCGTTGAAGATCGTGGGCGAGCCCTTGGCTTCGGAGGATTTCGGCTTCATCTTCCCGAAAGGGTCGGAGCTGGTGGCGCCGGTCAACGCGGCGATTGCTTCGATGAAGGCGGACGGCACGCTGGATGCGCTGAACCAGAAATGGTTCGTCGACTACAAGATGGGTGAGTGAAAGGCGGCCTCCCGGCCCGGTCCGGGGGGCAAGCTGATGGCCCCCAACGCCGAACCCGAGAAGGACTTTCCCTGGTGGCTGGTGATCCTTGCGGTCACCGGCCTTTGGCTGTTGTACGAGATGCTGTCGGACGCGGTGTACCGGGACGCGCTGAGGGTGCTGTCCAAGGGCCTGGTGGTCACGCTGACGGTTGCGGTGGTGGCCTATCTGGGCGCCTGCGGCATCGGGCTGGGCCTCGCCGTGATGGGCATGTCGCAGCGCATCGTCCTGCGGCAGGCGGCGCGGCTTTACATCGAGGTGATGCGGGGCGTGCCGATCATCGTGCTGCTGCTGTATGTGGCCTTCGTGCTGGTGCCGGGTGTGGTGGCGGGGGTGAATGCGGTGGCGGGCGAGGACATCCTGCGCACCCGCGACGTGCCGCTGCTGTGGCGGGCGGTTCTTGCGCTGATGCTGGCCTATTCCGCCTTCCTGGCCGAGATCTTCCGGGCGGGGTTGCAGGCGGTGGACAAGGGCCAGATCGAGGCGGCGATGGCGCTGGGGCTGAACGGCTGGCAGCGCTTCCGCCATGTTCGATTTCCACAAGCGTTTCGGCTGATCCTGCCGCCGCTGGGTAATGATTTTGTGGCAATGGTGAAAGACAGCTCGCTGGTGGCGGTGCTGGGGATCACGGATGTCGCGCAGCTGGCCAAGGTCACGGCGGCAGGGAACTTCCGCTATTTCGAGACCTACAACGTGGCGGCCTTCCTGTATCTGGTGATGACCATCGGGTTGTCGCTGCTGCTGCGCCGGTTCGAGGCCCGGATGCGGGCGCGCGGGCGGGACGGATCGTGAGGTGTACGTCCCGGCATCGCGTCCGGGACGGTAGCCTTACCGCTCGCGCATCAGGATCACGGCGCGCGAGTGGCTTGCGAATTCGCGCCGGATCAGGATGCCGGTGGCCAGCACCGTCCCCGCCAGCAGGCCCCAGGGGCCAAGCAGCCACCCCAGCGCCGCAAGGGCGTAGTAGATCGACCGCAGCCCCCGGTTGAAGCTTTTCGCGGCGGTGATGTTGATTTCGGCCGCCTGTCCCGCGCGATGGAAGGCCTGCGGATCGCCGGGGTCGTTCGGGACGGCTGCCATCAGAATCGAGCAGTAACCAAAGAGCCGGTGCGCCCAGACGAATTTCAACAGCGCATTGGCCAGGAAGACGATCACCGGCAGCATTTTGACCGCGACGTCGGGCCCCCCGGTGATGGGCAGCTCGTCGGCCAGCCGCTCTACCGCCGCCGCATTGCCGATCACCGCCACCCCGCCGCCGATGGCGATCATGCAGGCACTGGCGAAGAAGGCGGTGCCCTGTCGCAGGCTGTCTATCAGCGTTGCGTCGAAGATGCGCGGCTGGCGGGTGACGAAGGTCTTCATCCAGTCGCGCCGGTACTCCTCCATCAGCCAGGAGACCGAGGGCCGCGTGGCGGGCGGATTCTCGCTGAACCAGCCGGACCCGAGCCAGAACAGGAGCAGAAGTCCCAGTACGGCCAGGTCAAGAGGGGGGATCGTGCCAAGGTTCATCGTCATCCGACCAGCCTAAAGGCGGGGTTTCTGCTTGTCAGTAGGCAGAATTGGTTATATTTATTTACCGGTCGAGGGGAATTGCCATGGACATGCCAGTGCCGGATGCCGGAGTGCTCGCCCAGGGCGCGCGGATCGTGACGCGGCTCAAGGCCGTGCTGCCGCCCGACGCGGTGATCGACGCGCCCGAGGAACTGCGCGTCTACGAATGCGATGCGCTGACCGCCTATCGCTGCCCGCCGCTGGCCGCCGTCCTGCCACGCACGACTGCGGAGGTGTCGGCCGTCCTGCGCATCTGCTGGGAAGAAGGCGTGCCGGTCGTGCCGCGCGGCTCGGGGACCAGCCTCGCCGGGGGCGCGATGCCGACCGCCGACAGCGTGATCCTGGGCGTCGCGCGGATGAATGCGGTGCTGGAGACGGATTACGACAACCGCTTCATCCGGGTGCAGTCGGGCCGCACCAACCTGTCGGTCAGTGGCGCGGTCGAGGCGGAGGGGTTCTTCTACGCCCCCGATCCCTCCAGCCAGCTCGCCTGCGCCATCGCCGGGAACATCGCGATGAATTCGGGCGGGGCGCATTGCCTGAAGTACGGGGTGACGACGAACAATCTCCTTGGCGTGACGCTGGTCAGGATGGACGGGACGGTGGTCACGTTGGGCGGGCCCTGGGGGGAACCCTCGGGCCTCGACCTTCTGGGTGTGGTCTGCGGGTCGGAGGGCCAGTTGGGCGTTGTCACCGAAGCCTGGCTCCGCATCCTGCCGAAGCCCGAAGGCGCGCGGCCCGTGCTGGTCGGCTTCAACTCGAACGAGGTGGCGGGGGAATGCGTCGCCGACATCATCCGGGCGGGGATCCTGCCGGTGGCGATCGAGTTCATGGACCGGCCCTGCATCCGTGCCACCGAGGCCTTCGCGAAAGCGGGCTACCCGGATTGCGAGGCCTTGCTGATCATCGAGGTCGAGGGGTCGGAGGCCGAGATCGCCGAACAACTGGCCCGCATCCGCCAGATCGCGCTGGCGCATGACCCGGTCGAATTCCGCGAGGCGGCCGACGAGGACCAGGCCAGACGCATCTGGCTGGGGCGGAAGTCGGCCTTCGGCGCGATGGGGCAGATCAACGACTACATGTGCCTTGACGGGACGATCCCGGTCTCCAGCCTGCCACATGTGCTGAAACGCATCGGCGAGATGAGCCGCGACTACGGGCTGGACGTCGGCAATGTCTTCCATGCGGGCGACGGCAACATGCATCCGCTGATCCTGTTCAACGCCAACAAACCCGGCGATCTGGAACGCTGCGAGGCCTTCGGGGCCGATATCCTGAAGCTGTGTGTCGAGGTCGGCGGGTGTCTCACCGGCGAGCATGGCGTGGGCATCGAGAAGCGCGACCTGATGACGGTGCAGTTCGCGCCCGCTGACATGGAGGCGCAGATGCGGGTGAAGGATGTGTTCGACCCGAAATGGCTGCTGAACCCGGCGAAGGTGTTCCCGCTCGCCACCACGGCAACCCGGCGCGCGGGCTGAACCCGCCGGGTGCCAGCCCCCGGACCCCCGGGATACTTGTGCTAAGATGAAAGGCAGGTCGATGCGGCCTTCGAGCGAAGCGGAACTGGCGCAAGCGGTGGCGGGGGCCGCCGGGCCGCTGCTGGTGCGCGGTGGAGGAACGCGGACCATTGGTCATGCGGCGGGCGAGGTTCTGGAGACCGGGGGCCTGGCCGGGGTGGAACTGTATGAACCCGGCGCGCTGACGCTGGTGGTGCGGGCGGGGACAGCTCTGGCCGAGGTCGAACGGGTGCTCGCGGCGGAGCGGCAGCGGCTGGCCTTCGAGGTGCCGGACCTGCGCGGGCTGCTCGGCCGCGAGGGCGTGTCGACCATCGGCGGCGTCCTGTCGGCGAATGCCTCGGGCCCGCGCCGGGTGCAGGTGGGCGCGGCGCGGGATGCGGCGCTGGGCGTGCGGTTTGTGGATGGGACCGGAGCCGTGGTGAAGAACGGCGGGCGGGTGATGAAGAACGTCACCGGCTATGACCTGGTGAAGCTTCTGGCAGGCAGCCGGGGCACCCTGGGCGTCCTGAGCGAGGTCAGCTTCAAGGTGCAGGCCCTGCCGGAAGCCGAGGCGACACTGGTGGTCGAGGGTCTTGGCGACGAGGCCGGGCTTGCCGCGCTGCGCGTGGCGCTGGGTTCGCCCTTCGACGTCTCGGGCGCGGCGCGGCATACGGGCCGCAGCCTGATCCGGGTGGAAGGCATGGCGGGCTCGGTGGCCTATCGGGTCGGGCGGCTTGGCGCGCTCGTCGGGGGTGACGTGAGCGTGGCGGAGGCCGAGGCTTCCGCCATGCTCTGGCGTGGAGTGCGGGATGTTGCGCCGCTTACCGGCAAGACGGGCGAGGTCTGGCGGATCGCCACTTTGCCCACCGCGGCAGCAGAGGTGGTGTCGCGCACGGGTGGAGAGGCGCTGTGGGACTGGGGCGGCGGACTGGTCTGGCTGCTCCTCGATCCGGGCCGGGGCGCCGAGGTCGCTGCCGCCGTTGCCGGGCGCGGCCATGCCACGCTGGTGAAGGGCGAGGGCGGTCCGGTCTTCCCGCCCGAGGGTCCGGACGTGGCGGCGCTGGTGGCGGGGCTCAAGGCGAAGTTTGATCCGAGGGGCATCCTGAACCGGGGGATGATGGGCTGATGCAGACGAATTTCACCCCCGAACAGCTGGCCGACCCCGGTATCGCCCGGGCGAACCAGATCCTGCGCTCCTGTGTGCATTGCGGCTTTTGCACCGCCACCTGCCCGACCTATCAGGTGCTGGGCGACGAGTTGGACAGCCCCCGGGGCCGCATCTACCTGATCAAGGACATGCTGGAGGCGGGGCGCCCGGCGGACGAGAAGACGGTGAAGCACCTCGACCGCTGCCTGTCCTGCCTTGCCTGCATGACCACCTGCCCGTCGGGCGTGCATTACATGCACCTGATCGACCACGCCCGAGCGCATGTCGAGAAGACCTACAGGCGGCCGCTGGTCGACCGGCTCCTGCGGGCGGTGCTGGCGCGGGTGATCCCCTATCCGGGCCGCTTCCGGCTGGCGCTGCTGGGCGCAAAGGCGGCGCGGCCCTTCGCGCGGTTTCTGCCGGATGCGCGACTTCGCGCCATGCTGGCAATGGCGCCGAAGCATATTCCCCCGGTCAGTCGCAACGACGACCCGCAGGTCTTCGCCGCACAAGGGGAACGCCGCATGCGGGTGGCGCTCCTGACTGGTTGCGCGCAGAAGGCTCTGAACACCGACATCAACGACGCCACCATCCGGCTCCTCCGGCGGCTGGGCTGCGAGGTGGTCGTGGCGAGAGGCCAGGGTTGCTGCGGGGCCTTGACGCATCACATGGGCAAGGAGGGCCTGGCCCATGCCAGCGCCGCCGCCAACATCCGGGCGTGGATGGCGGAACGCCGGGCCGGGGGGCTGGATGCGATTGTCATCAACACCTCGGGCTGCGGCACCACGGTCAAGGACTACGGCCACATGTTCCGCAATGAGCCATTGGCCGACGATGCTGCCACTGTGTCCGGGTTGGCGAAGGACATCAGCGAGGTGCTGGCAACGCTTGGCTTGCCGGAAGGTGCGCCGAAGGGCCTGCGGGTCGCCTACCACGCCGCCTGTTCCCTGCAGCACGGCCAGCAGATCAGGTCCGCGCCGAAGGACCTGCTGAAACGTGCGGGCTTCGACGTGGTGGAACCCGCCGACAGCCATCTCTGCTGCGGCTCGGCCGGGACGTATAACCTCTTGCAACCCGGGATCAGCAGCGATCTCAAGCGCCGCAAGGTGGCGACCCTGGAGGCGAAGGCGCCGCAGGTGATCGCGGCAGGGAACATCGGCTGCATGATGCAGATCGGCAGCGGCACGGGCATTCCCGTCGTGCATACGGTCGAGCTTCTGGACTGGGCCACCGGCGGACCGAGGCCGCGGACGCTCTGATCAGTCGACCTGGCAGCCGGTGCCGCCGATCCCGTCGTCGTCGCCCGGCTGGCAGCGCTGGTCAGCCAGCGGCGCCGACACAGCCCCTTCGACCACGACTTCCGGCTCGAGTGCGACTTCGGCCTTTTGCGCGCAGGCGGCCAGGAGCAGCAGGGCAAAGAGGGCGATCGGGCGCATCAGTCGTTGTCTCCGGTCCGGTAGAAGTAGCCGCCCGCACGGAACCGCCGGGGGCCGGGCGTGGCGTTCTCTTCCTTCATCCGGGCGGCAGTCTGGCTGATCTCCTGGAAAAGCGCCATCTCGGCGGCGGCAAATCTTGCGGAAAGCTCGGCGACCTGCGCTTCGGTCAGGCCGGTGTAATGGACGGCGCGCTCGAAATGCGGCGGGTCGGCGCCCTGCACGTTTTCTGCGGCCGCCTGGGCGTGGTCGCCAAGGTTGCGGGAGAGATAGGCCAACTGGTCATCTGACCCGGCAAGCGGCTGGTAGGAGGGCTGGATCAGCCGTACCTCCTGTCCGTCATCGGAGAGCGCGACGGTTCCCGCCGCAAGCAGCGTGTCAAGCATCGTGCGGGGGTGCACATCGCGGCGGACGGTCTGGGCCAGCGCCTCGAAACTTGGCGCCGGGCCGGAGCGGGGCAGGGGCTGCCCCCCCAGGTCTGGCTCGGTCTGCCAGAGGGCCACCAGCCGGGCGAGGTGGTTCGGGCGGCGGTCCTTCACGTCCTGATCCCTGAGCCGGACGACATCACGGCGCTGGAGGCCGGTCAGCACGGACACGCGGCTGTCGGTCGCCCGGTCGCCGGATTGGGCCCCGGCCTGCGCGATTGCGGCCTGGACGTAGTGGAGCTTCATCCGCTCCACAAGATCGGGGAAAGGCAGGCCGCGCGCGACCAGAAGCCGGGCGATCGGGGCGAAGAGGGCGTCGAAGATCTCCATCGTGTGTAATATGCACATTTCCTTTGACAGGTCCAGCCCGACGGAATATGTGTAATTTACACATTTGATATGGAGCCGCCCAATGCGCCTTTCCCATGCCTTTCGCCCCCTTGGCTACGTCTCTGCCCTGGCCCTGCTTGCGGGCTGCATGTCCGTGCGCGAGGAGGCGGTCGTCGCGGCCCCGGAACCCGCGCCCGAGGTCTCTGGCGTATATGGCGGAGACGTCATCGTCGCCGAACCGGCCTATGAAGCCGAAGTGGTCGCGGAATCGCCCCCATCGGGCTCTTACGCCGGGATTGCGCGGCGGGGTGTGGTCACGGCGGGGGATATCGACGATTTGCTGAACCTTGCGGCCTTCACCCGTTATGTGAAGCGCGCGGGGGGCAGTCTGGGCCTGCCGCAACTGGGCCTGGGTGCCCCGGTATTGGTGCGGCTGACCGGCCCCGATGGCAGCGCGGCCCCCGGTGCGCGGTATACCTTGCGCAAGCCCGGCGCGGCGGAGCCGTTCCATGAGGGTTATGCCGGGCCGGAGGGGCGCATCGCCGATTTCCCGCAGGTCCTGGGAGCGGGCAATCCCGGCGCGGTGGAGGTGCGGGTCTTTGGCGCGGACGGACAGGAGATTGCGCGGGAGACGGTGAGAACCGGCAAGACTGCGACGGTTCGCCTGCCCGAGGCTGCCGGTTGGCAGCCGGATTTCCTGGACCTTGTGCTGGTGGTCGACACCACCGGGTCGATGGGTGACGAGATCGCCTTCCTGCAGAAGGAGCTGATTGGCATCACCCGTGCGGCGGCGCGGAAGGCTCCGGGGGTTTCGATCCGTTACGGGCTGGTGGCCTATCGCGACCGGGGCGACGAATATGTGGTCAAGAACTACGGCTTCACCGCGAATGGGGGGCAGATGGCGGGCTGGCTTCGGGGCCTGTCGGCAGGTGGCGGGGGCGACTACCCGGAAGCGGCGGCGGCGGCGCTGAAGGCCGGGGTCGGGCTGAACTGGCGCGCGGGCAAGGGCGAGCGGCTGATCCTGCAGGTCGCCGATGCCCCGCCGCATGATGGCGACGCGGGCAGCTACCTGCGCACCGCGAAGGCGGCGGCCGACAGGGGAGTGCAGATATTCACCCTCGGCGCTTCGGGCGTCGGTGACGAGGCGGAATACCTGATGCGGCAGGCCTCGGTCGCGACGGGCGGGCGCTATCTGTTCCTGACCGACGACAGCGGCGTGGGCCTGGCCCACGCCGAACCGACGGTGCCCTGCTATCAGGTGACAAGGCTGTCGCGGCTCCTGACCCGGGTGCTGATGACGGAACTGTCCGGGCGGCGCCAGGAGGCGGGTGGAGGCGAGGTGCTGCGCGAAGTGGGCGGCTATGATGCCGGGGTCTGCCGGTCCTGAGATCGGCAATGACCTCCAAGGGCCGGACCGGCGTTGCCGAAATGCCCGGGCGTGCCGCAGCTTGCGCGCGACCGCCTTGCGCGACCGGCCCCAAATCCGCCAAAGTCGCCGGGTAAGCCTGAAGGCCGCGCTGGGAGGGGAGGTTCCATGCGTTACCTGTTCCCTGGTCTTCTGGCGGTGGTGCTGGTCGTTTCCGGTCCGGCCCACCCGCAAGACGCCGACATGGTCAAGCTGGAGACGGCGGACGATTCGCGCGGCTGGGATGCGGTGGGCAAGCTGATCCTCGGCAAGCGCGGCTTCTGCACCGGTGCGCTCATCGGGCCGCAGCTGGTGCTGACCGCGGCGCATTGCCTGTATGACAAGACCACCGGCGTGCAGCTCCGCCCCGAGGAGATCGAGTTCCAGGCCGGTTTCCGCAATGGCCGCGCCGTGGCCTACCGCCGGGTCAGCCGCGCCGTCGCGCATCCGGACTACCGCTTCAGCGCCGGGGACAAGCTGGACCGCGTGACCGACGACCTGGCGCTTCTCGAACTCAGCCAGCCGATCCGGCTGCCGTCGCTTGCGCCGTTCGAGACCGGCGCCGCCCCGGTCGAGGGCGATCCGGTCGGCGTCGTTTCCTATGCCCAGTACCGCGAAGAGGCGCCCTCGATCCAGGAGGGCTGCGAAGTGCTGGCGGGTGAACGCACCGCGCTGATCCTGACCTGCAGCGTCGATTTCGGCTCTTCCGGCGCGCCGGTCTTCACCATCCGCGACGGGGTGGCGAAGGTGGTGTCCGTGATCTCGGCCAAGGCCGAGGTCGATGGCCGCAAGGTCGCGCTCGCGGTGCCGCTGGCCGAACCGATGGCCGCCTTGCGCAGCGCGCTGGAAGACAGCAAGGCCGGGTCTTTCGGCGGGTCCAAATCGGTCAGCGTCCTGTCCGGTGGCAATGGCGCCGGGGCAAAGTTCGTCAAGCCATGAAGGCGCTGCTGGCCTCGGTGATCCTTGTGGCAGGCGCGGCGGGCGCCGAGCCGAACTCGGGCCTTGACGAGTTGACCACGCGCGAGGACCTGCGCGGGTTCGAACCCGTGGGCCGGGTGGATGTCGAGAACGGCGGCTTCTGCACCGGCACGCTGATCGCCGACGACCTTGTGCTGACGGCGGCGCATTGCGTCCTGAAACCGGACGGCACCCCGGTAGATGCCGCGCGGATCACCTTCCGGGCCGGGTTTTCGCATGGCATCTCGCTGGCCGAGGTGCCGGTGGCCCGCACCATCGCCGACCCCGCCTATCGGAACGCCAGTCCCGCGCCGGTCGAGATGATCGAACGCGACGTGGCGCTCTTGCAGCTTGCAAGTCCGATCCCAAGCTCGGTCATCTCGCCCTTTGCCGTGGCCCGCCCCGGAACCGGAGACGAGGTCAGCGTGGTCTCCTATGCCGAGGGGAGGGAAGAGGCGCTGTCCTGGCAGCGGGTCTGCAAGGTCATGGGCCGTGAGGATCGGTTGATCGCCTTCGATTGCGACGTGACGTTCGGTTCGTCCGGCGCTCCGGTGCTGGACCGGTCGGGCTATCGGGCGAAGATCGTCTCGATCATCTCGGCGGGGGGCGAGATGGACGGCAAGGCGATTGCCTTCGGAATGGAACTGCCCGACCGCGTGGACGAGCTGAAAGCCGCGCTCGGCGAGGGCCAATCGCTCAGCCCCGGCAAGCCGGGTGCGAAGGGTCCGCCCGGGATTGCGTCGTCGGGGATGCCGGGCAAGCCTGCCAGGCGCATCGTGCTGCAGGGCGACAGCGGCACATCAGCCGTCACCGGCACCGGTACCGGAGCGCGCTTCGTCTCGCCCTGACCGGCCCTTGAAAGCGCAAAATCCGTTTCCTACCTGACAGTCATCCGGGTGCCATGACGGGCCCGGTGAACCCGCCTTGCCCCCGAAAAGGGAAGGCCCCTGACATCGCTTCCAGGAGGATGACCATGCGCAATCTTGATTTCGCGCCGCTTTACCGTGCCACCGTCGGCTTCGACCGCATCGCCGACCTGATGGACCGGGTGCTGACCAGTGACGGGACCCAGCCCACCTATCCGCCCTACAACATCGAAAAGACCGCCGAGGATGCCTATCGCATCTCGATCGCCGTTGCCGGGTTCACCCCGGAGGAACTGGGCGTCGAAGTCCGGGACGGCAGCCTTCTCGTGACCGCCCGCAAGGCCCAGGACGAAACCGAACGCAGCTACCTGCACCGCGGCATCGCCACCCGCGCCTTCGAGCGCCGCTTTGCGCTCGCCGACCATGTCCGCGTCGCGGGTGCGGTGCATGAGCACGGGATGCTGCACATCGACCTCGTCCGCGAAGTGCCCGAGGCGATGAAGCCCCGCCGGATCGAGATTGCGCACGCCAATGGCGCGACCCCGGTGCTGGAGGCGAAGGCCGAGACCGTCAACTGAGGCGAAGGCCGAGATCGGCAACCGGGCCCCTGGGGTTCGGAAATCGGGGGCGCACCGGGAAACCGGCGCGCCCCTTTCTCACGACTGCCGGGTCGCTGGGGTCAAGCCTCGGTCAGGTCGTGATAGGCGGCAATCGCCAGCCGTCGCAGCGTGTCGCGCGGCAGATCGCCGACCAGCGCGCAGCCCAGGTTGCCCTCGATCCACCAGAACGCCTGCCGCCCCGGCTCCTCGGCAAAGGCAAGGTCGCTTTCCCGCCCCTCGCTGCGCGACAGATACAGCGCCAGCCTGCGCCCCAGGTCATCCTCGTACATCAGGAGTGCCGCGGGCGAGGTCGCGCCCGGCAGAAGCCTGCCGCCGATCAGCCGGAAGCCCCCTGTCGACAGGTCGGGCGGGTGGAACGGGGTGCCAAGGCGCTTGGACAGCCATTGCACCAGATGCGCCTCGTCCTCGGCGCCGACCTCGACCGGATGCCGCGCCTCGACGGAATAGGTGGCAAAGCTGGTCATCGCCGCCTGGGCAAGGGTCGGGCTGGCCGGGGATTGGGTGAAGCGCGCGCCGCCCCATCCGGCGGCGAAGCCGAAGGCCAGCAGCGCCACCCCGGCGGCGATGCGCCACATGGGCAGCGCGGGGCGGCGGGGCGCATGGCGTGCCCCGGTGATCATCTTCCGCAGGCGGTCGGGGATCGGTTCCTCGGCAACCGGGGCGTACAGCGCGCGGATCGCCGCATCCTGCCGGTCCCAGTCGGCGATGAGCGCGGCCAGCCCCGCATCGGTTTCGGCCATGGCGCGCAGCCGGGCCTGATCGGCCTCTGACCCGTGGCGCAGGCGCAGCGCCTCTTCCTGATCGAACGACGGGGAACCGGACATCACTCGCCTGCCTTTCCGGGACGGTGGGGCACCGCCTCGCGCCCCGTCATCTGTCTCAATGCCGCCCGCCCCCGCGCCAGCCGCGAGGCGAGCGTGCCCTCGGCACAGCCCAGCACGCTTGCGGCTTCGGCAAGGCTCATCCCCTCCAGCGCCACCAGGAGCAGGGCGGCGCGCTGGTCCTCGGGCAGGCGGCCCATCGCGGCGTGAACCTCGGCCAGCGCCAGCCGCCCCTCGGCGGCGCGGGTGGCCGACAGGTCGGCCGGGTCCGGGACCAGCGTCAGCACTATCGTTTCAGGGCGCTTCCGCCGCAGCCCGTCGCGAAAGCGGTTCATCAGGATGCGGGCCAGCCAGGCGCGCAACGGGCCATCACCGCGCCATTGCGCCTGCCGGGCCAATGCGGCTTCAAGCGTGTCCTGGACCAGATCATCCGCCACCTCGCGGTCACGCGTCAGCGCCCGGGCATAGGCCCGAAGGCCCGGGATGGCGGCCTCGATCTGGTCCAGGAACGGCATTGCTGGTCTGGGTCCTTGGCCTCAGTCTGCCTTGGCAGTGTGCCAGACGTCGTTGACGCCGTCGCCGGTCATGTCGCCCGGCTTCTGGTCCTTGACCCAGAGATAGAGCGGCTTGCCGTCATAGGTCCATTGCTTCGAGCCATCGGTGCGGTCGGTCAGGCCGTATTCGCCTTCGGCCTTGGCATCGGCGGCGGCCAGCAGCGGCGGCCAGTTTTCGGCGCATTTGTCGTAGCAGGCCGAGACGCCGCCTTCGTCCTTGTCGAAGGTGTACAGCGTCATGCCGTTGGCATCGGTCAGGACGCCGTCCTTTTCCATCACGGCCATGCCGTCGGCCAGCGCGGGCCCAGCCAGAAGGGCAAGAACAAGGGCGAGCGGGGTGCGGGTCATCGAGAATCCTCCGATTGGCTTCGCTTGGCCCGAAGCCGGGCGGGCAGCCACTGCGGCCACCTGCAGGGAATGACGCAGCCGACGCGAGTTTCATCCCGCGCCGGCCTTGGTCTCACGCGCTTGTGATGACCTACTTCGACAGGCTTTGCGCCAGCCGCATCAGGTTCACCGCCTCGATCCGGTAGCCGAAGGCATCCTCGCCCCGGTTCGCCCCGGCCAGCGCAATGGCCTCGTCCCAGCCCCAGTCGCCGAGGTAGACCGAGCCCTGCAACAGCTGCCCGAAGCCCGCGATGGCCGCGGCGAAGCGGGTCTCCGTGGAGGCAGCCTCCTGTCCGGTGATCGGGGTTTCCACCAAGGTCGAGCTATCCTCGCCCGGCGCCTTCCAGCGCAGCCGCAGGAAGCCGAGTTCCCCCGCCGTCCCCTCGGCCGGGGCCGTGCCATAGCGCAAGGGATCGTTCAGCAAAGCGTCCGACCCCGGCGCCGTCACCTCGTAGATCGCCGTGACCTGCGTCCCCGCGCCGATCTCGCCCGCGTCGACCTTGTCGTTGTTGAAATCCTCCCGCCGGAGGCTGCGGGTCTCGTAGCCGATCAGCCGGTATTCCGCGACGGTCGCGGGGTTCCATTCGACCTGGATCTTCACGTCGTCGGCGATGGGGAACAAAGCTCCGGTCAGCTGGTCCACCAGCACCTTCCGCGCCTCGCTGAGGGTGTCGATATAGGCCGCCGTCCCGTTGCCGTTCTGCGCCAAGGCCTGCATGATCGCATCGTCCAGGTTGCCGCGCCCGAAGCCCAGGACCGACAGATAGGTGCCGCTCTCGCGCTTCTTCGCGACATAGGCTTCCAGCCCGTCCGGGTCGTCGATCCCGACGTTGAAGTCGCCATCGGTGGCCAGCAGGATGCGCGTGACCTCGCCGTCGGCCTTCATCCCGTCCGCCACCTGATAGGCCAGCTCCAGCCCCTCGGCCCCGGCGGTTGACCCGCCCGCCGCAAGGTTCTCCAGCGAGGCCAGGATCGTCGCCCGATCCTTCGCGGCCGTCGGCGGCAGCACCAGACCGGCCGACCCGGCATAGGTGACGATGGACACCTGATCCTCGGGCCGCAGTTCCGACAGCATCAGCGACAGCGACTGCTTGAGGAGCGGCAGCTTGTTGGCATCCTCCATCGACCCCGAAGTGTCGATCAGGAACACCAGGTTCAGCGGGGGGCGGGCGGTGACTTCGGGCAGCGCACCCTGGATGCCGATGGTGACAAGCCGCGTGCCGGGGTTCCAGGGCGTCGGCATCACGCTGACGGTCGAGGCGAAGGCCGCGTCCCCCTCGGGCGCCGCGTAGGCATAGGGGAAGTAGTTCACCATCTCTTCGATGCGCACCTGATCGGGCGTCGGCAGATAGCCCCCGGTCAACGAGGACCGCACCACGGCATAGGAGGCGGTATCCACGTCGATCGAGAAGGTCGAGACGGGTTCCTCCGCCGTCACCTTCACCGGGTTCGGGGCCTCGTTGGCATAGGCCTCGGTGTTCTCGACCGGCGGCGGCATCAGCTCCGGTTCGGCAGTGATCGAGGTCGCCGGGGCGGCGACATAGCCCATCACCCCGCCCGCATCGGCAGGGGCCTCGGTGCGCAGGCGGGCTTCGGCATCGGCGACGAGGCCTTCGACGGGGGCAGGCGCCGCCTCTTCCGCCAGATCCAGAGCCGGAGCCTCCATCATGGGCTCCGCTTCCGTCGCGGCAACGGCGGTCGAGGAACTGTCGATCTCGGTTCCCGCCTGCCGGGCAAGTTCGTCGGTGGCAACCGCTTTCGCCTCTGGCTTCGGCGTAGCAGTGTCAATGCCGGTCGGGGCCGCATCGTCGGCCTCGACCGACAGGGCCGCAGCCTCGCCACCGGAATTGGCCGTGGTCGCGCCCTCGGGGGCCGTTTCCGTTTGCGGCGTGGTCGGCAGGGGGTCCACCACCGGCTCTACCGGCGGAACCGGCTCGGTCTTCGGCGCCTCGACCACGGTGGGCTTGCCGATCCGAAGATCGGCCACCGGCAGGATCACCGCGACACCGATGATCAGCGCCGCGACCGAGGTGGTGGCGGCAAGGGCGGGGCGGGAGGTCAGGTAATTCAACATGCGACGTACTCCGTTCAGGGGGGCCGCTTTGGTGCGGTCCTCACTGGAACGTGTCCCTTCCGTCGATCCTTGGAGCCGGTCGAAATTTTCCATCGCCAGCGCCATCGCCCGCGCCTTCGCATCCCCATCCGGGGCCGGCGCCGCCTTCAGCAGGCCGCGGAGGTCGTCAAGATCGTCGCTCATTTCGCCTCCTCCTTCGCCATGGCCCGCAGGCGTTTCTTCACTTCGCTCATCCGCCAGGCAATCGTCCCCTCGGAGACGCCCAGCACAACCCCGGCTTCGGCCTGGGTCATCTCTTCCCCCAAGACCAGCGCCACCGTATCGCGCAATTCCGGCGAAAGCTGCGTCATCGCCTGCGCCAGCCAGTCCGCCGCTTCGGCCTGCACGGCAATCTCGTCCTGCCGCGCAATCTCCCAGTCGCCCCAGCCCTGCGCGGCGCGCGACCTGGTCGCCTGCCGCCGCCGCAGGTCATGCGCGGCGTTCACCACCACGCGGTAAAGCCAGGTGGTGAACCGGGCCTCGCCGCGCCAGTTCCGCAGCTTCGATGGCAGGGCGGCACAGATGTCTTGCGCCAGATCCTCGGCTTCCGCCTTCGCGCCGGTCAGCCGCCAGGCAAGGCCATGGATGCGGTCATAATGCCGCCCGACCAAAGTGGCGAAAGCCGCCCGATCTCCTTGGGCGGCGGCAGTGGCCAGCATCTCGTCGGGCGTATCCATCAGCATCACGTTATCTGGGACGCGCACCGAAGGGCAATCCTTGGGCCGCGCCCGGAAATCCTTACCCCGGACAAAAAGCCCACCCGAAATGGAATGGCCCCCCGAAACGGAATGACCCCCGGTCCGGACGGGGGCCGGGCCGGGGGCTCTGGGGCTGTTCAGGTCCTGGACCAAGGGGAAGTGATCAGTAAAGCAACCCGTCATAGACGCCATAGGCGGAGGAATTGGTCCTCAGGCTCTGGCCCTCGTCGCGGGCATAGGCGGTCACCGCAGTGTAGGTGCCGGGTCCGAACGAACCGTCGATCCCGCCGCGATAGTAGCCATAGGCGCGCAGGTTGCGCTGGATCGCCTTGCGCTCCCTCAGCGAATAGCTCTGGAACGCCCGTGCGGCCGGGGTCGCGTAGATCGAGGTCGTGTGGTGCGGCTCGGCATAGACCGGGCGCGGCTCGACATAGGTCGGGGCGGGTGCATAGGTCTGGCCGTACAGCCGCGCCCTGCGGTTCTTCAGGATCTCGTCGACGATGACGGCGGTGGCGACCCCGGCGACAAAGCCCTGCTCCTTGTCGCCCCAGGCAAGCGCCGGGGTGGCGGGAACGGCGGCGATGGAAAGCGCGGTCAGGCCAGCGATCAGGGTGGTCTTGGCTTTCGTGACAGAGAGCAGCATGTCGTGTCCTTTCGTGGGTTCCCCGGGCAGTCGGGGTTCGATGCCACTGGTTATGGGCACCGGGGCCACGCTAGGCAAAATCAGCGCCGCGCTAGGGGAAAGCACTGCACTGCTATCTGATAACGCATTTTGAATCCGTTAGTTACATCAAGTCCGGTCTCTGCGGAGTAGTGCGGAAAGTCGGCCTAAACCTTCCTCCAGCCGCGCTTCCGGGCCCCCTCCCGCCCCGATGCGGATGTGGTGGGGCAATCCGTAGGCCGATCCCGGCAGCAGGAATGTGCGATATGGCGGGGCCAGCAGCGCGCGGGCCAGCGATTCGCCGTCCGTCCCTTCGACCCGCGCCAGGCCGATCAGCCCGGCCTCGGGCCGGTGCCAGGAAAGGCGGGGATCGCCCGACACAAAAGCATCCAGACGGTCCAGCACCTCTGCCCCTTCGGCCCGTGCCCTGCCAAGGCTTGCCGCCAGACGCTCCGGTCGCAGCGCAATCTCGGCGATATGTTCGCCCAGCACGTTCATGATCTCGGACCCGTTCTCGCGCAGGATCATCGCGTCACGGATCACCTGCGGCGACTGGCAGATCATCCAGCCCGTCCGCAGCCCCTGCAACCCAAGCGCCTTCGACACCGATCCCGTGGTGATCCCGAACGCCGTCAGCCCGGCGATGGAGGGCGGTCGCGGCCCGGCCCATTCGAGGCCCGCATAGACTTCGTCCACCACCAGCCAGATGCCATGCCTGTCCGCCAGCGCCGCCAGCGCGCGCAGATCGGCCTCCGGGATCAGCCGCCCGGTGGGGTTGTTCGGGTTGGTCAGAAAGATCATCCGCGTCTTCGGCGTGATCGCGCAGGCGACCACTGCGGGGGCCAGCGCCCAGCCCTGCGTCTCGTCGCGCGGCACCTCCACCAGCCGCGCCCCGATGGCCTTCGCCATCACCCCCGCCTGCGGCCAGCCCGGCGCTTCGGTGATGATCTCGTCGCCCGCCTGCACCAGCTGCCGGAACAAGAGGTAGTTCGCCTCCGCCGCCCCCGCCGTGATCAGCACGCTGTCCGCGGACAGGTCCAGCCCCGCCTGATCCAGCACCCGTTGCCGCAGGCTGGGCAGGCCCAGGAAGCTTTTCCCGTTCCAGTCGAGCGACAGCTCCGGGTCGAGGTCGGGCAGGAAGTCCTTCAGCCGGGGCGACCGGGCCAGCGAAAATCCGATGAAGCACTCCGGTGGCTCGGCGGCGGTGGTCTCCAAAAGGTAGTCGAACAGCTTGTGGATCGTGACCTTCATCTGTCTCGCCCAAACCGGACTTTTCGAAAAGTCCGGATCGGAGCCTTCAAAGGCTCCGCCCCGATTTCTTTGAAGAAATCGCCCCCCCTCACCGCACGTCACGCCCCTGGTTCAGGATGATCACATTGCCCGACGACACATCCCCGGCGGGCGAGATCAGGAATCCCACCCAATTCGCAATCTCCTCCGGCTGCATTGCCCGCCCATGCGGCATCGCGCTGATGGCGCGGGCCAGCACCTCTTCGGTCAGCACGTTGAAAAGCGGCGTCTCGGTCATTGCCGGGGCGATGGAGTTCACCGCGATCCGGTCGCGGGCATAGCGCCGCGCGAGATCCTTGGTCAGCGTGTCCATCGCCGCCTTCGAGGCGCGGTAATGCGGCGGGTCGAAGACGTCGAAGTTGTAGGCCCCGTTCGACGAGATGTTGACGATCTTCCGCACCCCCGACCGCCCCGCCATCGCTTTCACCGCCCCCTGGCAGCAATGGAAGGCCGAGGAAAAGTTGATCGCCATCTGCCGGTCCAGTTCATCCGCGGGGATGTCCGGAAAGTCCGACATGAAGCAGGTCCCGGCGTTGTTCACCAGCGCATCCACGCCCCCGAACCGCGCCACCAGCCGGTCGAACAGGTCCGCGATGGCCTCCGTATCCGTCAGGTCCACCGCTTCCGCCACGAACCCCTCGCGGTCGGCTGCCATTGCCAGCAGCGCCGCCCCGTCGATGTCGACCCCCACCACCGTCAACCCGTCGGCCAGCAGCCGGTCGACGAACGCCCGCCCCAGCCCCCCGGCGGCTCCGGTGACGACGGCGACTTTCGGGGCGATGCGGTTGGACATGGCTCGTGCTTCCCTGGCATGGAAAAGCCAGCCTAGGCGAAGGCCCGGGCTGGCTCAATCCGTCCTGTCAGATCGTCAGGGCGCTTTCGGCAGCGCGTCGAAATCCGCCGCCGAATGGCGTTCCGGCAGTTGCTCCCAGGGCTCGCCCCAGGTGCGGTTCACCTTGCGGCCCCGGGTCACCGCCGGGCGCGCCTCGATCCGCTTCGCCCAGGCGATCACATGCTTGTAGCTGTCCGCGTCCAGGAACTCGGCCGCGTTGTAGGACCGGCCAAGGGCCAACCCGCCATACCAGGCATAGATCGCCATGTCGGCCAGCGAGTATTCCCCCGCCATCCAGTCATGCGTCGCCAGATGCCGGTCCAGGACGTCCAGCTGGCGCTTCGTCTCCATCGCGTAACGGTTGATCGCATATTCGATCTTCACCGGCGCATAGGCGTAGAAATGCCCGAAGCCACCGCCGACGAAGGGGGCCGAGCCCATCTGCCAGAAGAGCCAGCTGAACATCTCGGTCCGGTTCGACGGATCCTTCGGAATGAAGGCCCCGCCGAACTTCTCGGCCAGGTACAGCATGATCGAGGCGCTCTCGAACACCCGCTGCGGCGGGTTCACCCCATGGTCCATCAGCGCCGGGATCTTGGAATTCGGGTTCACCTCGACGAAGCCCGACCCGAACTGGTCGCCGTCGCCGATCTTGATCAGCCAGGCGTCGTATTCGGCGTCAAAGCCGGCCTCAAGCAGCTCCTCCAGAAGGATCGTCACCTTGATCCCGTTCGGCGTGGCGAGCGAGTAGAGCTGCAACGGGTGCTTGCCGACCGGCAGCGCCTTGTCATGCGTCGGCCCGGCGACGGGGCGGTTGATGTTGGCGAAAGTGCCGCCCGAGGGCTGTTCCCATTTCCAGACCTTCGGCGGGGTATAGTCGTTCGGCATGGGTAAAACCTTGTTACCGTGGACGTTGAACAGGAAAGTTAGTGTATCGGTTCCCGACCTTCCAGAGGTCCCGACCTGCGGCAAAGGGCTGCGCAAATGCACAGCAAAGGAAAAGGGCGGCCCGAAAGCCGCCCCCCTTGATCCGCGTCCACCCGGTCAGACCGACAGGCAGACGTATTTCAGCTCCATGTAGTCGTCGATCCCGTGGCGGCTGCCTTCACGCCCAAGACCCGACTGCTTGACCCCGCCGAACGGCGCCATCTCGTTGGAGATAAGGCCGGTGTTCACGCCGACCATGCCGTATTCCAGCGCTTCCTGTACCCGGGTGATCCGGCCGATGTCGCGGGCATAGAAGTAAGAGGCCAGCCCGAAAATCGTGGCATTCGCCAGCTCGATCACCTCTTCCTCGGTGTCGAACTTGAACAGGGGTGCCAGCGGCCCGAAGGTTTCCTCGGTTGCGACCTTCATGTCGGGCTTCACCCCGGTCACGACCGTCGGCTGGAAGAACGACCCGCCAAGCGCGTGACGCTTGCCGCCGGTCACGACCTTGCCGCCCCCGGCCAGCACATCGGCGATATGCTCCTCGACCTTGTCCATCGCCGCTTCGTTGATCAGCGGGCCGGTTGTGACGCCCGCCTTCAGCCCGTCGCCGATGGAAAGCTTCTCGACCGCCGCCGTCAGCTTCTTGGCAAAGGCGTCATAGACCCCGGCCTGCACATAGATCCGGTTGGCGCAGACGCAGGTCTGGCCGTTGTTGCGGAACTTCGAGATCATCGCCCCTTCGACCGCCAGATCCAGGTCGGCGTCGTCGAAGACGATGAAGGGCGCGTTGCCGCCCAGCTCCATCGAGCATTTCAGCACCTGGTCCGCCGCCTGTTTCAGCAGGATGCGGCCCACTTCCGTCGACCCGGTGAAGGTCAGCTTGCGGATCAAGGGGTTCTCGCAGAACTCCTTGCCGATGTCCGACGACCGCTTCGAGGTGATGACCGAGAAGAGCCCGGCCGGAACCCCGGCACGTTCCGCCAGCACCGCCAGCGCCAGCGCCGAGAGCGGCGTCTCTGCCGCCGGACGCGCGACAAAGCCACAACCCGCCGCAAGGGCAGGGGCCACCTTCCGCGCGATCATCGCGTTCGGGAAGTTCCAGGGGGTGATCGAGGCGGCGACGCCGATCGGCTGCTTCAGCACATGGATGCGCTTGTCGCGCTGGTGGCCGGGGATGATGTCGCCATAGGTGCGCTTGGCCTCTTCCCCGAAGAACTCGATATAGCTGGACCCGTAGGCGATCTCGCCCTTGGCCTCGGCCAGGGGCTTGCCCATCTCGGCGGTCAGGATGGTCGCCAGGTCGTCCTGGTTCGCCATGCAGAGGTCGAACCACTTGCGCAGGACCTGCGCGCGTTCCTTGCCGGTGCGCTTGGCCCATTCGCGATGCGCGACATGCGCGGCCTTGATTGCGCGGGCAGCCTCGGCCCGGCCAAGGTTCGGCAGCTGGCAGATCACGTCGCCACGCGCGGGGTTGGTCACGGCGAAGGTCGAGCCGTCGTCGGCGGCGATCCATTCCCCGGCGACATAGGACTTGAAGACCAGAAGCGAGGGGTCTTTCAGAAGCGACGCGAGATCGGTCACGGAATCGAGCATGGGTGGGCCTCCTTATGCTTTGGCAGACAGGTGCCACGCATGACAGGGTATGTCCAGTTCCAAGCCGCGCTTCAGGCCAGGGTCCGATCAAATCCGTGGCAGGCTGGACCGACATGCCGGAGTTTTGAAAACTCCGGAACGGAGCCTTCAAAGGCTCCGGTACGATTTCTTCGAAGAAATCGCCCTGTCCTCACCCGTTCGCGTGCATCCGCTCGATATAGGCGCGCATCTCCTCGGCCTCGTGGCGGGCGTCGCGCAAGCCCTCCATCGCCGCTTTCAGCTCGGCCTCGGTCTGGCTGATGTGGTTCGTGAGTTCCGCCTCGCGCTGTTCCAGATAGGCCAGCGCCTGGTCGCGCAATTCCTCCGCCTCGTGCAGGGATTGCGCGAGCTTGTCCATCTCGGCCATGTCGCCGCCCTGCACCCGGGTGAAGCGGTGCAGAAGCCAGTGGGTGAACCAGCCCATCGCAAAGGCGACCAGCAGGATGATGGCGGTGGCGACGACGAATTCGGTGCGGTTCATAGGTTATTCCTCGGCCTTCAGGCCTTCGGGGCGGGGCTTGGGCGCCAGGGTCTTTTCGGTGGGCGCGACCGACGGGCTGGTATCGCCCGAGAAATCGGGGCCGGTCGCCGCCGGGTTGGCCGTGGCAGAGCCGTCGGGAGCGGTTTCGCCCGCGCCCGTCTGGTCCGGGGTGCCGCCTGCCGGGTTGGTCTCGGTGACGGCATCGGCCCAGGTCGCCGCGGCGGTGCCCTTCAGCACGAATTCGATCCGGCGGTTGGCCTCGCGGCCTTCCTCGCTGCCGTTGTCGGCAATCGGCTGCGCCTCGCCGTAGCCCACAGCCGTCATGCCGGACACGTCGACCCGGCGGCCCTGCAGCGCCAGCAGCACCGCCTCGGCCCGGGCCTGGCTCAACGCCTGGTTGCCGCCTTCGGAGCCCTGGCTGTCGGTATGGCCGCCGATCTCCATCTGGATCGGCGGGCAATTGGCCAGGATCTTCGCAAGTTCGTCCAGGACGGGGCGGGCGGTGGTGGCGATCTCGGCGGACGAGGGCGTGAAGGTGATCTTCGTCCGTGCGATCACCGCGTTCACGTCGGCCACGCATTCCTCGGGCGTGGGCAGCGAAGCGACCGGGTCCAGCGCCTCGTCATAGCGGACGTTGACCTTGAAGGTCTGGCCCGGACCCAGGGCCTCGGACAGGATCTGGGTGATCTTGCCGCGCGCTGCCGTCGAGCCGGTGACGCCCGTCACCTCCACCAGGTCGGCGCGGACCAGAAGCTTGCCGTGGTCGACCTCGGCCAGCGCCTCGAGGCCCGCCAGCACCCGGACCGGCCAGCCGTCCGGCAGGGTCTCGTCCATCCGTGTCGCGGTCAGAACCTCCGACCCGGCAAAGGCCGACCGGGCGAAGGCATCGACCGCACTCCTCTGCCGCTCGTCGGTCAGACGGCCGCGCAGTTCCACCTTGCCGTCCTCGGCCAGGGTCGCGGTGAACTCGGCTGGGCCCTCGGTTGCGGTTTCCTTCTTCTCCAGCGTCGAGGTCAGCGAGAAGACGTCGGGCAGCCCGGTCTCCAGGTCGCCGACCACCTTGTCGAAGGTCGCCTGCGGCACATCGCTGCCCGCCAGGAGCGTGACGTCGGCATCCGAGAAGGTGATCGACCCCGAGCCCAGTTCCTTGACCGCCTTGATCGCCAGCGCCACCGCATCCGCCCAACGCGGGGTCGGCGTGCCAAGGCCGACCTGGCAGATCGGCGCCCCCTCGACCCCCGCCGCCGTCGCCGCCCGCAGGATCTGCGTCCGCGCGCGATCGGTATCGGCCGAGCAGCTGTCGAACCGCGCGCCCTCGGCATCGACGACGAAGCGCATGGTGAAGGGCGTGATCACCGGGCGCGGTGCGGAAATCTCCAGCACCAGTTGCACGTCCTTGGGCGCAATGGCGCGCAACTCGCCTTCCAGCTTGCGTTTCTGGTCCTCGCTGTCGGCAATGGCCTTCACCTCGACGCGGTCCGCGCTGACCGAGATTTTCGACAGCTGCAACCGCTCCAGCGCTTCCAGCCCGAAGGCCAGTGCCTCGTTCCAGGTGTCGGGCGCAGGGTAATCCGCCGTCTCCAGCATGTCGGGCAGTTCGGTCCCCTGCGCCAGCGCCGCTGCCGCTGCCGCCAGGTCTTCCTCCGACATCCCGCCCTCGCCGGGCTTTTCCGGGATCAGGCCGCTCAGCTGCACCTCGTCTTCCGTCCGCAGCATCTGCACCGAGAATTTCGGCGCCTCGATCCCCGTCGTCGGCGCGACATCCAGCCGGTCGCGGATGCGCGAGGTGTCGATCAGCGAACCCACCATGTTCACCGCGCGGAACCGCTCGGCCTCGCGCGGGGCGGTGCCGGTCAGGCGCACCTGCAACCCGTCGGTCGTGACGGTGATCCAGCCGATCCCCGCCTCGGCCAGCCGTGCCGTCACCACCTTGCTTGTCCGCGATTCGATCACCAGCGCCGCGCCATAGGCGACCGAGAACATCACTGCCGCCGCCAGGATGAAGGCCAGCAGCGCCAGGGTGGTCGTGGACAGCTTGCGTAGGTGCAGCAGCAACAGCTTGGATTCCGGAAGACTCAGACGGGTCATTGCGCCAAGTGCTTAGGGGTTCGCGCGTCCGGGTTCAACCAAGCCATGCAGCGACGGCAAGAAACGGCACGGGGATCAGCCCCGCGTCGCGGTTCGACCAGAAGGTCGTCCTGCACGAGGCCGGGTCGTCCAGGTCCAGTTGCCGCATCTGCCAGCCCATGTGCAGCCCCATTGCCCAGACCCCCGCCAGCGCCACCACGAAGGCCAGCGGCCGGTGCGCGCCCGCATGGGCCAGCACCACGGCAAGGGCGAAGAAGACCAGCGTCAGCCCGAAGAAGCCCCAGAGCCAGGCCCGGCTCTGGTCGCCGAACAGCCGCGCCGTCGACTTCACCCCGATCAGCGCGTCATCCTCGATGTCCTGATAGGCATAGATCGTGTCGTAATAGAGCGTCCAGGCGATCCCGCCCAGGTAAAGCGCCAGCGCCGCGGGCGGAACCTCGCCCGCATGGGCCGCCCAGGCCAGAAGCGCGCCCCAGTTGAACGCCAGCCCAAGGAAGACCTGCGGCCACCAGGTGAAGCGCTTGGCGAAGGGGTAGATCGCGACCAGCCCCAGCGAGGCGACCCCGAGCCCCACCGCCAGCCAGTTGTAGCTGAGCAGGATCACCGCCGCGAGAGCCGCCTGCACCGCCATCCAGACCAGCGCTGCCGTCACCGTCACCTGACCCGAGGGCAAGGGCCGCGACCGGGTTCGCGCCACCTGCGCGTCGATCTCGCGGTCGGTGATGTCGTTCCAGGTGCAGCCCGCCCCCCGCATCAGGAAGGCCCCGACCCCGCACGAGACCGCAAGCCACAGGTCCCACCCCCGGAACCCGCCCACGCCCCCCGCCAGCGCAGTTGCCCAGAGACAGGGGATCAGCAGGAGCCAGGTGCCGATCGGCCGGTCTGCCCGGCTCAACCGCAGGTAGGGCCGCGTCATCGTCGGCGCATACCGGTCCACCCAGTTCGCCTTCGGCGCATCCGCCACCTGTCCCGCCGGGACGGTCGCAAGGGTGTCCTCGGGGGCGGCCTCTGGCGTTTCGGGCACTTGCGACATAGGGTCCGGCTCATGGATGCGAAGATCAGGCTCTATGTAGATCAGCCGCTTGCCCCGGGGCAAGCCGTGCGCCTGTCGCCCGACCAGGCGCACTACCTGACCGGCGTCATGCGTCTGACCGCCGGAGCCGCCATCCTGATCTTCAACGGACGCGACGGCGAATGGCGCGCGACGCTGGCCGAGGCCGGGAAACGCGGCGCCATCGCCCTTCCCGACACGCAAACCAGGCCCCTCCACCTTCCGCCCGACCTCTGGCTCCTCTTCGCTCCGATCAAGAAGGCCCGCACCGATTTCATCGTCGAAAAGGCGGTGGAGCTTGGCGCCGCCCGCATCCTTCCCGTCCAGACCCGCCACACCAATTCCGAACGCATCCGGCAGGACCGCCTGCAGGCCCATGCGATCGAGGCCGCCGAGCAATGCGGCGCGACCTATGTTCCCGGGGTGACAGACCTCCAGCACCTCGACAAGCTGCTGACGAAATGGCCCGACGACCGCCGCCTCTACTGGTGCGACGAAACTGCCCTCGGCCAGCCCGCCAGCATTGCCCCCGCAACAGGCCCCGCCGCCATCCTGATCGGCCCCGAGGGCGGCTTCTCTGCCGAGGAAGCCGCCAGATTGCGCGGCAAGGCGAACGTGATCCCCCTCTCCCTCGGCCCCCGCATCCTGCGCGCCGACACGGCCGCTGTCGCCGCCCTCACCCTCTGGCAGGCCGCCTGCGGGGACTGGCGATGATCCGCGAACAGGGGCCCGAGGATCGCGCCCAGATCGAGGCCCTCCTCACCGCCCGCATCACCGAGGCGATGTTTCCGTTGGTGAACCTGCGTGACCACGACCTTGCCAAGGGCGACTTTCCCGGCCCGCACGACCACGCGATCCGCCTCTGGCGCACGGGCGACAGCCTCATTGCCCTGACGCGCGCCGGGATTCTTCTGCCGCTCCTCGACGGCATCCCCGACCTCTCTGGCCTGAAGGCCACCCTCCACGGCCTGAAAGTCACCGGGGCCGTCGGCCCCGCCGCCTCGGCGCGACCCATTCTGAACGCCCTCGGCCTCGACGGCCTGCCTGCCAATACCAACCGCGACGAGCCCGGCCTCACGCTGGACCTGACCCGTCTGGCAATTCCCGACCGTCCCGGCACCGCGCTCCGCCCGATCGTCCCGGACGACCTGCCCCTCCTCTCCGATTGGCGCGAGGCCTATGTCGGCGAAGTCCTTGGTCAGACCGGCACCTCCGCCCGAATTCGCGCCGAAGCCGAACTCGCGAGCTACCTTGCAAACGACAGCCACCGCCTTCTCCTCGATCACGGGACACCCGTCGCGATGACCGGCTTCAACGCCACCCTGCCGGAAATCGTTCAGGTCGGCGGCGTCTACACCCCGCCCGAACTGCGCGGGAAAGGCTATGCCCGCCGTGCCGTCGCCCTGCATCTGGCCGAGGCGCGCGCCTCCGGCGTCATCCGGGCCGTGCTTTTCGCCGCCTCCGACGCCGCGGCCCGGGCCTATCGCGCGATCGGCTTCCAGCCCGCCAAACCCTTCACCCTGTTCCTGCTCGCCACCCCCGCCCGGATCGAAGCATGAGCCTGATCCGCCCGGACCTCCTCGCCGCTGCCCGCCGCAATGCCGAGCTGCTGACGGCCCTTGCCCTTGCCCTTTTCGGCGGCTGGACGGCATGGCAGGGCGGCTACCTCCTCACGCCCCTCGGCCTCGCGCTTGTCGCGATGGGCGCGGGCTGGGCGCTGACCACCTGGCGCCGCCTCCGCTTCCAGCAAGAGGGCGAGGCCCCCGGCATCGTCCGCGTCACCGAAGCGCAGATCGCCTATTTCGGCCCCCGCGTTGGCGGCTTCGTCGGCCTGCCGGAGCTGACCGAAATCCGCCTCCTCACCCTCCGCGGCCGCCGCATCTGGAAGCTGAAACAGGCCGATGGCCAGCTTCTGCATATCCCGGTGGAATCCGACGGGGCCGAAGCATTGTTCGACGCCTTCGCAGCACTTCCGGGCATCGACATGGCCGCGCTGGTCGCGGCACTTGGGTCCGACGCCCCTCCGTCCGACAGCAAGGTGATCGCGCTGGCCGAAGTCGATCGCCTGATCTGGGCAAGGAAAGGTGCGGGCATCGTCTCGGTCTGAAAGGCTTCGCGAATATTCCTGGACCGTGACCGCTGTGTGACGCTCCGCAAAGCCGACAATTCTCCTGTTCAAATCCTAACAGATCTATAACGGCCACGCGCAACCTGTTGAAAACAGGGCATCGAATTTTCTGTCCACCGTGGACACCCCCGCCGCCCTCCGCGACCCCCCTTGACTTGCCTCCCGCCGCACGACACGTCTTGCCATCCGGTTTCCAAGGCCGGAGCCAAGGCCAACCAGCGAAGTCCCGGAGCCCGTCCCATGTCCATCCCTCAGTCCGGCGGCGGACCGATCGAAAGCTTCGACCAGCTCGCCGCCTACATGGAATCCGGCTGCAAGCCCAAGGAAGACTGGCGGATCGGGGCCGAGCACGAGAAATTCGGCTGGCTCACCGACACGCGTCAGCCGCTCCCCTACGCCGGCGACCGCTCCATCTCCGCGATTTTCGCCCTGCTTGAAGCCCGCTACGGCTGGGCGCCCCTGCGCGAGGGCGAGAACGTGATCGGCCTCACCCGCAACGGGGCCAACATCAGCCTGGAGCCTGGCGGGCAGTTCGAGCTGTCCGGGGCGCCGCTGACCTCGACACTGGACGTCGGGGCGGAACTGCAAGACCATCTCGACGAGGTCCGCTCCATCGCCGACCCGATGGGGGTGAAGTTCATGGGCATCGGTGCGGCCCCCGAATGGACCCACGACCAGATGCCGGTCATGCCCAAGGGCCGCTATCGGCTGATGACCGACTACATGGGCCGCGTGGGCACCCACGGCACGCAGATGATGTACCGGACCTGCACCGTGCAGGTGAACCTCGACTACGGTTCCGAAGCGGACTTCGTGCAGAAGCTTCGCGTGGCACTCGCCCTGCAACCCGTCGCCACCGCGCTTTTCGCCTCCTCGCCGTTCTTCGAGGGCAAGCTGAACGGCCACCGCAGCTGGCGGAGCCGCATCTGGCGCGGCCTTGACGACAGCCGGACCGGGATGCTGCCCTTCGCCTTCCAGCAGGGCATGGGCTTCCAGGCCTATGTCGACTGGGTGCTCGATGTGCCGATGTATTTCGTCTACCGCGACGGCCGGTACATCGACGCGCTCGGCCAGTCGTTCCGCGATTTCCTGGCGGGCAAGCTTCCCGCTTTGCCGGGGGAAAAGCCCACGCTGTCCGACTGGGCCGACCACATGACCACCGTCTTCCCCGAGGCGCGGGCGAAGAAGTTCATCGAGATGCGCGGTGCCGATTGCGGCGATCAGGCGCATATCGCGGCGCTGCCCGCCTTCTGGGTCGGGCTCATGTATGACCAGGCCGCCCTTGATGCCGCCTGGGACCTGGTGAAGGGCATCGACGCCGAGACCCGCGAAGGGCTGCGCGTCGCGGCCTCTGTCTCGGCCCTTCAAGGCGAAGCCGGAGGGGTCAAGCTCCTCGACCTTGCCCGCGCCGCCGTGGGCCTGTCGCACGCCGGGCTGGTCGCCCGTGGCCTGGGCGAGGAAGCGCAGCTTCTGCCGCTGGTGGAAAGCCTGAAGACCGGAAAGGTGCAGGCGGACAAGTGGCTCGACCTCTACAACGGCGCCTGGGGTCACAGCCTGGCCCCGCTCTACGAGGCTTCCTCGCTTTAAGGACCGATCATGCGCACCGATTTCGACCGCGAGCTGGAAGAGCGTCTCATCCGCTACTGCACCATCGACACCCAGAGTGACGAAGACAGCAAGACCGCCCCCAGTACCGCGCGGCAGTTCGACCTGCTGAACCTTCTGGTCGAGGAACTGCGCGGGATCGGGGCCGAGGAGGTGACGCTCACCGACTATGGCACCGTCCTTGCCACTGTTCCGGCGACGGCCAACGGGCCAACCATCGGCCTGCTGGCCCATGTCGACACCGCGCCCGCCTTCAACGCCACCGGCGTCAAGCCACGGGTGATCCGGGGCTACAACGGCGGGCCGATCCGCTTTCCCGATGCGCCCGACCTGGAACTGTCGCCCGAAGTCTCGCCCTATCTCGGTACGCGGCTGGGGCATGATATCGTCACCGCCTCGGGCACCACGCTGCTGGGCGCTGATGACAAGTCCGGGGTGGCGGTCATCATGGCGACGGCGCGGCACCTGATTGCCAACCCCGACATCGCACACGGGAAGCTCCGCATCGCTTTCACCCCGGACGAGGAAATCGGGCGCGGGGTCGATCCGCGGCTCGCCGGGGACATTGCCGCCGACTTCGCCTATACGCTCGACGGTGGCGCAGTGGGCGAGATCGAATATGAAAGCTTTTCCGCCGACGGGGCGGTTGTGCGGATCGAGGGCGTCTCGGTCCACCCCGGCACCGCCAAGGACAAGCTGGTGAACGCGCTGCACCTTGGTGCGAAGATCATCGCCACCCTGCCGCAAGTGCGCCTGACACCGGAGACGACCGAGGAGCGCGAGGGCTTCCTCATGATCTACGAGATGCGCGGCACGGCGGCGGACTGCCAGCTGCGCTTCATCCTGCGTGACTTTGAACTGGACGGGCTGGCCGCCAAGGGTGCGCTGCTGCGGCAGGTCTGCGAGACGGTCGCGGCGACCGAACCGCGCGCGAAGATCACCTGCGAGATCAAGCCGCAGTATCGCAACATGCGCTACTGGCTGGAGAAGGACATGGCCCCGGTCGAGCTGGCGCACGGCGCCTGCCGCGATCTTGGGGTCGAGCCGAAGTCGGTGCCGATCCGTGGCGGGACCGACGGCTCGCGGTTGACCGAAATGGGCGTGCCCTGTCCGAACGTCTTCACCGGCATGCAGGAACTGCACGGTCCGCGCGAATGGATTTCGGTGCAGGACATGGCGCTTGCGACCCGCGTCGTGCTGCGGCTGGTCGAGAAGGCGGCCCAGCCGGGATAGCGCCGCAGCTTGGTTGCGATACGGTAAAGGTCCACAAGCAAGCCATTGATCTTGCTAGATCGGTGAAACCTGTCCCCCGTGGACGGTCAGGTCTTCTTCTGCCCGATCCTTGGCTCGGTCCCCGCCTTCAGCCGGGTCAGGTTCGCCGAATGCCGGACATAGACCAGCAGGGTCAGGACCAGCGCAAGGACCAGAAGGGTCGCGTCCGTCAACCACAGGATCCAAAGTCCCGCACTCGCGGCCGCAATCAGCGCCGCGATCGAGGAATACCGGGTCACGATCGCCGTAACCAGCCAGGTCAGGCAGAGCGCAATCCCCACCCGCCAGTCGAGCGCGAGGAAGATCCCGAGGAAGGTTGCCACGCCCTTTCCGCCCCGGAACCCCAGCCAGACCGGAAAGAGATGTCCCAGGAAAGCCGCGAGCCCCGCGACCTGCGCCGCGTCCTCGCCGCCGAACAGCCAGCGGGCCATGAGCACCGCCACCGCCCCCTTTCCGCCGTCCAGAAGCAAGGTGGCCAGCGCGGCGCCCTTGTTTCCGGTCCGCAAGACATTGGTCGCGCCGATGTTGCCCGACCCGATGGAGCGCAGGTCGCCCAGCCCCATCGTCCGGGTGACGAGGATGCCGAAGGGGATCGAGCCCAGAAGATAGCCCAGCACGGCGGTCACGAGGAGCATCCCTTGCGAAGTCACGAAGTCAGGCATGTCTCACTCTTCCGCCGCAAAGACCTGGGCCCCGCCGACCCAGGTCGCCAGCACCTTACCCTCCATCCGCGCGCCGTCAAACGGGGTGTTCTTCGACTTGGACCTGAGCTTGAAGCGGTCGAGCAGGAAGGGGGCATCAGGGTCGAAAAGGATGAGGTCGGCAGGAGCCTTCAGGGCCAGCCGTCCCTGCGGCAGGCCCAGCCGATTGGCCGGATTCAGCGCCATGGCCCGGAACAGCGCGGGCAGGTCGAGGTGTCCGGCATGGTAGAGGCGCATTGCGGCGGGCAGGAAGGTTTCCAGGGCGACGGCACCGGCAGCGGCATCCTCGAAGGGCAGGCGCTTCGATTCCTCGTCGGCGGGGGTGTGTAGCGAAGAGATCACGTCGATGGTCCCGTCCGCGACCGCCGCGACGATGGCAAGCCGGTCCTGTTCCGAGCGCAGCGGCGGGGTGAACTTGAAGAAGGTCCGGTAGTCGCCGACGTCGAATTCGTTCAGCGTCAGATGGTGGATCGAGGTGCCCGCCGTCACGTCCAGCCCCGTGGCCTTGGCCCGGGCCAGCGCAGGCAGAGCCCTGGCCGTGGTGATCTGGTCGGCGTGGTAGCGCACGCCTGTCATCTCGACCAGCGCCAGGTCACGCTCCAGCCCCATGCGCTCGGCCATCGGCGACACGGCCGGGATGCCGCGCAGGCTGGCGAACTTGCCCGAGGTCGCCGACGCGCCCGAGGACAGCCCGGGGTCCTGCGGATGACCGACGACCAGCGCGCCCAGCGACTTTGCATAGGCCATGGCGCGGGTGATGGCCTTGGCCTCGGTCGAGACCCGGAACACATCGGAGAACGCAATCGCGCCCGCATCGCGCAGGAAGCCGATCTCGGTCATCTCGCGGCCGTCGCGGGCCTTGGTCAGGGCGGCCATGTGGCGGATGCGGACCGGGGCCTCACTGGCGCGGCGGGTGACGAACTCCAGCGTCTCGGGCGTGTCGATGGCGGGGTTGGTATCGGGGCGGGCGATGATCGTCGTCACGCCGCCCGCGGCAGCCGCAAGCCCTGCCGAGCGGAAGCTTTCGCGGTGCCGCTCGCCCGGCTCGCCGATCTTGACGCCCCAGTCGACGATGCCGGGGGCAAGGCATTTGCCGCCGCAGTCGACCACCACCGCGCCCTTGGGTACTTTTTCGTCGCGCGACAGGATCGCCCCGCCCTTCACCGTGAGAGTGCCCGGAACATCCGTCCCGGCCTCGGGGTCGATCAGGCGGGCATTGGCGAAGTGCAGTGTGGTCATGGGTGGCTCGTCCGAAGGGCTGGCCCGATATGCGACGGCGCGAGGGGCTTGTCCACCGGAACCCGCCTATCGCAGGGCCAGCCAGAGCGCGACCAGCGCCACAAGCGCGAGCGCCGCTCCGAGAAGCAGCAGGGCCGAGCCAGGCCGCTGCGGCGTGGCGTCGGGCGGCAGCACCGGGTTCAGGATGCCCTGCGCTGCCGTTGTGGGCAGCGGCTCGAAATGCACCGGGGAACGGTCCTCGGCATAGGTGCCGACCAGCGTCAAGCGGGGATCGAGCGTCAGGGTGGCTTCGCGCCCGTGCAGCGCCTTCGACAGAAGGATCAGGACCGGCCCCCGCAGGGCGTCCAGCCGCGGACGGTCGGCGGCGAGCGCGGCATCGGGGACGCCGAGGCCCTCGGCAAGGTAGCCCGCAAGATGGAGGTTGGTGAGGTCAGCCATATCGAACAGCTCGACAAAGGCGGGGTCGAGGTTCGCATCGCCGAGCAACTGGGCAACAAGCGTGGCTTTGTCACGCTGCATCTCCTCGGGCGTCAGCGCCGCCGAGAAGACGCGGACGCCGGTGCGGTCATGGGCGGGGATGGTCAGCTGGGTCATCGGCGGCTCTCCATGATGCCGGTGGCAGCGGCGGCGGGATCGGCCAGATACTTGATCAGGTGCCGGTCGCCGGTCGAGGTGGTGATCTGGACGGCCCCCAGAAAGACCTTGGCCGAGGCCAGCTGCGCAAGCGGAATGGCCCGCGCACCGGGTCCGAGAAGCCGGTGGTCGGTCAGCCGCCAGACATCGCCCATAGCCTCCGGCGCAAGGAAGGCCGCGCGCGCGCCGATGGCGAGGACGGCGCCGAAAGGCCCGGCAACGGGGTAGGGATTGCCGAGCAAGATCAGGATCAGCCCGGCGGCGGTACCCAGAACCACGGCAAGGATCAGGTGGCTGCGCCAATAGGCCAGCCGGTCGGCCCTGAATTCGGCCACCACCCTCTCGCCGTCCTGCAGGGGGACGGTTCGGGCCAGGATGCTGTCGGGTTCGATCCGGGCCATCAGGCGATCCAGACGATGAGGGTGGTGAAGAGCGCGATGAAGACGAGAACCGCCACGGCCACCATGCCGCCCTGGCGCATCTCCTCCCTGGTGGGCTTGCGGTCGGGGTCGGGGGTCATTCGGCCTTGCCCTGCAACTCGCGGATCAGAAGGAACACCTTCTCACCCTCGGCGATGTTTTCAAAGCCCGCTTTCGTCGTGCCGAGATCGCCGTCCGAGTCGCGTTCCAGCCGGGCGTGCAGCCAGACGGTGCCCGCGCGCGTGCCGGGCTCCAGCTCCAGCGCGGTGGAGGGGAGAATGGGGTAGACCTTCAGGCTGGGGAAGCGACCGCTGCGGGCGATATAGGCGGCGCGGGTGGTCAACGCATAGCGGATGTCGCGGCTTGCGGTGCGCGCCTCGACCAGCGGGCCGAAGACAAGGAAGGCGCCCAAGCCGCCGAAGGGCAGGGCGAAGGCGGTGAGGAAGAGCGCGAGCCCTGCGTCCGAGGTGGTGGGGGCCTGGGTCAGCCGATGCAGGCCGTAGAAGAAGAGCGCCAGGCCGATGGTCAGGAAGGGGAGGCCGAAACACATCAGGAAGATCGCCTTGCCGCGCTGGTGCAGACCGGGAACGGGGGTGCCTTCCCAGAGGACGGTTTCGCCAGGGCGCAAGCGACCCTGCCAGCCGGGCGTCACACCATCGCCCCCACGATCTTCCGCCCCCGTTCCGCCCGCAGGTTCCGCGCCAGGAGGTCCATGCAGGCCATCCGCACGGCCACCCCCATCTCAACCTGATCCTGGATCACGCTCCGGTTGATGTCGTCGGCAAGATCGCCGTCGATCTCCACCCCCCGGTTCATCGGGCCGGGGTGCATGACGATGGCCTCGGGGCTGGCGGCCGCCAGCTTCTCGGCGTCGAGACCGTAGCGGTGGTAGTATTCCCGCTCGGACGGGATGAAGCCGCCGTCCATCCGTTCCTTCTGCAGCCGCAGCATCATCACCACGTCCGCGCCCTTCAGCCCCTCGCGCATGTCGTCGAAAAGCTCGCAGCCGAAGTCCTCGACGCCCGAGGGCATCAAGGTGGGGGGCGCGATCAGGCGCAGGCGGTTTTCCATCTTGCCGAGCAGGATCAGGTTCGACCGTGCGACGCGGGAATGGGCAATGTCGCCGCAGATGGCGATGGTCAGGCGCTGGATGCGGCCCTTGGCGCGGCGGATGGTGAGGGCGTCGAGAAGCGCCTGCGTCGGGTGCTCGTGCCGCCCGTCGCCCGCGTTCAGGACGGCGCAATCCACCTTCTGCGCCAACAGGTTCACCGCGCCCGAAGCCCCGTGCCGCACGACGAGCAGGTCCGGGTGCATCGCGTTCAGCGTCATCGCGGTGTCGATCAGGGTCTCGCCCTTCTTTACCGAAGAATTCGCCACCGACATGTTCATCACGTCCGCCCCGAGCCGTTTCCCGGCCAGTTCGAAAGACGACTGCGTTCGGGTCGAATTCTCGAAGAAGAGGTTGATCTGCGTCATCCCGGCCAGCACGTCGGACTGTTTCACGGTGCGGCGGTTCAGGTCGACATAGCGCTCGGCCAGGTCGAGGACGGTGGTGATCTCCAGGGGCGCAAGCTGTTCGATCCCCAGCAGGTGGCGGGCGCGGAAGGCCATGTCTGTCCCCTTGTCCTCTTTCCCCCTCTATCGCAAAGCCGGGGGAGGGCGGCAACCTACTTCCGCCGCAGATGTTCTTCCAGACGGGGCATGATCTCGACGAAGTTGCAGGGGCGGTGGCGGCTGTCGAGCTGGGGCTTCAGGATCTCGTCCCAGGCATCGCGGCAGGCGCCGGGAGAGCCGGGGAGGGCAAAGAGATAGGTTCCTCCGGCGACACCTCCGGTCGCCCGGCTCTGAACGGCGGAGGTGCCGATCTTCTGCATGGAAACCACGGTGAATACGGTACCGAAGGCCTCGATCTCCTTCTCGTAGACTTCGCGGTGCGCCTCCACCGTGACGTCGCGGCCGGTGAGGCCGGTGCCGCCGGTGGTCAGGATCACGTCTACGGCAGGATCGGCGATCCAGCCTTTCAACCGGGTGACGATGGCGGGGCGGTCGTCGGGGACGATGCCGCGGTCGGCCAAGACATGCCCGGCCTCGACAAGCCGCTCGACCAGTGTGTCGCCGGACTTGTCCGTCGCCACCGTGCGGCTGTCGCTCACGGTCAGGACGGCGATGCGGACCGGGTGGAAGGGAAGGGAATCATCGATGCGGGACATGGGCTCAGCTCCGGGGCATCAGCGCGAGCCGCAGGGCCAGCGCGCCGAAGATCGTGGCGCTGATCCGGCTAAGCCATCGGGATAGCCCCGCCGACCGTGCCACGCGCTGGCCGATGGACCCGGCGAACAGACCCACAGCACCGTTCACGACCAGCCCGCCCAGAGAGAAGACGACGCCCAGGGTCAGGAACTGCGGCAGGATCGCGCGGGTGGGGTCGACGAATTGCGGCAGGAAGGCGAGGATGAAGAGAATGACCTTCGGGTTCAACAGGTTGACCATCAGCCCCTGCCAGAAAGCCCTTGCGGTCGAGGTCGGCGTCACCTGCGCCTCGGTAGCGAAGGGCGAGGAGCGCAGTGCCGCGACCGCCAGCCACAGAAGATAGCCGACCCCCAGCCAGCGGATCGCCTCGAACGCCGCCGGATGGGCGGCGACCAGCGCCCCAAGGCCAAGCGCCGCCAAGAGGGTGTGGATCATCCCACCCGTCGCGATGCCGAAGTTGGCGGCCATCGCGGGCCGCCTCCCGGATTTCAGCCCCTGACCCAGGCAGAACATCATGTCCGCCCCCGGCGTCAGGTTCAGCGCGAGGCCAGCAGGGACGAAGGCGAGGAGGGTGAGCGGTTCGACGGGAAGCATCAGCGCAGCCTTTGTTGCAGGGACAGCAGGTCGGCCCAGGCCTCGCGCTTGGCCGAAGGGTTGCGGAGGAGATAGGCGGGGTGGGTCATCGGAAGCAGAGGTTTTCCAAGGGCTTGCGACCAGTGACCCCGCGCCCGCAGGATGCCCCTCGTCCCGGTCAGCGCGAAAAGCGGCGTGTTCCCCAGGACGACGATCACCAGTGGATCGACCAGCGCGATGTGGCGCTGGACGAACGGCAGCATCATCGCGATCTCGGCCGGTTCGGGGTCGCGGTTGCCGGGGGGGCGCCAGGGCATCACGTTGGTGATGTAGAGCGCGTTTTCCGCGTCGGGACTGCCGCGCGACAGGCTGATGGCGGCAAACATCCGGTCGAGAAGCTGCCCGGCGCGACCGACGAAGGGTCGGCCCTCGCGGTCTTCCTCGGCCCCAGGAGCCTCGCCCAGGATCAGGACCCGGGCCTTCGGGTTGCCGTCGGCGAAGACGGTGTTCCGCGCGCCCTTCTTCAGGTCGCAGAGGTCAAATCCGGCGATCGCCTCGCGGAGGGCCTCCAGCGTCGCGGCGTCGGCGGCTGCGGCCTGTGCCACGGCGACCGGGTCGGCACCCGCATCCGGCGTGGGCGGCGGAGAGGAAGGCTTTGCGGCCAGTGGCTTGGGAGTCTCGGTCGCAAGTTCGTAGCGGTTGATCGGGGCATCGCCGATCGCCTCGTCCGCGCCCGCCTCGACCTCCCAGGCCAGGGCGGCGAGGGCGGCATGCCAGTCGTCAGCGATCTCGGTGTCGACTTCGGTGGCGATTCCCATGGGCGGAGACTAGGCCCTGCGCGGGGGGGCCACAACCGGTCAGGACGCAGTACTCAGGGCGCCGGGCAGCCCTTGACCTCGACGGCGCCGCCGGCGGCGAGGATGGTCAGGGTGATCCCCGATCGGTCGAGCGCGAAGGGCGCGCCGTTCGGCGGGACCAGTTCGGTCATGCTGACCAGCTCGCCCCCCTGGCGCTGGGTGACAGCTTCGGCGACCCAGACCTCGCGGTTTGCAGTCTCGAAGGCTACAACCTCTGGATGGCCGGGATCGGGGAGCCGGACGCGGGCGGTGAGGCGCAACCCGTCGCTGATCGGGTCGACCTGGCATGCGACCCCCGTCACCCCGGCCTCGCCCGCCGTGGCAGCCTGTTCGCGCAGCGCGGCCTTGATGCTGGCATCGGGAGAACCGGGGGCCGTCAGGTCGGAGGACAGTTCCACCATCGCGGGCAGGCAGATTTCATCACAGACCCCCAGCGCCATCACCAGCGAGAGCCGCACGGGGCGCGAGGGGTCCTCCGGGGTGATTTCCACTGGCAGGACAAGGCGTTCGTGGTAGCCGATGGTCTGCATTCCGTTCGCCTCGAACACCTCGGGCGCGGGCCAGTGCAGCCGGACGGACTTCACGTTCTCGGACCCCGACCAGTCGAAGCTCGGCGGGATGCCCGCATCGCCCGGACTGCGCCAGTAAGTCTTCCAGCCGGGGGCGAGCTGAAGCTCGACTGCAGCCATGTAACCGCCATTTTCCATTTGCCATCCGGGCCTTAGCTGGGCCGCAAGGACATCGTCCTGCGTCGTGGCAAGGGCGGGTGAGGCCAGGAGGGCAAGGGTGGCGAAGGCTTTGATCATGGGGCGAACATAGGAAAACCAGCGGGATTGGGAAATCACCTTTCGGCGAAGCGTTGTGAGCGTGACATCATGGCTGCGGCGCGGGACTTGTGGGTCGGGGCCTCGGGGTCCATGTTTGGGGCATGAGTTTGGGGGTGCCGATGGACCTTGCCGGACAGATCCTGATCGCCATGCCGGGGATGGCGGACCCGCGTTTTGAGCGGAGCGTCGTGCTGATCTGTGCCCATTCGGAGGAAGGGGCGATGGGGCTGATCGTCAACAAGCCGTTGGAAGATTTAAGCTTTTCCGGGCTTCTGGAGCATCTGAACATCCCCCTCGGACCTGCGGGCCGCGACATCCGGGTGCTCTTTGGCGGGCCGGTGGAGAGGGGGCGGGGGTTCGTCCTGCACTCCGCCGACTGGGAGCGGGAGGGCGAGGGCACGATGCAGGTGCCGGGCGGGCTGGAGATGACCGCGACGGTGAACATCCTGGAGGCTTTGGCGAAGGGTGAGGGTCCGGGCAAGGCCTTGCTGGCGCTGGG
>NZ_JAEULP010000084.1 GCF_016792905.1 Tabrizicola sp.
GCGCGATCTCCCGCTGGCTCGTGCCCCGGCGATGCTCCGCAAAGATCACCGCACGCTCGCATGCGTCCAGATGCCGCCCCCGCCTCTCCATCGCAACCCCCCTCCAAACCTCAGGTGTTGCGTTCCTTTCTAGAGGCTAAGCTTCCTTAATCCTTGCCTTGCCTCCCCTGCCCGACGCTGACAGATGATCGCCAGGACCGGGCAGCGGGATCGGCTCTGGCGCGTGGTCGGGAAGGGGATAAGCTGTGACCAGGACCTGAGTCGAGCCCCTGACATGACCAGCGCAGTTTCCGGAAAGACCCTTCCCCCTTCGCTTTGGGCCGTCACCGCGCCTTCGCTCGCCGCGCAGCCGCCGCTTCAAGGTGATGCCACCTGCGATGTTGCGATCATCGGCGCGGGTTTCACCGGACTGCGCTGCGCCCTTGGACTGGCCGAGGCCGGAACTTCGGTCCGTGTCCTTGACGCCCGCGAGGTCGGCTATGGCGCCTCGGGTCGCAGCGGCGGGCAGGTGAACCCGATCCTGCGCAAGACGGTCGAGGCGGTGCGGGCGGAATTGCCGCCGGGCATCGGCGACAACCTGGTGCAGGCGACGCTATCCTCTGGCACGGCACTTTTCGATGACATCCGCCGCTATGGCATCGACTGCGACGCGGTGGAAAAGGGCTGGCTCCAGGTTGCCCACAGCGGCCGGATGCTGACAAAGCTCCAAGCCCTGCGCGACAGCTGGAACGCCGCGGGGGGCACGATCCGCGAGCTGGACGCCAGCGCGACGGAGAGCTGGTCCGGCGCGCGGGGCTATGTCGGCGGGCTTTTCCATGCCACCGCCGGCCATGTTCAGCCGCTGTCGCTGACCAGGGGATATGCGAAGGCTGCGCTGGAGCGGGGCGCGGTGATCCATGAGGCGACGCCGGTTGTCGCCTTGGACCGCGACCCGGGCGGCGGCTGGCGGCTGACCACTCCATCAGGGCGCCTGAGTGCTGACCGGGTGGTGATCGCCACCAACGGCTATACCGATGCGCTCTGGCCCGGGCTGAAGGCCACGATCATCCCCTTCGTCTCGATCCAGGCGGCGACCGCCCCGCTGACGGACGAGCAACAGGCGCAGGTCCTGCCGCGCGGCACGACCTTTGCCGATACCCGGAGGTCGATCATCTATGGCCGATACGACCGCGACGGCCGCCTGTGCATCGGCTGCATCGGGAGTTACCCGGACGCGCCCGCGGCGCTTGGCGCCTTCCGGCGGCTCAAGTCAGGGACGGAGCGGGCCTTCCCGGCGCTGCACGGCGTACGATGGGACCGGAAATGGGGCGGTTACATCGCCATGACCACCGACGCCCTGCCCCACCTGCACGAACCCGCGCCGGGGCTGACCATCGGTCTTGGCTACAACGGGCGGGGCGTCGCGATGAGCGCCGTCATGGGCCGAACACTTGCAGCGCGCATCCTGGGCATGCCCGACCGTGACCTGCCCTTCGCGGTCACGCCGCCGACCCCGGTGCCGTTCCACCGCATCCTCGCGGCGGCCCTGCCCGCAGCGCCGCCGCTGATGGCGCTGGCCGACCGGCTGGACGGCCTGCGCAGCTAAGGCTGGCTCAGGCGCCCTTCGGCCAGACGAAACTGGGCTGGAGGCCGCCATAGACCGGGCGACCGTCCTGCGGTGCCGGGTAGCCCTTGGTCTCGTCCCAGAAGGCGTGATAGGTCGCTTTCGGGAACTTGGCGTCATCGTAGCCCATGACGTTCGGCACCGCCACGCGGATGCGGCCCTGCTTGTCGTCGAGCATCAGGACCGCGCCGCAGTCGGTGCAGAGGCAGATCTCCAGCGGGCCGTTCGGATTGTCCTTGTTGAAGGGGACCCGCTTGATCTTCTCGGGGTGGTCGACCTGGATGTCCTTGTGGTTGAAGAAGGCGACATGGGTCGTGTGCTGGCCCGTCACCGACTTGCAGACATTGCAGTGGCATTCGTGGTTGTCGATCGGCTCGGCGCTGGCCGTGACATGGACATGGGCGCAGCCGCCCGCGTAATGCGTGGTCATGGGTTTCCTCCCTTGGACGACCCCCTGCCCCTGCCGGGTCAGGGTTGAGTCGTTGAGGGGAGGTTAGCACCCGCAGGCCGAAATGCGATACCTTCGATCAGGTGGTTGCCTTGTCGGCCCCTAAGGGCTGTGCAAGACTGCCCGAGGTGAGAGGTGACATGTCCGCAGAAACTGATGATTGGCCGATCCTGGTGATTTCGCTTGGCATTGCGACCGAACGGCGGGCCGTCATCGCTCGTCAGCTGGCCTCCATGAACCTGACCTGCCAGTTCATCGACGCCGTGGACGGTCGCAAGGGATTGGGTCCCGAATGGGATACCGCAATCGACAGGCAGGGCGCGGTGGCGCGATACGGCTACCCGATGAGCGACGGCGAGTTTGCCTGTTCGCTGAGCCATCAACTCGCCTATGCCCGGGTGCTAGACGAGGGGCTTCCCGGCGCAATCGTGCTGGAGGATGATGCCATCCTGACCCCTGACTTCGCCGCGTTCTACCGGCAGGGGCAGTTCCGCACGGCGGATTTTATCCAGTTTTTCTGCTTTGCCGCACGCATCTGGCGCGGTCCGGGTCGCCGCTCGGTCAGCCAGGTTCGATTGCACCGGCTGGCGGAGAACGCCTTCTCTGCCGTCGGTTACAGCATCTCCGCGCGGGGCGCCGCCTTCCTGCAAGCGTCAGGCAAGCCCGTTCGCGGCAGGGCGGACTGGCCGGTTGATCTAACCCGCATTGATGCCTTGCTGACCGTACCCTCGATCGTGTTGCACCCGCCGCCGGTGTCGGCGCAATCCTACCTGGCCGATACGCGGGACAACCTGGCGCCCGAGGGGTTCGACTACAGCGCCGGGTATGTGAAGGGCTGGCGGCGGCTGGTCACGCCAAAGTCCTGGGCAAGCTTCCTGCGCAAGCGCCTCAGCCGGGAGATCTCGCCGGGGTTTCCCCAGCCGGGCGGAGGGTGAGGCGTGCCGGTTCGTGCGGTTTCGTATGGCAAAACGCCCCCGCGTTTCCGCAGGGGCGTTTGATGTTGGACAATCGGGGAAGTCCCGACCTGGCTTAGCCGCGCTCTTCGACGATCACGACCAGGTGGCTGATCGAATTCACCATGCCGCGGACGGAAGGGGTGTCTTCCAGCTCGCGGGTGCGGTTCAGCTTGTTCAGGCCGAGGCCCTTCAGCGTCGCGGTCTGCACCGCCGGACGGCGGGCGGCCGACCGGATCTGCTTCACGACGATGGTTTTCTTCGCGGCGTCAGATTTCTTGGCAGCCATGATCAGGCCTCCACGGTTTCGGCTTCGGGTTTGCGGAGGATTTCCGCAACCTTCTTGCCACGACGCGACGCGACCGAACGGGGCGAGGCTTCCAGCTTCAGCCCGTCGATGGTGGCGCGGATCATGTTGTAGGGGTTCTGGCTGCCGATCGACTTGGCGACGACGTCCTGGACGCCCAGCATCTCGAACACGGCGCGCATCGGGCCGCCGGCGATGATGCCGGTCCCGGCCACGGCGGTGCGCATCACGACCTTGCCCGCGCCATGGCGGCCTTCGATGTCGTGGTGCAGCGTGCGGCTGTCCTTGAGCGCGACGCGGATCATCGAGCGCTTGGCCTGTTCGGTGGCCTTGCGGATTGCCTCCGGCACTTCCTTGGCCTTACCCTTGCCGAAGCCGACGCGACCACGCTGGTCACCGACAACGACGAGAGCCGCAAAGCCGAAGCGCTTGCCACCCTTGACGGTTTTGGAGACACGGTTGATCGCGACCAGGCGGTCGGCGAATTCCGGGGTTTCTTCCGGGCGGTTGTCGCGGCGGTCGTTGCCACGGCCTTCCCGGCGATTTTCACGTTCTGCCATAAGGCATTCCTTCACTGGTGGCGCTGCACGCGCCGACTGAAACCAATCCTGGTGCTAACCGGAAAAGGTCCGGGGCCCGGATCATCGGGGCGGCACGAATGCCGCCCGCTGTTAGAACTTCAAGCCGCCTTCACGGGCCGCATCGGCCAGCGCCTTGATCTTGCCGTGGAACAGGAAGCCGCCACGGTCGAAGTAGCATTCCTCGACCCCGGCCTTCTTGGCCCGTTCCGCAATCGCGGCGCCCACTTTCGCGGAAGCCTCGACATTGTTCTTGCCGACCACGCCGAGGTCTTTCTCCAGCGTGGAGGCCGCCGCAATGGTGACACCCTTCACGTCGTCGATCAGCTGGACGCTGATGTTCTTCGACGAGCGGTGCACCGACAGCCGCAGACGACCATGCGAGGTCGCCTTGATCTTGTTCCGGACGCGCAGGCGGCGCTTGAGGAACAGCTCGCGTTTTTTC
>NZ_JAEULP010000008.1 GCF_016792905.1 Tabrizicola sp.
CGATGACGTTTGACGTGGGCGGGCTTTACCACACGCTGCAACGGATGCGGGCGCGGGACGAGGCGGAAGTCGCGGTCCCGGTCTTCGACCGCAAGATCGAGATCGCCCGCGCCGGGGCCCGGCTGATCCCGCGCGAGGTGCTGAGCTACCCCCCGGAAATCGGACAGTGACGGAAGCTACGATCTGAAGTCTGCTGGTCTCCAAGAATGAGGAGAACAGGGATGTCAAAACGCAGGAACCACGACGCAGCATTCAAGGCGCGTGTGGCGCTGGAGGCCGTGAAGGGTGAGCGCACGGTGTCGGAACTGGCCATCGAATATGGCGTGCATCCGACGATGATCCATCAATGGAAACGGTCGCTGCTTGAGGGTGCCGCAGGCATCTTCGAACGAGGCGGAAGGGCTGCGGTGGCGGCCGAGGTTGCCGAAGAAACCGTTCGAGACCTGCACGCCAAGATCGGGGAGCTGGCTGTGGCCAACGATTTTTTGTCCAGAAAGCTCAAGCCCTGGATCGGCAAGTGAGGCGTGGGATGGTCGAGAAGAACCACCCGCGCCTGTCGGTCGGGGCGCAGTGCCGCCTGCTGTCGATCGCTCGGTCGTCATTCTATTACGCGCCGCAGGGCGAGACGGCGATGAACCTCGATCTCATGCTGCTGATCGACAAGCAGTTCTTGGAAACCCCGTTCTACGGCGTGCGGCAGATGACCTGGCACCTGCAGAACGAAGGCCATGCCGTGAACCAGAAACGCATCCGGCGGCTGATGCGCCTCATGCGCCTGATGCCGATCTACCAGAAGCCCGACACCAGCAGGCCCGCGAAGGGGCACAAGACCTACCCCTATCTGCTCGGCGGGCTGAGGGTGGAGCGACCCAACCAGGTCTGGTGCGCGGACATCACCTATCTGCCGATGCGCCGGGGCTTTCTCTATCTGGTGGCGGTCATGGACTGGTTCACCCGCAAGGTCTTGGCCTGGCGGATATCGAACACACTTGAGGCCGACTTCTGCGTCGAGGCACTGAACGAGGCGATCCACCGCTTCGGCCCACCCGAGATAATGAATACCGATCAGGGGTCGCAGTTCACGTCCTTCGCCTGGACCGACCGGCTGAAACGGGTCGGCACCCGGATCTCGATGGACGGCAAGGGGCGCTGTCTCGACAATATCTTCATCGAGCGCCTTTGGCGGTCCTTGAAGTATGAATGCGTCTACCTGCACGCCTGGGAAACCGGGGCACAGGCCAAGGCAGGCGTCGGCAGCTGGATTACCTTCTACAACCACCTGCGGCCCCACGCCGCCCATGGCGGACGACCGCCCGCCGTGGTCTACTTCAACGCAACCCAAACCGATCAGCAGGTGCAGGCCGTAGCTTAACTCAGCCGGAAACTTGTCCAAGAGTTGGGGAGTAGCTCAACCCCGACAATCCCATGATGCAGAAGATCTCGCCCCGGCCCACGCTGAAGCTTGCGTCCTGCACGCCAACGACACAGTCGAACTCCTCGCGGATCGCCTTTTTCGACAGACCCTTGGCGCGCACGGCCTCCATCGCCTGCC
>NZ_JAEULP010000009.1 GCF_016792905.1 Tabrizicola sp.
AACGACCAAAGAGGCCAGCTTTCGCTCGGTGAGGTACCACCGTTATCGGTCCATGATCACAGTTGCCAACGACAACCGTGCTCCGGTGGCGCTGGCCGCGTAAGCGGCTCGCAAGACCAAAACTAAGCCCTTGCGGTTAGCACCGTAAGGCGGGGCCCGCCGGAGCCTGGCAACAGAATCCGGTACCTCACACCCCATCTGGAAGGCTCGCGCAAACTTCGGGAAAATGGGACCTGGCGACAGAAACCTGCACCTTCCTTTCCCTTGCCACCTCTGCCTTGCGGCCCCATCGTCAAACGATGCTCCGCGCCGCTCTCCTTGCCTGCCTGACCGCCCAGCCCGCCCTCGCCTGCGAGACGGCGCTGCTTCTGTCCATCGACGTCTCCGGCTCGATCGACAGGGGCGACTACCGGCTCCAGACCGAGGGGCTGGCCTTCGCCCTGTCCGACCCCGAGGTCGCCGAGGCACTGGTCGCGGGCCAGGTCGCGCTGGCCGTCGTCCAGTGGTCCGGCACCACCGAGCAGGCCCTGGTCCTTCCCTGGCAGCGCATGCTCTCCGACCCGGATGTCACCCGCTTCGCCGCCCGCGCCGCCGCCCTGCCCCGCGCGTTCTCTGGCTCCGACACGGCCGTCGGCCAGGGACTCCGCTTCGCGACCGCCCAGTTTGCCGCCGTGCCCGACTGTCGTCGCAAGGTCATCGACATCTCGGGCGACGGGCAGGAAAATGCCGGCTTCACCGATGCCAAGGCCCATGCCGAGGCCGTCGAGGCGGGCCTCGTGATCAACGCGATCGCCATCGAAGATCCCGGCCCCGCCTATCCTATCACCACCTATTACCGGCGCTGGATCATCACGCCCGGCGGCTTCGTCGTCACCGCCCGGGGATTGCAGGACTACGCCGAGACCCTGCGGTTGAAGCTGTTGCGCGAACTGACCAAACCCGTCGGCTGACCTCTTGACCCCTCGCCCGCCAGCGCCTACCCCTTGCCCATGGGGTCCGCGCCCGCCCCGTGAGGCTTCGGCCCAAGTGTCGCATCCCTGACCCCTCGGCCAAAGGATGCACCCCATGCCCCAGTTCGGACAGATCACCCCCGCCCAGGCGTTCCGCCTGATCGGCACGCCGGAAGCCCCGGTCATCTTCGACGTGCGGACCGCGGAAGACGTCGCCGCCCTGCCGCGCATGATCCCGACTTCGCGTCACCTCCCGCACACGGCGATTGCCGCGATGACCGACCTGCCGGGACGGGCCATCGTTGCCTGCACCAAGGGCAAGAAGCTGTCCGAGGGTGCGGCTGCCTGGCTCCGCTCCCAGGGCTGGCAGGCGGAGGTGCTGGAGGGCGGCACCCTCGCCTGGGAGGCAGCAGGCCTGCCCATGCTTCCCCTCGCCGCGCTCCCCGCCCCCGGCACCCCCTGGGTCACGCGCCACCGCCCCAAGATCGACCGCATTGCCTGCCCCTGGCTGATCCGCCGCTTCATCGACCCGACCGCGCGCTTCCTCTATGTCGCACCCGCCGAAGTCGAACCCGTCGCCGACCGCTTCGGCGCCATCCCCTATGACATCGAGAACGTCACCTTCAGCCACCGGGGCGAGAAGTGCAGCTTCGACGCCCTCCTCGACGATTTCGGCCTGCACACCGAGGCGCTGGACCGTCTGGCCACCGTGGTCCGGGGTGCAGATACCGACCGGCACGACCTTGCGCCACAAGCGGCAGGTCTCCTGGCCCTCTCCGTCGGCCTCTCGCGCCTGTACCGCGATGACCTCGCGCAGCTCGACGCCGGAATCGCGCTTTACGACGCACTCTACCGCTGGGCGCGTGACGGGCACGAGGAAGGCCATGACTGGCCTGCCGGACGGAAAGAATGAGCGAGCCATCCCTTTCGGAACTGACCCACACCTTCGCCAAGGTCGGCTTCCTGTCCTTCGGCGGCCCGGCGGCGCAGATCGCGCTGATGCACCGGATCATCCTGGACGAAAAGCGCTGGGTCGGCGAGGCCGACTACCTGCGCGCCCTGTCGTTCTGCATGCTCTTGCCGGGACCCGAGGCGATGCAGCTGGCCACCTGGATCGGCTGGCGCCTGCACGGGGTGAAAGGCGGCCTGATCGCCGGGGGGCTTTTCGTGCTGCCCGGCGCCTTCGTCGTCCTTGGCCTCAGCCTGATCTATGCCGCCTTCGGGCAGGTTCCGATCATCGCGGCGCTCTTCACCGGGGTTCAGGCCGCAGTCATCGCCATCGTGGTGGAAGCGCTGATCCGCGTCTCGAAGCGCGCCCTGAAATCGCGTGAGGCCCATGTCATTGCCGTCGCCGCCTTTGCAGGCCTCTTCGTCTTCAAGCTGCCCTTCCCGCTGATCATCCTTGCTGCCGCGACCTGGGGCTTTCTGCGTTCGCCTTCGGGACCACAAGACAACGCGGCCCCGGAGCCGCCAGCGGTCTTCGCGCAGTCGGCGAAGGCGGCGGCGATCTGGCTTGCCGTCTGGCTGATCCCCCTTGGGCTTCTGATCCTGACTGCCCCGGAGCGCCTGGCCGAAATCGGTGTCTTCTTCTCCAAGCTCGCGGTCCTGACCTTTGGCGGCGCCTATGCGGTCCTTGCCTGGATGGCGCAGGAGGTGGTGCAGGCGAAGGGCTGGTTGACCCTGCCGCAGATGATGGACGGGCTGGGCCTGGCGGAAACCACGCCGGGGCCACTGATCCTGGTCAACGAATTCGTCGGCTTCATGGCCGCGCATCAGACCGGCGGCTGGGCGATGGGATTGGCAGGGGCAGCCATCGCGCTGTGGATGACCTTCGTCCCCTGCTTCCTGTTCATCTTCGCCGGAGCCCCCTTCATCGAGAGGTTGACCCATATGCCGCGCCTTTCGGGCGCCCTGGCGGCGATCACCGCAGCGGTCGTCGGCGTCATCGCCAACCTTTCGCTGTGGTTCGCGCTGCATGTGCTGTTCGCCAGCGTTCCCGAATTCGGCCTTGGTCCCCTGCACCTGTCCCTGCCTGACCCCGGCACCCTGCGCCTGCTGCCCCTGCTGATCGCAGCGTTCGCGGCCTGGGGACTTCTGGTCCGGCATATGCCGCTTCTGGTTGTGCTGATGCTTTCTGCACTCGCCTCTGCGGCAGCGGCGGTTCTTTGACGAAGCCTCGCCGGGCGGGCGCTTCCACCCCTTCCCTTGGCCCCCGAATCCCCTATGCTGCACCCAAGCGAAAAGGGACGGCTCATGGCGCGCAGTATCGACTATGGCAATCTCATGCACCGCGCGATGCGGGGCCTGATCCAGTCGGTCCTGACCGAAGTGGCCGAGCACGGACTGCCCGGCGCGCATCACTTCTTCATCACCTTCGACACCACGCATCCCGACGTGCAGATCGCCGACTGGCTGAAGGAACGCTACCCGACGGAAATGACCGTGGTGATCCAGCACTGGTTCGAGAACCTGTCGGTGAATGACGAGGGCTTCAGCGTGACCCTGAACTTCGGCAACAACCCCGAACCGATGGTGATCCCCTTCGACGCCTTGCGCACCTTCGTCGACCCTTCCGTCGAATTCGGCCTGCGCTTCGAAACCCAGGAACAGGACGAAGACGAGGACGACGAGGACATCGAGGTCGAGGCAGAGGAAGAACCCGCGCGCCAGGACGCCGAAATCGTATCCCTGGACCAGTTCCGCAAACACTGATGAGCGATCTCGCCCTCTTCCGTCGAAGATTGCTGAAGAACCCGCGGCAGGTCTCTGCCATCGCGCCGTCGTCCCGCACACTGGCCCGGGCCATGACCCTTGGCCTTGGGCCGAAAAGCGGACCGGTCGTGGAGTTCGGCCCCGGCACCGGGCGTTTCACCGAAGCGATCCTGGCGCGCGGCGTGCCACCCGAAAACCTGACATTGTTCGAGCTGGACGAGGAATTCGTCGGCTATCTCCGGCAGAAATTCCCTGGCGTGACCGTGCACCAGCTTCCCGCGCAAGAGGCGGCGCGGCTGGTCGGGTCCGGCGTATCGACGGTAATTTCCGGCTTGCCGCTGCTGTCGATGCCCTCCGAAGTACGGGAGGGCATCGTCGCCGCCGCCTTCGCGATTCTCGCCCCGCGCGGCCGCTATGTGCAGTTCACCTACGGCCCCCGCCCGCCCCTGCCGCCCGAAACCATCGCCACGCTGGGTCTGACGGTGAACAAGGGCAACAAGGTCTGGGCCAACCTGCCGCCCGCCACCGTCTACCGCTTCCGCCGCGCCTGAAAGCTGCGGCATTTGCGGCAGAATCTTGGTATACCAATGTATGCCAATTGATTTTGTCCGCCCGCAGCGCTAAGGGGCGGGCGAGAGCCAGCAGGAGACCGCCATGACCGCGACCCGTACCGAAACCGACAGCTTCGGCCCGCTGGAGGTTCCCTCCGACAAGTACTGGGGCGCGCAGACCCAGCGGTCGATCATCAACTTCCCGATCGGCTGGGAACACCAGCCGGTCCCGATCATCCGTGCGCTCGGCGTGATCAAGAAGGCCTGCGCGCTGGTGAACATGGCGCAGGGCGACATCTCCAGGGAACTGGGCGATGCCATCGCCGCCGCCGCGACCGAGGTTATCGCAGGCCGCTTCGACGACAACTTCCCGCTGGTCGTCTGGCAGACCGGCTCGGGCACCCAGTCGAACATGAACGCGAACGAGGTGATCAGCAATCGCGCCATCGAGATGCTGGGCGGCGTCAAGGGCTCGAAGAAGCCGGTCCACCCGAACGACCATGTGAACATGGGCCAGTCCTCGAACGACACCTTCCCGACCGCGATGCATGTCGCCATCGGCATGCACACCCGCGACGTGCTGATCCCGGGGCTGGAGAAGCTCTCGGCGGCGCTCTGGGCGAAGTCGCGCGAGTTCAAGGACATCATCAAGATCGGCCGCACCCATACCCAGGATGCGACGCCCCTGACCCTGGGCCAGGAATTTTCCGGCTACGCGACCCAGGTCGACAAGGGGATAGCCCGGGTGAAAATGTGCCTGCCCGACATCTACGAACTGGCGCAGGGCGGCACCGCCGTCGGCACCGGCCTCAACACCAAGGTCGGCTTCGACAAGCGCGTGGCCGCCGAGATCGCCACGATCACCGGCCTGCCCTTCGTCACCGCGCCCAACAAGTTCGAGGCACTGGCCGCGCATGACGCGATGGTCATGTTCTCGGGGGCCCTGAAGACGGTCGCCGGTTCGCTCTTCAAGATCGCCAACGACCTCCGCCTCCTCGGCTCCGGCCCCCGTTCCGGTCTGGGCGAGCTGATCCTGCCGGAGAACGAACCCGGCTCCTCGATCATGCCGGGCAAGGTGAACCCGACCCAGGCCGAAGCGCTGACAATGGTTTGCGCGCAGGTCATGGGCAACGACGCGGCGGTGGGCTTTGCGGGTTCGCAGGGGCATTTCGAGCTGAACGTCTACAACCCGATGATGTCCTACAACGTCCTGCAATCCATCCAGCTTCTGGGCGATGCGGCGTCCAGCTTCACCGACAACATGGTGGTGGGCACGCAAGCCAATGTCGCCCGGATCGAGAAGCTGATGAAGGAATCGCTGATGCTGGTAACGGCACTGGCCCCCACCATCGGCTATGACAACGCGACCAAGGTGGCCAAGACCGCGCACAAGAACGGCACGACGCTGCGCGAAGAGGCCATCGCACTCGGCTTCGTCGATGGCGAGACCTTCGACCGCATCGTCCGCCCCGAAGACATGGTCGGCCCCAAGGGCTGAACGGCAAGGCTGATGGCCGAGATCGTCAACCTGCGGCAGGCGAAAAAGCAGGCGGCCCGAAAGGCCGCCCGTTCAGCCGCGGATGCCAATGCGGCGAAGCACGGCCGGACGAAGGCCGAGCGGGAGCTTGAGAAGGCGCGGGCCGAGAAGGCCACGCGGACACTGGACGGGCACCGGCGGGAGACGGAGTAACCGGACGTTAACCTTGCCTTGGCAAACTTCCGCCAGGAGGTGCGCAGATGACTGTCATGCCGGAATTCCTGTCGTCCGGCCAATGGATTTCTCACCTGTTCTCATCGCAAGCGGCACGGGAAGGTGGGGTCATTCGCCGAAAGGTTCGTGAAGTGGAACGCTACGTTGGTCGAGCGCCCTTTCTCGACGAGATGAAGCGACGGGGATTTCCGGTGGTCGAGAACGCCGGACAGTTCGTCATTTTCTGCAACCGCGAACCTATCCGCCGGGTCACGTAAACGATTTCTTCGAAGAAATCGTATCGGACCCTTCAAAGGGTCCGAACCGGAGTTTTCGAAAACTCCGGTGACAACGCCAACCGTTACGTTACGCTCCCGCCATGACCACCCGCCCCGCCAAGCACTCTCTCACCCTCCACGGCCACCGCACCAGCGTCTCCCTCGAACCCGAGTTCTGGGACGCCTTCCGCGCCATCGCCGCCGAGAACGACACCCCCCTCAACGCCCTCGCCGCCGAAATCGACGCTGCGCGTCGCGGAGAGGAGGGCCTTGCCTCGGCGATCCGGGTCTTCTGCCTGAACCACTTCCGGAGACCCTGATGCGCGCCGCCGTCCTTCGCGCCTACCGCGAAAACCTCAGCCTCGAAACCGTCGCCGATCCCGCTTGCGAACCGGATGGCGTGGTCCTGAAGGCTCTCGCCTGCGGCATCTGCCGCAGCGACTGGCACGGCTGGGTCGGCGAGCACCCCAAGGTCAAACCCGGCGACATCCCCGGCCACGAATACTGCGGCGAGGTGGTCGAGGCCGGGCCGCTGGCCAGATGGAAAGCCGGGGACCGGGTCATCGCCCCCTTCATCCTCGCCTGCGGCGACTGTCCCGAATGCCGCTCGGGCCAGACCACCACCTGCCGCGCCCAGCGCGTGCCGGGCTTCGGCGACCGGGGCGCCTATGCCGAATATGTCTCGGTCCCCCACGCCCACAACCTGACCCGCCTGCCCGAAAGCCTGTCGCCTGCCCTTGCCGCAGGCCTCGGCTGCCGCGTCACCACCGCGTTCCATGCCCTGACCGGACGGGCCGCGCTCCAGGCCGGGGAATGGCTCGCGGTCCATGGCACCGGCGGGATCGGGCTCTCCTGCCTTCTCATCGGCAAGGCGCTCGGTGCCAGGGTGATCGTCGTCGACGTGGTGCCGGAAAAGCTTGCCCATGCCCTCTCCCTCGGCGCCGAAGCCGCATTCGACGCCCGCGAGGGCGACGTGGCGGCCCGTATCGTGGAACTCACCCGCGGCGGCGCGCATGTCAGCGTCGAGGCGCTGGGGATCGAAGCCACGGCGAACAATTCGCTGAAATGCCTCCGTCCGCTTGGCCGCCATGTCCAGGTCGGCCTGCCCGTCGGCCACACCGCGCAGATGCAGATCGACATGAACACGCTCTACATGCGGCAACTGTCGGTCTTCGGCACCCGCGGGATGCCCGCCTGGCGCTACCCGACGCTCCTCTCGCTGATCGAGACCGGCCGCATCGACGTAAGCCCCATCCTCGCCCGCACGGTCGCCCTGTCGCAGGCTACCGACGAACTGCGCGCCTTCGACGGCCCCACCGCGCCCGGCGTCGCGGTGATCACCGATTTCGCCGCCTAGCCTGCAACGCGGCCCAGCGTCACTGCAAGATCGCCATAGCCGGTCAGGCGCCGCTCGTAGTCCAGCCCCAGCCGCCGGGCGCAGTCCTGCGCCTTGGCATCCAGAGCGGGGTCGTCCAGCTGCGCCTGGTAGACCAGCTTCGTGTAATTGCCGAAATACATGTCGCGCAGCTCCGGATGCCGGTCGAGCCCCATCGGCCGCCAGACAAAGGCATCGAACTGCCGGACCAGGAAATCGGTCAGGTAGAAGGCGGTAAACTCCTCGTCCGCCGCCGCCGCGAATTTCGCGTTGCCCTCGAAGAAGGAATAGCAGTGCGGGCCCTCGACCATCTCGATGCCCAGCCGGTCGCAGGCCACTTTCAACTGACCCCCGGTGCCGCAATCGGCATAGACGACGAAGATCGTCTCGTAGCGGTCCCGCGCCTCGGCGACGGCCGCCTCCATCGCCGGGATGATCCGGTCGGGCCAGAGATGCAGCTTGGCGGGCAGGCATTGCAGGTCCATGTGCGCCCAGCCGTTCGCGGCCTTCAGCGCCAGGATCTCATGCGCCAGCGCCCCGCAGGCGATCAAGAGGATGCGGCCCGCATGGGCAGGCGGAAGCCCGGTTTCGGAAAGGGTGAGGTCGTCCATGGCTTGGGCCTTACCGGCTGACGCGGGTCCAGGTCAGGATCACGCTCGCCGAAAGCGCCGCGAAGGCCAGGGCCGCGAAGGGAACCCCGGTCCAGACCGCCAGCCAGATCGTGAGGCCGGCGGCGAAGATCACCAGGGCGATCAATCCAAGGAAATGAGTCAAGGGCATCTCGCGTCTCCCTGACCTTCAATCTGCGCTTCGGGCGGGCTTTGTGCAAGCCCCGCCCGAATCACTTGCCCGTGCATCCCTTGCGAATGCGTCAGCCGTTCAGCTGGTTATGCTTGCGCGCGACGAACTGCTTCGCCGTCTCCACCGCCACCGCGGCATCGCGACAGTAGGCGTCCGCACCGATGGCCTTGCCGAATTCCTCGTTCAGGGGCGCGCCGCCCACCAGAACGATGTACTCCTCGCGCAGGCCCTTTTCCTTCATCGTGTCGATCACGACCTTCATGTAGGGCATGGTCGTGGTCAGAAGCGCGGACATGCCCAGGATGTCGGGCTGTTCCTTTTCCAGCGCTTCCAGATACTTCTCGACCGAGTTGTTGATGCCCAGGTCCAGCACCTCGAAGCCCGCGCCCTCCATCATCATCGCGACAAGGTTCTTGCCGATGTCGTGGATGTCGCCCTTCACGGTGCCGATCACCATCTTGCCCATGCGCGGCGCGCCGGTTTCGGCCAGCAACGGCTTCAGGATATGCATCCCGGCCTTCATCGCGTTGGCGGCCAAGAGAACCTCGGGCACGAACAGGATGCCGTCGCGGAAGTCGGCGCCAACGATGGTCATGCCCGCGACCAGCGCCTTGGTCAGCACGTCATAGGGCGCCCAGCCGCGGCCGATCAGGATGTTGACGCCCTCTTCGATCTCTTCCTTGAGACCGTCATAGAGGTCATCGTGCATCTGAAGCACAAGCTCGTCATCCGACAGCTCGGACAGGATGATTTCGTCTTCGTCGGCCATGGCTGCGCTCCAAGCGATTGGTTTGACATGGTGATGATCCGAAAGCGACGCGGTCACTATGCGACAAGCGACATACACCGGATGAAAGCCGACAGGAAGTCGTCGCGAAGCGGAAAGTGGTGGCGTATGTTCCTCTTTCGTTCTAGCCTCTCCGCATGATCGACAAGCCAACCATCCTGCCCGGCCAGCGCATCCGTGCGCGGGGGGCCGAAACGAACCGCGCCGGCCGGTTCGAGGCAACCGATCGCGAAGCCGTCGATGACGGCTGGGACATCCCCGAGGAAGAGCGCCTGATCGCGACCGAGGTTCGGCTGGAACGTCCGCGCTCGGCAATCACCTTCAACCGCTCGCCCGACCTGCCCTTCGACCGCTCGATCAACCCCTACCGTGGCTGCGAACATGGCTGCATCTACTGCTATGCCCGCCCGACCCACGCCTGGCTGAACCTCTCGCCCGGCCTCGATTTCGAGACCCGCCTCGTCGCCCGACCCGGCATCGCCAAGGTGCTGGAGGCCGAGCTTCGCAAGCCCTCATACCGGGTTCGGCCGCTTGCCATCGGCACCAACACCGACCCTTACCAGCCCATCGAACGCGACCACGCAATCATGCGCGAGGTGCTTCAGGTGCTGGCGGCCTTCCGCCATCCGGTCTGGATCACGACGCGGGGCACCACCATCGAACGTGACCTTGACCTGATCGCGGCTATGGCCGCGCAGGGCCTCGCCTCGGTCTCGATCTCGGTCACGACACTCGATGAAACGCTGGCGCGGAAGATGGAGCCTCGCGCGCCCGCACCGAAGCGCCGGTTGCAGATCATCCGCCGCCTGGCCGAAGCCGGGGTGCCCGTCCGCATCCAGGTCTCGCCGCTGATCCCCGCACTGACCGATCACGAGCTTGAGGCGGTGATGGAGGCGGGTCGCGACGCCGGGGCGAAAGCCGCCAACACCATCCCCCTCCGCCTGCCGCTGGAGGTGGCGCAGCTCTTCCGCGACTGGCTGGAGGCGACCTTCCCCGACCGTGCCGCGCGCGTCATGGGCCGGGTGCGCGAATTGCACGGCGGGCGCGACTATGACCCTGAATTCGGCACAAGGATGCGCGGCCAGGGCCTCTGGGCCGAGCTGATCCACCGCCGCGCCGATCTGGCGCGCAAGCGACTGGGGCTCGGCGAAGGGCTTCCGAACCTGCGCTGCGACCTCTTCCGCCCGCCGCCACAGGCCGGGGACCAGTTGACGCTGTTCTGACCGGCCGCAACCAGGAGCCAAATCCTTTCGAAAAGATTTGCCAAAATCCTTCGAAGGATTTTGCCCCTGCCCCGACCGTTCAGCCCCTCCGGCCCCGGCGTTCCCTGCGGCCCGCGCCCGCATCATCGCCCGTCCCGTCCGACGCCGAGGAGAACCCGCCCAGCTTCGCCTGGATCGTCTCCAGCGAGGGCCGGTTGCCTTTCGGGCGGCTTTCCAGCGCCACCCGCATCGCGCGCAGGTGTTCCGGCATCGTGCCGCAGCAGCCGCCGATGATCCGCACGCCCGCATCCCGTGCCATGACCGCATATTCCGCCATCAGCTCCGGCGTGCCGTCATAGTGGATATGCCCGTCATGATACTTCGGGATGCCCGCATTGCCCTTGGCGATGATCGGCCGTTCCGTCCCGGTCGCGGCAAACCCAAGGACCGTGCGCATCAGGTCCGACGCGCCGACGCCGCAGTTTGCGCCAAAGGCGATCGGCGGGTTCACGATCCGCTCGACCATCTCGGCCATCGACGACGACGTCACGCCCATCATTGTCCGCCCAGCCGTGTCAAAGCTCATCGTGCCGCACCAGGGCATGTCTGCCCGCAGGGCCGCATCCGCCGCCGCGCGATACTCCTCGGGCGCCGAGATCGTCTCGACCCAAAGGACATCCGCGCCGCCTTCCTTCAGTGCCTCGGCCTGTTCGTGGAAGATTTCCACCGCAAGCGCGTGGGTCAGGCTGCCCATCGGCTCGAAAATCTCGCCCGTCGGGCCCATCGAGCCCGCCACGACCACCGACCTGCCCGCCTTGTCGGCAATCTCGCGCCCCAGTTCCGCGCCGATCCGGTTCAACTCGCGCACCCGGCCCTGCGCCTGGTGCAGCTTCAGCCGAGCCGCGTTGCCGCCGAAGGTGTTGGTCAGGAACAGGTCCGACCCGGCCGCCACCGCGTCGCCGTAAAGCTTGCGGATATTCTCCGGCTTCTCGACGTTCCAGAACTCCGGCGGTTCGCCCGACGACAGGCCCATGTTGAACAGGTTGGTCCCCGTCGCCCCATCGGCCATCAACCAGTCACGCGCGGCAAGCATACGGGTCAGTGCATCGGTCATTCTTCGCTTCCTTCAGGCGAGCCCATCACACTCCCTCTGCCATGGGTTGCGATCCTAGGCAATTTCATATTCCTCATCCTGTCTTGGCCTTCGGCTCAACTTCGCCAAGGACACGGCGAAGACCGGCCGCCCCGACAACAAAAAAGCGCGGCCCCCTGCGGAACCGCGCCTCGACGTCTGACACGGGGGCCTCAGCTTTCGGACAGAAGCTGGCCCTTGGCGACCGGCAGGAGTTCGGCCATCTTCGCCCGCACCTCCTCCGCGCTGGCCTTGCCCGCAAGGTCGGCCACCACCTTGCGCACCACATCCTCGTCGCCGGCTTCCTCGAAATCGGCGCTGACGACTTCCATGGCATAGGCCGTCGCCGCCTCGTCCGCCTTGCCCATCAGCCCGGCCGCCCAGAGCCCGACCAGCTTGTTGCGCCGCGCCTCGGCCCGGAACTGCATCTCGCTGTCATGGGCGAACTTGGCCTCGAAAGCGTGCTCGCGGTCGTCGAACGTGGTCATGGGGTCCCCCGCAGGTCTGGCGTTTCCCCCCATATGCCTATACGGCCCCCGCACCGCAAGCCCCCTCGCGCCTTGCGGGTATTGCCCCCTTGGACTATAGGCCAAGGAAAGCGGTTTGAAGGTCGAAGCCCTGTCGCCGCCCCCCTGATCGAGTGAACCATGGCACGGCGCAAGAAGGTCTACGAAGGCAAGGCCAAGATCCTGTACGAAGGCCCCGAACCCGGCACGCTGGTCCAGTACTTCAAGGACGACAGCGCGCCCTCGGTCGCCGCCCCCGCGACTCTGGAAGGCAAGGGCGTCCTGAACAACCGCCTGTCGGAATTCTTCATGGCGGGCCTCAACCAGATCGGCGTGCCGACCCATTTCATCCGCCGCATCAACATGCGCGAGCAGCTGGTGCGCATGGCCGAGATCATCCCGCTGGAAGTCGTGGTGCGCAACTTCGCCGCCGGCCCCCTGTCCTCGCGGCTCGGCATTCCCGAAGGCACCCAGTTGCCGCGCCCGATCGTCGAATACTACTTCAAGGACGACAAGCTGAACTCCCCCCTCGTCGCCGAGGAACACATCGTCGCCTTCAACTGGGCCAGCCAGCAGGACCTCGACGACATCGTCGCCCTCTCGCTGCGGGTCAACGACTTCCTCTCGGGCGTGATGATGGGCGTCGGCATCCGCCTGGCCGATTTCAGGATCGAGGTCGGCCGGATATGGGAGGGCGACTTCATGCGCCTGATCGTCGCCGACGAGATCAGCCCGGACAGCTGCCGCCTGTGGGACATGCGCCAGCCCGAACGCCCCGACGGCACGATCCCCGACCCACAGCCGATGGCCGATGTCTACACGGAACTCGCCCGGCGGTTGGGCGTCCTGCCCTCGAACGTCACGCACACGACGAAGCCAACGCTGATCAACTAGGGCCCCTTGCCCGCCGTCCGGCCCTTCGCTAAGGACCGGGCAACCTGCAAAACCGGAGGCCCCGATGAAAGCCCGCGTCACCGTCATGCTGAAACAGGGCGTCCTCGATCCGCAGGGCGAGGCAGTGCGCCACGCGCTCGGCTCACTCGGGTTCCAGGGCGTCAGCGGCGTGCGCCAGGGCAAGGTGATCGAACTGGACCTCGCCCAGACCGACGCGGCAAAGGCCGAGGCGGACGTCAAGGCGATGTGCGAGAAGCTCCTCGCCAACACCGTCATCGAAAGCTACCGGGTGGAGCTTCTCTGACGCCGGACGGTGGGTTTGCACCCACCCTACGCCCGCTTCACCGTCGCCGGATGGTGGGCTGGCGCCCAACCCGAGGTCCGCGTTTGTAGGGTGGGTGCAATCCCACCGTCCCGCCGCGACACCCGCAGCCAGATCCCGTCCCGCGCCCGCACCGTCAAATGCGCGACCGGCACCGGCACCCGCCCCTCCACCGCCTGAAACCGGAAGGCCCGCACCAGATGCGCCAGCATCAGCGTGCCCTCCAGCATCGCGAACCCCGCCCCCGGACAGACCCGCGCCCCCCGCGAGAACGGCAGATAGCCCTCCCGCGCCGCCTCCTTGCCCTCGCCTGCCCAGCGGTCGGGATCAAACTCATCCGGCCGCTCCCACAGCCGCTCATGCCGGTGCAGATGCCAGGGGCTGATCACCACCTGCGCCCCCCGCTTCACCGCCCTGCCCCGGAACTCCTCCGGCTGCACCGTCTCGCGCACCAGCATCGGCACCGGCGGGTACAACCGCAGCGCCTCGCGGAACACATCGCGGGTGAAGCGCAAGGACCCCACCACCCCGAACTCCGGCCTAAGCGCCACAGCCTCCGCCGCCACCCGTTCCTGAGCCTCGGGATGCGCCGCCAGCAGGTACAGCGCCCAGCCCAAGGCTGACGCACTCGTCTCATGCCCCGCCAGGAAGAAGATCGCCACCTGGTCGACCATCTCCGCCGTCCCGAAGGTCGCCCCCGTCACCCGGTCCGGCGTCGTCATGATCTTGGTCGCCAGATCAGCAGGCGCGGTCCCCGCCGCGATCGCCGCTGCCCGGGCCTGCGTCAGCCCCTCGATCAACCCCCTTATCGCCTTCGCCGACCGCTTCGTCGCCCCCCGGTGCAGCCTCGGCATCCAGCGCGGCAAGGGCAGGAAGGCCCCAAGGTTCAGGATCGGCGCCGACCGCTGGTAGGCCCGGAACTCATGGAACACCGCCTGCGCCACCCCATCCTCGATCGGGATGGAGAAGAGCGTGCGGAAAATCACGTCCGCCGCCGCATGGCTAGCCGCCAGCTCCACCTCGACCTCGCCCGGCTGCATCCGCGCCACCGCCGCCTCGCTCGCCGCCCAGATCGCCGGAAACGCCTCCTTCACACGGCCCCCCTCGAAGGCCGGGTCGATGATCCGCCGCTGGTGCAGCCACTCCTCGCCGTTGGTCACAAAGACCGAGCGGCCAAGGAGCGGCCGCAACCCCTCCGTCACCCGGTCCGACTTGGGGAAATCGGCGGGCCGCTCATCCAGCACAAGCCGCACCAGAGCCGGGTCGTTGCAGAGGTAGCTCTCGAAGAATGGCGTGCGGAACTCGGCCATCCAGGCCCGATACAGCCGCGCCGGTTGCGCCGACAGGATGTCCCGCCGGAACGCGCGAAGGTGGCCCCAGAGCGAAACCTTGTCCGCCCTCGGTTCGGGCTTCGGGGGCAAAGGCGCCGTCATGCGACAGTCCGAAACGGAGAAAGCGGCGTGACGATCCGGCTCGCCGACGGTTTCCGCCCCCGGAACCGTTCCGCCAGTGTCAGCGGCCCCGCCGTGATGCGGAAATAATCATAGTCGCCCGGCCGGTCGAAGGCGCAGAGATACTGAAAATGCAGGCGGAAGTGCCGCCGCTTCAGGGCCTGCCACGTTTCCGGGCTCAAGGTCTGCGTGAAGGCCGCCGAAAGGATCAAGGGCCAGCGCTGCCCCGGCGGAGCCACACCTGAAACCGCCACCGGGTCACACAGCGCAAACGAACACCCATCCCCCGGCGCGGTCACGTCGACCCAGGTCAACTCCTCCCTCGCCGAAAGATAGGCCAGATCGCCGCGCAGCCGCCCCGCTCCCGGCAGATAGGACACCATCGGCACCGCCTGCCCGAGGCTCAGGAACCCCAGCGCCGGTCCCTCCGGCACCCCCTCGCGGATCAGGTCCGCCAGGACCGACACCCCCAGATGCACGCCCGAGGAATGGCCGACGACCAGCACCTCGTCCACCCCGCTGGCCAGTGCTGCCCGCACCCGGTCGCGAAAACCGGCCAGCCGGGCTTCCAGCACCGCCGGATAGGCCCCGCCCTCGACCGTGGTGAAGGCATAGTCATGCATCAGGTAATAGACGAACAGCCGATGGTCGATGCGCCGGAACCCCTCCAGCACCGCCCAGCCCGCCGCCAGCGCCAAAAGCCAGCCGGTCCCCCAGGGCAACCCCGCCCCCAGCCAGACCACCAGCCCGGCCACCAGCGCCGCGACCAAAGCCTGCGCCACCAGCGCCACCGCCGGATACAGCGCCGCAATCATCGGCCCCTTGCGCAGCCGGATCAGACGCAATAGCGCCCCCGAGGACACATAAAGCCAGGCCGTCCGCGCCAGTTGCGCATAGGTCCCAAGGATCCCCCGCCCCATCGAGCCCTTCACGAGGTCCGACCAGACCAGCACCTCGACCTCCGCCTCGACCGAACGGCCCTCGATCTCCGCCGCCACGCGCCAGCCATAGGTTTCCCCCGCCCGCGGCTGGATCGCCAGTTCATAGCCCGACACCGCCGCCTGCGCCGCGCCCTCGGTCCGGTACAGCTCGCGGTAGCGACGGGGCGGAAAGGGGTCGTAGCCGGGGATGTAAAGCACTTGGCGCCGGAAGACGCCCGCCTGCCCCATATTGTCGCCCGTTATCGCCACAGCCATCCCGCTACCATGCCGCCGCCACCTTAACGGTTGGTTGCCGGGAGGGAAGCCTCAGCCCGCCCGTTCAACCCGGCAGCGGCACGCCCAGGAACTCGTAGGTCTCCAGCATCCAGTAGCTGAAATCGGTGAACGCCCCCGTCACCAGCATCACGCCGACGAGGATCAGCAGGCTACCCATCAGCCGTTCGATCAGCCTCATGTAGCGCTTGAGCTTCGTCATCAAGTGCATTGCATTCTCGATGAAAACCGCCGCCAGCAGGAAGGGCAGCCCCAGCCCCAGCGCATAGACGCCCAAGAGCAGCGTCCCCCGCTCCATGCTGCCTTCCTGTGCGGCCAGCGACAGGATCGCGCCCAGTTGCGGACCGATGCAAGGGGTCCAGCCGAAGGCGAAGGCCAGGCCCAGAAGATAGGCCCCGAAGGCCGAACCGCCCCGGTCGCCCGCATCGACACGCATCTCGCGGTGCAGGATCGGGATGGTGAAGATGCCCAGGAAATGCAGCCCGAAGATGATGATGACCACCCCCGAAATGCGCGCCAGCAGCAACTGGTTCTCCAGCACGAAGCTGCCGAAGGCGCTGGCGGTGAAGCCCAAGAGCAGGAAGATCGTCGACAGGCCCAGCACGAAGAACAGCGCGGGAAGGATCACCCGATGCCGCTGCGATCCGTCCGCCATCTCGCCCACCGAAATCCCGCCCATATAGGCAAGGTAGGGCGGCACGATGGGCAGCACGCAAGGCGACAGGAAGGACAGTATCCCAGCCACCAGCGCGACCAGCATCGCGGGCATCAGGGCGGCGTCTATGATCTCGATTCCGAACATGGCCCGCCCCCCTTAACCGCTTTCGCGGGCTGCGTCACGAGGGCAGGGCGTCACATCCCCGTGGCAGTGCTGCAACTTGCCGCGCCACGCCTGCCCCGCTACACCCCGCACATGGCGGATTGGGACATCGAGATCGACTGCGAGGGGCTGCTCTGCCCCCTTCCCGTGCTGCGGGCCCGCAAGCGGCTCCTCTCGCTGGCCCCCGGCACGGTCCTCCGTGTCCGCGCGACCGACGCGATGGCCCTTGTCGACCTGCCGCATTTCTGCGCCGAGGCCGGCCACGCCTATCTCGGCACACAGACCGATGGGCCCGTCACCCTCCACCTGATCCGGCGCGGCTGAACGGAAACGGGCGGCAAGTTCCCCCACCGCCCGCATCCAGTTCAACTTGCCTGCCTCAGCGGCCGAGCGACCACCAGCCCTTGCGCTTCGGCTTCGCCGGTTCATCCGGTGCCGCCTCGGGCGCCGAGGCCTCGGCCGGATCGGCCACCAGCGTCTCCGCCACCGGGATCATCCCCGGATCGGGCGCCAGCACCGGGGCCTCGGGCACGGCTGCCACGACCGGCTCAACCGCCGCCTTCGAGCGCGAGCCCCGGCCCTTCGCGGGCTTCACCGCCGGTTCCGGAGCGGCCTCGGCCACCGCGACGGGCGCAACCGCGGCCTCTGCCGCAGGCGTTGCGGCCTTGGCCCGGCTCGCCCGCTTCTTCGGCGCAGGTTTCGCTTCCGCCACCGGCTCTACCACCGGCTCAGGCGTGGTATCGGCCACCGCCGCAACCTCCACCACTGCAACCGCTTCCACGGCAGGTTCCGCCGCCACAGCCTTGGCACCGCGCGGCTTCCGGGTCCGTTTCGGTTTCGCCGCAGGCGCTGCCTCGGCGACGACCGCAGCCTCCGCCACTTCCGTCACGAGCTCGGCAACTTCGGCACCGTCGCCGGTGTCATCATCGCCGTCGTCCTCGCCATCCTCCTCGGCCCCGGCCTCGGCACCCGACGTGGCCCCATCCCGCTGACCACCCCGCCGCCGCCGCCGACGCCGACGCTTCTTGCGTCCCGGCTGCCCGTCGCCCTCGCCCGACGCCGGAGCCGCCGCACCAGCAGCAGCCTCCGACGCCTCCTCGGCCTCCTCCTCGACCAGATCGTCGACAATATCCTCGTCTTCCTCTTCCTCGACCGGCGCGCCCATCAGCCCGGCATGGCCCGAGACGACCGGCGTATCCGGCACCGCCCGGATCGCGGTCTTGAACTTCTCGATGGAATAGTCGGGGCTGACCATCATCGGGTCCGCCTCGATGCGGACAGACATCGCGTAACGCGCCTCGATCAGCGCCACATGCTCGCGCTTCTGGTTGAAGAGATAGTTCACGATCCCGACCGGCGCCTTCAAGAGCACCTCCTTCGACCGCTTCCGCGTCCCCTCTTCCTCCAGCGCGCGCAGGACCGTCAGGGCCATCGAATCATCCGACCGGATCAGCCCGGTGCCGTGGCAATGCGGGCAGGCCTGCGTGGTCGATTCCAGCATCCCCGGCCGCAACCGCTGACGGCTCATCTCCAGCAGGCCAAAGCCCGAAATCCGCCCGACCTGAATCCGCGCCCGGTCCGTCTTCAGCTTGTCCTTCAGCCGCTTCTCGACCGTGGCGTTGTTGCGCCGCTCTTCCATGTCGATGAAGTCGATGACGATCAGACCCGCAAGGTCGCGCAGCCGCAACTGCCGGGCGATCTCCTCCGCCGCCTCGACGTTGGTCTTCAGCGCGGTTTCCTCGATCGAGCCCTCTTTCGTCGCCCGACCGGAGTTCACGTCGATCGCCACCAGCGCCTCGGTCACGCCAATCACGATGTAGCCGCCGGATTTCAGCTGCACCACCGGGTTGAACATGCCGCCGAGATAGCCTTCCACCTGATACTTGGCGAACAAGGGCGTCTGGTCATTGTAGCGCACCACCTGCTTGGCGTGGCTCGGCATGATCATCCGCATGAAGTCCTTGGCGGTGCGATAGCCGCCCTCGCCCTCGACCAGCACCTCGTCGATCTCGCGGCTGTAAAGGTCGCGGATCGACCGTTTGATCAGGTCGCCTTCCTCATAGATCTTCGCCGGTGCGATCGACTTCAGCGTCAGTTCGCGGATCTGCTCCCAAAGCCGCATCAGGTATTCGTAGTCGCGCTTGATCTCGGGCTTGGTCCGCTTGGCCCCCGCCGTCCGCACGATCAGGCCCGCGCCTTCCGGCACCTCCAGCTCGCCCGCGATTTCCTTCAGCTTCTTGCGGTCGACCGCATTGGTGATCTTGCGGGAAATCCCGCCGCCCCGCGCCGTGTTCGGCATCAGCACGCAATAGCGCCCCGCGAGCGAGAGATAAGTCGTCAGCGCCGCGCCCTTGTTGCCGCGCTCTTCCTTGACCACCTGCACCAGCATGATCTGCCGGACCTTGACCACTTCCTGGATCTTGTAGCGCCGGGCACGCGGACGGCGCGGCTGGGCGATCTCTTCGGCCACATCCTCCTCGGCGATCGATTCGATCTCCTCGTCGGTGTCGCTGGCATGATCGACCGCCCGATAGCGCCCGCCATCGCCGCTCTCGACCGACTCGTTGTGGTGATCGTGGTCCGCTCCGTGATCATGGCCATGGTCGTCGCCATGGTCATGATCTGCCGCTTCGACCGCAGCAGCCGCCGCCTCGACCAGCGGGCCGTCATTGGTCTCGTCCTCGCCAAGGTCGACGACATCCATTCCCGCCGGGCCTTCGACCACGGCATCCTCCGACTTCACCTGCTCGGCCTTCGCGGCCGGGCGCGGCGGACGGCGGCGCGAGCGGCGGTTGTCTTCCTCTTCCTCGGCGCGGGCCATCGCCCGCTCTTCCTCGATCAGCGCCTTACGGTCGGCAACCGGGATCTGGTAGTAGTCCGGGTGAATCTCGGCAAAGGCCAGGAAGCCATGGCGGTTGCCGCCATATTCCACGAAGGCCGCCTGCAGCGAGGGTTCGACCCGCGTCACCTTGGCCAGGTAGATGTTTCCGGCAAGCTGGCGCTTGTTTACGGTCTCGAAGTCGAATTCTTCGACCTTGTTTCCGTCGACCACGACCACCCGGGTTTCCTCGGTGTGGGTGGCGTCGATAAGCATTTTCTTTGACATGTTGGTCCACTGCGCCCCGGGCGCAACGGCTCGCCTGGCGGACCAGGCGGGGAAACGAAACGGACGGGGCGGCTTGTCTGGGCGCGGGCAGCGGGCAAATGATCGACTCTCCGGCCCAGGGGGCAGAGTGGTCCGATGCGCAAAATGCCTGCACGCCTCATCGCGGTTACAATTGAAGGGCCTTTCGGGCCCCCCACCTAATTCAGCCCGCAAATCAACGACTTGCTGGCAATGTGCACGACCTTGCGGCCGATCCGGCTCCTCCGTAGGGACGCAAACTGGCGCGCCCGGCAGCAAAGGAGAGAATTCTTCGGGCAGACAGACTGCCTCTTCCCAACCCTATCGGGAAAGCCCGGCCAAGGGCAATGGCGAATTTCGCAGGCCTGTTACCGGCGCGTCATGTACCTGTCGGTCAGATCAGCCTTGCCCAGTCGAGCGCCACGATGATCGCGGGTGGCGCGGCGGCCAGCAGGAAGAACACGACGACCGGCCGGGGCACCCGTTTCCGGGCAACGAACAAGACTAGGCCGAGAACTGCCGACACTCCGGCGACGGCAAGGCTTGCAAGGACGTAGATTGCCAGGCCGTAGTTGCAGTTGAAGCACTCCGCCTGCGCCGGACCGGCCAGAACGGCCGCCAGCGCAAGACTGGTCACGCCGCAGATCGCCACCTGTTGCCCCATGAAGCCGCCCCGTCCCGGTGTCCCGCAAGCCCATGGTCTAGACGGGACTGCGGGCGCGGAACAGTCGGGAATCCCTTTCGGCCAACCGGCGCGGAAAGGGTAAACGCTTTCCGAACGCCCGCAGCCAAGCGCTTGATTTCATTGCGTCCGAAAATCTGTCCACCGTGGACAGGCCCCGTCACACATAGTCCCCCCGGCTCAGCCCGTACTTCGCCATCTTCTCGTTCAGCGTCCGGCGCGGCAGGCACAGCTCCTCCATCACCGCCACGATCGACCCCTTGTGCCGCCGCATCGTGTTGTCGATCAGCATCCGCTCGAACGCCTCGACATAGTCCTTCAACGGTTTGCCTTCCGTGGTCAGCGCCGGCCCCGAAGCCTCGTTCTCCGCCATCAGCAGGCTGGCAATCGACCCCGACCCCCGCCGGTTCTGCAAGACCGCCCGCTCCGAGATGTTCACCAGCTGCCGCACGTTCCCCGGCCAGGGCGCCTGCAACAGCTGTGCCGCCTCCTGCGCCGTCACCTGCGGCGCGTCGCAGCCATATTCCTCGGCGAACTGCTCGGACAACCGGGTGAACAGCTGCAGGATATCCTCGCCCCGGGTCCGCAAGGGCGGCAGCAGGATCGTCATCGCCCCCAGCCGGTAGAACAGGTCCGGCCGCAGCGCCTGCTCCAGGGTCGTATCGGGGGCATGGCTGTTGCAGATCGCGATGATCCGGGTTTCCGGCGGCACCCCCTGATCGTTGATGAAGGTCAGAAGCCGCGCCTGCAGGGCACCGGGCATCGCCTCGATGTCCTCCAGGCACAGCGTCCCGCCCCGCGCCTCCTCGACCAAGGGCAGCGCCCCGTCCTCGCCCGGCCCAAAGAGCCGCGCCGCCAGCTTGTCCTCCGACCAGGCCGCGCAGGAGATCGCGACGAACTTCTTCGACGCCCGCGGCCCCACCGCATGCAGGGCATGGGCGACCAGCGTCTTGCCGGTCCCCGTCTCGCCGTCGATCAGGACGTGGCTGTCCGCCTGCCCCAGATCGAGGATATCCTCGCGCAGCCGCTCCATCGCCGGAGAGGTGCCGATCAGCTTCTTGATGATGGTGGACCCGTCCGACAGCTCCTTCCGCAGCGCCCGGTTGTCCAGCGTCATCCGCCGCGCCTGGGTGGCGCGCTTGGCAAGCTCGGTCATCCGGTCGGGGTTGAAGGGCTTTTCCAGAAAGTCGAACGCCCCCACCCGCATCGCCTCGACCGCCATCGGCACATCGCCGTGGCCGGTGATCATGATGACCGGCAACCCCGAATCCTGCCCCATCAGCCGCTTCAGGAACGCCATCCCGTCCATCCCCGGCATCTTGATGTCGCTGACCACCACACCCTGGAAATCCGGCCCGATCACCTTCAGCGCGTCCTCGGCGCTGGCATAGGTTTCGGTGTCGAACCCCGACAGGGCCAACCACTGGCTGATCGACTGCCGCATGTCGGCCTCGTCATCGACGATCGCCACTTTCATTGCGCGGGCCATTTGGACCTCTTCATTCTGCTGCTTCCTGTTTGTTGCCAAGGATCGGCAACTGCATCTCGAAAACCGCGCCGCCCCCGTCGCCGTTCCGCGCGGTCAGACGGCCGCCCAGATCGGTGACGATGCCTGATGAGATCGCAAGGCCCAGCCCCACCCCCTCTCCCGGCTTCTTCGTCGTGTAGAAGGGTTCGAACAAGTTCTCGAGATCGGTGATCCCGTGGCCGTTGTCGCGCACCGTCAGGGTCGCGGTTTCGCCCGCCGACAGAAGAATGTCGATCTGCGGATCGGGCGTATCTTTCGTGGCGTCCAGCGCGTTGCGGAGAAGGTTGATGATCACCTGCTCCAGCCGCAGCCGGTCAGCCATGACCATGACAGCCTGACGCGGCATGCCCCGGCTGATCTTGACGACGCGCGCCTTCAGCTGCGGCTCCATCATCGCCAACGCCGAAGACACGCAGGCGCGAAGATCCACCTCTTCAAAGGCTTCTCCGCCCTTCCTTGCGTAGGACTTCAACTGCCGGGTGATCGCGCCCATGCGTTCGATCAGGTCATCGACCCGCTGGAAGCTGGACAAGGCCTCATCCGGGCGCTTTCTCTGCAACAGAAGCCGCGCCCCTGCCAGATAGGTCTTCATCGCCGCAAGCGGCTGGTTCAGCTCGTGGCTCACAGCCGCAGACATTTCGCCCAAAGCGGCCAGTTTCGAGGACTGCGCCAGCGTCAGTTCCGCGACCTCCAGATCCTTCTTCACCTTCTCGCGCTCCGCAATCGCCCGTTGCAGCCGCGCGTTCAAAAGCCGCAGTTCCGCCGATTCCCGCTGGAAGGACAACGACCTCGACCAGGCCCGGCGCGACAAGAGGTAGAAGGTGAAGGCCATCAGGATCGCGAAGCCCATGATCTCCAGCGCGAGGATCCCGTTCACCTGCTCGCGGACCGAGCCATAGGCGGTAAAGGTAGCGATCTTCCAGCCGCGGAACGGTACCCGCGCCTCGGTCTTCATCACGCCTTCGCCGCGGACATAGGCGTCGGGCGGGTCCTGCGCCCATTCCGCCGTCGCGCGCAGGGCCCGCGAAAGCGCCGAGGGCGGGTCACGCTGCGCCAGGGCATCCGCCATCGGCAGTCCGCGCCAGCGCGGCTCGGTCGACAGCACCACCGTCCCTTCGCTGTCCGTGACCATGATCGCGTCCTGCAAGCCCGCCCAGGCGCGTTCGTATTTCATCAGGTCGACCGAAACGATGATCACGCCAAGCGGCCGGGAGTCCACCATGACGGCACGCGAGTAGAGAAAGTCGAACCCGCCCGCATCGCGCTTGACCGGCGAAAAGATCGTGTCCTTCGCACGCTGTGCATCGACGAAATAGGTCTCGTTGCGGTGGTTCATCCCCAGCACGTTGCGGTTCGTCGCCCCGACGACACGCCCGTCCGCATCGACCAGCCGGATCGAGGCCACGCCAAGCTCCTCCTGCAGCGCGATCAGCTTGGCCGAGGTGCCCGAGAAGTTGCCGTCCTTGAGCGCCCGCCCCAGATCGGGGTCCGAAGCCAGGAGCAGCGGCACCACCGAGGTGCGCTGCAATTCGGCCATCAGGTTCCCGGTATACAGCGCCAGACGCACTTCGGCCCGGCTGCGGGTGTCGGCGGTATAGCGGTCCGTCAACAGCCGGTTCGACACCAGCACCACGACAATCGCCAGGATGACAAGCAGCACCACGGCCAGCTTGGCACGCCAGGGCAGGCCCGGTGTCGAAGGGGATGCAATGCTGGGATCGCTGGCGGTCATGCGCCCAGAGTAGGGCCGCGCCGGAGGGGCCTCAAGCCGATGGGGCCTAGGCCAGCGCCATCCCGCGCATCAGCGAGGCGAAAAGGCCCTTGCCGTCTTGCGACCCCAGCGCCGCCTCGGTCGCGCGTTCGGGATGCGGCATCATCCCCAGCACGCGGCGGTTTTCCGACAGGATGCCGGCAATGTCGGCCATGCTGCCGTTCGGGTTCTGGGCGTAGGTAAATGCGATGCGGTCCTCGCCCTGCAGCCGCGCCAGTCCCTCGGCGTCGATCGTGTAGTTGCCATCGTGATGCGCAATCGGGATATGGATGCCCTGCCCCTTGGCATAGGCGCTGGTGAAAGCGGATTGCGTGGTCGCGACCTTCAGCGTCACCGTGCGGCAGACGAACTTCAGCGTGGCGTTGCGCATCAGCACGCCCGGCAAGAGGCCCATTTCGGTAATGACCTGGAACCCGTTGCAGATGCCCAGCACGTAGCCGCCCTTGTCGGCATGCGCCCGGATCGCTGCACTGATCGGCGACTGCGCGGCAATGGCGCCGCAGCGCAGGTAATCGCCGAAGGAGAAACCGCCGGGAACGCCGACCACGTCCACGCCCTCGGGCAGCGCGCTGTCCTTGTGCCAGACCCGCGCCACCTGGAAACCCGCCCCTTCGAAGGCGACGGCAAGGTCGCGGTCGCAGTTCGAACCCGGGAAGGTGATCACGGCGGCTTTCATCGGGGCGACTCCCTTGGGCTTGGATGGCCGCCTGATAGCGGAAAGCCGGGAAAAGGGCCAGAGCTTGCACCGGTCGCGGAACGGTTTAGGCTTCCGCCATGCTGACCGCCGCCGCCCGTGCCGATCTTGCCGCCCTGTTCGGCGACCGCCATTCGGTTGCGGCCGCAGTGCTGTCCGAACATGCGCAAAGCGAAAGCCTGGTTGCGGGCGGGCTGCCCGACGCCGTGGTCTTTCCCCGCGCGACCGAAGAGGTCGCCGCCCTGGCGCGCTGGTCCACCGCGCACCGGGTCCCGCTGATCGGCTGGGGCGCGGGCACCTCTCTGGAAGGTCATGCGCTGGCCCTGGCGGGCGGGGTGGTGGTCGATTTCCGCGAGATGGCCACGGTGCTGGAACTGCGGCCCGAGGACCGCCTCGTCCGCGTCCAGCCCGGCATCACGCGCGAGGCGCTGAACCGGGAACTGCGGACGACCGGGCTGATGTTCTCCGTCGATCCCGGCGCCAATGCCACGCTGGGCGGGATGGCGGCGACGCGGGCCTCGGGCACCACGGCAGTGTGCTATGGCACGATGCGCGACAACGTCCGGGGGCTGGAGGTGGTGCTGGCCGATGGCCGGGTGATCCGCACCGGCACCGGCGCACCGAAATCCTCGGCAGGCTACGACCTGACGGCGCTTTTCGTCGGGTCGGAGGGGACACTCGGCCTGATCACCGAGCTGACCCTGCGCCTCCATGGCCAGCCCGAAGCGGTGATGACCGCCGTCGCCGCCTTCCCCTCGGTCGGGGCGGCGGTCGATTGCGTGATGGCGGTCATGCAGATGGGCCTGACCCCGGCGCGGATCGAGTTCCTTGATGCCGACACCGTGGCCGCCTGCAACGCATATTCGCACCTGTCGCTGCCCCCTGCCCCACAGCTGCTGGTGGAATTTCACGGGCATACGGCGGCTCTGGACGAAGACGTCAGCCGCTTCCGCACCCTTGCGACAGAGCACGGGGCGAAAGGTCTCGACTGGGCCGAGAAGCAGGAGGACCGCACCCGGCTCTGGGCGGCGCGGCATGCGGCCTACCGCGCGATCCTGGCCTCACGGCCCGGAGCCAAGGCAGTGGTGACGGATGTCTGCGTGCCGATCTCGCGGCTCGCCCAGGCGGTGGAGGAAACGCGGGCCGACATCGCGGCGTCGGGGATCCCGGGGCCGATCCTCGGCCATGTCGGCGACGGGAACTTCCACGCGATCCTGATGGTCGATCCGGCGCGACCGGACGAGATTGCCGTCGCCAAGGGCCTGGCCGACCGGATGGCCGAACGCTCCCTGCGCCTTGGCGGCACGATCACCGGCGAGCATGGCGTGGGCTTCGGCAAGCTCGGCCTGATGGCGGCCGAGCATGGCGCGGGGTGGCAGGTGATGGGCGCGGTAAAACGTGCGCTTGACCCGTTGAACCTCATGAACCCCGGCAAGCTGGTGCCGGGTCAGGCATGATCAGAAGTCAAAGCTCGACCGGCGGAACAGGCCCTGGTCGATCTCGCGCTGGCGGCGTTCCAGATCCACAAGCGAGGCCGAGCCTTCAAGATAGGCGCGCTCCAGATCGGCGATGCGGGGGAAGGCTTTCCCGGAAACCAGCGATTTGAACAGGTTGAACATGATGTGTCCTTTCTTCGTACCCTGAAGATAGGACGCCGCAGCGCAGCATTGTAGAGTCGACGCCGTAGTCCCGTCATGCACCTGACGCATGGCTTGATACAATTGCGCCGCAGCTTTGGGCAGCCCGCCTAGCCGTTCAGCAAGACCCTCGCCGCCGCCCGAGCCGCCTCGGTCACGGTGTCGCCGGCCAGCATCCGCGCGACCTCCTCCACCCTCTCCCCGGCGTCCAGCCCGGTGACGGTCGACAGCGTCTGCCCGCCTGCCACGCGCTTTTCCACCCGCCAGTGCCGCGCGCCGAAGGCCGCCACCTGCGGCGAATGCGTCACGACCAGCACCTGCGCGCCCTCGGCCAGCGCCTTCAGCCGCCGACCGACCGCATCCGCCGTGGCGCCGCCGACGCCCCGGTCGATCTCGTCGAAGATCAGCGTCAGGCCGGGGCTGTCGCCGGTCAGGCAGACCTTCAGCGCCAACAGGAACCGCGACAACTCCCCGCCCGAGGCGATCCGGTTCAACGGCCCTGCAGGCGCGCCGGGGTTGGTCGCCACCGTGAAGGTCACGGCGTCCACCCCGTCCGGCCCCGGCTCGGCTTGTGCGATCTCGGTCGAGAAGACCGCGCGTTCCATCTTCAGCGGCGCCAGCTCGGCCGCCATCGCCGCATCCAGCCGCTGCGCCGCCGCAGCCCTGGCCTTCGTCACCCGCGATGCCTCTGCGCCGTAACCCGCCTCTGCCTCGGCCAGCGCCTTCGCCAGTTTCGCCAGCCCTGCCGCACCGCCGTCGATTGCCGCCAGCCGCGCCCTCAGGCTTTCGGCAAAGCCGCCCAGATCATCCGCCAGCACGCCATGCTTGCGTGCCAGCGCCCGGATCGCGAACAGCCGCTCCTCGACCCGCTCCAGCTCTCCGGGATCGAAGTCCAGCGCCTCCAGCGCCCGCTCGACGCCGCCTTGCGCCTCGCCCAACTCGATCAGCGCGCGGTTCAGCGCCTCCATCGGCGAATCCAGCCGCCCCTCGGCCTTGTCAGCCGCGCCGTCCAGCCAGCGCAACGCATCGCGCATCCGACCCTCGGCGCCTTCGTCCGACAGTGCCGCCAGCGCTTTCGCCACATCCTCGCGAATCCGTCCCGCGCCCTGCATCAGACGGCGGCGCGCATCCAGCGCCTCGTCCTCACCCGGTTCCGGGTTCAGCTTGTCCAGTTCCGCCACCGCGTGGCGCAGGAACTCCTCTTCCGCCGCCGCCCGCGCCAGCGCGCCCTCGGCCTCGGCCAAGGCCCCGCGCGCCGCACGCTGCGCCGCCCAGGCCTGCCGCAGCGGCGCAAGGTCGAGGCCCGCGAACGCATCCAGGAGCGCCCGATGCCCGCGCGGGTTCAGGAGGCCCCGGTCATCATGCTGGCCGTGCAGTTCCACCAGATGATCGGACAGATCGCGCAGCACCTCGCCCGAGACACGGCGGTCGTTGACGAAGGCGGTCTTGCGCCCGTCGGCGGCATTGACCCGGCGCAGGATCAACTCGTCCTCGGCCTCGATTCCGGCCTCGTCAAGCACCCCGCGCGCCGCATGACCCAAAGGCAGGTCGAAGACCGCCGTCACCTCGCCCTGCCCCGCGCCCTGGCGGACCAGTTCCGCCCGGCCTCTCCAGCCCAGCACGAACCCCAGCGCATCCAGGAGGATCGACTTGCCCGCCCCCGTCTCGCCGGTCAGCACGTTCAGTCCCGGCCCAAGCTCCAGGCTCAGCCGGTCGATGATCAGCACATCGCGGATGTCCAGACTATGCAGCATCGCCCGGTCCGTGGGGTGCGCAACCGCGCACCATGGTCACAACCACTCGCCCTTCACCATCTGGCGATAGATCGTCCGCAGCCAGCCTTCGCCCTTTGCTTCCGGCGACAGGCCCTTGCCCTTCAGCAGGCGATAGGTGTCGTCGTAGAACGGCGAGGACTGGTAGTTGTGGCCCAGGATCGCCCCGGCCGTCTGCGCCTCGTCGGTCAGGCCCAGGGCAAGGTAGCACTCGACCAGGCGATGCAGGGCTTCGGCAGTGTGGGTGGTGGTCTGGAAATCCGCCACCACGGTCCGGAACCGGTTGATCGCCGCCGTGTAGTGGCCGCGCTTCAGGTAGTAGCGGCCGACTTCCATTTCCTTCGCGGCCAGCTGGTCGAAGGCCAGGTCGAATTTCAGGATCGCCGAGCGTGCATATTCGCTGTCCGGATAGGTCTCGATCACGTCGCGCATGCCCGACAGCGCCTGGAAGGTGATCCCCTGGTCGCGGCCGACGTCGTCGATCTGGTCGTAATAGCTCAGCGCCATGAGGTAGAGCGCATAGGGCGCATCCTCGTCACCGGGATAGAAGTCGATGAAGCGCTGCGCCGCATCCCGGGCCTCGGGATATTCCTTTGCCTTGTGATGCGTGTAGGCCTGCATGATCAGGGCCCGCTTGGCATATTCGGTATAGGGGTAAAGCCGCTCGACTTCCTGGAAATAGACCAGCGCGTCCTTGGGCCGCTTGCCGGTTTCCAGTTCCAGCTCGCCCTTCTTGAAGATCTCTTCCGCAGTATAGCTGTCCAGCGGACGTTCGTTCGACTGGCCGCCCGCGCAGCCAGCCAGCATCGAAACCAGAAGCGCCGTCTTGAGCAACCCTGCGCCGGGCCTTCTGCCTGACATTCTTCGCCTATCCAACCTGCAATCCGGGCGGTTTGCCCCGTTCCTGGCTTCCGCCCTTGGCCCGTCCTAGCACAGAAAAATCCGGGGCGCAAAACGCCTTTCGTGACTTTGCAACGGTCAGGATCGATCAGTTGCGCGCGGGCAAATCGCCGGCATGGACGCCCACGCCCGGCAGCTTGCCCAGCGTGCGCGGGCCGCAGTCGACCAGCACAAAGGCCGAAGGATCGGCGAAAAGCGCCCGCAGAAGCCGGTTCGTCAGCGCGTGGCCCGCCCGTTCGCCCACATAGCGGCCAAGGATCGGCCCTCCCGCCAGCGCCAGATCGCCCACCGCGTCCAGCATCTTGTGCCGCACGGGCTCGTCCGCATGGCGCAGGCCCCCCGGCGAAAGCACCTGGTCGCCATCGAACACCACCGCGTTCTCCAGCGTGCCGCCAAGGGCAAGACCACGGGCCCGCATCGCGTCCACATCCGCCTGGCGGCAGAAGGTGCGGCTGTCCGACAGTTCGCGCACGAAGGCGCCATTGGCCATGTTCAGCCTGCGCGCCTGCACGCCGATCGCCCGATCCTCGAAGTCGATGCGGAAGTCGATCTCCAGCATCTCGGCCGGCTCCAGGCGCGCGACGGCGCCTCCATCACGCACTTCGACGGGCTTCAGGACGCGCACGGCACGCACCGGAACGTGCTGCTCCTCCAGTCCGGCGGCCAGGAAACCTTCGATGAACGGCACCGAAGACCCGTCCAGGATCGGCACTTCCGGACCGTCGATCTCGATCACCGCGTTGTGGATCGCAAACCCGGCCAGCGCTGCCATGATATGTTCGATGGTGGAAACCGAGACGCCATCGGCATTCTCGATCACGGTGCAAAGCCGCGAAGGCTTCACCATGTCCCAGCGTGCCAGGATGCGCGGATCGCGGTCGGCCACATCGGTGCGACGGAACCAGATCCCGTGATCCACCGGCGCCGGGCGCACGACCATCCGCACCGGCTGGCCGCCATGCAGGCCAAACCCGGTGAAGGTCGCTGGGGATTTCACGGTATTCTGCACGTCTCGCTCAACCTCGTGGAGTTAAGGGTCTCCGCCCGTCTCCGATTGCACGTTAGGTATTCTTTGGGGGTTTGAAGCTCAACTCACTCTTTGTGACGGTATGTGACAGGTTTGAAACAGATCGAAAGTCGTTGATAAAAAAGGAAAAGGCCCGGTCTCCCGGGCCTTGCCAGTAATCTTCTTGCCGCGTTCTTTTCAGTTGGCCTGGCGGCGCAGGAAGGCAGGAATCTCGATCCGGTCCTGATCGGAGCCCATGTCGTGATCGTCGTCATAGGCCGTGACCGGCGGTTGGGCACGGGCCGTCGGGGCGGCGGCCGGGCTGGTTGCCTCCAGATGGCCCGCCATGCGGTTGATCAGCGATCCGATGCCGAAGCGCGGCTTCGCGGCGGCGGACGCAGCCGGGGCCGGGGCCGCCGGTGCGGCGACCGGGGCGGGCCGGGCGAACTTGGCCGGGGCGCTGCCCGGGCGGCTGACGGCGGCTTGCAGCCGGGCCAGCGCTTCGGGCGAGGGCTGGCCAGCGACGCGCGGACGCGGGGCGACGAAGCCCGTCGGATCGGCCTCGATGGCCGCCGGGGTCGAGCGCACCAGCACCGGCTGGGCGGCAGGTTGCGGGCGATAGGCCGGCGGCGGCAGATCGTCTGCGATCGACAGATCGTCCCCGTCCATGTCGGCACGCGACGCGGCCGCGTCAAAGGCCGCATCGGCCACGCTGTCGACCTCATCCTCGAAGGCGACGCGGTCTTCCATCACCGGCTCTGGCGCGGGGGCATAGACCGGCGCGGCGGCGCGCGGCGCCTCCGGCTGGTGCGTCGGGTTCAGCGCCAGGGGCGTGCCCATCGAACGGCGCGCAACCGGCGGCTCCGCCTTGTTCGCTGCCGAGGCGTCGATGCCGGTCGCCACGACCGACACTCGGATGCGGCCCTCCATCGCGGTGTCCAGCGTCGAGCCGACGATGATGTTGGCTTCCGGGTCCACCTTCTCGCGGATGATGTTCGCAGCCTCGTCCAGCTCGAACAGGGTAAGGTCGTGACCGCCGGTGATGTTGATCAGCACGCCCTTGGCGCCGTTCAGGCTGATCTCGTCGAGAAGCGGGTTGGCAATCGCCTTCTCCGCCGCCTGGATCGCCCGGTCGTCGCCCGTGGCCTCGCCCGTGCCCATCATCGCCTTGCCCATCTCGTCCATCACCGCGCGCACGTCGGCGAAGTCGAGGTTGATCAGGCCAGGCCGGACCATCAGGTCGGTCACGCCCTTGACGCCCTGGTACAGCACGTCGTCGGCCATCGCGAAGGCTTCGGTAAAAGTGGTGCGCTCGTTCGCCAGCCGGAACAGGTTCTGGTTCGGGATGATGATCAGGGTGTCGACCACCTTCTGGAGCGACTCGATCCCCTCTTCCGCCTGACGCATCCGCTTGGCGCCCTCGAACTGGAAGGGCTTGGTCACGACGCCCACCGTCAGCACGCCCAGCTCCCGCGCAGCCTGCGCGATGATCGGGGCCGCGCCGGTGCCGGTGCCGCCGCCCATGCCGGCGGTGATGAAGCACATATGCGCCCCGGCCAGGTGGTCGACGATTTCTTCGATCGTCTCTTCCGCCGCAGCGGCCCCCACCGTCGGCCGGGCCCCTGCCCCAAGACCTTCCGTCGCCTTGACACCCATCTGGATGCGCGCGCCTGCCCGGCTTTGCTGCAAGGCCTGCGCGTCGGTGTTGGCCACGACGAACTCGACGCCTTCCAGCATCTTGTCGATCATGTTGTTCACCGCGTTGCCGCCCGCGCCGCCCACACCGAACACGGTGATGCGCGGCTTCAGCTCTTCACGCTCCGAAGTCATCGTCAGATTGAGTGCCATTGGGTTTGCCTGTCCGTTGTCCGCCGCCTGTTTTATTCGGCCTTTCTCGCGTGAATTCCCCTGCGGAAGGCCGACTTATCCCCGATTCTATCCACAACCACAGCAAAGGTCACGAGAAAAACATGGCCAAACCACGAAATCTGGGGGGCAACCCCCCGATTTCAGCGGTATTTCGCCCTTTGCGGCCGGATGTAGTGTTCACCAGTTGTCCTTGAACCATTTTACAGCCCGCCGCAGCGAGCGCGCCGGGTAGCGTTCGGCCGGGACTTCAAAATCCCACCATTCGTCCTGCGGATGCGCCGCGAACAGGCACAGACCCACTGCGCTGGCAAAGGCTGCCCCCGTCGCCGCTTGCGGCAACCCTTGCACGCGCAGCGGCCGTCCCAGGCGCACGCGCTGGCCAAGGACGCGCGTCGCGATGCCGTCAAGGCCCGGAATCTGGCTGCAACCGCCGGTCAACACGATCTGCTGGCTCGGCAGCGTGTCGAAGCCCGCCGCGTCCAGCGTGGCGCGCACTTCTTCCAGAATCTCTTCGACTCGCGGCCGCATGATCCCGATCAGCTCGGTCCGGCTGATCTGCCGCCGATCCTTCTCCCAGTCGCCACTGTCGCCGCCGATGTCGATCATCTCGCGGTCGTCCATCCCGGTCGCGTAAAGCCCGCCATGCCGGGTCTTGATCCGTTCGGCCGTGGCCATCGGAATTTGCAGGCCCTTGGAGATGTCGCTCGTCACATGGTCCCCGCCCATCCGGACGGAATCCGAATAGATCATGTGCTTCTTCATGAAGATGGAAATGCCGGTCGCCCCGCCGCCCATGTCGATGCAGGCCGCGCCCAGTTCCTGCTCGTCCTCGACCAGCGAGGAAATTGCCGAGACATAGGCCGAGGACGCGATCCCCGCCAGTTCCAGGTCGCAGCGCTTGATGCAGTAGAGGAGGTTCTGCACCACGTCGCCATCCACCGACAGAAGATGCATGTCCACCGCCAGCCGGTGCCCGATCTGCCCGCGCGGATCGCCCAGACCCGAGCGATGGTCCAGCGCAAAGTTCACCGGCTGCGCGTGCAGCACCTCGCGCCCGTGGCCGAGGTCCGGCACGTCGCAAGCCGCCAGCACCCGGCTCACGTCCTGCTCCGTCACCACGCTGTCCTGCAAGTCCAGCTCGCCCGCCAGCCCATAGCTGCGCGGCTCCGCCCCCGAAAAGCAGGCGATCACATGATCGACCCGCACATTCGCCATTTTCTGCGCCGCCTGAACCGCCGTGCGGATCGCTCGCTCGGTCTCGTTCATCACCGCGATCTCGCCGAAACGGACGCCACGGCTGCGGGTCGTCGCCGCCCCGATCACCCGGAACTGGCTTTGGCCCGCCATCGGCCCGACGCCGTCCTGCTCGCGCAGCCGGTCCGGCCCGTCGAAGCGCAGGATCAGGCAGGCGATCTTCGAGGTGCCCACATCCAGGATGGCGATCACGCCGCGCTGCATGGCAGCCCGACGCATGTTCCGCATGGCGCGCTGGGAAGTATAGAGATCGGTCACAGTTCGTTCTCCACGGTGTCTAGGCCTTGCGCGCGACGGATATCGGCAAGGGCATGGGGGGAAAGGCGAAGGGTGGGGCGATGGTCCGACCGCAGGTCGACGGCCAGGATGTCGCGGTTCATCAGGTCCTGCGCATGGTCCAGCGCCAGCAGCCGCTCCAGCGCCTGGACCGGGTTCTTCTCGGGCAGAAGCACGCGCTGGTCGCGATCGAGAACCAGATCCCAGCGCCGCTCGCCCATCCGCACCAGGCCCCGGATGCGCGGGGTCAGCGGCCCGGCGGCGGCGATCAGCTCCAGCGCTTCCGGCGCGGCCTTGTCGGCCCCATCCCCGGCGATCAACGGCAGGTCGGCGCGGTCGGCGCGGGAAAGCAGTCCCGCGACGCGATGGCCGGTGTCATCGACCAGCTTCAGCCCGTCCTCGGTGCGCCAGACGGCCACCGGCACCCGCTCGGTGATCACCACCTGCAGGATCCCGCCCGAGCGGACCCGCAGCTCGGCATTCTTCACCGCATCCAGCGCCTCGATCCGCGCGCGGGCGGCATCAAGGTCGATGTCGAAGGACGACATCGGCAAAGGCAGCGCCAGCTTCGCCCGCACTGCCGCAGCCAGATCGTCCGAGGCCCCCTCGACCCGCGCCAGCGACACCCGAAACTCCGGCCGCGCCTCGAATTCCTCGCGCAGATGCGTCAGCTGCCCGATCACCGCCTGCCGGTTCGGCTCATGGCTGAACCACAGTGCCGTCGCCCCGAGGATCATCAGCGTCGGCAGGCCCTTCCAGACGAAGCCCCGGACATAGGGCGTCAGCATCAGCCGCTGCAGCCGATAATCCCATTTCGACGGCGCCGGGTCGCGGCGCACCCGCGAGACAGGGCGGCGGGCGGTCAGCGATTGCATGACGCGTCCTCCACCATCCAGGCGCAGAACTCCGGGAAGCCGATCCCCCGCATCGCCGCCTGCTCGGGCGCCAGCGACGTCGGCGTCATCCCCGGCTGGGTATTGGTCTCCAAGAGGATCAGCCCCGCCAGACCCCGCGCTTCATCCCAGCGGAAATCCGTCCGGCTGACCCCCCGGCACCCCAGCGCCTTGTGCGCCCGCAGGGCAAAATCCAGGCAAGCCGCCTCGATCTCGGCCGGGATATTCGCCGGGCATTCGTGGCGACTGCCGCCCGGCTTGTACTTGGCGTCATAGTCGTACCAGCCCGAGGTGATGATATCCGTCACCCCCAGCGCCCGGTCGCCCATCACCGTCGTCGTCAGTTCCCGCCCCGGCGCATAGGTTTCCACCATCACCACCGCAGGCATCGTCGCCGCCAGCCGCGGCGCATTCGACCCCTCGCGCACGATATAGACCCCGACCGAGGATCCTTCGTTGTAGGGCTTCACCACATAGGGCGCGGGCAACACATGCCCCGCCTCGACCTCGTCCCGCGTCGCCAGCACGCTTTCGACGACCGGCAGACCGGCGGCCTTGTAGACTTCCTTGGTCTTGACCTTGTCCATCGCCAGGGCCGAGGCCAGCACCCCGGAATGCGTATAGGGGATCTTCAGCCATTCCAGGATGCCCTGGACGCAGCCATCCTCGCCCCAGCGGCCATGCAACGCGTTGAAGCAGACGTCAGGGCGCAGCGCGGCAAGCTGCGCAGGCAGATCGGGGCCGCAATCGACCTCCGTCACCTTGTAACCAGCCTCCCGCAGGGCCTTGGCGCATTCGCGCCCAGAGACAAGCGATACTTCCCGCTCAGCGGAAAGCCCACCCATCAGAACCGCCACTTCGGGGGCCATCCTGCTCGATGCGCCCGCCATACACTGCCTCATCCGGGTCTTATGTGACCCGTGATATCGTTAGTCCTGCGGGTATTCTCCGACCCGCATGATTTCCCACTCTAGCGTGATACCGCTTGATTGGTAAACCTTTTTCCTGACCTCCTCGCCCAGATTTTCCAGATCGGCGGCGCTCGCCCCTCCGGCGTTGATCAGGAAGTTGGAATGCATGGTGGACATCTGCGCCCCGCCGATGCGCGCGCCCCGCATTCCCGCGTCGTCGATCACCTTCCAGGCCTTCAGTTCATGCGTGTCGTCGGCCCTTCCCGTGGACGACCTCCCCGCCGGATTGCGAAAGGTCGACCCGGCACTCCGCTCCTTTGTCGGCTGCGACGCATCCCGCTTGGCGATCTGCTCGGCCATCTTCGCCTCCAACGCCGCCGGATCACCCCGCCCCGCCCGGAACACCGCCGAGACGATCACCGCCCCCTCCGGCAACTCGCTCTGCCGGTAGCGCAAGGCCAGCGCCGAAGCGGGCAGCACCTGCACCGCCCCCTGCCGCGTCACCACCCGCACCTCTTCCAGCACATCGGCGACGTAAGACCCGTAGCACCCGGCATTCATCCGAACCGCCCCACCGATGCTTCCCGGAATGGTGCGCAGGAACGTCAGGTCCAGCCCCGCCTCTGCCGCCCGCTTCGCCACATGCGCATCCAGCGCCGCGGCACCGGCAACGACGCGGTCGCTCTCGACGGAAATGCCGTTGAAACCGCGCCCTAGTCGGATCACCACCGCCCGGATGCCGCCATCCCGGACGATCAGGTTCGACCCCACGCCCATCGGGAATACGGGCACGGAAGGATCAAGCGCCCCAAGAAAGGCCGCAAGGTCCGCCTCGTCCGCGGGCTGGAACAGCCAGTCGGCAGGGCCGCCCACCCTCAGCCAGGTCAGTTCGGCCAGGGATCGGTCCGGCGTCAATACGCCGCGGGTCTCGGGAAGCGCGCTCATGCCCGGTTTCTGCGGCGGTTTTCTGCCCCGCGCAAGCCCTCAGCCGCGCCTGATCCGCGCCAGGGCAATACCAGCGATCACGCCCAGAAGGATCGGCGCCGCGAAGATGAGCGTGTGTCCGGCCATCCGCGCCCCCTCGTCGGCTGCCAGGCCCAGCTTCTGCCACCGCATCGCGATCAGCGTCGCAAGCGCCAGAACCGGCAGCAGGATCGCCAGCCCCCAGCCATAGCGCCAGGTCACGACATAGGCGATCACTCCGCCGAATATTACCGTTCCAGCGCCAATCACCCAGACCAGTCCCGGCATCGCCCTACCCCACCTGGCGGCGCAGCCAGCGCCAGAAGAAGACCACCGGCCAGCGCAGGATTGATGCCCCCGCCGCCAGCAGGACAAGCCCCACCACCGGCCCGGATTCCCAAGTCACCCAACCCAGCAGGGGAACGCCCAGCGCAATCAGCCCGTAGGCAATCCGCCAATGCTTGTCGCGCGAAGGGAACATGGCAATCACGTTCGCCGCGATCAGCCAGACCAGGCAAAGGGCCAGCGGCAGCATCACTTCTCCAGCTCCTTCGGCACCTGCACCGGGCGCCCCATCGCGCGGCGCAGGAAGTAAAGGAGCGGGTTGCGGAACATCGACAGGAAGGCGAACAACCCGATGGCGAGCCACAGCCAGCCATGCACCCAGCCGATCCAGGCCAGCAGCACCGGAGCCGCGGCCAAGAGCGCCAGGCCTGGCACCATCTGCCGCCGCATCGGCAGCATCGCCGTGGCGGCGGCGGCCAGAACCCAGAGACAGCCCAGGATCAGCGGAGTGCTCATGCCGGGCGCCTGCGCCAGGTCAGAGGCCCAAATTCCTTCGAAGGAATTTGCAAGACTTTTCGAAAAGTCTTGGCTCGCCTCATGCCGCCTTGCCCACCAGCTTGGCGGGCAGTGCATTGGCCCAGGCGCTGATTGTCCCGGCGCCGAGGCAAACCACCATGTCCCCCGGCCGTGCCTGTTCCTTCACCAGCCGCGCCAGTTCACCCTCGTCCTGCAGGGCCCGCGCGTGGCGGTGGCCGTGGGCGATCAGCCCCGCAACCAGATCGTCGCGGCTCGCACCGGGGATAGGCTCCTCGCCCGCCGCGTAGACCTCGGCGATGGCCACCACGTCCGCCTCGTTGAAGCAGGTGCAGAACTCCTCGAACAGGTTCGACAGCCGGGTATAGCGGTGCGGCTGATGCACTGCGATGATCCGGCCCCCCGTCTTTCCCCCAATCGCCTGCCGCGCCGCCTTCAGGACCGCCGCGATCTCCACCGGATGGTGGCCGTAGTCGTCGATGATCGTGACACCGCCGACCTCTCCCACCCGCGTGAACCGCCGGTTGACCCCGGCAAACCCCGCCAAGGCCTCGCGGATCTCGTCCTTCTTCATCCCCAGATGCCGCGCCACGGCGACCGCCGACAGCGCGTTCGACACGTTGTGATCCCCCGGCATCGGCAGGGTGCAGCCCTCGATCATGCCGCCCTCGCCCTGCAAGGCAATGTCGAAATGCGCCACCCCGTTCTCATAGGTCAGGTTCAGCGCCCGCACATCTGCCTGGGCGTTGAACCCGAAAGTCACGACGCGTCGGTCCGTCACCCGCCCGACCAGCGCCTGCACCTCCGGGTGATCCGTGCAGCAGACCGCCAGCCCGTAGAACGGCACGTTCGACACGAAATCCAGGAACCCTTTCCGCAGGGCGTCAAAGGTCCCCCAATGCTCCATATGCTCCGGGTCGATGTTGGTCACGATGGCGATCGTCGCGGGCAGCCGGTTGAACGATCCGTCCGACTCATCCGCCTCGACCACCATCCACTCCCCCGCCCCGGCCCGCGCGTTCGAGCCATAGGCGTGGATCACCCCCCCGTTGATCACCGTCGGATCGAACCCGCCCTTGTCCAGCAGCGTCGCCACCATCGTCGTCGTCGTGGTCTTGCCATGCGTCCCGGCAATCGCGATGTTTGACCGCAGCCGCATCAGCTCCGCCAGCATTTCGGCCCGCCGCACCACCGGCAGCTTCCGCCGCCGCGCCTCCTCCAGCTCCGGGTTGCCCTTCTTGATCGCGGAGGAGATCACCACCACCGACACGCCATCGCCGATGTTCTCGGCCCGTTGCCCCTCGAAGAACCGAGCCCCCAGCGTCACCAGCCGGTCGGTGATCTTCGACGCCTTCGCATCCGATCCCTGCACCGGATAGCCCAGCGTCATCAGCACCTCGGCGATCCCCGACATCCCGATCCCGCCGATGCCGACGAAATGGATCGGCCCCAGTTCCAGCGGAAGCTTCGTTGCTGCGTTCATGACCCTACTCCGCCTAACTCTTCCACCAATGCCACCAGCCGGGCCGTCGCGTCCGGCTTTCCCTCGCCCAAAGCCGCGCGTGCCATCGTCTCGGCCCGGTGCGGATCCTCCAGGATCGCGGCGATCTGGCCCGCAAGCGCGCCCGCGTCAAGCGCCTTCTCCTGGATCACCACCGCTGCCCCCGCGTCACAAAGCCCCTTCGCATTGGCCGTCTGATGGTCCCCGGTCGCCGCCGCATAGGGGATCAGGATCGCTGGGCGCCCGATCACGCTGATGTCCGCAACCGACGACGCCCCCGAGCGGCTGATCACCAGCTGCGCCTCGGACAACCGCCGGGGAATATCCGCGAAGAACGGCGCGATCTCGGCCCGCACCCCCGCCGCCTCATAACCTGCCGCCGCGCGGGTCGCATCCTCATCCCGCGCCTGATGCGCCACCCGCAGGTTCGCCCGCAGACCCTCGGGCAACAGCGCCACCGCCGCAGGCACCACATCCGACAGGATGCGCGCGCCCTGCGACCCCCCGATCACCACCAGCGCCATCGGATAATCCCCCGGCGGGATATAGGGCGCCGAGGCCCGGTCCAGCACCGCCTGCCGCACAGGGTTGCCCGTGGGCTCTCCCGTGACGCCGCTTGGCAGCGCCGTCGGCCATGTCCCGCAGGCCACCTTGTCCACCCGGCGGGAAAACACCTGGTTCACCCGGCCCAGCACCCCGTTCTGCTCATGGATCATCCGCGGCCGCCGCAGCACCCAGGCGGCCGACAGCGCCGGGATCGAGGGGTATCCCCCGAACCCGACCACCACAGCCGGTTTGTCGCGCAGCTGCGACCAGACCGCGCCGATCACGCCGCCCAGAATCCGGAACGGCACCAAGAGCTTCGCCGCCACGCCGCCCCGCGCGAAGGTGGCCGAAGCCACGCGCTCCACCACCACCGCCTCCGGAAATCCGCCCGCATAGCGCGCCCCGCGCTCATCGGTCGACAGCTTCACCCGCCAGCCCCGCGCCAGCATCGCCTCGGCCAGGGCCTGCGCCGGGAACATGTGCCCGCCCGTCCCCCCCGCCGCGATGAGAAGAAGCTTCGCCATCACGCCACGCTCCCGACGCCCGCAACAGGCGCCTCCCTCCCCCCACTGTGGGGGAGGGTTGGGCTGGGGGCCGCCGTCAGTTCAGCCATCACCGCCCCCGCCGGAACACATCGCTCATCTGCCCGCGCGGCCGTTCCCGCGTCAGCGCCAGCAGCATCCCCAGCGTGATCCCCGCCGCGATGACCGACGAGCCGCCATAACTCACGAACGGCAGCGTCATCCCCTTCGCGGGTAGAAGCCGCACCGCAACGCCCATGTTGATCATCGCCTGCACCCCGAAGATGCAGGCCATCCCCGCCCCCGCCAGCCGCGCGAAGGGGTCACGCTCGGGCAAGAGCCGCCACAGCGACCGCACCACGATCACACAGTAAAGCGCGAGGATTCCCAGCACCAGCAGCAGGCCGTACTCCTCGGCCGCCACCGCAATGATGAAGTCGGTATGCGCATCCGGCAGCGACCATTTCACCTGGCCCTCGCCCACGCCCACGCCAAAGAACCCGCCCTCCTGGATCGCGTTCGCCGCATAGCCAAGCTGGGTCCGGGGGTCCACGTCCGGCGACAGGAACCCGTCGATCCGACGTGCGAAGTGTTCCGAGCTTTCATAGAACGCCAACCCGCCCACGCCGACCAACCCGCCGACGATCCCGATCAGCAGCATTGGCGCCCCGCCGACGAAATAGACCACGCCCCAGGCGAACAGGATCAACGCGGACTGGCCAAAGTCGGGCTGCATCGCCAGGAAGCCGACGACAACCACCGTCAGCGCGAAGGAAAGCAGCTTGCCCGGCGGGCCGTTCAGGTCCTGGCTCGCCGCGATCAGCCAGGCCACCACGACCACGAAGCCGGGTTTCAGGAACTCCGACGGCTGTACCGAGGCAAAGCCGAAGGAAAACCAGCGCACCGCGCCCTTGCCGAAATCCGTCCCGAACAGCGGCAGCAACATCAGGGCGAGCATCGAGATGGCGAAGCCCATCACCCCCAGCCTGCGCACCATGTCGGGCGGCATCATCGAGATGCCGATCATCACCACCAGCGCAATCCCGCCGAAGAAGGCCTGCCGCTGCACATAGTAGAAGGGTTCCAGCCCGTTCCGCGTCGCCAAGGGCACCGAGGCCGCAAGGCCCAGCAAGAGCCCGACCCCGAACAGGATGAACACGCTCGTCAAGGTCCACTTGTCGATCGTGCGCCACCAGCGTGGGATAACCGGCTCGGACACCCGAACGGGATTGGAGCCATAGACCATTTCAGTCATGGAAAACCGCCTGTAACGCTGCTCTGCCTTCAAAGCCCGGATGTGTCCCCCGGGTCTTGCCGCGAAGACTAGCGCCAAACCCTTTGCAAGGCCAGCGGGAATGCAAGGCTCCGGTCGGGGGAATTTCGCGGTTGTCGGACCCTAGCCGTTGCGGATCACATGGTCGGCCGCGATCGACCCGTCGCGCACCCAGCGGCCGTTCGGCAGGTCATTTTCCTCAAGCTTCTCAATGATCTCTGCCTCAGTCAGACCCAGCCGCTCCCAGCGCCCCCGCAGACGCGCGCGTAAGGTATGTTCGGGCACCTCGACCATCACCGTCACGTCAAACATCGGGTGCAGCCGGTCCCAGGGGGATTGGTTCAGAAGCAGCCAGTTGCCTTCGACCACGATCACCGGCACCTCGCGCGGGATCAGCCGGGCCCCGGCGCGGGCGATCTCGATCTTGCGGTCGAAGACCGGGACCGCGACTTCCGCCTCGTCCCGCGCCCGCATCCGTTGCAGCGTGTGGTAAAGCCCGCCCACGTCAAACGTCATCG
>NZ_JAEULP010000073.1 GCF_016792905.1 Tabrizicola sp.
CCCACAAGTAGTGAAGCTGACACTCACATCATCGGTCCATCCCCTCGCAGGAACTTCCCTAGTGAGCCGATATGCGCGTCTCCGACGCCGATGCGCCCAAACCGCCCGCATATCCCTTCATTCATTCAAATTTCAAAGAGCGCGGACACAAAACACGCAGCACACCAGAACTTCTGGCGTAACTGCCATCTTGCCTCCAGGATTTCGCGGCTTTCGTCACCGCTTCCGATCCTTCCCGCCGCCGTTTCCAGCACCGTTCCGTTTCGGTGAGGGGGCTTTTACGCAACGCCCCCAAGACCCGCAAGTGGAAAATGACGGAATGATGACGAATTTTTCCAGATTGCCATTTTCCCTTGCAAATTCATAAGATTATGCCCTGCGTCCGGGCGTCGCACCCAGCATTCCGGCCGGATCGTGCGTCACCCCGCCCCCGGCAATCGTCAGCGCGATTCCCGTCTGGCCCAGCCGATCCGCCGGAATCGCCTCGATATCGCCGTCGATCAGCACCAGGTCCGCCGCCATCCCTTCGCGCAGGGTTCCCGTCAGCCCCTCCCAATGGGCGGCCCAGGCGCCCCCGGCGGTATAGGCGCGCAGCACCTCCATCAGGCCGACGCGCTCGTCCTGGCATCCCTCATAAGGCACCCGGGTCAGCGCCGCCTGGATGCCGCGCATCACGTTCACATCCGTCACCGGCCAGTCGGACGCAAAGGCCAGCGGCGCGCCCTGGTCGCCCAGCGTCTTCCACAGATAGGCGTCACGCCAGCGGTCGCGGTGGAAGACATGCTCCATCGTCGACATCGGGAACTCCATCGCCCCCGGCGGATGCGGCGGCTGGACGCTTGCCGTGATCCCCAGCGCCCCCAGCCGGGGCACGTCGGCGCGGTCGATCAGCTCGATATGCTCGATCCGGTGGCGGCTGTCGCGCGGGCCGTTCGCCAGCCGCGCCGCCTCATAGCCGTCGATCGTCTGCCGCACCGCCCCGTCGCCGATGGCATGGACGGCGATCTGCAAGCCCCGCCGGTCGATCTCGGCACAGATCGCCTTGAACCGCTCCGCCTCGAACAGCGGCGCGCCCCGCTCGCTGGTTCCCGGATAGTCGTGCAGCATGAAGGCGGTGCGGCTGTCGACCACGCCATCCATGAACATCTTCACGAAACCGGAGGTCACCCAGGCGCCGGTGAACTTCGCCGCCATCGCGCTGGCGCGCTCCAGCTCGGACAACTCCATATGTGGCTTGAAGTGGAACGGTACCTTGACCCGCGCGGTCAGCCGGCCCTCCTCCGCCATCTCCTGCAAAAGGACGCAGGTGTAGCGGTTGCCGTCCATGTTCACCATGCTGGTGATGCCATGCTGTGCGCAATGCGCCAGGCCCGCCGCGACCTTCTCCTTGTCCTTCGCCCGCTGGGCGGCGTCGGGCCAGGGCTCCGGCTCGCCCCCCGTCGCGATCCCCAGTTGCAGGTGCAGATCGCCCGTCAATGCCAGCACCGGCGAGAAGGCCTCGAACTCCAAGAGCTCGCCCGTCGCGGTTCCGTCCGCACCCATCACCACCACATGCCCGACCGGCATCTCTGCCCCGTTCAGCAATCCCGCCGCCCGCAGCGCCGCCGTATTGGCCCAGACCGTGTGATGGTCCGGCGACATCATCGCGATGGGCCTGTCGCCGAGCACCCGGTCCAGATCGGCCCGCGTGACCGGATGGTCAAGGATCTCGTAGGCCGCCCCCTGCGCCATCAGCAGCGGCAGGTCGGGGTTCTGCGTTGCATAATCCCGGAACGCCGCCGCCAGCGCCTCGAACCCTTCCACCCCGCCCAGTTGCAGCTGCGACAGCTCGTTGCCGCCCAGCACCAGATGCAGGTGGCTTTCGACGAAGCCCGGCAACAGCGTCCGCCCGCCCGCATCGACCACGCGAGTCGCGGGCCCGGCCAGCGCCTCCACCTCCGCCCGGCTGCCCACGGCCAGGATGCGCCCCCCACCCCAGGCCACCGCCTCGGCACGCGGACGCGCCTCGTCCATGGTCAGGACCTTCGCGTTGGTGATGATCTTGTCGGCCTGCATGGCGCTCTCCCTTTCATACTGGGACAAATATCCCACGGGGGTCCGGGGGTGTGAAACCCCCGGTCCGCCCTCACCCCCGCGCGATCCGCTCGGCCATGACGCACAGCATCTCGAACATCAGCGAAATCCCCAGCCAGGCCGTGCCCCCGCTCGCATCGAAGGGCGGCGAGACCTCGACCAGGTCCGCCCCCACCACATCCAGCCCCCGCAATCCCCGCGCCACCTGCAAGGCCTGCCAGGAGTTGGGCCCCCCCACCTCCGGCGTCCCGGTCCCCGGCGCGAAGGTCGGATCGACGAAGTCGATGTCATAGGTCACATAGGTAGGCCCCGCGCCCACGATCTCCCGCGCCTCGGCCATCACGTCTTCCGCTCCGCGCGCGTGGAACTCGGCGATCGGGATGATGCGGATGCCGTTGGCTTCGGCGAAGTCCCAGTCCTCGCGGCCATAGGCCGTGCCCCGGATGCCGATCAGGACATAGCGCTTCGGATCGACCAGCCCCTCCTCCACCGCCCGGCGGAACGGGGTGCCGTGATTGTAGCGCGAGGTGCCGAAGTAGACGTCGTTCAGGTCGGTGTGGCTGTCGAACTGGATCAGCCCCACCGGACGCGCCTTCGCCACCGCCCGCAGGATCGGCAGGGAGCACAGATGGTCCCCGCCACCGGTCAGGGGCCGGATGCCCGCCGCGACCACGCGGGCGTAGAACGCCTCCATCCGCGCCATCGAATCCATCAGGTCGCCCGGGTTCGGCGCCACATCCCCCAGGTCGGCACAACGCGCCAGCTCGAACGGCGCCACCCAGGTCGCCCCATTCACCGCCCGGATCATGGTGGACAGGTCCCGCAACTGGCGCGGCCCGTGCCGCGGACCCGGTCGGTTGGTCGTCCCCCCGTCCCAGGGCGCGCCGATCAGCCCGATCTGCACCTCCGGAAACCTCGGATGGTCGAACGGCACAAAGGGCAGCCGCATGAAGGTCGGCACCCCGGCAAAGCGCGGCAGCTCGAACCCAGACACCGGCTGGAAGAAACTGTCCGACATGAAGTCCCCCTGATTCCCGGGGCCATTTGATCAAAAGCTCCTCGCCTTGTCAGCCCCGCTTGCGACATGGCCTTCGGGGAAACCTGCCACCGGCCCAAAGCGCCCCTTGACCGGGCAACCGCTATCCTTCCTTATCAGGGCAACGCCTCGGCCAAGGCCCAGACCCAAGGATTACGACGATGTTCTCCAAGACCTCCGACCCGACCTCCGCCCCCGCCGCGCCCTCGGTGCCGCGCCCTGCCGCGCCCGGCAGCAACTCGGCCCGCTCGGTCCTTGGCGCCGACCTGAAGATCACCGGCGAGATCACCTCCTCCGGCTCGGTCGAGGTGCTGGGCGAGATCGACGGCAACATCACCGCGAACGGCCTCATCATCGGGCAGGAGGGGCGGGTCAAGGGCTCGGTCAACGCCCATACGGTCGAGGTGAAGGGTAAGTTCGACGGCAAGGTCACATGCGAAAGCTTCACCCTCCGCGCCTCGTCGGAAGTGAAGGCCGACGTGACCACCGCCGCGCTCGTCATCGAAAGCGGCGCCCGGATCGAGGGCCGCTTCCTGAAACCGAAAGCCTAGCGTTTCGGCGGGATCGAATAGGTCAGGCTGGCCCGCGCCACCGGCTCTGCCATCCCTTCGCTGAACACCATCACATCGCCCACCGCCAGGCTCCGCCCCACCTTCAGGACCCGCGCCTCGCCCAGGAGGTCGCGCCCCGCCGCCGGTTTCCGCATGAAGTCGATGGCGCAACTCGTCGTCACCGTCAGCGCCACCGGCCCGATCCGCGACAGGATCGCCAGATACATCGCCACATCAACCAGGCCGAAGATCGACGGCCCGCTGACCGTGCCCCCCGGCCGCAGGTGCCGCTCCGCCACCGTCAGCCGCAGGGTCACGCCGTCGGCATCCGCCCGCTCGACCGCGAACTCCTCGGCCACCTGCCCGAAGTCGCGCCGCAGGAAGGCCATCAGCTCATCCGCGTCCATCACCAGTGTCATCCCGCTTCCCCTCGCCCGGCCCGCTCCCTAGACTGAGCGCAGGCCAGAGGGGGATGCAATGACCGACACCTTGCTCCGACGCGACGTCAACGACGGGATCGCCACCGTCACCCTCGCCTCCCCCGTCACGCTGAACGCGCTTTCGACCCCGATGCTTCGCGCGCTGGAGGACACCCTCACCGCCCTCGCCGCCGACGAGGGCATCCGCGTGGTGGTCCTCGCCGCCGAGGGCAAGGCCTTTTCCGCCGGGCACGATTTGAAAGAGATGAATGGCTACCACGTCGATTCCGATGGCGGCCGCACCGCCTTCGAGACGCTCTTCCACCTCTGCGCCCGTGTGATGCAGCACATCGCCGCCCTGCCCCAGCCGGTCATCGCGCAGGTCCAGGGCACCGCCACCGCCGCAGGCTGCCAGCTCGCCTGTTCCTGCGACCTGATCGTCGCGTCCGAAACCGCCCGCTTCGGCGTGAACGGCATCAACCTCGGCCTGTTCTGCTCCACCCCCGCCGTCGCGCTTTCCCGCCGCCTCGCCCCAGGGCTTGCCTTCGAGCTGCTCACCACCGGCGAGTTCCTCCCCGCCCCCCGCGCCCAAGCGCTCGGCGTGGTGAACCGCCTCGCCCCGCCCGACCAGCTGGCCGAGGAAACCCGCAAGCTTGCCGAAGCCATCGCCGCCAAGGACCCCGCCGCGATCCGCCTCGGCAAACGCGCCTTCCGGGCCCAGCTTGGCGAACCGCTCGGACAGGCCTATGCCACCGCAGGCGCGATCATGGTGGAAAACGCCCTCCTCCCCGCCACCGCCGACGGCATCCAGCGCTTCCTCGACCGCCGGTAAACTGGAACCCCCAATCTCATCCCTCCCGTAGGTCGGGGTTCACCCCGACCCTTTCTCCATCCCCGTAGGTCGGGGTTCACCCCGACTCCCGCTCCCTCCGCCACAACAAGACCGCCATCAACGCCAGCCCCAAGACCGCCAGCCCCAGGCACACCGCATAGACCACCCCCGGCCCGCCCAGCGACAAGAGCGCCGCCCCGACCGACGGCGCCGCTGCCGAGGCAAGGATCGGCGCCACCGCCGCCGCCCCGGAAATCGCCCCGAACCCCTGGCGCCCCAGCACTTCGGCAATCAGCACCGGCCGCAGGATCGAGGTCAGCCCGATCCCCGCCCCCTGCGCCACCGCAAAGGCGAAGATCAGCCCCGGCGCCACCCCGGCCAGCCACAGGCCCCCCCCTGCCAGCACCATCGCCCCGCAGGAAAACAGCACCGCCTGCGCCGTCGTCACCCGTGCCCCCGCCGCCAGCAGGATCAGCCGCCCCGCCACCTGAGAGGGACCAATCGCCGCCGCCGCCAGCGCCGCAAGCCCCGCCGCCGCCCCCCGGTCGGCGAACAGGACCAGCGCATAGGTGATCAGAAGCCCATGGTTCAGGTAGATCGCGCCGAACCCCACTGCGATGATCCAGAACGCAGGCTTCCGCAGCGCCCTCTGCACCGTGCCGGGAGGCGTCGGCGGCAGCGCCAGCCCCGCCCGCTCCCGCCTGCGCAACTGCCGCACCGCCACGGCGTTCAGCGGCATGGCCAGGGCGACCAGCCCGGCAAAGACCAAAAGCGCCCCCTGCCCGCCGAAAGCACGCCCCAGCCAATGCCCCAGCGGAAAGGCCAATGTGCCCGCGAACCCCGCAACCAGCGTCACCCGAGTGATCGCGCCCCGCGCGCCCTCGCCCAGCCGCCGGGTCAGGAAGGCGAAGCAGGTCTCGTAAAGACTCCCCGCCTGCGCCACCCCGATCACCGCCCAGAGCGCCAGCCATCCCGGCAGGCCCCCGACCAGCCCCAGCCCCACCACGCCCAGCGCCGACAGGCCCGGCAGCCAGATCAGCATCTCGCCGCCAAGCCCCCGATCCACCAGTCGCCCGGTCAGCGGCGTCAGCCCCGCCATGATCAGGAACGCCAGCGTCGGCCCCAGCGCCAGTTCGCCCTTCGTCCAGCCCGTCGCCGCCTCCAGGTCCGGCAACAGCGCCGGGAAGGCATAATAGCAGCCCGCATAGATCAGCGTCTGCCCCAGCGCCAACAGCCAGACCGCCGCCCCGCCCTTCTCCGACGCCCGCGTTTCCGTCACCGCCGTCCCGTCCTTCCGGTTTCCCCGACCGTGACTGCAACAGGCACGGCCGCGCCGCAACCCCTTGCCTGTCCCGGAAGACTGCGCACTCAGGACGACTACTCTCCCGAAGCAAACCGCAAGAGCCTCGCCTCCCCCTTCCGTGGGGAGGGGAAGGGGGTGGGGGGCCACGCAAAACGGCCTGCCCCAGCATCCCCCCTCTCCCCGCGACCATGAGGAAGCCGACCCGCTCTCGCCCGGCCCCCCGGACCGGGAAGCCCACAGGACGACCTACCCTCCCAACGCAGGCGACAAGCACCTCGCCTCCCCCTCGGTGGGGAGGAGAAGAGGGTGGGGGGCCACGCAAAACGGCCTGCCCCAGCATCCCCCCTCTCCCCGCGACCATGAGGAAGCCGACCCGCTCTCGCCCGACCCTCCGCAAGGAGGGAAGCCCGCAGGACGACCTACCCTCCCAACGCAGGCGACAAGCACCTCGCCTCCCCCTCGGTGGGGAGGAGAAGGGGGTGGGGGACCACGCAAAGGCTTGCCCCAGCATCCCTCCTCTCCCCGCGACCATGAGGAAGGCGACCAAGCCGGTCCGAATCGCTCCGGGGCAGCCTTTCCCGATCCCGCAGGCCGAAGCTTGCCCCGTGGCACGCCCCCCGCTATCCCTTCCACCCGCTCTGCCCGAAGGAGGCGTGATGCCCTTCCTTGCCCTCGACGGCCTCTTCTACCGGATCGTCCCCACGGCACGGGCGGCCCACGCCCTCGCCCCCGCGACCAGCCCCGAGGGACGCTTTCACCACGACGCCCAGCCGAGCCTCTGCGCCTCCTCCCGTCCCGACTGGGCCGAACATGCGATAGCGCCCTACGTCCGAGACGACGACCCGCCCCGCGTCATCTGCGAATTGCGGCTCACGGGCGTCAGGGTGCTCGACCTCCGCAACCCCGACCACTGCGCGCGATGCGGAATCAACCCGGCCCTCGCCGCCGTGCCCTGGCTCCCCGAACGCGCCCGGGACCTGCCCGCCTCGACCTGGGCCGTCTCCGACCGCGCCCGGGCCTCCGGTGCCGACGGCATGATCTACACCGCCCGGTCCGAGCCCACCCGCTGGCACCTCGTCCTCTTCCGCTGGCCGGGCGCGCACCTGACGGGGCACGTCCTGCCCTATCCGCTGCCTGGCTGACATCCCTTCTCGTTCGACGCGCGTCCGCGTCACCCCCCGCGAGAGAGGGAAGACCTCACCGACGAGCAGCCCGGCAGCGTGGCGGGACTCTCTCGGGAGATGTTACCAAATCCCTAATGTCCGCGACCAACCCATTGATCTAAAAGGGCCGAAAAATCTGTCCACCGTGGACAGCTACCGCCTCAAACCCCGTAGATCGCGGCGAACTTCGCTTCCAGATAGTCCAGCAGCGGTCCTTCCGAGGGCTCGAACCCGCAGGCCCGCCGCACGACATCGCGCGGCTCGTACAGCCCGCCATGCCGCTGCAACCGCTCCCGCAGCCACCCCGTCGCCGCCGACACGTCGCCCCCGGCCATCGCTGCGTCCAGCCCCGGCAGATCAGCCCGCAGCGCCTTGACCAGGCAGCCCGCATAGACGTTCCCCAGCGTGTAGGTCGGGAAATAGCCGAAGAGCCCGCAAGACCAGTGCACGTCCTGCAACATCCCGTTCGACGGCTTGTCCACCGCCACCCCGAAATCCGCCCGGAACCGCTCGTTCCAGGCCGCTTCCAGATCGGCCACGTCCAGATCGCCCCGGATCAGCGCCCGCTCCAGATCGAAGCGCATCATGATGTGCAGGTTGTAATGCACCTCGTCCGCTTCCGTGCGGATATAGCCCGGATGCACCCGGTTCACCGCCCGGTAGAACCCCTCGGCATCCGCGATCCCGAACTCCCCGAAGACCTCCCGCATCCGCCCGTAAAGCCAGCCCGTAAACGCCCGCGACCGCCCCAGCTGGTTCTCGTAGGACCGGCTCTGGCTCTCATGCACCCCCATCGACACACCCTGCCCGACCGGCGTCAGCAGGTAGGCCGGATCAATCCCCTGCTCATAGGCGGCGTGACCGACCTCGTGGATCGTCGAGTAGAAGCAGTTGAACGGGTCCGTCTCCGACACCCGCGTCGTGATCCGCACGTCATGGCCCGAGCCCGACGAGAACGGATGCACCGCCAGATCGACCCG
>NZ_JAEULP010000053.1 GCF_016792905.1 Tabrizicola sp.
GTTTCCTTTCGACATCAGGCCCAGCACCTCCAGCTGGCGCCAGTTGACATATTTCTCGCTCCAATTGCACCAGAGATCGCGCTCGCGGGCGATGCCTTCGCGGTAGGCGCGGTATTCGTGGCTTTCGGCATAGTGCTGGCCACGCGCCAGCTCCTCGGCGGCCTTGGCGGCGAAGGTGTCGAGGAATTTCGCATGCAGGAGCACGCCGGAGGCGCGTTCGCCGCCCTGGTCGTCGTAAGTGAGGTTCAGCGCGCGGGGCAGCATCATGTGGGTCGAGGAGACATAGGCGTAGGAGCGGTGCCACTTGACGAGCGGCGTCTTGTTCATTGCCGGGGCGTGTTTCGGGCGGTCGGGGAAGAAGAGCCGCGCGCGGGGGCCCCCCTGGATCCAGAGGTTGCGATACAGGGGGTTGCGGTTGATCAGGTAATTGCCGCTGTCGAAATATTGGGCGATTTCAAAGGGATTCTGCCCCTCTGCATAGGGCTGTTCGTGCATCGCGCCCTTGGGATACATGTCCAGCAACATCGCGCCGAAGCAGGGGGTTTCCGCGCTGTCGAGCCAGTCGGTGAGGGCACGCAGGGGGCGGGTCTCGCAGAACGGGTAGACGAGGAATTCGTCCACGTCGACGGTCAGGCACCAGCGGCCATGGCCGTGGCGGCGGAGGAGATGCATCATCCAGTCCATGCCGAAGCGCGATTGCTTGTAGCCCGCGGTGGCGGACCAGACCGAGACGTCGGGCTGTTCGGCGAGGAATTCGCGGGTGCCGTCGGTCGAGCCGTTGTCGACGATCAGGAAGTGGTTCACCCCGAGGCGGCGGTAGTAGGCGAGGAAGTAGGGCAGCCGGATACGCTCGTTCCGCATGGTGGAGAAGAGAAGGATCGGCCGCGCGGGAAGGCTGGCGGTGCGGTCGGCGACGGGGGTCAGCTGACGGCGGCGGCGCCAGGCGCGGGCCAGAAGATAGCGACGTCGGCTGCGGAGGCGGATCAGCGAGATCAGGCCCATGTCCGCCCCGCGTCCTGGGAATGTCCCGTCATATCCAGCCGCCCCGCGACATCAGGCCCAGCGCCTCCAACTGCCGCCAGCCGGTGTAGCGGGTGGAAGCGTCGCAGTGCAAGACCGGGTCGGCGGTGAGGCGGTCGTAGTAGGCGGCATACTGTGCGGCATCGCCGAAATGCTCGCCCCGGGTCTTTTCCTCAGCCGAGCGGTCGGTGATGCCGGGCAGGAACTTGGTGTGCAGAAGCACGCCGGAGGTCAGCTCTCCGCCATCCGTCGCATAGACCTTGTTCAGGCGCGGTGGCAGCAGGGAATGGGTCGAGTTCACATAGGCATAGCGCCAGTGCCAGCGAACGAGCGGGGTCTTGTTCAGCGTGGGGGCACGGCGGGGGTCGGCGGCGAAGAAGGCCCGGGCCCGGGCACCGCCCTGGATCCACAGGTTCCACATCCGGGGCTGGACCTGGACCTGATAATTCCCGGCGTCGAACCAGCACAGGTGACGGATCGGGTCGTCCTCTGGTCCGACGGCGCCCTGCGACACTGGCCCTTCGGGATACAGGTCCAGCGTCAGGGCGCCGAATGCATCGCGGCCCTGCCCTTCCAGCCAGCCGGTCAAGGCAGGCAGCGGCCGCGTCTGCCAGTTGGGGTAGATCAGCAGCTCGTCAGCATCGAGCGTCAGGCACCAGTGGCCATGCCCGTGCCGCATCTGGAGCCAGGTCAGCCAGTCCATTCCGAAACGCGAGGCCTTGTAGCTGGCGGGGGTCTGCCAAAGCGAAACATCCGGCTGTTCGGCAAGCAGCCGGTCGGAGCCGTCGGTGCTGGCGTTGTCGATGACCAGAAAATGCCGGACGCCCAGCGTGCGGTGATGGCGCAGGAAGTGCGGCAGGCGGTGAGCTTCGTTGCGGAGGCAGAGGAAGCAGAGCACGTCGCCGGGAGCGATCCGGCCGGTGCGGTCGATCAGGAGTGAAAGCTGGCGGCGCTTGCGAAAGGCGCGCAGCATCAGAACCTGGCGCCGCGTACGCAGCTTCAGCGCCAGGATCGCGCTGGTCAGCCCGGAACCGGGAGGATCAAGTTCGCCGATAGGGCAGGCATGAGGCAAGCCCCGGGGAAAGCTGTGCGCAGTCTTTTCCCGGGCCGCCAAACCTATTGCGCGGCCTTCTGCATTGCGGTCAGCGCGTGCAGGAAATCGGCGAACTCCTCGCCAAATTCGGGGCGCGACAGGCCGAAAGCGACGGTCGCCTGGAGGAAGCCGATCTTCGAGCCGCAATCGTAGCGCTGGCCGCGGAAGCGCAGGCCAAAGACGCTGCCGGGTTTCTTCGTTTCCTGCGCGATGGCGTCGGTCAGCTGGATTTCCCCGCCCGCGCCCTGCTTGATCTTGTTGAGGTTTGTCAGGATCTTGGGCGTCAGGATGTAGCGCCCGATGACCGCAAGGTTCGACGGCGCGTCTTCCGGCTTCGGCTTTTCCACCATGCCCTTGACGGTGACGATCTGGCCCTTGTCCTCGGCAATGTCGAGCACGCCGTAGCTGGAGGTGCGTTTCGGCGCGACTTCCATCGCCGCGACCATGCAGCCGCCGGTTTCGGCATGGGCCTCGACCATCTGTTGCAGGCAGGGGGTTTCGGCGGCGATCACGTCATCGGGCAAAAGGACGGCGAAGGGCTCGTTGCCGATCAGGCGGCGGGCGCACCAGACGGCATGGCCAAGTCCCATCGGGCGGTTCTGCCGGACATAGGCGATGGCGCCCGAATCCATGTTGGTGTCCTTGAGGATTTCCAGCAGGTCGGTCTTGTTCTTCTTCTTCAGCTCGGATTCCAGTTCCGGCGCGTGGTCGAAGTAATCCTCCAGCGCGGATTTCCCGCGCGAGGTCACGAAGATGAATTCCTTGATCCCGGCGGCGCGGGCCTCGTCGATGGCGTACTGGATCAGGGGCCGGTCGACGAGCGTCATGATCTCTTTCGGGATCGACTTGGTGGCGGGCAGGAAACGCGTGCCGAGGCCTGCGACAGGAAATACCGCCTTGGTGATCTTTCTGGTTTTCATGACTCGTCCTAACCCCGTCTGGTCTGACTAATAACTCGGGCGCAATCTGGTTTGCAGGCGAATCTGACCTTAAGCGGGCAGCGCCGCGGCAATATTCGTAAACTGCATCAGTCCGTCGATCTTCGCACCAAAAAACGACCGAAAGAAGACAATCCAGACCTGCAAAACCGATGCTCAGCCTTGGGTTGCAGCGAGCATCTGCTCGATGATGGCGACGTCGGAGGGGTTGTTCAGTTCCCAGAACTGGCGGCCCTGTGCCTCGACCTCGACGCAGAGGACGCGACGGCCGTTCTCCAGGAAGCGAAGCTGTTCAAGGCCTTCCAGCGTTTCCAGCGGGCCGGTGGGCCAGGTCGGATAGGCCGCCAGTGCGGCGGGACGGTAGGCGTAGACGCCGACATGGTGGAAGACGGGCGTGGGTTCGTCGGCTGCGTAGTCGCGACCGGTGTAAGGGATGACTTCCTTGGAGAAATAAAGCGCACGGCCCCCGGCGCCGAAGACGGCAGTGGTGCCGCCGACCCGGCCGGCCCGGCGGTCGGCAAGAAAGCCCGCGACGGCGCGGCCATCGCAGCGCAGGACGGGGGTGGCGATGTCGGCATCGGGGTCGGCGGCAAGTCCCGCGACCAGAACTTCCACGAACCAGGCGGGGGTCAGGGGGGCGTCGCCCTGCAAGTTCACGATCACGTCGTAGCCGGGGAGTTTCGCTGCCACCTCGGCGCAGCGCTCGGTGCCGTTTCGGGCGTCGGAGGAGGTCATCACCACCTCGGCCCCGAAGCCCCGTGCATGGTCGGCGATGCGGGCGTCATCGGTGGCGACGACGACGCGGTCGATGCCATTGACGGCCATTGCCGCCTCCCAGCTGCGGCGGATCAGGGTCTTCTCGCCATCGGGGCCCTTCAGCGCGACCAGCGGCTTGCCCGGGTAGCGGGTACTGGCATAGCGGGCCGGAATGGCGATGAGGGTCTTCATTTCAGCACCACGCCCGGGGCGAAGGCGATGAAGAACGGGTTGTCCCATCCGGGTTTGCCATAGGCGAGCGGCTGGTGGTCGTCGAAGCGGACGACCTCGCCCCCTGCCCCGCGCAGGACGGCGTCTCCCGCGGCGGTGTCCCATTCCATCGTGCGGCCGAGGCGGGGGTAGAGGTCGGCCTCGCCTGTCGCAACCAGGCAGAACTTCAGGCTCGACCCGGCAGAGGTCATGTCGCGGACGGCGTAGCGCGCGATGTAGTCGTCGGTCGCCTTGTCGCGGTGGGATTTCGAGGCCACCACCATCAGCGCGGCGTTGTCGGGGGTGGAAACCTTGAGAGGCGTCAGGGGACCGGGTTCGGGGCCGAAGGGTCCGGTTTCCTCGACCGAAGTGCCGTCGGGCAGGGTGTAGAACAGCCGCCCCTTGGCCGGGGCGTAGACGACGCCGCGGATGGGCACGCCATCCTGCACATAGGCGATGTTCACGGTGAAATCGCCGCGGCGCTGGACGAATTCCTTCGTGCCGTCCAGCGGATCGACGATGAGGAAGGTGCGAGCCGTCAGCGTATGCGAGGCCGCCTGCTCCTCGGTGATCAGCGGCACCTGCGGGAAGGCGGCGCGCAGGCCCTGCGAGATGACGGCATCGGCGGCAAGGTCGGCCTCGGTCACGGGCGAGGCATCGCCCTTGGCGCGGACCTCGAAATCGGGGCGCGCGTAGATGTCCATGATCCGGTCGCCCGCTTCCAGCGCCAGGCGGCGGAAAAGCGGCATCAGGTCGCTAAAATTCATCACGTCTCCTGTGGCGATTGATCATCGGTTCGCCCGCCCTTATCCTTCGCCGTCAACGGAACGGCAAGATTTCCTGGTACAGGATGCCGGACCTGACTGGGAAAGCGCATGTTCCGCCACAAGCCATTCGAACGGTCGTGGATCGGCCTGGGGTTCGAAACCCTGGAGCTGATCTACCATGTCAGCGTCCGCAACCTGCGCAGGTCCCACAACAATGCGATGCTTGGACTGGTCATGTCGATCGTCCAGTCGCTGATCATGCTGTTGGTCATGTTCTTCATGATGCAGTTGTTCGGCATGCGCCGGATCGCCGTCCGCGGTGATTTCATGCTGTACGTCATGTCGGGCGTGTTCATGTACATGACCCATATCAAGACCATCCGCGCAGTCTCCGGGGCGGACGGGCCGACCTCGGCGATGATGATGCACGCGCCGATGAACCCGATCATCTCGATCATGGGCGCGGCGCTGGCGGCGCTCTACCAGCAGACCCTGTCGGCCGCGGCGATCCTGTTCGTCTACCACGCCGCGTGGAGCCCGATCACCATCGACGAGCCGGTGGGGTTGCTGGGAATGCACCTCCTGTCCTGGTTCTCGGGCATCGGGATCGGCATGGTGTTCCTGTCGGCCAAGCCCTGGCAGCCCGAGCTGATCGGGATTGTCGTGTCGCTGTATACCAGGGCGAATGTCATCGCCTCGGGCAAGATGGTGCTGGCCAACAACCTTGCCCCCAACCGGCGCGCCTGGTTCGACTGGAACCCGCTGTTCCACACCATCGACCAGACGCGCGGGTTCGTCTTCCTGAACTACACGCCGCGCTATACCTCGTATGAGTATGCGATCTGCTACGCTCTGGTCTGCATCCTGATCGGGTTGATGGCGGAATTCTTCACGCGGCAGCATGCCTCGGTCAGCTGGGGCAAGGGACGGTGATCCGGCTCGTGCTCCTTTGGCTGACCCTGTTGACCGCGCCGCTGCGGGCCGAGGTCTATCCTGCCCTGCATAAGGTCACTGGGGTCGCGGCAGACGACATGCTCAACATCCGCGCAGCGCCCGACGCGGCGGCCGAGGTGATCGGGACGCTGGCGGCGGATGCGACCGGGGTCGAAGTGCTGGCCGAAGCGGACGGCTGGGGGCTGGTGAATACGGGCGACCGCAGCGGCTATGTCGCCATGCGCTTTCTGACCCGGACGGATGGCCCGGACTGGAACGCGCTGGAACCCCCGCTGACCTGCCTGGGAACGGAGCCGTTCTGGACGCTTCAGATAGATGCGAAGGCCGGCGAGACCCGGTTCCAGACGCCCGAGGACGAGGAAGCCCGTATCGCCCCGATCACCGCAAGCTGGCCCGCGCTGCCCTGGTCGCAAAGCGCCGCCATCGCCCTGCCCGACGGCATCGCCGTGCTTGCGCCCGCCGAATGCTCGGATGGCATGTCGGACCGTGCCTATGGCATTGCCGCCGATCTTTTCCTGACGGGACCGGACCGGACGCGGTTGTCCGGCTGCTGCCGCCTTGACCCGCCGTGAGGCGCGGCAAACCGTGCGCGCACAGTTTTAGGGATTTCCGCGCATCATTGCCGAAGAATCGCGATCCGGCCCGCAAGCCAACCGTTGCAGGCCCGAAAACGCCTGCCTATATACGCCACACACGGGCGCCGGGCCGCCAGACCTGACGTCTTCCTCAAGGTGGGGATGCCTGCTTTTCAAGGGTCCTTGCCGGAACATCGCCTGAAGTAAAGGGATACACACATGGCCAAAGTCATCGGTATTGACCTCGGGACCACGAACTCCTGCGTTGCCATCATGGATGGTTCGCAACCCCGGGTCATCGAGAATTCGGAAGGCGCGCGCACCACGCCCTCCATCGTCGGCTTCACGGAAAGCGAACGCCTGGTCGGCCAGCCCGCCAAGCGGCAGGCCGTGACCAACCCCACCAACACCGTCTTCGCGGTGAAACGCCTGATCGGCCGCCGCCTGGGCGATGCCGAGGTGGAGAAGGACAAGAAACTTGTCCCCTACAAGATCGTCGACGGCGGCAACGGCGACGCCTGGGTCGAGGTGCGCGGCGAGAAGTATTCGCCCAGCCAGGTCTCGGCCTTCATCCTGCAGAAGATGAAGGAAACGGCTGAATCGTATCTGGGCGAGACCGTCACCCAGGCCGTGATCACCGTTCCGGCCTATTTCAACGACGCCCAGCGCCAGGCCACCAAGGACGCGGGCAAGATCGCCGGTCTTGAGGTGCTGCGCATCATCAACGAACCGACGGCGGCCGCGCTGGCCTATGGGCTCGACAAGAAGGAATCGAAGACCATCGCCGTCTATGACCTTGGCGGCGGTACCTTCGACATCACCATCCTGGAAATCGACGACGGTCTTTTCGAGGTGAAGTCGACCAACGGCGACACCTTCCTGGGTGGCGAAGACTTCGACATGCGCATCGTCAGCTACCTCGCCGACGAGTTCAAGAAAGAGCATGGCGTTGACCTCACGCTGGACAAGATGGCGCTGCAACGGCTGAAGGAAGCCTCGGAGAAGGCCAAGATCGAGCTGTCGTCGTCGCAGCAGACCGAGATCAACCAGCCGTTCATCAGCATGGACAAGAACACCGGGCAGCCGCTGCACCTGGTGGTCAAGCTGACCCGGTCCAAGCTGGAAAGCCTGGTCGAAGACCTGATCAAGAAGTCGATCAAGCCCTGCCAGGCCGCGCTGAAGGATGCAGGTGTCTCGAAGGATGACATCGACGAGGTGGTGCTGGTCGGCGGGATGACCCGGATGCCGCGCGTGGTCGAGGAAGTGACCAAGTTCTTCGGGAAAGAGCCGCACAAGGGCGTGAACCCCGATGAAGTCGTGGCACTGGGCGCGGCCATCCAGGCCGGTGTCCTGCAGGGCGACGTCAAGGACGTGGTTCTCTTGGACGTGACCCCGCTGTCCCTGGGCATCGAAACGCTGGGCGGCGTCTTCACCCGGCTGATCGACCGCAACACGACGATCCCGACCAAGAAGTCGCAGGTCTTCTCGACCGCCGAGGACAACCAGAACGCGGTGACGATCCGCGTGTTCCAGGGCGAACGCGAGATGGCCGCCGACAACAAGATGCTGGGCCAGTTCAACCTGGAACAGATCCCGCCCGCCCCGCGTGGCGTGCCGCAGATCGAGGTGACCTTCGACATCGACGCCAACGGCATCGTGTCGGTGAAAGCCAAGGACAAGGGCACCAACAAGGAGCAGGCGATCACCATCCAGGCCTCGGGCGGTCTGTCCGACAGCGACATCGAACAGATGATCAAGGACGCCGAGGCCAACGCCGAAGCCGACAAGGAACGCCGCGAGCTGGTGGAGACGAAGAACCAGGGCGAAAGCCTGCTGCACTCGACGAAGAAGTCGCTGTCCGAACATGGCGACAAGGTCGATCCGTCGACGGTCGAGGCGATCGAGCTTGCCATGGGTCCGCTGGAAGACGCGCTGAAGGGCGAGGATGCCGGCAAGATCAAGAGCGGCATCCAGAACCTGACCGAAGCCGCGATGAAGCTGGGCGAGGCGATCTACAAGGCCAGCCAGGCGGAAGGCGGAGCTGCCGAGGACGAGCCGCGGCCGGTGGATGACGACGACATCGTCGACGCCGACTTCGAGGACCTGGGCAACAACAAGCGGAAGTAAGCCGCGAGGAACGGATGAAGGGGCGGTCTGGCAACGGGCCGCCCTTCGCCGGTTCCACATGGGGGTTTTGCCGTGGCAAAGCGCGACTACTACGAGGTCCTGGGGGCAAAGAAGGGCGCTTCGGCCGACGAGCTGAAGAAGGCCTATCGCGCCAAGGCGAAAGAGCTGCATCCCGACCGCAACTCGGACAATCCGCAGGCCGAGGCCCAGTTCAAGGAAGTGAACGAGGCCTATGAGGTCCTGAAGGACGACCAGAAGAAGGCGGCCTATGACCGTTTTGGCCATGCGGCTTTCGAAGGCGGCATGGGCGGTGGCCCGCGTCCGGGCGGCTATGGCCAGCAGGGCGATTTCGCCAGCGCGTTTTCCGACGTGTTCGAGGACCTGTTCGGCGATTTCATGGGCCGGGGGGGCGGCGGTGGCGGCGGGGGTCGGTCGCGCGCCCAGCGCGGGTCTGACCTGCGCTACAACATGCGCGTCTCGCTGGAAGAGGCCTATACCGGCAGCCAGAAGACCATCACCGTGCCCACATCCGTCACCTGCGACACCTGCCACGGGTCGGGGGCGGAAGGCGGGGCCGAACCCGTCACCTGCCCGACCTGCAACGGCATGGGCAAGGTCCGGGCGCAGCAGGGGTTCTTCACCATCGAGCGCACCTGCCACCAGTGCAACGGCATGGGCCAGATCATCAAGAACCCCTGCAAGACCTGCGGCGGACAGGGACGGATGCACAAGGAAAAGCAACTTTCGGTGAACATCCCGCAGGGGGTGGAGACGGGCACGCGCATCCGGCTGGCCGGCGAGGGCGAGGCGGGCTTGCGCGGCGGGCCGAATGGCGATCTGTACATCTTCCTTGAGGTGAAGGAACACGCGCTGTTCCAGCGGGACGGGGTGCATCTCTTCTGCCGGGTGCCGGTCTCGATGCCCACCGCCGCGATGGGGGGCGAGATCGAGGTGCCGACGATCGACGGCGGCAAGGCGCGGGTGAAGGTCCCCGCCGGGGCGCAGTCGGGCAAGCAGATGCGGCTGCGAAACAAGGGGATGCCCGCGCTGAGGTCCTCGAACACCGGCGACATGGTGATCGAGCTGGCGGTGGAAACCCCGGTGAACCTGACCTCGCGGCAGCGGGAGCTGTTGAAGGAGTTCGAGAAGTTGAGCGAGGAGAACAACCCGGAAGGCTCGTCGTTCTTTTCGAAGGTGAAGAGCTTCTGGGAGGGGATGAAGGGGTGATCCAGTCGTAGGGTGGGTGCCAACCCACCTTTCCTGCGTCCGTTAACCCTTCCTCAACCATGTCGCGGCAGGCTGCGGGGATGGTCCAGTCCTTCAACGAACCCTTCCTGCCCCTGGTCGCCCCCGCCGAGCCGGACGAGGCCGAGCCGTCCGTGCTCACCGGGCGGCTGCCCTCCTATATCGCCGACCACCGCCAGCGCCTGCGCGACCGTTTCATGGAAGGCGGTGGCGCGGCGCTGCCGGATTACGAACTCCTCGAACTGGTCCTGTTCCGTGCCATTCCCCGGCAGGACGTGAAGCCCCTCGCCCGCCTTCTCCTCGACACGTTCGGCGATTTCAACCGGGTCATCACCGCCTCGCCCGCCCGGCTGCAGATGGTCAAGGGCGCCGGTCCCGCCGTGGTGCTGGAGCTGAAGCTTATCGAGGCCGCCGCACAGCGGATGATGCGGGCGCGGGTGATGCAGAAGCCGGTGCTGTCTTCCTGGGACGCGCTGCTGGATTACTGCCATACCGCCATGTCCCACCGCGAGACAGAACAGTTCCGCGTCCTGTTCCTTGACCGCAAGAACCTTCTGATCGCGGATGAGGAGCAGGCGAATGGCACGGTCGACCATGTCCCCGTCTACCCGCGCGAGATCGTCAAGCGGGCGCTGGAGCTGAATGCCTCTGCCCTGATCCTTGTCCACAACCATCCGTCGGGCGACCCCACGCCCTCGGATGCCGACCTGTCGATGACCCGCCAGGTCCAGGATGCCTGCGAGGCGCTTGGGCTGACGCTCCACGATCATCTGATCATCGGCAAAAGCCGGGAATTGAGCTTTCGCTCACAGGGCTACCTTTAGTTCACGCCTTGCGCTACGCATGACGGATGCAGGACTTTGACCTTGTCATCTTCGACTGTGACGGCGTGCTGATCGACAGCGAGATCATCAGCGCCCGGATGCTGGTGGCCGAACTTGCGCGGCTGGGGCTGGAGATTGACTTGACCTATGTCGAGCGCAATTTCCTCGGCCGCAGCTATCCGGTGGTGATGGAGACGATCCGCCGGGAGTTCGGGCTGGACCTGCCGCCGGATTTCGAGACGCGCTACCGCGAGAACCTGCTGGCGGTGTTCAGGTCGGACTTGCGCGTCGTTCCGCATGTTCAGGACGTGTTGCTTGCCATGGCCGTGCCCTTCTGCGTCGCCACCTCGTCCAGCCCCCGGCGGGTCGAGCTTTCACTGGGGCTGGTCGGACTGACCGCGCTGGTTGGCGGCAGGGTCTATACCTCGACCATGGTCGCGCAGGGTAAACCGGCGCCGGACCTGTTCCTGTTCGCGGCGCAGAAGATGGGCGTGCGACCGGACCGGACGCTGGTGATCGAGGACAGTCTCACCGGGATTCGTGCGGGCCTCGCTGCCGGGATGACCGTCTGGCGTTTCGTCGGGGCCAGCCACCTGGGGCCGGACACGCCGGAAGAACCCGACGATGCCCGTCCGCACCGCAGGCTTGTCAGCTTCGCGGATTTTTTTCAGTTTGCCCCCACACTGAGATCCGCCAGGCAACCGGCATGAGCACCGAACCCACATTGCAGGATGAAGCGGCCCGCGCGGGCTGGCTGTACTACGTCGCGGGCATGACGCAGGACCAGATCGCCGCCGAACTGGGGGTCAGCCGCCAGCGGGCGCAGCGGCTGGTCAGCCGGGCGATGGCGGAGGGGCTGATCCATGTCCGGCTGAATCACCGGATCGGGGCCTGCCTGGACCTGGAAGCCGCCCTGCGCGACCGCTTCGGTCTGGACCGGGTGCGGGTAGCGCCGGGGCTTGGGGCGGGGGCCGACCCGGTCCGCGCCATCGCCCCGGCGGCGGCGGCGGAATTGGAACGTTTCCTGCGGATGTCCGACCCGCTTGTTGTGGCCCTGGGAACCGGGCGTGCCCTGCGCGGCATGGTCGACGCGATGGAGGAGATCGACGCGCCGCAGCACCGGCTGGTGTCGCTGATCGGGAATATCGCGCCGGATGGCTCTGCCAGCTTCTTCGACGTGGTGATGCGGATCGCCGACAAGGTGCGCGCTCCGCACTATCCGATGCCGGTCCCCGTGATCAGCCCGACGCCGGAAGAGAACGCGGCCTTCCACGCACTCGCCCCGGTCAAGAAGGTCGTGGCCTTGGCCGAGGCGGCGGACGTGTGCTTTGTCGGCGTGGGCCAGATGTCGAACGACGCGCCGCTTCTGGCCGACGGCTTCGTCACGCGCGCGGAACTGGACGAGATGCAGGCCGCCGGGGCCACGGGCGAAGTGGCGGGCTGGGTCTTCGACTCACAGGGTCGATATCTGGACTTTGGCACCAACCGGCGCACCGGCGGAGTACGCGTTGCGCCGGGGCTTGATCGGCCCTCGATCGGGATTGCTGCGGGCGCATCCAAGGTTCCTGCGATCCATGCGGCGATGAAATCAAAAATAATCAATGGCTTGGTGACAGACGAGCCCAGCGCCCACGCGCTGTTGGCCCGCGCCTGACCTTCGCACTTGCGGCGGAAGAGGGGGCTTGACGACTCTGGGTCAGTTGTGAGCATTTACCCATTAGGCGATGATTTGCTCATACGCTGATCCAGGGAGGATTACATGACCAAGACGCTTCGCGCCCTTATGGGTGCAACGGCTTTGTTCACGCTTTCGGGCGCGGCAATGGCCGAAACCACCATTACGGTCGCCACCGTCAACAATGGTGACATGGTCCGCATGCAGGGCCTGATGGACGACTTCAACGCCAAGCACCCCGACATCAAGGTGGAATGGGTGACGCTGGAAGAGAACGTCCTGCGCCAGAACGTCACGACCGACATCGCCACCGGCGGCGGTCAGTATGACGTGATCACCATCGGCACCTATGAAGTTCCGATCTGGGGCAAGCAGGGCTGGCTGGAAAGCCTGAACGACCTGCCGGCCGAATATGACGTGGACGACCTTCTCCCCGCGATCCGCGGCGGCCTGACGGTCGACGGCAACCTGATGGCGGCGCCGTTCTACGGCGAATCCTCGATGGTGATGTACCGCAAGGACCTGATGGAAGCTGCCGGGCTGACCATGCCCGACGCGCCGACCTGGGCCGACATCGAGACCGCCGCCAAGGCGATGACCGACAAGTCGAAGGAACAGTATGGCATCTGCCTGCGCGGCAAGGCCGGCTGGGGCGAGAACATGGCCTTCCTGACCGCCATGTCCAACTCGTTCGGCGCACGCTGGTTCGATGAAAAGTGGGTGCCGCAGTTCGACCAGCCCGAGTGGAAGGCGACCTTGGACTTCTACCTGAACCTGATGAACAACTACGGTCCTCCGGGCGCCTCGAACAACGGCTTCAACGAGAACCTGACGCTGTTCCAGCAGGGCAAGTGCGGCATGTGGATCGACGCCACGGTGGCGGCGTCCTTCGTGACCGGCAAGGATTCGACCGTTGCCGACAAGGTCGGCTTCGCGCTCGCCCCGGACAACGGGCTTGGCAAGCGCGGCAACTGGCTCTGGGCCTGGTCGCTGGCGATCCCGGCCTCGTCGGACGCCAAGGATGCGGCCAAGGTCTTCATCGACTGGGCGACCAACAAGGACTACCTCGCGCTCGTCGCGTCGAAGGAAGGCTGGGCCAACGTTCCTCCGGGCACGCGGACCTCGCTTTACGCGAACGAGGAATACGCCAAGGTGCCGTTCGCCAAGATGACGCTCGACAGCATCAACTCGGCTGACCCGACCGCTCCGACCGTGAAGCCGGTTCCTTACGTCGGCGTCCAGTTCGTCGCGATCCCCGAGTTTGCGGGCATCGCCACCACGGTTGGCGAAACCTTCTCGGCAGCGCTGGCAGGCCAGAAGACGGCTGACGAGGCGCTGGCGGAAGCCCAGACCTTTGTCACCGACGAGATGAAGGCCGCAGGCTACATCCAGTAACACCGACCCCGGGGGACACCTCCCAAGACCCCCGGGATCACCTTGGCTTGCGGACCAGCCCTTGGCCCGCAAGCCACTTCTCCAAAGCCGAAAACCTGTCTCGTCGCTTTGCGTGGTGCCGCCGGTTCCGCACCATTGCCCCATCGGTCGCTGACCCCGAAGATTCGGAGACCTGCCCCATGTCCACGCAATCCAGCCGCTTCGCCGCCCGCCTGATGGTGGCGCCCTCGGTCGGCCTTCTGCTGATCTGGATGATCGTGCCGCTGGCGATGACTCTCTACTACTCCTTCCGGCTGTATCGCCTTTTGTCGCCCGACCGGACCGGCTGGGTCGGGTTCAACAATTACCTGTGGTTCCTGAATTCCCCGGATTTCTGGCTGGCACTGTTCAACACGCTGGCGCTGGTGGGTGGCGTGCTGATCATCACCGTGGTCCTCGGCATGCTGATCGCGCTGCTGATCGACCAGCCGGTGAAAGGCCAGGGCGTGCTGCGCATCCTGGTCATCGCGCCCTTCTTCGTGATGCCGCCGGTGGCCGCCTCGATCTGGGAAAACCTGTTCATGCATCCCCAGAACGGGCTCTTCGCCGCCCTTGCCCGGGGTATTGGGGCCGAGCCGATCCTGTTCCTGGAAAACTACCCGATGCTGTCGGTCATCGGCATCGTCTCATGGGAATGGCTGCCCTTCGCGACGCTGATCCTGTTGACCGCGCTGCAATCGCTGTCGTCCGAACAGCTTGAGGCAGCCGAGATGGACGGGGCGAGCGCGCTCAGCCGCTTCCGCTACATCATCCTGCCGCACGCGACCCGGGCGATCACCGTGGTCATCCTGATCCAGACGATCTTCCTCTTGGGCATCTTCGGCGAGATCTTCACCACCACCCAGGGCGGCCCCGGCTCGGCCAGTACCACGCTCCCCTACATGATCTTCAAGCAGGCCATCGCGGCGAAGGACATCGGGCGGGCGGCGGCGGGCGGGATCATCGCGGTGATCCTGGCGAACATCGTAGCCTATTTCCTGATGCGCAGCATCGGCAAGCATCTCGACGCGTAAGGAGGCATCCATGGCACGCGCCGTCACCCCCCGCCGCAAGCTGATCACCACGATTGCCGCCTGGGCCGTCGCGCTGATCATCTTCTTCCCCGTCCTCTGGATGATCCTGACCTCGTTCAAGACCGAAGCCTCCGCCGTCGCCAACCCGCCCGAGTTCCTCTCGGCCGACTGGACGCTGGAGAATTACGCCGAGGTCTGGGCCCGGTCGGACTATCCGCGCTTCTTCTGGAACTCGGTCGTGATCTCGGTCGGCTCCACCCTCCTTGGCCTTCTGGTCGCGGTGCCCTCGGCCTGGGCCATGGCCTTCGTGCCGGGCAAGAAGACCAAGGACCTGCTGATGTGGATGCTGTCGACCAAGATGATGCCCGCCGTCGCGGTCATGATCCCGCTGTACCTGCTGTTCCAGCGGCTTGGGCTGATCGACACCAAGATCGGACTGGTCTTCGCGCTGATGCTGATGAACCTGCCGATCATCATCTGGATGCTCTACACCTACTTCAAGGAAATCCCCGGCGAGATCCTTGAGGCGTCGCGGATGGACGGGGCGTCGCTCTGGGGCGAGATCGTCCATGTCCTGACGCCCATGGCGCTGCCCGGCATCGCCTCGACCATGCTTCTGAACATCATCCTCGCCTGGAACGAGGCGTTCTGGACCATCGTCCTGACCACCACCAAGGCGGCCCCCCTCTCGGCCTTCATCGCCAGCTTCTCGGCACCGCAGGGCCTCTTTTACGCGAAACTCTCGGCGGCATCGGCCATGGCCATCATGCCGATCCTTATCCTTGGCTGGTTCAGCCAGAAGCAACTGGTGCGCGGCCTGACCTTCGGCGCGGTGAAGTGAGGAAATCATGGGCAAGATCGAACTGACCAAGGTCCGCAAGAGCTTCGGCGACGTGCATGTCATTCCGGGGATCGACCTGGAGATCAACGATGGCGAGTTCGTCGTCTTCGTCGGCCCCTCGGGCTGCGGCAAATCCACCCTCTTGCGGCTGATCGCCGGGCTGGAGGACACCACCTCGGGCACGATCGAGATCGACGGCAAGGATGCGACAAACCTGCCCCCCGCCAAGCGGGGCCTTGCGATGGTGTTCCAGAGCTATGCGCTTTACCCGCACATGACGGTGCGCAAGAACATCGCCTTCCCGCTGAAGATGGCGGGGATGGACCAGGCGGAACAGGACAAGCGGGTGGAGCGCGCCGCCAAGGTGCTGAACCTGGCGAACTACCTCGACCGCCGCCCGGGGCAACTGTCCGGTGGCCAGCGCCAGCGGGTTGCCATCGGGCGGGCCATCGTGCGCGAACCGGCGGCCTTCCTGTTCGACGAGCCGCTGTCGAACCTTGACGCCGCGCTGCGGGTCGGGATGCGGCAGGAGATCAGCGAGCTGCACCAGTCGCTGAAGACGACGATGATCTATGTGACGCACGACCAGGTCGAAGCCATGACCATGGCCGACAAGATCGTCGTGCTGAACGCGGGCAACATCGAACAGGTCGGCGCGCCCTTGGAGCTGTACAACAACCCGCGCAACCTGTTCGTCGCGGGCTTCATCGGCAGCCCGAAGATGAATTTCATCACCGGGGCCGAGGCCGCGAAGCACAACGCCCATACCATCGGCGTCCGGCCCGAACATATCAGCGTGGGCGATGGCCCGTGGGAGGGCGTGGTCGGCCTGTCGGAACATCTCGGCTCGGACAGTTTCATCAAGGTCGACGTGAACGGGATCGGGGTGATCAACGTCCGGGGCACCGGGGAACTGCACGTCCACCACGGCGACCGGATCAAGCTGGCCCCGGCGGGCAAGATTCACCGCTTTGATGCGAACGGGCTGGCACTGGCATGAGACTGAAGGACAAGACCGCCCTGATCACCGGCGCGGCGCGCGGCATCGGCCTGGCCTTTGCCCGCGCCTATCTGGCCGAAGGGGCGGAAGTTGCGATTGCCGACATCAATCTTGCAGCGGCAGAGAAGGCGGCGGAAAGCCTTGGTCCCAAGGCCCATGCCATCGCGCTGGACGTGACGAAGCAGGAGTCCATCGACGCCGCTTTCGCCGGGGCCGTGGCGAAGATGGGCAAGCTCGACATCCTGATCAACAACGCCGCGCTGTTTGTGGCCGCGCCGACGGTGGAAATCACCCGGGCGGACTATGACAAGCTCTTTGCCGTCAACGTGGCGGGGACGCTGTTCTGCCAGCAAGCGGCCGCGCGACACATGATTGCCCGGGGTCAGGGCGGGACGATCATCAACATGGCCTCACAGGCCGGCCGTCGGGGTGAGGGGCTGGTGGCGGTCTACTGCGCGACCAAGGCGGCGGTGATCTCGCTGACCCAGTCGGCGGGCCTGGACCTGATCAAGCATGGCATCAACGTCAACGCCATCGCCCCCGGCGTGGTGGATGGCGAGCACTGGGACGGGGTTGATGCCTTCTTCGCCAAATACGAAGGCAAGGCCCCCGGTCAGAAGAAGAAGGAAGTCGGCGAAGCCGTGCCCTTCGGCCGCATGGGTACCGCCGAGGATCTGACCGGCATGGCGATCTTCCTTGCCACGCCGGAAGCGAAATACATCGTCGCCCAGTGCTTCGGCGTGGACGGCGGCAACTGGATGGCGTGACCGATGAAAGCTACACTCCCCGCCTATGACCGTTCGAAACTCGCCCCCGGCATCGTGCATATCGGGCTCGGCAACTTTCACCGGGCGCATATGGCCGTCTACCTCGACGACCTCTTCGCCATGGGGCTTGGCCATGACTGGGCGATCCTTGGCGCCGGCGTGCGCGAGGGCGACGCCCGGATGCGCGATGCGCTGAAGGGGCAGGACTGTCTGTCCACGGTGATCGAGCTGGACCCCAAGGGCAAATCCGCCCGGCGCATCGGCTCTATGATCGACTTCCTGCCGGTGGAGCCGGACAATGCGGCGTTGATCGCGGCGATGTCGCGCCCGGAAATCCGGATCGTTTCGTTGACCGTGACCGAGGGCGGCTATTTCATCAACCCGGCGACCGGGGCCTTCGACCCCACGCATCCCGAAATCGCCGCCGATGCAGCGAACCCGCACCGCACCGCCTTTGGCGCGATCATCGCGGCGCTGAAGGCGCGGCGCGCGGCGGGGGTGCCGCCCTTCACGGTGATGTCCTGCGACAACCTGCCCGGCAACGGCCATGTGACGCAGAACGCGGTGATCGGCCTTGCCCGGCTGTCCGATCCGGCGCTGGCCGACTGGATCAAGGCCAATGTCGCCTTCCCCAACGGCATGGTCGACCGCATCACCCCCGCCACCGGACCGCGTGAACGCGAGATGGCGGCAAGCTTCGGCCTGGGCGACGAC
>NZ_JAEULP010000076.1 GCF_016792905.1 Tabrizicola sp.
TGGTGGCGAGGGAGGGACTCGAACCCTCGACCTCGCGATTATGAGTCGCGCGCTCTAACCAGCTGAGCTACCTAGCCACTGCGGCGCGGATTAAGGGGGCCGGGGGCAGAGGTCAAGGGCGAATCGGCGCAGGCGAAGTCAGACAGCGCGCTGCTTGCGGGGGTGGTCCGATCAAGGAATGGCTGCGGTGATGCAGGACGCGGATTTCCGGACAAGACAGGTGCTGGCCGACCTGGCCCGAATTCCCGGCGCCGGGATCATCGCCGATCCCTGGACCGTGGCATTCGGCGTCGAAACCAGGCCAGCCGATCTCTGGGCCGCGCTTGCCGGGATCGTGCAGCTTGTCATGGATGCGGGATCGCCCGACCCGGCGCTGGACGATCTCTGGTTGCTGCACCGCAAGGCCGTCACCGCTGCCCCCGCCCCGATCCGCGCGGCGCTGATGAACGGGGTCGGGCATCTGCGGACCTTTGGGCTGGTCGAGCTGGCCGACGCTCCAGCCGCAAACCATCTGATCACCACGCCGCTTCGCAAGCTGGCGCCCGCATTGATCGCCATTGCCCGGCGGATGACGCGCGACGAGCGGGAACAGGTGGCCCGTGCCGACTATGGCTGCGATGTAGCGCGCCACCGCGCCGCGCTGGAGGTGCTGCTCGACGACCCGGCGGTCGCCTATCCGGAAGGCGAGTATTGGTTCCCGGCCGAAGTGGTGGAGCTTGTCTCGCACGTTCCCGGCAAGCCCGGCCATGTACCTTGCCTGGCGATTGTCCTTCTGGACGCCCTGCGCAGCGGGGACCGGCAGGGAAATGCCGAGTTTCGTCTGGAGCAGCAATTCGCGGAAATCGCGGCACTGGAGCCGCAGGTCCGTGACATGTTCTTCGCGGCCTTTCGGCACCTTTACGAAAGCGATCCCGGTTGGTCGCCCGCTGTGCCTGCCCCCTTCACCCTGCCCTGGGTGTCGCTGCGTCAGACTTGATGCGCCACCCTCGGCCTGCCGGAGGCGGTGGCCGTGACCTTTGCCTCGATGAACATCGTCCGGCCCTCGATCTCGACCTCCTTCACCTCGCGGTCGACGACCAGACGCAGGTCCACCGCCCCGGCGGCGCGGGCGCGGGTGGAGGCTTCGGCGAGCATGGCGGTTTCGACGGCGGCAAGGGCGGCCTCGGACGAGGAAAAGACCTGCAGCCCCTCGGCCAGATGCGCGACATAGCGGCCCTCTGCGGGGGAAGAGACGGTGCCGGTCGCCCGCTGGCTGACCTGGCCCGCAACCGCGCCGATGGCGTTCGCCACCCCGGCATGTTCGGGCAGGATCGTCGGGCAGTGCAGCCGTTCGCCGACCGCGCCATAGTAGGACGAGGCCGAGGCGCCGAGGCCGATCACCGGGACGCCCAGCTTGACGTCGACTTCCAGCACGCCCCTGTGCCGGGCGAGGCCCGCCTTGGTCAGTGCGTGGCGGGCGAGTGCTTCCGGCGCTTCGGCGGCAAAGCCTGCGTCCTCGCCGAAGGCTGCTTCCAGCAGACAATCGACCGTCTGTTGTGTCAGCTGGTCGACAACGGCTTGCGCAAGGACCTGCGGCCCGGTGGCGAAGCGTTCCCCCGCCCCGGTGCGCCGTTTGGCGACCAGGCGCAGGGCCTTTTCCGCCGCCGCGCCGTCCCAGCTGTCCAGCCGCCCCAGCACATGCGCGGCGTCCGAGGGCGTGACGCCGCAGATCATGACGAGCCCCCGCGCCACCAGCCGTTCCAGCGCCGCAACTTCCAGCCGCGAGGTCAGGGCAGAGGCCATCGGCATGGGCTGGGTGATCCGCTCCAGCACGGCCAGTTCGCGGGCGTTCAGGCCCCCGCGCTGCCCGGTCATCGGCAGGACGAAGCGGCCGTCCATCTCGCCCACCGCCTCGGTCGAAAGCCAGCGGTCGAGTGCTGCATGGACCATCGGGCCGTGGTCCACCGCGAGGAGCGAGACCGGCATCAGGCGGCGGGGGCCAAGGCGCAAGCCGCCCTTCAGGCCCTCCGTCACCAGATGCACCTCGCTGTCGCCGCCAAGGCCGGTGGTGCGCATCGCCACCGCCTCGACCATGGTGCGGAAGCCGCCGACGCGGGCGCCCTCGGGGTCGATCTCGGGCAGGCCGTCGCGCAGAAGCGCCACATCCGTCGTGGTGCCGCCGATGTCCGAGACCAGCGCGTCCGACGCCCCGGTCAGCCAGCGCGCGCCGACGATCGAGGCGGCGGGACCGGAGAGTATGGTCTCGATCGGGCGTTCGCGGACCATGGCGGCGGAAATCAGCGCCCCGTCGCCGCGGACGACCATCAGGGGGGCGTCGATGCCGACCTGCACCAGATGCCGTTCACAAGCCGCGACCAGCCGGTCGATCATCCCGATCAGCCGGGCGTTCAGGACGGCGGTCAGGGCGCGTTTCGGGCCGTTCAGGTTGGCCGACAATTCGTGCGAACAGGTCACGGGGCGGCCTGTCACCCGGCGGATCAGGTCGCGCGCGGCGATCTCGTGCGCGGGGTTGCGGGTGGCGAATTGCGAGGCCACGGCAAAGCCGGAAACCTCGTCGCCCAGTTCGCGCACCAGCAGTTCCAGAAGCGACAGGTCCAGTTCGGCGACTTCCGTCCCGGCATGGGTATGTCCGCCCGGCAGCTTGACGACGGGATCACCCTTCAGCGCTTCGGTCAGCCCGCTGCGACCAAGGTCGGCATCGTCGAAGCCGATGAAGACCAAGGCCACCCGCGCGCCCTGACCCTCGACCAAGGCGTTCGTCGCAAGCGTGGTGGACAGGGACACCAGCGCGACGTCCGCCGCACCCACGCCCGCCGCCGCGATCGCCGCATCCACCGCCGCGCCGATCCCGACCGCGAGGTCGTGGCGCGAGGTCAGCGCCTTGGCCTTGCCGAGGACGGTGTTCGCCGCCTCGTCCAGGATCACCGCATCGGTGTAGGTGCCCCCGGTATCGACACCCAGAAAGATCGCCATGCCCGCCCCTGAACCCGCCTCGTCTTCCGCCAGCTAGTGCAGGTTCACGCCGCTGTCAGCCCCGGAAGCGACATCAATGCCGCCGCCTGCGCCGGTGCGCGGGGGGAAGGTTGAGCATCGCGCGGTATTTCGCGACCGTGCGCCGGGCGATGGGCGCGCCGCCCTCGGCCAGCGCTGCGGCCAGCGCGTCGTCCGAAAGCGGGTGGTCGGGGTCTTCCTCGGCCACCAGTTTGGCCAGCCGGTCGCGCAAGGCGCCCGCCGCCGGGCCGCCTTCGTGGACGGCCTTGGTGAACAGCGCCCGCAGCCACCAGGTGCCGCGCGGGGTGTCGACCGACGTGCCCGCGACGACCCGGCTGATCGTGCCTTCGTGCAGCCCGACAGCGCTTGCCACTTCCGCCATAGTCATCGGCACCAATGCGCCAAGGCCCGCCTCCAGTGCGCCCGTCTGGCGGTGCAGGATGTCCTGCCCGACCGAAAGGAGCGTGGCATTCCGCCCCTCGATCATCTTGATCAGGGCCCGCGCCTCGGCCCGGCCCTTGGCCCGGCCTTCCGCGACCGAGACCGAGGGCAGGGCCGAACGGTTCAAGGACACGATCCAGCCCGCCGCCCCCTTTTCGGCGATCAGGTCGGGCTCGCGCACCGGGGCGGTGAAGGCTTCGAACCCGGCGCCCGGCTTCGGGTCATAGCTGCGCATCCGCCCGAAGGCCTGGCGCAGGTCGGCAAGCTCCAGCCCGGCCTCGCGCGCGATGCGGTCGATCTCACCCTTCGCCAGCAGGTCGAGACGGGACAGCAATGCTGTCATCGGCCGGTCCAGCTCGCCCGCCTCCTCGGCCTGCAACCGGAGGCATTCGGCCAGGTTGCGGGCGAAGAGGCCGGTCGGTTCCGCCCGCTCCTGCAATCGCCGCAGCACGCTTTCGACGGCAGGAAGTCCCACCCCCAATTGCCCGGCAATCGCCGGAAGCGCCCGGCCGATCCAGCCGGTCGGCTCCAGCGCCTCGGCAAGCGCCATGGCGATCCGGCTTTCGGTCGCATCAAGGCGCAGGGCTTCGATCATGCCCAGCACATGCGACACGAGGCTCGGCCCGCCGGCCTCCTGCTCGGGTCGTTCGGCATCCGAGGCGAAGGCCGATTTCCAGCGCGGCAGCCATTCCTGCACCTGCGGCCGGGTCAGGATGATCTGGGGGTTCTCCGCCGACTGTTCTTCCAGATAGCGGCTGAGGCCCGCCGCATCGGCGCGCAGGATGCGGATCGAGGTCGCAAGCCCGGTGGTCAGCGCCATGCGCTGCGTCTGGTGCACCGAGATGCGGGTCCTCGACTTCATCCCCGATGGTTTTCACGGACGCGGCGTCCCCGCAAGGGGCGCGACTGCCGGATGGCTGCGCGGGGCAGGGGCCTGCCGCCTGCTACAGGTCGAATCGCCGGTGGACCCGCCCGACCTTGCGGCCGTCGCCCAGGGCAAAGTCGGCGTCATGCCCGATGTCGCGAAAGCCGATCCGGGCGTAGTACGCCAGGCCCGGCACATTGTCGGCGCGGATATGCGCGATGACGTAGCCGATGCCCCTCTCGCGTAGACGGGCGCAGGTCAGCGGAAACATGCGGGATCCCGCGCCACGCGCCTGGAGCCAGGGGGCGGTGAAGCTGCCGATATGCGGATCGCCCTTCCAAAGGCCGACGGACTGCCAGGCGATGACCCGGCTGTTCTCCTCGGCCACCACCGAAGACAGGACGTCCGGCCCGTCGACATAGTCACGCAGAACCTGCGCCTGGGATTTCGGCGTCTCATGGGCCGTGGTTCCACCCAGCGCGATGACGGCGTTCAGCACCTCGGTCATGTCCGGAACGTCATCCGGCGTCGCAGGGCGGACCTTCATGCGGCGAACTCGTCGCGGGAATAGCCCTGCAGGTAGAGAAGCGCGGTCAGGTCGCCGTGGTTCACCCGTATGTCGCACTCGGCCTGCACCCGCGGCTTGGCGTGGAGCGCCACGCCCGTGCCTGCGGCCAGAAGCATCGGCAGGTCGTTCGCGCCGTCCCCCACCGCGATGGCATCGGCCGGCGTGATCCGCAGCCGCGCGGTGATCTCTTGCAGGGCCTGAAGCTTGGCCTCCTTGCCAAGGATCGGTTCGGCCACCGTGCCGGTCAGTTGACCGTCGGCGAGATGCAAGGTGTTCGCCCTGTTCTCGTCGAAACCTAGCAACCCGGCGACCGCCGAGGTGAAGGCGGTGAACCCGCCCGACACCAGCGCCGCATGGGCACCGCTCGCCTTCATCGTCGCCAGAAGCACCCGGCCCCCCGGCATCAGCGTGATCCGGTCGCGCAGGACGCGGGCGATCACCGCTTCCGGCAGGCCCTTCAACAGCCCCACCCGCTCGCGCAGCGCGCCTTCGAAGTCGAGTTCCCCGTTCATCGCCCGCGCGGTGATCCGGGCCACATGCGCACCCACCCCGGCTTCGTCGGCCAGTTCGTCGATGCATTCCTGCCGGATCATCGTCGAATCCATGTCGGCGATCAGCAGGCGCTTCTTCCGCCCCTGGGCGTTCTGCACCGCCATGTCCACCCGCAGCGCCTGCAAGCCCTCCCAGACCTGCCAGCGGTTCTCCGGCACATGGTCCAGATCGAACTCCGCCGCCACGCCGGGATCAAGCCAGCGTGCAGCGCCCCCGCCCCAGGCATTGCGCAGGGACTCCACCGTCACCCGCTCCAGCACCGGCGTCTCGGGGTTGGTCAGAAGGGTGACGACATGCATGGGGCGGGTTTCCGATAGTGAACGGCGCTGTCGCTTTTTTGCGACCAAGCGGCGGATTAGCGCGATTTTCCCGCTTGCGCCAGAGCGGGCGGGTCTTTAGCCAAGGCAGCGGGACACCCTTCCCCAACGAAGGGCTTTTAGCTGGAAGGCTACCATGACTGATCTGACCCCGCCGGCCAAGCGCCCGGCCAACCCGCGCTTCTCCTCTGGCCCCTGCGCCAAGATCCCCGGTTTCTCCCTCGACATGCTGGCTGACGCGCCCCTCGGGCGGTCGCACCGCGCTGCGGTTGGCAAGGCCAAGCTGAAAGAGGCGATCGACCTCACCCGCGACATCCTTGGCGTTCCCGCCGACTACCGGATCGGCATCGTCCCGGCCTCGGACACTGGCGCCGTCGAAATGGCCCTTTGGTCGCTTCTCGGGCAGCGCCCGGTGGAGATGCTGGCCTGGGAGAGCTTCGGCGAGGGCTGGGTCACGGATGTGGTCAAGCAGCTGAAGCTCGACGCCAGGGTCCGCATCGCGCCCTACGGGCAGATCGTGGACCTGCGCGACGTGGACTTCGACAAGGATGTCGTCTTCACCTGGAACGGCACCACCTCGGGCGTCCGCCTGCCGAACGGCGATGCGATCCCGGCGAACCGCGCTGGCCTCACGATCTGCGACGCGACTTCTGCCGCCTTCGCCATGGACCTGCCCTGGGCGAAACTCGACGTCACCACCTTCTCCTGGCAGAAGGTTCTGGGGGGCGAGGGCGCGCATGGGGTGATCATCCTGTCGCCGCGCGCGGTGGAGCGGCTGGAGAGCTACACCCCCGCCTGGCCGCTGCCGAAAATCTTCCGGCTGACCGCCAAGGGCAAGTTGATCGAAGGCATCTTCCAGGGCGAGACGATCAATACGCCCTCGATGCTCGCGAACGAGGATTACCTTGTCGCGCTGAAATGGGCGAAGTCTGTTGGCGGGCTGAAAGGCCTGATCGCCCGGGCGAATGCCAACGCGAAGGTCGTTCATGACTTTTGCGCCGCAAACCCCTGGATTGCGAACCTTGCCGAAGACCCGGTGACCGCCTCGACCACCAGCGTCTGTCTCAAGTTCACAGATCCCCGCATCACCGATGGCGAGGCTTTCGCCAAGGCCGTCGCCAAGCGGATCGAGAAGGCGGGCGCGGGCTTCGACCTCGGCGCCTATCGCGACGCGCCGCCCGGCCTGCGCATCTGGTGCGGTTCGACGGTGGAAACCGCCGATGTCCAGGCGCTGATGCCCTGGATCGCCCACGCCTTCGCGGCCGAGATCGCCGCGCTGGTGCAAGCCGCTTGAACAGGGAGTCGGGGGGGGGCCCCCCCGACGGGGGGGGGGGGTGGGGGGGGGCCCCCCCACCCCGTGGAACGGCGGGCACCCCCCCCCCCCGACCGGCCGCCCCCCCGGGGGCGCGGCCAGGGCGACACCCCCCGCCACACCCGGGGGTAGTGGGGGGGGACAACCCCC
>NZ_JAEULP010000081.1 GCF_016792905.1 Tabrizicola sp.
GCCGAAAGCCACGAATACCGCGCCTACCGCGAAGGCATCGCCCGCGAGCGCGATCTCTGGTGCAATTGGAGCGAGAAATATGTCAACTGGCGCCAGCTGGAGGTGCTGGGCCTGATGTCGAAAGGAAACTGGGCGTGACGCAGGCGGGCACTCTGGGCGTCGTCATGCTCTGTCATGCCGCCCTCGACCGCGCCGCGCAGCTTGCCCGGCACTGGGCCGAACATGGCTGCCCGGTGGTGATCCACGTCGATGCCCGCACCCCGCAGGATCAGTTCGACGGCCTGCAAACCGCGCTGAAAGACCTTCCCGACATCCGCTTCTCCCCCCGCTCCCCCTGCGAATGGGGCAGCTTCGGCATCGTCCAGGCCACCCTCGACGCCAGCGCACAGATGCTGGCCGACTTCCCCGGCGTCTCCCACATCCTCCTCGCCTCCGGCTCCTGCCTGCCGATCCGCCCGGTCGGCGCCCTGCAAGCCCATCTTGGCCAGCACCCCGACACCGATTTCATCGAAAGCGTCACCACGGCGGATGTCGGCTGGACCATCGGTGGCCTGAATGAGGAACGCTTCACCCTCCGCTTCCCATTCTCGTGGAAACGCCAGCGCCGCCTGTTCGACGGCTACGTCACGCTGCAACGCGCGCTGCGCTTCCGCCGCCGCATGCCCGCAGGGCTCACCCCCCATCTCGGCAGCCAGTGGTGGTGCCTGACCCGCCCCACTATGCAAGCCATCCTCGCCCACCCCGACCGCCCCGCGCTCGACCGCTACTTCCGCCGCGTCTGGATCCCCGATGAGAGCTATTTCCAAAGCCTCGTCCGCCAGGTTTCCTCCCGCATCGAAAGCCGCTCGCTGACGCTGTCGAAATTCGACTACCAGGGCCGTCCCTACACCTTCTACGACGACCACCTGCATCTTCTCCGCCAGACCGACGCCTTCATCGCCCGCAAGATCTGGCCCGAGGCTGACCTCCTTTACCGCACCTTCCTTGCCCCCGAGGGCGACCGCGCTCTGCCGGCCGAGGCGAGCCCCGGCAAGATCAACCGGCTCTTTGCCAAGGCGGTCGAACGCCGCGTGAAAGGCCGCCCCGGCCTTTACATGCAAAGCCGATTCCCGATCCGCGCCCGGGGAGGCACCCGCTCCGCCGCGCCCTACGGCGTCTTTTCGGGCTTTGCCGAGCTGTTCCATGACTTCCAGCCCTGGCTGGCCCGGGCGCTTGACGCCCGTGTCCATGGCCATCTCTTCGCCTTCGACCGTGCCGAGTTTGCGGGCGGCGAAAGCATCTTCAAGGGCGGCCTCTCCGACAGCCCGACCTTGCGCGACTACAACCCGAAAAGCTTCCTCACGAACCTGATCTGGAACACGCGCGGCGAAACGCAGGTCTTCCAGTTCGGCCCCGCCGATGAACAGGACATCGCCCCCTTCCTTGCCAGCGACCCGAATGCCACCATCTTCGCCGTGACCGGCGCCTTCGCGGTGCCGCTCTGGCTGTCCGGTCGCAGCGCCGCCGAGGTCCGCCCGGAGGCCGCCCGCCTGCAAAAGGTGGAATCTGATTTCCTGCAGGAAGTGAACGGCGCCGAAACCAAGGCCAACGTCCGCATCTGGTCGCTTGCAGAATTCATCGAGAACCCTGCCGAACCCCTGGAACAGCTGGTCGACCTTCTGAACCCCCGCGCCGCGCATCGCGTGACCGACCTGCCGCGGCTGATCCCGCTGCAGGGCTTCGGCTCGTTCCTGCAGGACCTGCGCAATCAGGGCATGGCCCCGGTCCTGATGGGCGATTTCCCGTCGGATGCCGAACTTGCACAGCCCGACCAGCCCTTCGCCCGCCCGCGGATCGTCCGCTGAGATGCGCCGTTTCCACTCCTTCGTCGTCTTCGCCGAAATGCGCACCGGCTCGAACCTCTTGGAGGCGAACCTGAACGCGCTGCCCGGCGTGGTCAGCCATGGCGAGGTCTTCAACCGCTACATCCTGGGCAAGAAGGACCGGACCGAGCTGTTCGGCATCACGATCGAGGAGCGCGACCGCGACCCGCGACCGCTCTTGCGCAAGCTGCGCGAGGAAACCGATGGCCTGCCGGGCTTCCGCTTCTTCCACGACCACGACCTGCGCATCCTCGACGACGTGCTGCCCGACCCTGCCTGCGCCAAGATCATCCTCACCCGCAACCCGCTGGAAAGCTATGTCAGCTGGAAGATCGCCCAGGCGACCGACCAGTGGAAGCTGACCAACGCCCGGCGGCTGAAGACGGCGAAGGTCCGCTTCGACGTGGCGGAGTTCCTCCAGCACCTGCAGTATATCCAGGCCTTCCAGCTGACCCTGCTCCATGCCCTGCAAACCACGGGGCAAACGGCCTTCTACCTCGACTACGAGGACCTGGGCTCGCTCGATGTGATCAACGGCCTCGCCGCCTTCCTCGGCGTCGAAGCCCGGCTGAAAGCGCTGGACGACACCCTGAAGAAGCAGAACCCCGGGCCGCTGGAAGACAAGCTGGAAAACCCCGATGCCCTGGCCGAAGCCATTGCCGCCGTCGACGTCTTCAACCTGGGCCGCACTCCCAGTTTCGAGCCGCGTCGCGCCGCTGGCGTGCCCACCGCGCTCGCCTCCGACGCGGGGCTCCTGTTCTTGCCGATCCGTTCCGGCCCAGAGGCCGCGGTCCGTGACTGGTTCGCGGCGCTGGGTCCGGTGTCCGAGGGTTTTGAGCAGAAATCGCTCCGCCAGTGGAAGCGCAGGCACCCCGGCCATCGCAGTTTCACCGTGCTGCGTCACCCGCTCCTGCGCGCCCACGCCGCCTTCCGCCAGAAGATCGTGATGGGAGAGGCACCGGACCTGCGCCGTATCCTGATCAACGGCTTCCTGGCCGAGTTGCAGCCGCCGGGTGAGCCCTTCGCGACGGCCGAGGCCGAACGCGCCGCCTTCCTGATCTTCCTGACCTACTGCCGCCTTGCCGTGGGCGGCCAGACCGGCGCCCGCGTCGATCCCGGCCTCGCCAGCCAGACCGCCCTCGTCCAGGGCTTTGCCAGCTTCCAGCCGCTCGACTATCTGTTGCGCGAGGATCGCCTGGTCGAAGGCCTCGCCAATCTCGCCGCCGAGGCCGGGGTTGCGCCACCCTCGATCACCCCAGACCCTGCCGAAGCCGCGCTTCTGACGATCTGGGAAGAGACTCTGGAAACCGCCGCAGCCGATACCTACCAGCGCGATTACATGGGCTTCGGTTTCACCCGCTGGCGCAAGTGACCGCTCCTCGTTCGCCGACGAGCGGCTCCGGAAGCGCGGGTTAAGAAACCTTAGCCTCTAGAAAGGAACGCAACACCTGAGGTTTGGAGGGGGGTTGCGATGGAGAGGCGGGGGCGGCATCTGGACGCATGCGAGCGTGCGGTGATCTTTGCGGAGCATCGCCGGGGCACGAGCCAGCGGGAGATCG
>NZ_JAEULP010000087.1 GCF_016792905.1 Tabrizicola sp.
TGGGGTTCCAGGTGATGAACGCCCAGTACAACTTCCAGATCCCGCAGATGTTCGCGGCGATCTTCCTCCTCGCCGCGCTTGGCCTGACCGCCAATGCCGCCCTCGTCACGCTCCAGCGCCGTCTCTGCCGCTGGGCGGAGATCAACCGCTGATCCCTTCAACCAAAGGAAACCGTCATGACGCTCTCATTCCGCACCCTTGCGCTGTCCACCGCGCTTGGCCTTTCGCTCAGCCCGGCCTCGGCCGATGTGACCATCCGCTACCTTGCCAGCCAGGGCGGCCTTTCCGCCCATGAACTGGCCGCCGAGCTTGGCTACTTCGACGGCACCGGCATCACGCTGGAAAACGTCGGCTACGCCCAGGGTGGCCCCGCCTCGCTCGTCGCTCTCGCCGGCGGCAGCGTGGAGCTTGGCTCGGCTGCCACCGCCGCCGTCCTGAACTCCATCGCGGCAGGCAACGATTTCGTCGCCGCCTACCCGTCGAACGGCATCAACGACGAGGTGCAGTCGGTCTTCTATGTGCTGGAAGACAGTCCGATCAAATCCGTCGAGGACATCGTTGGCAAGACCGTGGCGGTGAACACGCTGGGCGCGCACCTCGACTATGCCGTTCGCGAGGCCCTGCACCAGAAGGGCCTGCCCGAGGACAGCGCGAACCTGATCGTCGTGCCGGGCCCCCAACTGGAACAGGTGCTGCGCTCGGGCCAGGTCGACGTCTCGGCCTTCGGCTACTGGCAGACCACCTTCACCGGGGCCGCGCTGAAGACCGGGGGCCTGCGTGCGGTGTTCGACGACACCGACGTGCTTGGCGAGATCGCCGGGGGCTTCGTCGTCCTGCGCCGTGACTGGATCGCCGAACATCCCGCAGAGGCAAGGGCCTTCGTCGACGGGTCCGTGAAGGCTCTCGACTATGCCCGGGAGCACCCCGAAGAGACGAAGGCGATCTTCGCGAAGGTGCTGGCCGAGCGGGGCGAGAATGCCGATGTGGCCCAGTACTTCGCGGGCTATGGAGTGCGGGCGGGCGGGTTGCCGGTGGAACGCGACGTCCAGTTCTGGATCGACGTCCTTGAACGTCAGGGTGCCGTCGAGAAGGGCAAGCTTGTGGCGAAGGACATCCTCTACACCACGGGCGATGCGCCCGTCACCAACTGAGGCAGATGATGAACCTGGTGGAAACAACCCGCCGCGGAGAGGTCACGGTCCGTGACCTCTCCAAGTCCTTCGCGCTGAACGGCCAGCGTCTGAACGTATTGCGGAACCTGCACCTCGACATCCGCAGCGGCGAAGCGCTGGCAATCGTCGGCCCATCTGGCTGCGGCAAGACCACCCTTCTGCGCATCCTCGCCGGCCTTGACACTCCGGATGCGGGCCTAGTCCTGATCGACGGCCGCCCGGTCCATGGCGTCGGCACCGAGCGTGCGATCATCTTCCAGGAACCGCGCCTGCTGCCCTGGCTCACGGTGCTCGGCAACGTCACCTTCGGCCTCACCGTGCGCGGCGTGCCGCGGTCCGACGCCGAGACCCGTGCCCGGCATTACATCCGTCTGGTGGGCCTGGCAGAGTTCGAAACTGCCTACCCGCGGCAGCTTTCCGGTGGCATGGCGCAGCGCGTCGGAATCGCCCGGGCCCTGACCGTGCAACCGGAAATCCTGCTCCTGGACGAACCGCTCGGAGCGCTGGATGCCATGACCAAGCTGACCATGCAGGAGGAACTAGCCCGGATATGGCGAGAGGAGAAAGTTACCATGGTCCTCGTGACCCACGATCTCGAGGAAGCGATCTTCCTGGCTGACCGTGTTCTCGTGCTGCCTAGGGACAAGCCGTCGCTCCCCCGCCTGATCGACGTCGATCTCCCGCGGCCACGGGATCGAAGCGAGGGGCGCTTTGTCACGATGCGACGGCGCCTGATGGGCGAGTTCGGTTTGCATTGAGGCTGCTACGCATCGTCCGCCAGGCGCGATGCCGTGGCGCCCTTCAGGGTCGTGGGCCATTGCGCGCAGTCGCATCCCGATGGTCCGCGTCCCGTCCGGCGCGGAGACCTCATGCCCTTCGCGCTTGGCCTTGTCGTGCGGAGTGGGCAGGAGGCAACCCAATGCCCGGTGATCACCTTCCTACCCTCCGCCACCTGCGCGTCTGGTGGAACAAGGCTCGCATCGTCGACGGGGCTGTCCGTCCTCATCCCGGCGTCACTGGTCGGACCGTTCTCCAAAGCGGGCGCGCCGCAACAGGCGCCGCTTCAAACCGTGTCCCGCCCGAGGCCAATCCGGGCTCGCGCTCTTCCGGGCCAGCATCTCGCCAGTGTTCTCCGGTCCCCAAGGGCCGGAAAACGTCGAAACGTGCGGGCAATCCGCCGACACCGACCCTCCCAAGGCGGGCTCAATATCAGATCACTTGAGGGTGGCGGACAGTGAGGGATTCGAACCCTCGAGACGGTTCCCCGCCTACACACTTTCCAGGCGTGCGCCTTCGACCACTCGGCCAACTGTCCGTCAGGCGCGCTGATACCCCGGCTTTGCCGCGCTGTTCAAGGGGCTATCTTGGGCCTTCCGGGTTTTGTGGGCACGCGGACCGGCAGACTTACGGTGTCGGGGCGTGCCGCCACATCGCCGCAGTCCGGCACCGATCCCCGCTCAGGTCAGGGTGATCGCGACCCGGCGGTTCTGGCGGCCCTTGTTCTCGATCTTGCCGATCTCGACACGGCCGATCTCGCCCGTGCGGCGGACATGGGTGCCGCCGCAGGGCTGCAGGTCGATCAGCGCCGCGCCGTCGGTGATCCGCACCAGCCGCACCCGGCCCTGGCCCTGGGGCGGGCGCACCGACATGGTCTTGACCAGCCCCGGACTGGCCAGGAGTTCCTCGTCGGTGATCCACTGCTCGCCCACGGTCAGGTCACGCTCGATGAGGCTGTTCAGCGCCTCTTCCAGTGCCGCCACGTCGCCCGGCGGCTCGGGCATGTCAAAGTCGAGCCGCCCCTTGTCCGCCCCGATCTGGCCGCCCGTCACCGGCAGGGGGATCACCACCGAGAGGAGGTGCAGCGCGGTGTGGACCCGCATGTGCCGGTGGCGGCGGCCCCAGTCGATCAGCTGGCGGGCGGGCGCGCCCACCGGGGGCATCGGCATCGGCTCGGCGGGGACAAGGGCGATCCCGCCCGCAGTCTTCAGGGCGGTCGCGATCGGCATCCGCGTTCCGCCCCAGTCGAGCATGCCGCTGTCGCCGGGCTGGCCGCCGCCGGTGGCATAGAACACCGACCGGTCGACCAGAATGCCGCCTTCCGGCGTGTGCCCGATCACCCGGCAGTCGGCCGCGGTCTGGTAGGCGTCGTCGCGAAAAAGCAGCTCCGTCACCGTTCGGATCCCTTCACGTCGGATGTCGTCGGGCGCACGGGCCTGCGCTTGACCGGCGCTCTGTCCCGCTCGACCAGATCGGCCAGCGCGAGGACGGTTTCCGCCGTCTTCACCGGGTCGGGCTCGGCCGGCGGGGCGGGGGGCGGCATGATATGGATGCCTTCCTCGGTCAGGCGTTGCATGATCCGGTGGTTCATGTCGCTGCGCACCTGCAGGCCGAAGTTCACGTCGCGCAGGATCACCCGGATCTCGAAGGTCAGCTGGGTGGGCGTGTAGCCCATGAAGGCCACAACCGGCGGCGGGTTCAGGATGGCCAGGGGCTGTTCCTCGGCAATCTGCTTCAGGATAGTCTCGACCTTGCGGGTGTCGGACCCCAGCGCCACCGCAACCGGCACGATGATACGGCCCGACAGGTTGAACCTTGTCCAGTTCGTCACCCGGCCCGTGATGAGGTCGGCGTTCGGCACGATCACATCGTTGCGGTCGAAGGTCTCGATCCGGGTCGATCGCACCGAAATCGCCCGGACCTTGCCCTGCACGCCGCCGACCTCGATCCAGTCGCCCTCGCTGACGGGGCGTTCAACCAGAAGGATGATGCCCGAAATGAAGTTCGACACGATCTGCTGCAGGCCGAAACCGATACCGACCGACAGCGCACCGGCGACGATGGCCAGGCCCGAAAGGTCGATCCCGGCGGCATTGATCGCGATCAGCGCGGCAAGGAAAACGCCGACGTAGCCCACCCCCGCGACCAGTGCAGTTTGCCCGCCCTGGTCCATCTTCGTCTTCGGCAGGATCGTGCTGCGCAGGGCGCCCTGGAACAGCCGTGTCAGCATGTAGCCGATGACAAACAGAATGGCGAAGACCATGAAATTGCTGGGCGAGATCTTCGTGCTTCCCAGCTGGAAGCCCTCGGTGAAACGCGTCCAAAGCTCGGTCAGGTCGGAAAACCGCGCGCCCCAGATCAGCGCCAGCACCGGCAGCGAGGCGATGGACAGCACGAACCCCGCAAGCACGGGCACCAGCGCGTCGCGCCCGGCTTCCTCCTGCCTGGTGATCAGCGCCCAGGCATCGCCGAGCAGCCGCTGCAGGATGAACAGGAACGTCACCAGCGCGAAGGACATCATCGCCGGATAGATCACCGCTTCGGCCGCCTGGACATAGCCGAAGGCGGCAAGCACCGGCCCAAGTGCGCCAAGGGCCGTCAAGCCCCGCGCCAGAAGCTGGATCAGCCGCAGCGAATAACTGGCGCTCTTGTCGTCGGTCTCGCGCGTCTTGCGCAGGGTTCGGCCCAGTCGCATCAGCACCAAGCCGCCGGTCAGAAGGATCGGGAAGGACATCACCGATGTGGTGGCGTCGGAATAGGCCTGTGCATCCATCGCCGCGCTGCGCAGCATGTTGGCGGCAATGACCAGCCCCATCAGGACCGAGAGGAATCGCCCTTCGGCCCGCCGTTCTGGCGGTAGGGGCAGGACTGCGCCCTCGCCCTGCAGGCGAGGGAAGGCCCGCGCGCCAAGCCAGGCAGCCGAAAACACCACGAAGCCGGCAAAGGGCAGGGCCAGCGCGATCAGGCTGCCGACCTCGCCCACCATGCCGCTGGCCAGAAGCGCCCAGGACAAAGCAATCACGCCCAGCGTCGGCAGCACGATCCCGCCCAGCGAGGCGATCAGCGCCCAGAAATGCCGACCCCGCACCGATGCACCCTGTTGCAGGCGTTCCGCAAAGCGTTCGATCCAGCGCCGCACATAGACCACCAGGGCGACGGCCACGATCACCAGCACGATGATCAGCGGCAGGTTGTCGAACAGCTCGCCGCGCGCTTTCGGGTCATCCCAGGCCTCGGTCGTCTCGTCCCAGAGCCGCTGCACCGTGTCGGCAAAGCCGATGGCGGCCTCGGGCCAGTTGCCGGGGTTCAGCGGCGAGGGCCAGAGCTGCAGAAGCTGGTCGGCCTGGCGTTCGCGCAGGGTGCGGTCGATTTCGTCGATCAGGCCATCCGCGCGCCGGTAGGCCTCTTCTGCCGCGATCCCGGGGGCCTGGGCCTTCACCAGCTGGCTGGCCAGCTCCTGCCTGCGGGCGGAAATCTCGTCCGCCTCGGTGGCCCCTTCCGCCGGAGCGGGGCCCAGCGCGTCGATCTGCTGGCGCAGCGTGGCGATCCGGGCCGAGTTCGCGCTTTGCGCGTTCTGCAACGCTGCCCGCCACTTTGCCAGTTGCGTGCGGATTTCCTCCATCCGCTCGGTCGCGGTGTTGCGGTTCTCGATCTCGGTCTCGGCCCGTTCGGCCATGCGCTCCCAGAGCGCATAGTCCAGTGCCGCCCCGTCCGTTCCCGGTTCAGCGACCGTCGGCGCGTTCTCTCCGGTCTGGTCCTGCGCCACGACCGGCGCCGCCGCCAGCGCCAGCACGAGGCCAAACCAGAGGAGAAGCCGCCTCATGCGTCTTCGTAAACCGTGGGGATCGCCCGGCCCGCGCGGTCAAGCCAGTCGGGAACCGGCAGGCCCTTCTCGCGCAGGAAGGTGGGGTTGTAGATCTTCGACTGGTAGCGGCTGCCATAGTCGCACAGGATGGTGACGATGGTCTTGCCCGGCCCCATGTCGCGCGCCATGCGGATGGCACCCGCGATGTTGATCCCGGTCGAGCCGCCCATGCAGAGGCCCTCGTCGGTCAGAAGGTCGAAGATGATCGGCAGTGCCTCGGCATCCGGGATGCGGTAGCTGAAATCGGGTGTGAAGCCTTCCAGGTTCGCCGTGATCCGTCCCTGCCCGATGCCTTCGGTGATCGAGGTGCCGGGGGCATCCAGCTTGCCCGTGGTGTAAAAGCTGTGCAGTGCTGCGCCTTCAGGGTCGGCCAGGCCGATCTTCACGCCCTTCGGCTGCAAGGCCATGCCGACGCCCGCCAGCGTGCCCCCCGATCCCACCGCGCAGATGAAGCCGTCAACATTCCCGCCGGTCTCTTCCCAGATTTCCGGCCCGGTCGTCTCGATATGCGCCTGGCGGTTTGCCACGTTGTCGAACTGGTTGGCCCAGATCGCCCCGTTCGGTTCGCTCTTGGCCAGCGCTTCGGCCAGGCGGCCGGAATAGCGGACATAGTTGTTCGGGTTGCGATAGGGCGCCGCCGGAACCTGCACCAGCTCGGCTCCCGCCAGACGCAGCATGTCTTTCTTTTCCTGGCTCTGCGTCTCGGGGATGACGATCACCGTGCGGAACCCCATCGACGCGCCGACCAGCGCCAGCCCGATCCCGGTATTGCCCGCCGTCCCCTCGACAATCGTCCCGCCCGGCTTCAGCTGACCCTTCGCGATGGCATCCTTGATGATGTAAAGCGCCGCCCGATCCTTGACCGACTGACCGGGGTTCATGAATTCGGCCTTGCCGAGGATCGTGCAGCCGGTCATTTCCGAAGCCTTCTTCAGCTTCAGAAGCGGCGTGTTCCCGATCGTGTCGGCCAGATCCTGATGAATGCGCATGGCGGCGGTCCTTCCTTGATGCCAGAAGGTGTATTGGGGACGCGCGGCAAACTCAAGCCGCGAAGACCCAGGCCACGCAGTGGGTTACCGCGCGGCGCTGCCCGACGACCGGCGGCGGTCCTGACGACAACGTCTCCCGCCAAGCGCGCACCTCCCTTGCCGACGCCTCGGCCCGGGTTGGCATCAGCGGCACGTTCAGCGCGGCAGGATATGGAAAGCACTGGCGCGGTGGCCAACCCGGCCTCTGGCTGGCCAGACGGCTTTTCCGCATCGGAATATGCCCTGCCCACCCCGACCCGGGCGCACATCGCGGATATGGCGAACCTTGCCCCCGGTGTCGTTGTCGATGACGGGAGTCCGGGCACCTGCCAGGCGCGCAATGGGGTGCCCGGCTGGCTTTGATGAAATCGCCGGAAATCAATGGCCTGGTTCCCTTGCGCGAAGTCGGGCGCGCCTCCCGCGCTTGTTCAAGGGCCGGGCAAACGACCATGTGCCTGGCCGCAGCCATGCGCGGGTCCGGTTGGGCTGACCGCTGCCCGGCGACCGGGCTGCACAAATCTTGGGCAAATGGTCATGCCGCGGGCGCCGGGGCCACGGAAACGCTTCCCGCCGCGTCGTGGCTCTGCTCTATTCGGGGGCAGGGCAGTGCGGGGGAAGCGGTGGCGCAGTTCAACGAAATGTTCCAGGGGCCAGGAGTCGAGACAGAGGTCCGCATCCCCTATGCGCGGCTGAAAGACTGGGTCGCGACCATGCCGCAGGAACTGCGCAGCCTGAAGCAGGCCGAGGCCGAGGCGCTGTTCCGCCGGATCGGCATCACCTTTGCGGTCTATGGCGAAGGCGGCGACCCCGACCGGCTGATCCCGTTCGACATGTTTCCAAGGGTCTTCTCCGGGTCGGAATGGGCGCGGCTGGAACGCGGGATAAAGCAGCGGGCCCGCGCGCTGAACGCCTTCCTTGTCGATGTCTACGGGCGGGGCGAGATCATCCGGGCGGGCCGCATCCCCGCGCGGCTCGTCTACCAGAACGAGGCCTATGAGAAGTCCGTCGCGGGCTTCGTGCCGCCGAAGGGGGTCTATTCCCACATCGTCGGCGTCGACATCGTTCGCACCGGGCCGGAGGAATTCTACGTGCTGGAGGACAACTGCCGCACGCCCTCCGGCGTCAGCTACATGCTGGAATCCCGCGAGATCATGATGCGGATGTTCCCTGACCTCTTCCGCGAGAACCGGATCGAGCCTGTCGACAATTACTCGGAGAAGCTGCGCCGGACGCTGGCCAGCGTCGCCCCCGCCAAGTGCAAGGGCGAACCGACGGTGGTGATCCTGACGCCGGGCCATTTCAACAGCGCGTATTACGAACATTCGCTTCTGGCCGATCTGATGGGGGTCGAACTGGTCGAGGGGCAGGACCTTTTTGTCGACGGCGAGTATGTCTGGATGCGCACGACCGAAGGCCCGCGGCGAGTGGATGTGATCTACCGCCGGATCGACGACGCCTTTCTCGACCCCCTGTGCTTCCGCCCCGATTCCATGCTGGGCATCCCCGGGCTGATGGATGTCTACCGCTCCGGCGGCGTCTCGATCTGCTCGGCGCCGGGGGCGGGGGTGGCCGACGACAAGGCGGTCTACACCTATGTCCCCGACATGGTGCGCTTCTACCTTGGCGAGGAACCGATCCTGCAGAACGTCCCCACCTGGCAATGCGGCAAGCCGGACGATCTGGCGCATGTGCTGGCGAACTTGCCCGACCTGGTGGTGAAGGAAGTCCACGGCTCCGGCGGCTATGGCATGCTGGTCGGCCCGAAGGCTGGCCGCGACGAGATCGACCGTTTCCGCGCCAAGCTGACCGAGGACCCGGGAAACTACATCGCCCAGCCGACCCTCGCGCTTTCCACCGTTCCCACCTTCGTCGAGGAAGGCGTCGCCCCCCGCCATGTCGACCTCAGGCCCTATTGCCTTGTGGGCGAGCGGATCGAACTGGTCCCCGGCGGGCTGACCCGCGTTGCGCTGACCGAAGGCTCGCTGGTGGTGAACTCGTCGCAGGGCGGCGGGGTCAAGGACACCTGGGTGCTGGCGGAATGAGGGGGCACCACGCATGCTGAGCCGCACCGCCTCCAACCTCTACTGGATCGCCCGCTACATGGAGCGCGCCGATACCGTCGCGCGTCTTCTGGAAGTCGGCAGCCGCATCAGCCTGCTGCCGTCGGCCCATGGCTACCGCAGCGAATGGGACAGCCTGTTGCAGGCCACCGGCATGGCCCATGCCTTCGCACGGAAATACGGCGACCCGGTGCAGCGCAACATCGAAAGCTTCCTGTTCTTCGACCGCGACAACCCGTCTTCCATCGCCAGCTGCATCACCGCCGCACGCGAGAACGGCCGCATCGTCCGCACCGCGCTGACGACCCAGGTCTGGGACGCGCTCAACACCGCCTTCCAGGAGCTGAAGCAGCTGGAACGCGAGGAACGCTCGAAGCTCGAACTCTCGCGCCTCACCGACTGGACCATGCGCCACGCCGCCATGCTGCGCGGCGCGATCGACGCGACCCTCCTGCGCGGCCCCGGGTTCAACTTCCTGAACATCGGCTACTACCTGGAACGCGGCGACAACACCGCCCGGCTGATGGATGTGAAATACTATGTCCTTCTGCCCCGCGTCGATTTCGTCGGCTCCGGTCTGGACAATTACCAATGGACCACGCTCCTGCGCGCCATGGGGGCGCAGCGCGCCTTCCACTGGGCCTATGGCGGCGATGTGACGGCCGCCAAGATCGCCGATTTTCTGATCCGCAACCCGCAGTCGCCCCGTTCGCTCGCCACCTGCACGGCGGGCCTGATGAACCACCTCGGCCGTCTCGCCAAGGCCTATGGCCGCGAAACGCAGGCGCAAGAGACCGCCCGCCATCTTGCCGCCGGGATCGAGACCGCCACCGTCGAGGCGATCTTCGACGAGGGGCTGCACGAATTCCTGACCCGCTACATCGCCGAGGCCGCGACGCTGGCCAACGCGATCCATGACTCCTACCTCAGCGGGGAGATGCGCTGATGCGGCTGACCGTCGATCACCTGACCCGCTACAGCTACGACACGCCCGTCCGTTCTGTCGTGCAAAGCCATCGCCTTGCGCCCTCGGTCTTCACGGGCCAGAAGACCCTTGACTGGGAGGTCACGGTCTCGGGCGGCACGGCAGGCGCGCGTCACCGTGACGGGGCAGGGGATACGGTCCAGGGCTGGACCATCGCCGGGCCCGTGACCGAAGTTCTGGTCCGGGTGCGCGGCACGGTGGACACGGAAGACCTTTCGGGCGTCCTGCGCGGCCATCGCGAAACCGTCGCGCCCGATTGCTACCTTCGCGAAACCGCGCCCACCCGGACCGACGCGGCGCTGGCCGACCTCGCGAATGCTGCCACCGGCGCCGACCCGCTCAGCCTCGCGCACGCCCTGTCCGCCGCCGTCGCCGATGCCATCGCCTACCGCCCCGGCGTGACCCATGCCCATACCACCGCCGCCGAGGCGCTGGCCTTGGGCGAGGGCGTCTGCCAGGACCACGCCCATGCGCTGATCGCCTGCGCGCGGGCGCGCGCCATCCCCGCGCGCTATGTCTCGGGCTATCTCTTTGCCACCGAAGACGGCACGCCGCACGAAGCCGCCCATGCCTGGGCCGAACTGCATGTCCCCGGTCTTGGCTGGGTCGGCTTCGACCCCGCTAACCGCAGCTGCCCCGATGCCCGCTACATCCGCCTCGGTTCCGGCTTCGATGCGCAGGACGCAGCCCCCATCCGCGGCATCGCACGCGGCGGCGCGCGCGAGGCGATGGATGTGACAGTTGCGGTCCAGCAATCCGCCCAATAGGGTGCGGGCCGGAACTGGGGGATACCGGATGACCTACTGCGTGGGCCTTCTCTTGAACGAGGGCATGGTGCTTCTGTCGGACACGCGCACCAATGCCGGGCTCGACAACATCTCGACCTACCGCAAGATGTTCACTTTCGAGGACCCGGGCGAACGCGTCATCGTCATCATGACCGCAGGCAGCCTTTCCGTCACCCAGACCGCCATCGCCCAGCTGCGCGAGGCCATCGAGGACCCGGAAGCCTCGCCCGAAACCTCGATCATGCTGGCACCGACGCTTCTGAAAGTGGCCGAGATCGTGGGCGCTAGCCTCGCCAAGGTCCGCGCCGAGGTTGACGAGAAGCTCTCCGCCATGCAGGGCGCCTCCGCCAGCATGATCGTCGCCGGACAGCGCAAGGGCGGGGCGATGCGGCTTTTCCTCATCTACCCCGAGGGCAATTTCATCGAGGCGACCGAGGACACGCCCTTCCTGCAGATCGGCGAGCACAAGTATGGCAAGCCAATCCTCGACCGGGTGGTGAAGCCCTCGACCAGCCTTGCCGATGCGCAGAAGGCGGTTCTGCTGTCGATGGATTCAACGCTGCGGTCTAACCTTTCGGTCGGCATGCCGCTCGACCTGGCGGTCATCGACCGCGACGCCTGCAAGGTGACGCAGAAACGCCGGATCGAGGCGGGCGATCCGCAGTTCCGCGCCATGTCCGAGGCCTGGTCCAATGCGCTGCGCGACGGGTTCGCCAGGATCACGATCTAAGGCCTGCCCGGCGCAGGTGAAGCGCCGGACAGCCGTGCGTTGGGGCCTCAGTCCGCGTCGCCCGCCACCTGGCTGAGGACCTGCCCGCGCCCGCGCAGCCGCATGATCATCGGCACGACCAGGAACACCGCCGAAATCCCCAGCAGCACCGCCGAGACGGGGGTGGAGATCAGCGTCGTCCAGTCGCCCTGCGCGATGGCCAGCGCCCGGCGCAACTGCTGCTCCGCCATCGGCCCGAGGATCAGCCCCACCACGACCGGCGCGACCGGATAGCCGTATAGCCGCATCCCGTAGCCCATGACGCCGAACAGGATCAGCATCCCAAGCTCGACCGGCGAGGGGTTGACCCCGATGGTGCCGAGCGTGGCGAACAGAAGGATCCCGCCGTAAAGCCAGGGCCGGGGGATCGACAAGAGTTTGATCCAGAGCCCGATCAGCGGCAGGTTCAGGACCACCAGCATGACATTGGCGATCAGAAGCGAGGCGATCAGTCCCCAGACCAGCTCGGCGTTCATCACGAAAAGCAAGGGTCCCGGCTGCAAGCCGAACTGCTGGAACCCCGCCAGCATGATCGCCGCCGTCGCGGTCGTCGGCAGGCCCAGCGTCAGGAGGGGCACCAAAGTCCCTGCCGCCGCCGCGTTGTTCGCGGCCTCCGGCCCCGCGACGCCCTCGATGGCGCCATGGCCGAATTCCTCGGGATGCTTCGCCAGCTTCCGCTCCGCCGCATAGGACAGGAAGGACGCTACATCCGCGCCCCCCGCAGGCATCGAGCCGATGGGAAAGCCGATGAAGGTCCCCCGCAGCCAGGCCTTCCACGACCGGCGCCAATCCTCGCGCGTCATCTTCACGCTGCCCTTGACCCGGTGCATCCCGTCCGGCGGGTCCAGCATCGCTGCCACCGCCAGCGCCTCGCCGATGGCGAAAAGCGCGACGGCCAGCGTCGTCGTCTCGATCCCGTCCATCAGCTGTGGTACGCCATAGGTCAACCGCGCCGCGCCGGTCAGCCCGTCGATGCCGACGCAGGCCAGCGCAAGGCCGATGAACAGAGAGGTCAACCCTCGAAGCGCGGAATCCCCGAAGGTCGCCGAGACGGTGACGAAGGCCAGCATCATCAACGCGAAATACTCCCGTGGTCCCAGCGTCAGCGCCAGCTTCACCACCTGCGGCGCGAGGAAAGCGAGCAGCAGCGTTGCGATCAGCCCGGCCACGAAACTGCCGATGGCCGCCGTCGCCAGCGCCGGTCCCCCGCGCCCTTGCCGGGCCATCTGGTTTCCCTCGATCGCCGTGACGATCGACGCGCTTTCCCCCGGCGTGTTCAGAAGGATCGAGGTCGTCGACCCGCCATACATCCCGCCATAGTAGATCCCCGCGAACATGATCAGCGATCCGGCAGGGTCCAGCCCATAGGTCACGGGCAACAGAAGCGCGACGGTCAGCGCCGGGCCGATCCCCGGCAGGACACCGACAGCGGTGCCCAAAGTCACCCCGATCAGCGCATAAAGCAGGATCATCGGCTCCATCGCGGTCGACAGGCCCTGCAGCAGCAGCGAGAAGCTTTCCATTGCCTACCCCCGGAAGATCAGCAGTTCGATCGGCCCGCCCGGCAGGTTCAGCTTCAGAAGCCGGTCGAAGACGCCATAGATCACGAAGGCCAGCGCGAAGCCGACCAGCAGGTTGCGCCACAGGGGTTTCTGCCCGAAGCCCCGCGCCGTCATCCCGAACAGGATCGCCCCCGAGACCACGAAGCCCGCCACATGCAAGAGCGCCAGCTGTCCGACCAACCCGCCCATGATCCAAAGGACCGGGGCAGGGGCCTGGCGCGGCGGTTTCGGCAGGTCGCCTTTCAGGCCCGACACCACCGTCAGCGCCGCCAGCACCAGCAGCCCGTAGGCGATCAGCCGGGGCACGTCCGCCGGGCCGACCCCGGCATAGCCGCCATCCTGCTTCAGGCCCGCCGCATCCGTCAGGATCATCACGGCAAGCCCGGCAAGGACCGCCGCGATGAGGAACGCCGCCCAGCGGGGGCGGCGTTCCGAGGGAAATCCCTCGCTCATTTCACCAGACCGATGTCGCGCAGCACGGTATCGGTCGCGGCGATGTCGGCGTCGAGCTGGGTCATGAAGGCGTCACCCGCCAGGTAGGTGTTTGCCCAGCCCTTGTCGGCCAGCATCTTGGTCCAGCCGGCCGAAGCGTTCAGCTTCTCGATGTCGCCTGCGATCTTGGCCTTCTGCTCGTCCGACAGGCCCGGGGCCGCCGCGACCATGCGCCAGTTCTGCACCACCACGTCGAAGCCCGATTCCTTGATCGTCGGCGCGTCGATGCCTTCCAGCCGGTCCGCCGAGGACACCGCCAGCAAGCGCATCGTCCCGGCCTTCACCTGTTCCTGGAACTCGCCGACCGAAGACACGCCCGCCGTCACCTGGTTGCCGAGGATCGCCGCCATCGCCTCGCCGCCGCCCGAGAAGGCGACATAGTTGATCTTGGTCGGGTCAACCCCCGCCGCCTTGGCCAGCAGGCCGACAAGGATATGGTCGGTGCCACCCGCCGAACCCCCGGCCCAGCTGACCGAGCCCGGATCGGCCTTCAGTTTCTCGACCAGCTGCTCAAGCGTCTGGATCTCGGACGCTGCCGGAACCACGATGGCCTCGGTATCCCCGGTCAGCCGCGCGATGGGGGTCACGTCCTCCAGCGTCACTGGCGAGGCGTTGGTCAGGATCGCGCCCACCATCACATAGCCGCCGACGATCAGCTTGGTCGGATCGCCCGCGCTGTCCGCCACGAACTGCGCCAGGCCCACGGTGCCGCCCGCGCCCGGGACGTTGATCACCTCGACCGAGGGCGCGATGCCTTCGGCCTGCATGACCTCCTGCATCGCCCGCGCCGTGCCGTCCCAGCCGCCGCCGGGGTTGGCGGGCGCCATGATCGTGTAATCCTGCGCGAATGCGGGAACCGCCAGCGCAGCCGCGAAGGCCACGCCCAGAATGGTGTGTTTCATCTGTATTCCTCCCTTGGGGCAACCGGGGTTGCCGAATCCGCCGGGGCTCCCTCCCCGGAACGCCGTCAGGAAACCACGCCAACCTGACATGAACCTGACGCGACCAGCGGCCTTACTCGCCGCCCTCCAGCGCCGCGTTCCACTGCGCCAGGACCCGCGCCCGGCTCGCCGCATCCAGATAGGCCAGAAGGCCCGGCGACACCGCGACGGGGCGCAGCTTCGCCCCGAGCGCCTCCTGCATCGCCGCCGCCGAATCCTTGCCCGCCACCTCCAGGCTGACCGCAGGCAGGCGCAGCCGCTCAGCCAGCACCGTCTGCCCCTCGCGCGACATCAGGAAATCGAGGAACGCCTCGCCCAGGTCGGGTGACGCCGCCGCCGCTGGCACCAGCGCCACTCGGCTGACCACCACCACATAGTCGCGCGGCAGCACGAGCCCCAGGTCCGGCAGCCGCAGCGCCTGATCCGCCGCGTAGGACCCAAGCACGTTGTAACCAAGCAGCAGCGTCCCCGCATTCACCCGCTCGATCACGTCCTGCGAGGTCGGGAAGACCTGCACCCCCGCCTTGCCCATGGCCCGGACCAGCGTCCAAAGATCGGCGAAATGCTCCATGTCGCGCATCAGGAACAGGTATCCCACCGCCGAGCGCGCGATGTCATAGGTGCCGATCGACCCATACGGCGCGGTCGCAAGCCAGTCGATCAGCGCTGCGCGGGTGTCGGGCGGACCATCCGGGAAGGACGGCTTGTGATAGACGATCACCGCAGGCTCGAAGGTCAGCGCAAAGACCATGCTGCGCCATTCCGCCCATGCGGGCCAACGCGCGGCATTGGCGACCCTCGCTTCGCGGGCATAGCCGTCGTTGGCGAGTTTCACCGTCACGTCCATGGCCGAGGAAAAGATCAGGTCCGCCGTGGGCTGGCCGGCATCGGTCTCCTGCATGACCCGATCGGCAATTTCGCCGGTCAACAGGTCCTCGTAGCGCACCGCCACGTCGGGTCGGATCGCCTGGAAGGCCTCGATCAGCGGTCGCGCCAGCGGGGAATCGAGCGAGGAATAGACGACCAGCTCGCGCCCGCCCGCTTCCGGCGCCGGAAAGACCACCACATCCGCCGCAGCGGGCAGGGCAAGGCAGAGAAGCAGGATGCGCAGGATCCACATGCGCCAAAGCCTAGCCCGGCCACTGCCCTCCCGACAATCACCCCCTCCGCGTCCGATATCTCATCCCGGCGGTATGGCAGGGCGCCCCAACGCACCTTTCATACCGGCCCGATTATCCCCGCCGGAGACCCTTGCGAGGAGTGACGAAGCCATCGACGAGCAAACCCCGCCTGACCTAGGCTTCCCCCATGCGAATCCTGCTTGTCGAAGACGACCTGCCCCTGGCCGAGGCACTGACCACGCTCCTCCTTGGCGCGGGCTACGCGCTGGACGTGACCCACGACGGCCTTTCCGCCGAGAGCCTGATCGGCGCGGAACGCTTCGATCTCGTGATCCTCGACCTCAATCTGCCGGAAAAGGACGGGCTCTCCGTCCTGCGCTCGCTCCGGGCCCGGAAGAACCCCGTGCCGATCCTGATCCTGACCGCCCGGGGCGAACCGGCCGAAAAGGTCGCGGGCCTCGACCTTGGCGCCGACGACTACATGGTGAAACCCTTCGACGTCGGCGAATTCGAGGCCCGCGTCCGCTCGATCCTGCGCCGTCAGGCCGGCCACCAAAGCTCCGACCTGCAGATCGGCGCGGTCCGTTTCGACATGACGACCCGCCGCTTTCTTGTTGGCGATGAAGCGCTCGACCTGCCCGCCCGCGAACTGGCACTGCTGGAACTCTTCTTCCTCCGTGCGGGCCGGGTCGTCGGAAAGGAGGCCATCGTCCAGTCGCTCACCTCGCTTGACGACTCGCTCTCCGACAACGCCATCGAGCAATATGTCAGCCGCCTGCGCCGCCGCCTGCACCCCCATGGCCTGACCCTGCGCACCGCCCGCGGCCTTGGCTACATGCTGGAAAGGCCCTGACTTGCCCGACCGTCCTGCCTCGCTGCGCCGCTCGATCCTGGTCTGGCTGGTCCTTGCCACCGCCGCAATCGGCCTTCTCGCGCTTCTGGACACCCGGACCGAGGCCCTGCGCACCGCCCGCGACGTCTCCGACCGCGTTCTCCTCGGCTCGGCCATGGCGATTGCCGAAGGCGTCAACGTCGATGCCGAAGGCGGGCTGGCGGTGGCGCTGCCCTTCTCCGCCCTCGACATGCTGTCCTCAGCCGCGCAGGACCAGGTCTTCTACCGGGTCGATGGTCCGCATGGAGTTCTCACGGGCTATCAGGACCTCGACGTCACGCCGCTTGCGCCGGGGCAGGAAACCGGCCTCGCCGATGGCCGGTACCGGACCATGCCGATCCGCACCGCCACCATCCTGCGCGAACTGACGACCGGCGACGGTACGCTTCCGTTCACCGTCACCGTCGCCGAGACGACGCGCGCCCGCGATGCGCTCGCCCGGTCGATCCTGACCCGCTCGGCGCTGCGCATCGCGGGTCTCATCGCCGGGGCCGCGCTGGTCGCCTGGGCCGCCGCGACCTATGCGCTGCGCCCCCTTGACCGGCTGTCCCGCGCCATCGCCGCCCGCGCGCCGCATGACCTGACCGCCATCGAAACCGATACCCCCGCCGAACTGCGCCCCGTGGTCGATGCCCTGAACGGCTTCCTCCTCCGCCTGTCCCACGCCATGGCGGCCTTGCAGAACTTCGCCAGCAACGCCAATCACCAGATCCGCACGCCCCTGACCGTGGCCCGCACCCAGATCGCCGTCGCGGCCCGGCCCGAGGCGCGCCCGGCGCTCGACAAGGCCGACGCGGCGCTCATCCGGATCGAGCGGGTGCTGGAACAGCTCCTCCTCCTTGCCCGGGTCGAGGCCACCGGCCTGCGCCCCGCGCTGGGCCCGGTCGATGTCGCAGCGCTCGCGCGGGGGGTGACGGCCGACCTCCTGCCGCAGGCGGTCCGGCGCGGCCAGGACCTCGGCTACGACGGTCCGGACCGCGCCACGTCACCAAGCGAAGAGGTCCTGCTCGGCGAGCTTCTGCGCAATCTGGTCGGCAATGCCCTGGCCCATTGCCCGCCCGAGACCATGGTGACGGTCCACCTGACCGACCTCGGGACCGGGGGCCTGCGGCTGGACGTGGTCGATTCTGGCCCGGCCGTTGCCGACGGTCAGCTTGCCGCGCTCCGCAGCCGCCTCGAACCCGCAGGCGGACCGGGCGAACGGCGCTCGGGCAGCCACGGGCTTGGCCTCCACATCGTCTCGGAAATCGCCCGCGCGCTGGGGGCAAGGGTCACGCTCGACCGCGGACCCGGGGGCAGCGGCCTGTCAGTGCAGGTGACATTGCCGGGGGCGGTTCGGCCTGAAAGCGGGGAAGGTTGGCTGGGGCGCTAGGATTCGAACCTAGGTATGGCGGTACCAAAAACCGCTGCCTTACCACTTGGCGACGCCCCAACCGTGCGGGGGTGTTTAGCGAAGCGGTTTCGGGCGTGCAAGGGGCCTTGGCCGAAAAATTCGCCGCCCTTTCGCGGCTTGCCGGGGCACTGTCGGGCCGCTAGGACGGGGCATGACGTGGGACGCTGTGATCCTTGGCGCCGGGGCCGCCGGCTTGATGGCCGGTATCGAGGCTGCGCGCCGAGGCCGCCGGGTGCTGGTGATCGACCATGCAAGGGCGGCGGGCGAAAAGATCCGGATTTCGGGCGGCGGGCGGTGCAATTTCACCAACCTGCAGATCGCGCCGGAGCGCTTCCTGTCGCAGAATCCGCGCTTTGCCTTGTCGGCGCTGAAGCGGTTCACCCAGTGGGATTTCATCGCGCGGATCGACGCCGCCGGGATCGCCTGGCACGAGAAGACGCTTGGCCAGCTCTTCTGCGACGGTCCGGCAACCCAGGTGGTCTCGATGCTGGTCCGCGATCTGGAACAGGCTGGCGGCACGCTCTGGCTTGGTTGTCCGCTGGGCGAGGTCCGGCTGGCTGCTGCCGGTTTCGAGGTCGAGACGGCGCGCGGCGTGCAGTCCGCGCGGGCCGTGGTGGTCGCCACGGGGGGCAAGTCGATCCCGAAGATGGGGGCGACGGGGTTCGGCTACCGGGTCGCGGAGAGTTTTGGCCTGCCGCTGGTCGAGACCCGGCCCGCGCTGGTGCCGCTGACCTTCGCCGAGCAGGAGCTGGCCTGGATGCGCCCTCTGGCCGGGGTGTCGTTGCCGGGCCGGGTGTCCTGCGGCAGGACCGGGTTCGACGAGGCGCTGCTTTTCACCCACCGGGGCCTGTCGGGCCCTGCGGTGCTGCAAATCTCCTCCTACTGGCGCGAGGGTGAGGCGATCCATGTCGATCTCCTGCCGGGCCGGGACGTGGCGGCCGACCTGCGGGCGGCGCGGGGCAAGGTGGCGCTCAGGACGGTGCTGGGGCGCTGGCTGCCGGAGCGGCTGGCGCGGCATCTGGAAGAGGCGGCGGGAGTGACGGCTCCGATGGCCGAGCTTCCAGGCGCGGTGCTCGACGGGGTCGCGGCGGAGATCCGGGACTGGCGGCTGGTGCCGGTCGGGTCCGAGGGCTACCGGACGGCGGAGGTGACGCTCGGGGGCGTCGATACAAGGGCGCTCGACGGGCGGACGATGGCGGCGAAGGCGGTGCCGGGCCTCTACTTCGTGGGCGAGGTGGTGGACGTCACGGGCTGGCTTGGCGGCTACAACTTCCAGTGGGCCTGGTCTTCCGGCTGGGCGGCGGGGCAGGCAGTGTAGGTCGCGCGTCCACGTTGGACTGATCGGTGAACATCGCCAGATCAACAGGTTGCGTGTGGACATTAACCCGATGTTCAGCCTGTTTCCCTGCGGTCGGCCCCGCCATCGGCACCCGATGCAAGGCGGTTGAAGCGCCGGGTCAGCAAGTCGACGAGCCCGGGGTCGTGCATGCCAATACGATCGGGCACATCGAGGCAGACGATCCGCTTGCCGCGAAGCATGGGGCCGAAGCGGCGCTTCAGGCGGGCAAGCTGCGCCCGTTCCATCACCGCGATGACATCGGCCAAGGTGATCTGCGCGGGGTCGAGCGGCACATCGGCGTCGGCGCTGAGGCCGGCACATTCGGCCTCGACCCCGAGCAGGCCGGGGGCGATATCGGCGGCGGTCGGGCTGCGCCTCCGCGCCTTGCCGCAGAGAAAGAGAATCCTGCGCAGCGCTCAGACCCTGATCGGATCGGCCTTCGCCAGCCGGTCGAAGGCCATCAGGCTCTCGACCAGCGCGGGCATCTGCGCAAGGGGGATCATGTTCGGCCCGTCAGACGGTGCGCGGTCGGGATCCTCGTGGGTTTCGATGAAGACGCCCGCGATGCCCAGCGACACGGCGGCGCGGGCCATGACGGGGGCAAACTCGCGCTGGCCGCCCGAGCTTGAGCCCTGGCCGCCCGGCTGCTGCACGGAATGCGTCGCATCCATGATCACCGGGTAGCCGGTCCGGCCCATGATCGGCAGGCTGCGCATGTCCGCCACCAGCGCGTTGTAGCCGAAGCTGACCCCGCGCTCGGTCAGGAGGATCCGGTCATTGCCGGTGCTCGCCACCTTTGCCGCCACATTGGCCATGTCCCAGGGGGCAAGGAACTGGCCCTTCTTCACGTTCACCACCGCACCCGTTTCACCCGCGGCAAGCAGGAGATCGGTCTGCCGACACAGGAAGGCCGGGATCTGGATCACGTCGACCACCGCGGCCGCCTCGCGCGCCTGACCCGCGTCATGGACGTCGGTCAGGACCGGCATCCCCATGCCGCGCACCGCTTCCAGCACCTTCAGGCCCGCCTCCATCCCCATGCCGCGCCTGCCCGTCAGCGAGGTGCGGTTGGCCTTGTCGTAGCTGGCCTTGAACACATACTGCGCGCCCGCAGCCGCACAGGCCCGCGCCATTTCGCCCGCAATCATCTGGGCGTGGTCCAGGCTTTCCAGCTGGCACGGCCCCGCGATCACCAGAAGCGGGCGGTCATTGCCGACGGTCAGCCCGCCGATCGTTACATCCGTCATGCGCTGTCCCTAGGACGAGACCTGTTCCCGCAGGATCGCGGCGGTCATCGAGACCATGAGGTAAATCCCGAAGAGGATCAACATGGTCACAAGAGTGCTCTCGAAGGCGCGCGGATAAGTCGGTTCGTCCGGCGGGATCGGGCTGACCGAAAGCGACAGGTAGCGCACCTGGCGGTTGGCCTCGACGCGCGAGGTTTCCATGGATTGCAAGGCCTGTGCCAGCAGCATCTGCCGGGTCTGCAGGTCGGCCTGGGCGACCAGAAGCTCGCCCTGAACCTCGGCCAGACTGGTGGCATCGGGCGAGTCCTCGGTCATCTTCGCGCGCAGCCCGGCAATCTCGGTCTCCAGCGTCGATATGCGACGCTTGATCGGTTCCATCCGGGCCTGGTTCGGCTCGGGGTTCGATTCCATCTGTGCCAGCGACAGCCGTTCCTGCGTCAGCTGCCCTTCAAGCCCGCTGATCTGGCTGACGATCATCCCGACCTCGGCCTCGGAGGAGACGGTCTTGAATTTCTCCTGCAACTCTATGAGCTTGCGCTGCGAAGCGGTCAGTTCCGCCTGCGCGGAATCATAGCCGGACTGGGCGTCCTTCATCTGGTCGGCGCGAAGGCGCTGTGTCAGGTGGTCGACCTGCTCCTCGGCATAGGTGATCAGCTGTTTCGACCAGTTCGCCGCCACCTCGGGATCGGGGGCGATCACGTCCATCCGGATCACGCCTTCGGTGGTGTCGAACGAGATCTTGAGGAATTTCTTGTAGACCTTGTAGGCGGCTTCAAGGCTTGCGTCCTTGTCCAGCCGTTGCAAGGGGTCGATGTCCGGGCTCTGGAAATGCGCCCGGAAGCCGAGATCCTCGTCCAGCCGCCCCATCGCCTCGCGCGATTGCAGATAGCCCTGCACGGCGATCGAATCCTGCGAGGTCGCAAAGGCGGTGCCGGTGAACAACCCGCCAAGTCCGCCGCCGCCGGAGGGAGCGGCCTGCTGGATCACGAACTCCGAGCGCACCGAATACATCGGCGTTGCGACCATGTAGAAATACCAGCCGGCCAGGAAGGTTGGCAGCAGGACGAAGGCGAAAAGCCGGGCCCCCAGAAGCGCCAGCCGCCGCCGCCGCCGCCGGGTGATGTCCTTCTGCATCCGCAGGACTTCGGAGGCCTGGTTCACCGCGGCACGCTGCTCGGTCGAGGGCAGTTTCGCGGGCTTGATGCGATCGGGCAGTTGCACGGTATCGCCCGGCAGACGGGCAAGCTCTCGTCCGGCCTGGATCGGTTGGTCCGTGGCGGGCGGTTCAAGCGCAATCACCGGGCTCGTTTCGGGCTCGGAACTGACCAGGCGCAGGAGCGAGGCACGCGAGAACGGGTCAACTCCCGCTTCGCGCAAGAGCCGCACGGCATCGACGGGGGTTTTTGCGTCCAACCGGTGCTTTTGCGCGATGGCCACCGCGCGGCGCAACTGCCGCGAGGTCAGCCCCTCGGTGGCGATGGCCGCATTCGCGCTGGCGATCTCCTCCTCGGAGACGGCCTTGCGGACCTGTGGCTGGACGCTCGCGTCAGGGGTTTCCTCGCCACTGTCACGAGGGGCTTCGGAAGGCTGGGTTTCCGCGGCCGGGGCAGGAGGGGGCGCGGGTCTGTCCTCGGGCCGACGAAAATCCAGATTGCCGAAGCCGTCGTCCTGATTGTCGAACAACATGCCGCCATCACCCGGCGCGTCCGGTTGGGCGGGCCGGTCGACCGGGCGGGTGTTGTACCGCGCAGCCTTAGGATTGGTAGTCATAGAGGCGTCTCGCTTCTTCGAGGGTCTCGAACTGATGCAGCCTGCCGTCCTTCAGCACGGCGGCCGAGCGGCAGAACTTTTCCAGCGTCTTGGCCGAGTGCGAGACGATGACAACGGTCGAATTCTTCAGCCGCTCCTGCAAGATGTTGCCGGCCTTGCGGTTGAATTCTGCATCGGAACTGGCGGGCATGCCTTCATCGATCAGATAGATGTCGAATTCGATCGAGAGCAGGAGCGAAAAGGAAAACCGGCCGCGCATGCCCGAGGAATAGGTGGCGACCGGCATGTCGAAATATTCGCCAAGTCCGCAGACCCAGCGGCAGAAGCTTTCGACATAGTCGGGGTCAAGGCCGTAGAGCCGGGCGATGTAGCGGCAATTCTCCCGCGCGGAATGCCGGCCGACGACACCGCCCATGAACCCGAGGGGAAACGAGACGCGCGAGGTCTTGCGGATGCTGCCCTCGTCGGGTTTTTCCAGCCCCGCCATCATGTTGATGATCGTGGTCTTGCCGGTGCCGTTCGCGGCAAGGATGCCCAGCGAATTGCCAAGCTCGACCCGGAAGGAGGCGCGGTCGAGAATCACCTTGCGCTGCGTCCCCGTCCAGAACGATTTTGAAACATTGCGGAACTCGATCATCCAAGCCTCGGCGCCCGTTTGGTGGACGTCTTCGTTCTGTCTACGACCCTATCGTTAACATCGGGTTTGTGGCTTTCAAAGGGCCGGGGCCGGGTATCGGCGGGCAGGAGCGCGCCGGTCACGCGGTTGTGCGCCGGGCAGGGGAGCGCCAGAGGAGGAGCGCGACGGGGCCGGCCACCAGGCTGAGCGCAAGGCCAAGCCGGGCGGCTTCCTGCATGGCGCCTCCGGGCAGGGCGCTTTCCAGGCTGAGCACCGGGACCGTGAAACCCATGCCCATGATGACCGCCACCTTCACGATGTCCCGCAGGCTGATCCCGGTCGGCAGGCGGAGCTCAAGGCCGATGGCCAGGCCAAGACCGATCAACAGCATCCCGAGCGGTCGGCCGAGCCAGAGGGCGGCAAGTGCGGTGATCGTGGTCGGCGCAAAGGCCGAAAGGTCCACCCCGCCGCGGGTCAGGCCGAAGAGGAACAGGACGACCGCCAGTGGCCAGACGAGCGCATGGCTCAGCCGGTTCAGCGGATCGTTGAGCGCGGCCTCGACCTCGGCGAAGAGGCCGAAGCTGCGGTCGGCATGGGCGATGGCGGGGATGACCGGCAAGAGGCCGAGGACGGGGGGCAGGCCGGAGGCCGCGGTCCCAAGCCAGGAAAGCGCCCCCGCGACGATGTAGGGCCAGAGCCGCTGGCCCGCGCGGCGCTCGCGTTCGGGCGCGTCCGGGGCGGGCGGGCGACCGAAGAGTGCCCAGACCGCCAGCGCGGCGGCGAGCGGCAGCAGAAGCCAGACGAGCCGCAGCGACAGGCCGGGCTGTGTGAGGCCGGTGATGACAAGCGCCAGGATGTCGGTCGCGATGCTGAGAAGGAGGAGAAGATGCAGCGCCGGATGGTCCGACCCGAAGACCGCGCGCGCGACCAGGAAACACAGCACCACATCGGTGCCAAGCGGTACCTGCCAGCCGGTCGCAAAGCCCGCTTCCGAGGCCGTCTCGATCAGGCTTCCGACCAGCACCCAGGCCCCCGCCGCCCCGGCCAGCCCGCCGAGCGTGAGCGCCGCGGGCAGGATCGCCTCCCGCCCCTTCAGCGCGCCGTGCTCCAGCGTCAGCGCCTCCCACAGTTCCTTGGCGATGAAGAAGAGGAACAGCGACATCAACCCCTGTGCCACGATGTTCATCGGCGTCAGGCTGAAGGGCAGGGGCGCGAGCCAGTGCGGCAGGGTCAGGTCGAGGATCCGGTGCTCGATCATGTCGTAGTAGCTCGCGGGCGACAGGTTGACCCAAACCGTCGCAACCCCGGCGCCGCCGAGCAGGGCCTTGGCGTAGCGGGGCAGGAAATTGGAGACGCGATACATGCTGCGGGACTCGGGGTCGGGTGTCTGGGCCGGATTGCCCCGCCATTTGACCGCGAATTGCGGCTGCCGCAATGGGCAGGCGCTGCCGCGGCGCCTCGACGGGCGGGGGCTCGGGCAGATGCGCGCGCGCCGGGGCTATCCGGACCGGCGCCAAGGCACAGGGGTTGCGGGGCGGTCGGTCGGGGTCCAGTCTGGCCGCATGGGGTTGATCGAGGACATCGCCGCCTGCCGCCTGTGCGCGGAGCGGTTCGCGGCCACCGCCACGACGCATGCCCCCCGGCCCGTCGTCTGGTTCCGGCCCGGCGCCCGCGTGCTGGTGGCGGGCCAGGCGCCGGGGCTGCGGGTCCACGAGAGCGGTCGGCCCTTCACCGACCGCTCGGGCGACCGCCTGCGCGACTGGATGGGGGTGACAGCGACCGAATTCTACGATCTTGCGCGCATCGCAATCGTCCCGATGGCCTTCTGCTTCCCCGGCTACGATGCCAAGGGGGCCGACCTGCCGCCGCCGCCGATCTGCGCGGCGACCTGGCGCGCAAGGGTGATGCAGGCGCTGGGTCCGCTGCCCCTGACCTTGCTGGTCGGGGGCGCGGCGATCCGCTGGCACCTGGGGCTGCGCGATGTGACCGCCGCCGTGGCCGATTGGCGCGGGCCTTCCGTGCGGGGCGTCTTCCCCTTGCCGCATCCGTCCTGGCGGAATACGGGGTGGCTGAAACGCAACCCCTGGTTCGAGGCCGAGCTTCTCCCGACGCTCCGCCAGCGGGTGCGGGAGGTGCTTGGATGACCGAGATCGTGACCCTGCTGGACGCCGCCCATGCCGCGGTTGCCGCCGACCCCGAGAACGAGACGCTGCGGCTCCGCTTCTTCGAACGGCTGGCCGATGGCGAGATGGTGATCCTGCTCGAACGCGAGGCCGGGGGAGAGACACTGGAGCCCCGGGTCTTCGATCTGGAGGACGGGCCGGTGGTGCTGGTCTTCGACCGCGAGGAACGGCTGGCCAGCTTCTCCGGCGGGATCGCGCCCTATGCCGCGCTGCCGGGCCGGGTGATCGCGGGCCTGCTGCGCGGGCAGGGGATCGGCATGGGGGTGAACCTTGGCGTCGCGCCCTCCTCGATGCTCTTGCCCCCCGAAGCGATGGACTGGCTGGCCGAGACGCTGGATGGCGGGCCAGAGGAACTGGAGGCGCTGCCGGAGGAATTCCTCGCGCCCTCTGTCCCCGAGGCGGTGATCGACGCGCTCGACGGCAAGCTTGCACGTGCGGGCGGGCTGGCCGTGGCGGCGTTGCTGGCGGGGGTCGTCTACCGGGACGGGCGGCGCGGGCACCTCCTGGCGCTGCTCGATGCCGCCGAGGGGGCCGAGGCGCCACTTGCCCGCGCCATGCGCGAGGCGCTGGTCTTCTCCGGCATCGAGGCGGGGGAGCTGGACGTGGTGTTCCTGACGGCGGAGTCCCCGGTGGCAAGCGCGATGGCGCGGGTCGCCCTGCGCTTCGACCTGCCCGAACCGCAGGGGCAGGACGCGGCCCCGGCTGCCCCCGGCATGGACCCTTCGCGTCCGCCGAAGCTGCGCTGATCCGGATGGCGCGCCCGGCGGCGGCGTGGGGCCTCCGGCGGGGATATTCGGGCAAAGATGAATGGATTGGCTTGGGGTATCTAAATACCATTATCGCAAGATGCTGATTTCATTACTGTAAATATGTCTCCTTGTGCTTGACGCTGCATTTCCCTTCGGCGATAAGCCCGCATCCGAGATTCCGGGGGCAGTGGTGCCCCCTTATTCGTTGGGAACCACGATGAAAACCTTCACCGCTACTCCGGCGGACATCGAGAAGAAGTGGATCCTGATCGACGCCGAGGGCGTCGTTCTGGGCCGCCTCGCCACGATCGTCGCCAACATCCTGCGCGGC
>NZ_JAEULP010000069.1 GCF_016792905.1 Tabrizicola sp.
GGGGGGTGGGGAAGCTGGTGGCCGCGCCGTCCATCTCGATCCGGCCGGTGGTGGGCTGGTGCACGCCCGAGAGGATGAGGATCAGCGTCGACTTGCCCGCGCCGTTGTCGCCCAACAGGCAGAGCACCTCGCCCGCCCGGACTTCGAGGGTGATGTCGTGCAGCACGTCGATCGGGCCGAAGCTCTTGTTCACGCCCCGCAGGGCAAGGATCGGGGCCGCGCCGGACCCGTTCAGATGGCTGGTCATGCCGTTGCTCCCTTCTTCTTCGTCGTCGCCGACAGGGCCATCTTGCGGAACGTGTTGTTCATCAGGACAGCCACCAGAAGCATCACCCCGATGATCAGCGACGACAGGTTGCGGTCGAAGTCGGTGAAATAGATGCCCTGGTTGACGATGGCGAAGGTGATCGTGCCGAAGAAGATGCCGACCACGCTTCCGAACCCTCCGGTCAGCAGCACGCCCCCGACCACGACCGAAATGATGGTGTTGAAGATATAGCTCTGTCCTGCCGAAACCTGCGCCGAGTTGAACAGCAGCGTCTGGCACATGCCGACGAAGGCCGCAGAGACAGACGACAGAACGAAGAGACCAATGGTCAGCCGGTCGGTCGGGATCCCGGCATTGCGCGCCGAGCTCTTGTCGCCGCCAAGGGCGTAGACCCAGTTCCCCCAGGGGCTGATGTGCAGGAAATAGAAGAAGGCGGCGGTGAAGAGCAGCCACCAGACCACCAGCACCTGATAGGTGCCGCCGATGAAACTCCCGAACAGCGCCTTGGCCCAGGGCTCGATGTTCGGCATCGAGACCGAGGTGGAATTGGTCAGGATGATGGACAGGAACAGGACCAGCCCGGCGATGGCGAAAAGCGTGCCCATGGTGACGATCAGCGAGGGCACGTTGGTCCTGACCACGATGATCCCGTTGATCAGCCCGACCAGCAGCCCGAAGCCCAGCGTCACCACGATGCCGACGATCATCGGCAGCCCGTAGTAGCCCGAGACGATGGCGACGGTCATCGAGGCCGCCGGAACCATCGCGCCGATCGAGATGTCAAGTTCTCCGGCGATCATCAGGAAGCCCACCGGAACCGCGATGATGCCAAGGTTCGCCGCGACGTTCAGCCATGAGGCCACGCCCTGCGGCGACAGGAACAGGATGCCGCCGAAGATGGTGAAGAAGATGGCAACGAAGACCATGCCCAGAAACGCGCCCGCCTCGGGGCGACGCATCAGGCTTTGCAGTGACAGGTTTCCCATGGCGGCCCCCTTCGGTGCTTTGGGTCAGAGGAATGGGCCGGCCCGCCGGGTGGCAGGCTGGCCCGATGGATCAGCGCGTGCCCGCCGCCACGCCCGCAAGGGCGGCGTCGATGTTCGAGGCGTCGACGATGGCCGGACCGGTCAGCACCGGATCGGTGGCAATGTCGGTGCCCCAATCGATGGTCGCGGCCAGCATGGTCACGGCCAGGAACGATTGCAGATAGGGCTGCTGGTCAATGGCCATGAGCTGCTTGCCGGTCTTGATCCGGTCCAGGATCGAGGCGCTGAGATCGGTGGAACCCAGCTTGACCTTGTCGCCCACGCCCGCCTGTTCGATGGCCAGCGCGGCGGAATCGGTGACAGCGGCGGCCAGGGTGAAGACGGCGTCGATGGACGGGTCTTTCAGAAGCTCGGCCTTGATCGCCTCGGCAGTACCTGCGGCGTTGCCGTCAAGGTTGGCGGGCAGGGGCAGGCGGACGATCTCGGCGCCGTTGGCCTTGGCGCCTTCCTCAAGCCCGTTGCAGCGGGTTTCCAGGTTTACCGCGCCCGGCACCTGGATGACGCAGAGCATCTTCTTCGATCCGGCCTTGGCCAGGTATTCACCGCCCCGGACGCCCGCCAGCTTTTCGTCGGTGCCGAAGTAGTTGAAGGCGCCGATCTTGTCCTTGTCACCCTCGCCGCCGATGGTGTTGTAGAGCATGATCTTGATCCCGGCCTTGGCGGCCTCTTCCAGCGCAGGAACCTGGGCTTCCGGCACCCAGATCGGGATCGCAATGCCATCGACGCCCTGGCTGACCGCGGTGTTGATCAAGCCGACGAGGTCGGGGCCGAAGTTGTCATAGTTCGGCACGGTCAGGTAGGTGACGGTGCCGCCGTTCGCCTGGACGACCAGCGCCGCGTCATCGACACCCTTCTTGATCTTGTTGAAGAAGGCGTCCTGCGCCGAACCTGCGATGACGGCAAGATCGGCGGCAGAGGCTCCGGTCGCAACCAGTGCCGAGGTGGCCAGTGCCAGGCCAAGGGTCTTCAGTTTCATGGGGTTACTCCTCCTGTTGTCCGCCTTTTGGCGGGTCCCATGGTGTGTGGCACCAAGGTGCCATTGGCCGACGCGACCGGCTTCGGGCCGCGCCGGAAATCGGTCAGTTCGGGATGTTCCCGGCCTTGGCGTTCAGCCGGGCCTTCTTTTTCGCGAACCGCGCCTGCATCGCCGCGTCGCCGTCCTTGGTCCCGTCGTGCCAGGTGCCGAAGAGCCGGTCGAAGGGCATCAGCCCGTCCGAGTAGTTCACCTCGAAATACTTGTGGTGCAGGTAGTGGGCGTAGGCCTGCGTTTTGAAACCGCTGTCCTCGCCGGTCTCTATCTTGTCAAAGCCGATATGGCCGACGACCGCGCCCGTCCCGGTGACTTGCAGATGGTACAGGACCAGCAGGGGGTGCGAGGGCAGGACCAGATGGATCAGCACGTCGGACCAGTACAGGAGATGCTCGACCGGATGCATCGACAGGCTCGACCAGGGCGAGGGGTTGACCGAGTTGTGGTGGACCGAATGCACCCATTTGTAGAGCGGGCCCTGATGGATCAACCAGTGGATGCAGAAGAAATGCGTCTCGTGGATCATCGGGACGGCAAGACCAAGCAGGACCAGCGCCCAGGGGTGGGCCTCAAAGGTGGTCCAGGGACCCCAGCCGATGGCCCAAAGGTGCAGCATGACCACCTCATAGGCCGTCCAGATCGGGACGCCGGTGCCGAAGCTGCGTAGGATGTTGTCGAGGTTCTGGCTGCCGAACCAGAACACGTCCGACTTCCTGTCCGCCGGGAACAGGCCGTTGAACTTGAAACGGTTGCCCTGCGCCCGCTTGACATAGAGCCGAAGCTCCAGCGCGCCGTAGAGGACGAAGACAATGGCGGCGTTGCGGATCAGAAGGTAGGCGATCCAGTGCCAGTCATAGACGGCCAGCGTCTCTTTCGCCGGGGTGGCGTAGAACCACAGGACCGCGCCGAAGGCGAGGAACAGCAGGTTCCACGGCAGGAAGTAGCTGGGGATCCAGCTGATCAGCTTCAGCGGTCGCGGTGGCCAGACAAACAGCGGTGCGCCCTCCAGCCTGCCGTTCGGGCTGAAATCCCCGCGCTTGTTCCGTGTTCCGAACTTCAGATCATCCATGGTTCTTCGGCCTTGCGGGCCGCCCTTGTTTCTGCCGGTCGACAGGGGTGGGCATGACAGGACAGTCCCGCAGAACCTGATGGCTCTGCGACTGCGGCCTTCGCTGCCCGGAAGGGGTGGCGTCCGACGTGTTCCTGATGGCCTCCCGGGTCTCCCGAACCCTGGGTCAGAGTCATAGCAACGCTTGACAAAATGTCGCATGCAGCGTTGATTGAAATCCATCACGGCCTCTCCGGGCACCTGCAACTCCATGAAAAACCCGCAAAAGAAACCCGCATCGAAGATCACGATGTCCGACGTGGCCGCACTTGCCGGGGTTGGCAGCGCCACGGTGGACCGTGTGCTGAACGAGCGCGGCAATGTCAGCGATGACGTCCGCAAGCGCGTGCTTGCCGCCGCGCGCGAGCTGGGCTTGCGCCGCATCCTGCCGTCGTCGCATCACCGCCACGTCCGGGTGAACGTGATCCTGGCGCGGCCCGAACGCCCGCTGATCACCCGGATGGCGAATGAATTCCGCCGCCAGTCGCTGCGGCTGGACCGCACCATCTCGATCCACCGCACGCTTCTGAAGTACGAAAGCCCCGAGGCGATTTCCGAGGCGATGGGACGCGGCGGGTTCGACGCCATCATCGTGGATGCCCCTGACCATCCGCTGGTGCATGCCACCATCCGCGAGCTTGCCGCGCAGGGCCGTCCGGTCGTGACCATCATCTCCGACGTGCCGGAAACCGAACGGCTCGCCTATGCCGGGATCGACCACCACAAGGCCGGGCGCTCTGCTGCTTTCTTCATGGGACGTATGACCCCCGCCGCAAGCCGACCCGGCAAGGTCGTCGTCCTGTGCCACCATATCGGCTTTCAGGCCCATGCCGAGCGCATCCGGGGCCTGACCGACCAGCTGCTGGCCGCGGCCCCGCATCTGGAGCTGGCCGAGATCGTCCGGGGCGGCGACGATCCGCATGTGTCCGAGATGAAGCTCAAGGACGCCTTCCGCCGCCACCCCGAAACGACCGGCATCTACAATGCGGGCGCTGGCAACCGGGGCGTGGTGGCGGCGATGCGCGCGGGCATCCTGCCGCGCCCGCCGATCTTTATCGGCCATGAACTGACCGCCTTCACCTGGGCCAGCCTGCGTGACGGCTCGATGACGCTGACCATCGACCAGAGCCCGGAACTTCAGGTGCAGCACGCGCTGGAAGTGCTGATGAGCCACTTCGGCTTCGAAAGCGCCGGACATGCCGAGCCGCCCTATGTCTCGACTGTGCCGTTCGTGATCTACGGGCCGCAAAACCTGCCCGACCAACAGCCCGCCTGATCGAAACCCATCACCGCCGCGCTTTGGTCCAATCCCCTCTGCACCGTATTCCCTGCGCCATAGGGAGCGCGCCATGCAGTATCGGGACTTTGGACGGACGGGCTGGAAGGTGTCCGAGATCGGCTTCGGCGCCTGGCAGATCGGCGGGCAATGGGGCAGGGTGGACGACGCCGCCTCGATCCGCACCCTGCTGCATGCGTTCGACAAGGGCATCAACTTCGTCGACACTGCCGAGCTTTACGGCGCAGGCCATTCCGAGACAGTGATCGGCCAGGCCCTGCGGCAGTGGCGCGGCGACAAAGTCTACGTCGCGACCAAGGCGCAGCCGACGGTCTGGCCCGCCCCCGATGATCCTGCTCCGCCAGTGCGGGGCCGGTTCCCCGACTGGCATCTCCGCGCGAATGTCGAGGCCTCGCTGCGAAGGCTGGGGGTGGAGCGGATCGACCTCTATCAGCTGCATTCCTGGGGCCCGCGCGGCCATGTCGAGCTCGATTGGCTGGAAACCCTCAACGACCTACGGACCGAGGGCAAGATCGACCAGATCGGCATCAGCTTGCGTGACAACCAGCCGGGCGAAGGTGTGGCGGCCGCACGGTTGGGGCTGGTGGCCAGCCAGCATGTGATCTTCAACCTCTTTGAACAGCCCCCGCGCGACGCACTGTTCCCGGCGGCGAAAGCGAGCGGCACCGCGATCATCGCCCGCGTGCCGCTCGATTCCGGCTCGCTGGTCGGGACCTGGACCGAGGGCAGCTATACCGCGTTCGAAGCCGGCAGCCAGCCGCACCAGATGTTCAGGGGCGACCGTTTCGATCAGACCCTGCGGCGGGTCGAGGCGCTGAAGGCCGACGTGGCACCCTTCTACCCCTCGCTCGCCGAGGCCGCGATGCGCTTTGTGCTTGCCCATGACGCAGTCAGCCTGCTGATCCCGGGCATGCAGACGCCCGAGGAGGTGGACATGAACATCCGCTACAGCGACGGTGCAGCATTCCCGAAGGCCTTGATGGACCGCGTGCCGCACCACGCCTGGGTAAGGAACTTCTACCGATGATCCGGCAGATCGAACGCCTGCGCCCGCACCAGATCGAGACCGTGCTGGCCGAACGGTCGCTGATCTACCTGCCCCTCGGCACGATCGAGTGGCACTGCCATCACCTTCCGGTCGGGCTTGACGCCCTGACGGCCCACGGTCTGTGTCTGCGCGCGGCCGAACGAACCGGTGGGCTGGTGTGGCCGGCGCTTTACTACGGCACCGGCGGCGACCATGGGGACTTCCCATGGACCGTGATGATGCCGGACACCGCCGAAATCGAGACCCTGCTGACATTCACCCTGCGCCGCCTTTGCGATCTTGGTGTGAAAGAGGCTGTCCTGTTCTCCGGGCATTTTGCCGATACCCAGTTGGAGATGATCGACCGGATCGCGGAGAACTGGAATGCAATGGGTCGGCAACCGTCCGCGAAGGCGCTGGCGGTCAATGGAGCGAGCGTCCCAGACTTCCCGCCCGATCACGCCGGACCGTTTGAAACCACCCTTGTTGATGGCGTGGAGCCTGGACTCTCGGACCTTGGCCGGTTGTCGACGGATTCCGATCTTGCCCCCCGCTTCCACCCTGGCTCACCGCTATGGGGCATCGTTGGCGCAGACCCGCGGCAAGCGGCGGTCATGGAACCGGCATCGCTGGTCCAGGTGATCACCGACTGGGTGGAACGTGAAGTCGGCGTGCGAGGCTAGCGGACGGCGGGCGTCGCACGCGTTGAAACTGCGCCGCGATGCGCCTTGGGGATTGAGCGTCGCGTGGTCAATCACGCCCTCGGCCCTCCAGGCCGTGCCGGTCAGGAAGCAGAGCTTGCGACCGGGCCATGCGTCCGTTCCCCTCGTGAGGACCGCGGGGCCCTATGACCATACCTGGGTCGGATCGGGCAGAGGGATCGCGTCCAGAAGTTCGCGCGTGTAGGCAGCCTGAGGGTCCGTGAAGAGGTCGGCGGTGGGTCGGTCCTCGACGATCTCGCCCCGGAAGAGGACGATGGTCCTCTGGCAGAGACGCCGGATCACGCTGAGGTCGTGGCTGATGAAGGCAAGCGTCAGGCCCAGGTCTCGGACCAGTTGCTCCAGCAGGTTCAGCACCTGCGCCTGGGACGAGACGTCGAGCCCCGAAACGATCTCGTCCGCCAAAATGAAGTCGGGTTCCAGCGCGATGGCGCGGGCGATGCCGATGCGTTGGCGCTGGCCACCGGACAGCTCGTGCGGGTAGCGGGCGACGAAGCTGCGGGCCAGGCCGACCTGGTCCAGCGCGCGGGCCACGCGCTCGGGGATCGCGTCGAAACCGTGGAGGCGCAGCGGCTCGGCGATGATGGTGCCGACGCGGTGGCGCGGGTTCAAGGATGACATCGGGTCCTGGAAGATCATCTGGAACCGCCGCCGGAACGGGCGCAGATCACGCTCCGGCAGATGGGTGATGTCCGCCCCGTCGAAATGGATCGCCCCACCCGAGGGTTCCAGTAGCCGCACCAGCGCCCGGCCGAGGGTGGATTTGCCGGAACCGGAGCCGCCTACGATGCCCACCACGGCGCCTTTCGGGATGGTGAAGGTCAGGTCACGCAGGATATCGATCTGCGGGGCGGCGCCCATGAGCGGCTTCGCGGTCATGTCGGAAAGCGACAGGCGCAGGTTCCGGACCGTGTAGAGATCAGCCATGCGCCTGGCCCCTGTCGAAAGCGGCCACCTCGGCCTGGACGGTGGCGATCACCACCTCGGGTACCGGGGTCAGTCCGGCGGAGGGATCGGTGTATTTCGGCGTCGCGGCCAACAAGGCGGCGGAATAGGCATGGCGGGGCGCGGCGTAGAAATCGGCGACCGAGGTGTCCTCGACGACCATCCCGGCGTAAAGCACCGAAAGCTTCTGGCAGACCTTGGACACGACCCCCAGGTCATGCGTCACGAACAGAAGCGCCGTGCCGTGGCGGGCCTGCATCCCCGCGATCAGCTTCAGGATCTGCTTCTGCACCGTCACGTCTAGCGCCGTGGTGGGTTCGTCGGCCACGATCAGCTTTGGTTCGGCGGCAAAGGCGCTGGCGATCAGGATGCGCTGGCGCATCCCGCCCGACAGCTCGTGCGGATAGGAGCGCAGCACCCGGTCTGGATCGGCAATCTGCACCTCGGCCAGCAGGTTGCGCGCGCGGGCGTCGGCATCGGCACGGGTCCAGCCCAGGATGTCGACCAGGCGATCGGTGATCTGCGGGCCGATCCGGTGGCTGGGGTTCAGCGCGGTCAGCGGGTCCTGCGGGATCAGCGCGGCCAAGGCACCGATCCTGCGGCGACGCTGGGCCTGGGGCAGGGTCAGGAGGTCAATGCCGTCCAGAAGGATTTCGCCCTCCGTCACCTCGACCGAGGGCGGCAGGATGCCAAGGACGGCCTTGCCGATCATCGACTTGCCCGCGCCGGATTCGCCGACCAGCCCGCGAACCTCGCCCGCGGCCACGTCCAGCGAGACGCGGCGGAGAAGAGGAGGGCCCTTCTTCAGGCGGACCGAAAGGTTGCGGATGGACAGGAAGCTCATCGCAGCACCGGATCGAAGCGGTCCTTCAAACCCTCGCCCAGCTGGGAGAAGGAGAGAACGGTGAGGAACAGCGTGATCAGTGGGAAGACCAGCACCCACCAGGCCTGGTGGACCGAGGTCCGCCCCTCCGCGATCATGCCGCCCCAGGTGGGGTCGTCGGTCGAGATCGACAGGTTCACGAAGCTCAGGATCGCCTCGACGATGACGGCGATGCCCATTTCCAGCGTCAGGAGGACGACGATGGTGGGCAGGACGTTGGGCAGGATTTCGCGGACCATCGTCCCGATCCGCCCGCGCCCGGCCACGCGGGCCGAGGCGACGTAGTCCATCGCACCCTGCGTCATCGCCTCGGCGCGGACGACGCGGGCGAAGCGGGTCCAGTCGATGACGACGATGGCGATGATGATCGACATCAGGCCGGGGCCGAGGACGGCGATGAGAAGGATCGAGAACAGGACCGGCGGGAAGGCCATCCAGATGTCGATCAGGCGCGAGATCACAATGTCGACCCAGCCGCGCAGGAACCCGGCCATCAGGCCCAACGTGGCGCCGACCAGGCAGGTGATCGTGCCCGCGACGAGGGCAACGGTCAGCGCCACCCGTGCGCCGTGGATAATGCGGGACAGGACATCGCGGCCCAGCGAGTCAGTGCCGAGCCAGTAGCCCGGCTCGGCACCCTGAACCCAGGCGGGGGGCAGGCGGCCGAGGAACAGGTCCTGTGCCAAGGGGTCCTTCGGCGCAATCCAGGGGGCGAGGAGCGCCACCGCACAGAGCACCGCCAGCCACCCCGCGGAAAGCCAGAGCCGCAGCCCCGCCCGGCGGCGGATCATCGAACGACCGTCGATGGCCTTTGCATCAACCATGGCGCAGCCTCGGGTTCAGCACGGTGTAGAGGAGGTCGACGATCAGGTTCACGGCGGTGAAGATCACCGCGAACAGGAGCACGATGCCCTGGATCAGCGGCAGGTCGCGGTTGATCACCGCGTCGATGGCCATGTTGCCAAGGCCTTCGTAGGAGAAGAGCCGCTCGATGATCACGGTGCCGCCGATCAGGAAGGTGAACTGCACACCAACCAGCGTCAGCGTCGGCAGGGCGGCGTTGCGCAAGGCCTCGCGCAGGATCACCCGGCTTTCGCCATAGCCCTTGGTGCGGGCGAGCGTGACGTAGTCGAGGTTCATCGTCTCCTTCAGCGACTGTTTCAGGAGCTGCCCGGTGATTGCAGCCAGCGGAATCGCCAGCGCAAGGGCGGGCATGAACATATGTGCGACGATGTCGGCCCAGAGGTCGAAGCGCAGCCGGATCAGGCTTTCGAACAGATAGAAACTGGTGGTGAAGGGCAGATCCAGCGAGGGCGTCACGCGGCCCGAGATGTGGAAGATTGGCACCAGCACTCCGAAGAGCAGGATCAGGATGAGGCCCCACAGGAAATCGGGCACCGACAGCGCCATGCCGTTGGCCACGTCGATGGCGCCTTCGGTCCGCCCTCCGCGAAAGCGGGTGCCGGTCAGCGCCGCCGCCCCGCCTAGCAGGCAGGCGATGACCAGCGCCATGATCGACAGCTCCAGCGTTGCGGGCAGGCGCCCCAGCACCAGCGCCAGCACCGGCTGCCGCGTGGTGATCGAGGTGCCGAAGTCACCCTGCACCACGCCCGCGACCCAGATTCCGAACTGCGCGACCAGCGGCTTGTCCAGACCGTAAAGGGCCGACAGCCGGGCGATGTCGGCCTCGGTCGCTCCTGGGGGCAGCATCATCGCAATCGGGTTCCCCGGCACCACGCGGATGACGAAGAACACGATCACCGCCACCCCCGCAAGCGTGATGCCGGTGGTCAGAAGTCGCAGGACCAGAATGCGCAGGAACGGCATGGGCACCGACGGGGACGACCGCCCCTTCATTTTCTGTCTTCAAATATCCTGCGGGGGGTCCGGGGGGCGCAAGCCCCCCCGGGGTTCCGCAAGCGCGACCTTAGGCACGCTTCATGAGGTGCGGCAACAACGCGCCCGAGGCATGCGGCGTTACCACCACGCCCGGGGCGTGCAGGATCGGCTGGACGTATTGCAGAAGCGGGATCACCAGCGCGTTGTCGGCGATGTACTTGTCCACCGCCTTCCAGCCCGCGATGCGCTTGGCCTCGTCCGCCTCGCCCCAGAGCGGCCCGATCATGTCGATCAGGTCCTGCCCGTCCCACACCGAATGCGGGCTGGGGCCGAACATCGCGAAGCCGGTCGAAGTGGTCGGGTCGCCCACCGAATTGCCCCAGTTGTAGAAGGCGGCCGGGGCCAGCTGGTCGGCGGCGCGCAACTCGTAGTGCTTGGCGATCTCGTAGACCTCGATCTCGGCCTCGATCCCGACCTTGCGCCACAACCCGACGATGGCCTGCACCATTTCATAGTCCTTGGGCTTGAATCCCTTGGTGGTCTGAATCTTGAACTTCACCGGATTGTCGGCGCTGAAGCCCGAGGCAGCCAGCAGCTCCACCGCCTTCGCTTCGTCATAGGGGACGGTGATCGAGGGATCGTAGGCCTCGTATTCCGGCGTTTGCAGCGTGTCGATCTTGACACCGTAGCCGGACAGAAGCCGGTCGATGATCGCCTGCTTGTCGATCGCATGGGCGGCGGCCTTGCGGACGTTGGGGTCCAGCATGACGTCGATGTCGTTCAGGAAGATCATGCCGATGTCGCTGATCGGCGTCGCGATCCCGGCCAGCGGCCCGCCCTTCAGCCGGTCGTATTCCTCGTAGGGCATTTCGAGCGTGACATGGCTGTTCCCGGATTCCACCTCGGCCACCCGGGCGGCGGAGTCGGGCACGAACTTGATCGTCACCGTGTCGAAGTCGGGCTTGCCGCCCCAGTAGTTCGCGTTGGCCTTCAGTCGGACGAAGGCGTTCCTCTCGAACTTCTCGACCATGTAGGGGCCGGTGCCGATGGGCGCGGCCTCGAAGCCTTCGGCGCCGACCTTCTCGTAGTAGGCCTTGGGCAGGACGTAGCCCGTGAGGAAGTACATCCACTTGAAGATCGTCGGGTCGAATTGGGCCACATCGGCAATGACCTTGTTGCCCTCGACCCGGTGGTTCGCCAGCGTTCCCCAGACGAACTGGATCGGGCTGCCGGTTTCGGGCTTGGCCACGCGGGCAAGGCTCCAGGCCACGTCCTCGGCGGTAAAGGGCGACCCGTCATGCCAGGTCACGCCTTCGCGCACTGTCATCCAGACCTGTTTCTTGTCGTCGCTCCAGCCCCATTCGGTGAGAAGGCCGGGGGCGGGCGACAGGTCGGGCTGTTGCAGGATGTACTGGTCGAAGACCGACTGGTAGATGCCCTGGATCGTCGGGTTCACCGCGCTGGGGCCGACGGTCGGGTCCCACGAAGGAAGGTTGACGTTGTAGGCGATGACCAGCTCGTCGATGGCCTGGGCAAAACTGGGCAGGCCGAAGCTGCCTGCGGCCACCGTGGCGGCTGACAGCATCAGAAGGCTGCGGCGGTTGAGGTTCATGGTCGTTTTCCCTGTTGATGGTTCTTGTCAGTCGTCGTCAGTTTCCGGCGAGTTTCCGCGCCAAAAGGAATCCCGGTCCCGCCCCCGTTCCCGCGCCAGGCCAGACGGCGGCTCCGGTCAGGTAAAGGTTGGCTAGCGGAGTCGAGCCGTCGGCATGGCCGCGCGCGGGTCGGTAGAGGAAGTGCTGCGACAGGTGGTGGCTGCCGCAAACCTGGTCGCCACCGACGAGGTTGGGGTTGTCCGCCTCCAATTCTACCGGCGTGACGATGCGGCGGGCGAGGATCTTGGCACGGGTGCCGGGGGCGTGGGCTTCAAGAATCGACAGCGCCCGCTCCGCGAAGGGCTCGGCGGCGTCTGTCCAGTCGATCGCGGCGATCTCGCCCTTCGCGTCGCCTGCGATGCTGCCGGGGGCCATGCGCACCTGCACCCAGAGGACATGTTTGCCCTCTGGCGCGCGGGAGGGGTCGAAGGCAGCGGGCTGGCCCACGACGAGGATCGGCTCATCCGGCAGAAGGCCGGCCTCGGCCTGCTGGTAGGTCCGCGCCATCTGGTCGAGGCTGGGGGCGAGGTGGACATAGGCGAACCGCTTCAACTGGTCACCCGCGCGCCAGTCGGGCAGGGCGTCCATCGCCAGGTGAATCATCATGGTGCCCGGCGCGTGGCGGTAGTTGTCCATCGCACGGTCGAAGGCGGGTGCCGTGTCGCCGGTCAGCCTGCGCAGGCCCTTCGGCGAGGTGCCCGCAATCACCGCACGGGAGGCGAGGATCTGGCGGCCGTCGGAAAGTTCGATGCCAGTCGCGCGATTGCCCTCGCGCAGGATGCGGGCGGCCGGGGCACCGGTTTCAACGCTGCCGCCGCGCGCGGTGATGGCGGCGGTCATCGCCCTGACGACGGTATCGGCGCCGCCCTTGCCGATTGCCATGCCGAAGGCCTGCCCCGCCATCCCCTCCAGATAGGGGAACATCGCACCGCCCGCGACATCCGGGGCGAAGTCGAGGTGCATCCCCCATGCACCCAGAAGCGCGCGGATGTGGGGATGGCGGAAAGTTTCCTCCAGCCAGGCGCGCGGCGAAGACAGGAGGAACCGCCCGAAATCCAGCGACCCGGCGACACCCTTGGCACGCAGTGTTTTAAACCCGAAATATGCAAGCGCACGAATTCGCATTTCCGAGCCGAGAAGCCCGAAAAGATGCGGAGCCTCATGCCCGAAGTTGCTGGCCAGACCCTGCCAGACCTCGGCATCGACCGGAGAAAGCGCGCGGAAGGCGGCCAGGGTTTCGTCGCCCACAGTCGAGACGCCCGCCCAGCTTCCATCCGGAAACGATGAGGCGAAAGGGCGATCGACTGGCACGAACTCGCAGCCATGGCGGCCAAGCTCGGCCCCGTAGGCCTTGAAAAACGGACTTCCAGCAAACAGCGACAGGTTCATCGCCGCCCAGTCGTGCCGGAAGCCGGGAAGGGTATACTCGCCGGTCTTCACCGCGCCGCCGACTATGGCAGCCTGTTCGAAAACGCCGACCCGCCAGCCTTTCGCTGACAGGTGCAGCGCGGCCGCCAGCGTATTGTGGCCCGCCCCGATCAGGACTGCGTCGAACCGTTCAGCCATGCTTCCCCGCCTGGATGATCCGCAGATATTTGCAAATGCATTTTAATATGTCTAGCATGATTCACAGAGCGCCTGGAAACGCCCGGTGCAGCCCGAGACAGCACGAAGTGGAAGAGAACGATGATTTCAACACGCGCCGGGATCTGAGCATGTGCCCCGACCATGTCATCATCGGCAGCGGGATCAATGCGCTAGTTGCGGGGGCGATGCTGTCGCTGAAAGGCGACCGCGTGCTGCTCCTTGAACGCGAGGAGGTTCCGGGCGGCTGCCTGCGCACCGAAGAGATCACGCTGCCCGGCTTCCGGCATGACGTGATGGCGGCGACATGGGTCCTGTTCATGACCTCGCCCGCCGGCGCGGCGCTCGGGCCGCACCTCGCCCGGCACGGCTTCGACTATTGCCATACGCCGCACCCGACGGCGGTATTGCGCCCCGACGGGCAGGCGCTGGTGCTGACGACCGACCGGGCGAAGAACATCGCGGCCTTCGACGCGCTGGCGGCGGGCGACGGTGCCGCCCATGCCCGCGACGTCGGCGGGGTCGAGGCCGATGCGCCGTTCCTCTTCGCGCTGCTCGGGGGGGCGCTCTGGTCGTGGCCCACAGTGAAACTGATGTGGGGCCAGGTCCGCAAGCGGGGTCTGCGCGGGCTTGCCGCCTGGTTCGGCCGCGCGCTGGTTCCGGCGCGGGGCTGGCTGGAGACGACCTATGCTTCGCCCCTGGTCCAGGCGCTATATGCGCCCTGGGTCCTACACTGCGGGTTGACGCCGGAAAGCACCTACTCCGGCCAGATGGGCAAGGTCATCGCCTTCGCCCTGGAAGCGGCGGGAGCCCCAATTGTGAAGGGCGGGTCGGGCGCAGGGGTCGCCGCCTTCCGCGCGCTGATCGAGGCGAAGGGTGGCGAAATCCGCTGCGGGGCCGAGGTCGACCGCATTCTTGTCCGCGAAGGCAAGGTGCGCGGGGTGGCGCTCGCCTCGGGGGAAGAGATTGCCTGTGCGTCGGTACTTGCCTCGGTCGCTCCGGGCCAGTTGCAGGACCGTCTTCTGCGCGAGGCGAACCTGCCCGAGGACAGGGCCGCCGCGAAAGCCTTCCGCCACGGGCGCGGGAATTTCCAGTTGCACTATGCGCTTGACCGCCCGCCAGAATGGCTGGCGTCGGGCCTTGATGACGTGGCACTGATCCATCTGGCGGACGGCATCGACAGCGTCTCGAAATCCGCCAACGAGGCCGAGCGGGGGATGCTACCGGCCACCCCCACGATCTGCGTGGGCCAGCCGCACCGGCTCGATCCGTCACGCTGCCCTGAGGGCAAGGCGATCCTCTGGCTGCAGATTCCCGATGCACCGCGCGCGGTGAAGGGCGACGCCGCGGGCCAGATAACCACGGACGGTAGCTGGTCCGAAGCCACGCGCGATGCCTTCGCCGACCGGATCGAGGGCATCCTGAAGCAGCACATCCGCGACTTCGACGCTATCAAGCTTGCCCGCCGCGCCTATTCGCCCGCCGATCTTGAAGCGATGAATGCCAACCTTGTCGGCGGCGACCCCTATGGCGGGCTTTGCACGATCGACCAGTTCTTCCTCTTCCGACCTTATCCGCATTCGACGAACGGCAGGGGTCTCGTGCGCGGGCTGATCCATATCGGCGCTTCCACCCATCCCGGACCAGGTCTTGGTGGCGGTTCGGGGTTCCTCGCAGCAAAGCGGCTTGGCGCATGACGGATCAGTCCGCCCCAGCGACGCCGCCGCAAAGCTTGCCCCGTCTGGGAGAGATTGGGCTAAGCAACTATGTGCCCTACCTGATGAACCGGATCATGGGTCGCTACAACGCCAGCCTGCGCGAGGAAATGGCGGCACTGGGCCTCACCACGCCGAAGATGCGAACCCTTGCGGTCCTGTCCGTGATCGAGGGACCCCTGATCCGCGAGCTGGCGGTCTATTCTGTCGTGGAGCAGTCGACGCTGTCCCGCGCCCTCGATCAGCTTGCCGCAGAGGGGTTGATCCGGCGCGAGGCCGACGCAAGCGACAGCCGCGCCACGCGGATCTTCATCACTGCCGCCGGCCGTGCGGCCTTCGAAATCCTCTGGCCAAAGATGGCCGAGGCCCACGCCCGCATGTTTCGCGGAATATCTACCGAAGAGCGAAGGGTCTTCGTCGGAACGTTGCAGAAGATGCTCTCCAACATCCGCAAGCACGAGATTTGAGGGCTGGCAGACAGGTGCTGTCTTCGCATTCGAGCCGGAATTTGGTGCAAGGACTCCGCGTCTTGCGGATCACCCGATCCGAATCCTGACGCGTGTGTCAAGAAGCGACCTTGCACTACAGTGATCCAAGCGATCCAGAACCGGATCGAGGCGGTGACACTTGCGGACAAGATCGCCGAATGGCCAGGACTGTTCCGGCTAGAGCAACAAGAGCGATGGAATCGGCAGCCAGAGGTAGAGTTCTCGAGCAGTTGAACTGATTCAGACCAATATTTGTCGGGTTCCGTGTTGTCGGTACATGATGCGCGAGATGGTTTGTGTCCGCTTTTCCAGGCATTTTCTTGCGGCCCTGTTCGCCGCGGTCGCGAGCCTTCCTTCGACCTACCTGAATGCCGAGACCGCGCCCTGTGGCGCGTCGAACCCTGTCTGCAACCCCGACAACACCGTCGTCGCGCAGGTCGTCGCGCTGAAGCAGGTTTACGTCTACAACCGCTTCGGCGCGTTCAATCCGGGCGTGATGCTCCGTGCGCTGCGCCGCGACGTGGTTGTCGGCGGTGAAGACGAGGACGAGAATACCTTGGCACACCGAACCCGGCAGTGGTGCCTTTGCCCGGGGGGCCGCTGCCGCCGATGCCAAGGCAATCATGGCGCATGACCGCGCTGCCAAGCCGTTCTTCTTTCGCGCCAACTTCGGCGAGTGCATCGTGTTCGAGGCGACGAACCCGATCCCGTCGACCCTGAACCTCGACGTCTTCCAGATGTTCTCTCCGACCGACACCATCGCCCAGCACATCCACCCGGTGAAGTTCGACGTGATGGCTCCGGCGGGTCGGGCAACGGCTGGAACTACGACACCGGGATCTTCTGGCCGAACGGCCGAGGGAACGGATCGTCGCGAACATCCCTTACCGGGGCTTTGCTGAGCTGAAGCCTCTGACCCACCGGATGTCCCTGGCGGGCGAGGCGATGGAGGGCGATATGCCGAGCCGTGTCCCGACACGCTGCCAGCCGATCCGGTCAAGGCGGAACATACGCTGGAGGATTGTCCCTGGTGCCGGCGCAGTCGACGATTCAACACGGGCGGGCCGATCTCTTGCGTGGCCAGCACCCTTTCGCTCGCCACTGCGACCGAGATGGACAAGGCCGGGCGCGAACACAATCTGGCCGTCGCGATTTCGCGCAGCTTTACACAGCGCCGCCCCTGAACCAGGTGATCAGTCCGCCGGGCAGTGTGCGTTGCGGGTTGCGCGATGAAGAAGAAGCCGAACAATAAGACCGACAGGCGGGTCTGGAAGTGGCTCCAACCTTCTTGGCCAGGTGTTATAGTGAGCCGAGGCTTTGGCCTTTCCGGGCGCTTGAGTTAGGTCAAGGCCGGGTCTGTCGATCCGCACTAAGCAAGGGCCGATCTTGGGGGCTCCATGAAAGCGTTCATTCAATTCCTTCTCGGACTGGTGCTGCTGATGCCCTTGCCGTCAGCGGCAGAATCGGTCCTGGAAGAGCTTCTGCCGAAAGTTGGCGCTGCGGAGCTGGTCGAAGGCGCCGACGGGTTCGGGCCTATCCGTGACGATACGCCCGCCGCCCCTGTCCTGAAGGGGAGCGAGACAATCGGCTGGGCCTTCGTCACCAGCGATTTCGTGTCGACCACCGGCTATTCCGGCAAGCCGATCCACACCCTTGTCGCCGTGGATAAGGAAGCGCGGATCATCGGTGTAAAGCTTCTGAAGCACTCGGAGCCCATCGTATTGATCGGAATTCCGCAGGCCAAGATCGATGCCCTGGCGCAAAGCTATGTCGGCGTCGACCTGGTGGCGGAGGCCAAGTCGGGCGGCACTTCGCATGACGTCGACATTATCTCGGGCGCCACCGTGACGGTGATGGTGATTGACGACTCCATCGTGCGCGCAGGGCTGAAGGTGGCACGGACGCTTGGCCTGGGCGGGCTGGTGCCCGATGCGGCCCCCACCGGTCCGACCTATGAACTGAACCCGGACGCTACCGCCGCCCCGGACTGGATGGCGCTGGAAGGCGATGGCACTCTGCGGCGGTTGTCGCTGGACGTGGGACAGGTCAATGCCGCCTTCGCCGCGCTTGGCGACCCACGCGCCAGCGAACGCGCCCTGACCGAGGCGCCCGAAACCACCTTCATCGAGATGCAGGCGGCGCTGGTGTCGCACCCCGCTATTGCCAAGGCCATTCTGGGCGAGGGCGAGGCGGCGAACCTGTCGAGCTGGTTGACACAGGGCGAAAGCGCGATCGTCATCGTCGGTCGCGGGCTCTACAGCTTCAAGGGCTCGGGCTATGTGCGGGGCGGTATCTTCGACCGGATCGTGCTGATTCAGGATGATGTCTCGGTCCGATTCCACGACAAGATGCACAAGCGGCTGGTCGCGGTCGCAGCCAAGGACGCGCCGGAATTCACCGAAGTCGACCTGTTCAAGATTCCCGCTGACGTCGGGTTCGACCCGACAAAGCCGTTCCGCATCCAGCTTCTGGTGCAGCGCGAGGTCGGGCCGATCGAGAAGCTCTTCACCACCTTCGACCTTGGCTACCAGCTGCCCGAGAAATACCTGCGTCCCGTCGCGGCGCCAGTCGTGACCGAAGATACCGCCCCAGCCGAAGCGGTGGCGGCGCAGGACGAGACGGCGGCGCAGCAGGCGCTGTGGAAGCGGATCTGGGCCGACAAGCGGATCGAGATCGCGATCACGGCGGCGATGTTGGGCGTGCTGACGCTGGTCTTCTTCTTCCAGTTCTTCGCCACCCGGAATGCGCGCCGGTTCTACTGGTTCCGCATGGGCTTCCTGACCGTGACGCTGGTCTTTCTGGGCTGGTACGCGAACGCGCAATTGTCGGTGGTGAACCTGATGGCGCTGTTCGGGGCGCTGGTCAGCGGGTTCAGCTGGCAGGCGTTCCTTCTGGACCCCCTTACCTTCATCCTGTGGTTCAGCGTGGCGGCCTCGCTGATCTTCTGGGGGCGGGGGGCCTATTGCGGTTGGCTATGCCCGTTCGGCGCGCTGCAAGAGCTGACCAACCAGATCGCCCGCAAGCTGCATATCCCGCAATGGACGTTGCCTTGGGGTCTGCATGAGCGGTTGTGGCCGATCAAGTACATGATCTTCCTGGGCCTTTTCGGGGTAAGCCTGATGAGCATCGAGCAGGCCGAGCACCTGGCCGAGGTCGAGCCGTTCAAGACCGCGATCATCCTGAAGTTCGTGCGCGCCTGGCCTTTCGTGGCCTATGTGCTCGCGCTTCTGGCGGCGGGGCTGTTCGTCGAGCGGTTCTACTGCCGCTATCTCTGCCCGCTGGGTGCGGCGCTGGCGATCCCGGCGCGCATCCGCATGTTCGACTGGCTGAAGCGCTACCGCGAGTGCGGCAACCCCTGCCAGACCTGCGCCAACGAATGCCCGGTGCAGTCGATCCATCCGACGGGCGAGATCAATCCGAACGAATGCATCGACTGCCTGCACTGCCAGGTTCTGTACCAGTCGACGACCAAATGCCCGGTCGTGATCAAGAAGCTGAAGCGGCGCGAGACCGCTTCGGCAAGCCCGGCCCGCAACATCTCGGGCCATCCGAACTCACCCAAACCCCAACCTGCTGAATGAAAGGGACAGATCATGTCTGAACGACCCACCTCGGGGATCTCACGCCGCGGCCTTCTGGGAGCCACGGCGGGCGGCGCGGCGCTTGCGGGCGCATTGGGCGGCCGCCTTGCGCTTGGCACCGGCGCGGGTGTCGGCGCGCTGGCGCTTGGCACCTCGGCCGCCGTCGCACAGGCGGCGGAAGGCTTTGAAGTCGCACCCGGCCAGCTCGACACCCACTACGGCTTCTGGTCTTCGGGCCAGACCGGCGAGATGCGCATCCTGGGCATCCCGTCCATGCGCGAGCTGATGCGGGTTCCGGTGTTCAACCGCTGCTCGGCCACGGGCTGGGGCGAGACCAATGAATCGGTCCGCATCCACCAGCGCACGATGAGCGAGAAGACCAAGAAGCAGCTGGCCGCCAACGGCAAGAAGGTTCACGACAACGGCGACCTGCACCACGTCCACATGTCGTTCACCGACGGCAAGTACGACGGCAAGTATCTGTTCATGAACGACAAGGCGAACACCCGCGTCGCCCGTGTCCGCGCCGACGTGATGAAGTGCGACGCGATCCTGGAGATTCCGAACGCCAAGGCGATCCACGGGATGCGGCCGCAGAAGTTCCCCGGCACCAAGTACATCTTCTGCAACGGCGAGGATGAGGCGCCGCTGGTCAACGACGGCTCGACCATGCAGGACGTGTCGACCTATGTGAACATCTTCACCGCGGTCGATGCCGAAGCCATGCTGCCTGCCTGGCAGGTCATGGTCTCGGGCAACCTGGACAACTGCGATGCGGACTATGAGGGCAAGTGGGCCTTCTCGACCAGCTACAACAGCGAAATGGGCATGACGCTGGCCGACATGACCGCGAGCGAGGCTGACCACGTCGTCGTCTTCAACATCGCTGCCATCGAGGCCGCCATCGCAGCCGGTGAAGGCGAAGAGCTGAACGGCGTCCGGGTGCTCGACGGGCGGAAGGACGCGAAGTCGCAGTTCACCCGCTACATCCCGATCCCGAACAACCCGCACGGCTGCAACATGGCACCGGACAAGACGCACCTCTGCATCGGCGGCAAGCTGTCGCCCACCGTTACGGTGCTGGACGTCACCAAGTTCGACGCGCTGTTCAACGACAACGCCGATCCGCAGACCGCCATCGTCGCGCAGCCGGAGCTGGGCCTTGGCCCGCTGCACACCGCCTTTGACGGCAACGGCAACGCCTATACCTCGCTGTTCCTGGACAGCCAGGTGGTGAAGTGGAACATCGCCGACGCGATCAAGGCCTATGCCGGCGAAAAGGTCGACCCGATCAAGGACAAGGTGGACGTGCAGTACCAGCCCGGCCACCTGAAGACCGTGATGGGCGAGACGCTGGAAGCGGAAAGCCAGTGGCTTGTCTGCCTCTGCAAGTTCTCGAAGGACCGCTTCCTGAACGTGGGCCCGCTGAAGCCGGAGAACGATCAGTTGATCGACATCTCGGGCGACAAGATGGTGGTGGTGCACGACGGACCGAACTTCGCCGAACCGCACGACGCCATTGCCGTGGCGGCCTCGAAGCTGAACCCGCTGTCGGTCTGGAAGCGCGACGACAAGATGTGGGCCGAGACCCGCAAGCAGGCCGAGGCGGACGGGGTGAACCTGGACGACTGGCAGGACATGGTGATCCGCGACAAGGACGATCCGAAGAAAGTTCGCGTCTACATCTCCAGCCAGGCGCCGAACTTCGCCCTGGAAAGCTTCACGGTGAAGGAGGGCGACGAGGTCACGGTGACGGTCACCAACCTGGACGACATCGACGACCTGACGCATGGCTTCACCATGGGCAACCACGGCGTGGCGATGGAAATCGGGCCGCAGGCGACCAGTTCCGTCACCTTCACGGCGGCGAATGCCGGGGTTTACTGGTACTATTGCCAGTGGTTCTGTCACGCCCTGCACATGGAGATGCGCGGCCGGATGTTCGTGGAACCGACCGGGGCCTGACATGTTCGCGCGCCTGATCACCCTGCTGGTCCTGCTGTCCACGCCGATTTCGGCGGCGGATGTGCATGTCCAGCCGGGCAAGGGCACGCTGGCCGCAGCCATCGCCGGGGCGGCCCCCGGCGATGTGCTGATCCTCTCGGGCGGGGCCTATCTTGGCCCCGTCACCATCGACCGGACCCTGACCCTGCAAGGTGACGGCACCGCCACCATCGACGGCCAGGGTCAAGGCACCGTCATCACCGTCACCGGCGACGACGTGGTGCTGACCGGCCTGCACATGACCGGCTCGGGCGGCGTCAACGCCGACATCGACTCTGCGGTCAAGATCGTAAAGGGCGCCGACCGCACGCGGGTCGAGGGCAACCTCTTGACCGACAACATGCATGGCGTGGATGTGCATGGTGGGCTGGATACCCGGGTCGTGGACAACGTGATCGAAGGCCGCAAGAACCCCCGCATGAACGAACGCGGCAACGGCATCTACGTCTGGAACAGTCCCGGCACCGTGATTGAGGGCAACGACGTTCGCTGGGGCCGCGACGGCATCTTCTCGAACGCGTCGAAAAAGGGCACCTACAAGAACAACCTGTTCCGCGACCTTCGTTTCGCCGTCCACTACATGTACACCCACGACAGCGAGATCAGCGGCAACATCAGCATCGGCAACCACTTGGGCTTTGCCATTATGTTCAGCGACCGCGTGGTGGTGAAGGACAACCTCTCGCTGGGCGACCGCGAACACGGGCTGATGCTGAACTTCGCCAACAACGCCGATGTGGCGGGCAATCTCGTGCGAGGTGGCACCAAGAAATGCCTGTTCATCTACAACGCCCACAAGAACCTGATCGCGAACAACCGCTTCGAAGGCTGCGGCATCGGCATCCACTTCACCGCAGGATCGGAACGCAACATGCTGACCGGCAACGCCTTCATCGCCAACCAGGAGCAGGTGAAATACGTCGGCACAAGGTTCATGGAGTGGAGCTTCGAAGGGCGCGGCAACTACTGGTCGGACCATCCGGCCTTCGACCTGAACGGCGATGGCATTGCCGACGGGGTCTATCGCCCGAACGACCTGATGGACCATATCCTGTGGTCGCAACCCGCAGCCAAACTCTTGACCGGCTCTCCCGCCGTGCAGCTGGTGCGCTGGTCGCAGTCCTCGTTTCCGGCGATCCTGCCGGGCGGCGTGACCGACAGCCATCCCCTGATGCAGCCCATCACCATTCCCGTCCGAGCTGACGTTGCCGCCATGGAAGCGGCCGTCGCGGGACGCTGGAGCAAAGGCAATTACGATGATCTCGACATTGACGATCTCGGCACTCACTAAGCGCTTCGGTGAGGTGGCCGCGCTGACCGGGGTCAGCCTGACCGTTGCTCCCGGCGAACGGGTGGCGCTGCTTGGTCACAACGGCGCGGGCAAGTCGACGCTGATGAAGATCATCCTTGGCCTGATCCCGATGACCAGCGGTCAGGTCACGATCTGCGACGCCGCCCCCGGTTCGGCCGCCGCCCGTCGCGCTGCGGCTTACCTGCCCGAAAATGCCGCCTTCCATCCGGCGCTGACCGGACTGGAGATGATCCGACACTACCTGACTCTGCGCGGCGAAAGTCCGTCGCTGGCGATGCCGCTTCTGGAGAAGGTCGGTCTCGCCCAAGCCGCCCGCCGCCGGATCGGCACTTATTCCAAGGGCATGCGACAGCGCGTCGGGCTGGCGCAGGCGCTGATCGGTCATCCCCGCCTTCTGGTGCTGGACGAGCCGACCTCGGGCCTCGATCCGGTTTCGCGGCGCGAGTTCTATACGCTTCTCGACGATCTTGCAGCAAAAGGCGCGTCGATCCTCCTATCCTCTCACGCGTTGACCGAAGTGGAGGCGCGAACCGACCGCATCGTGATCCTGTCCAAGGGGCAGATGGTCGCCGAGGGCTCGCTGCCCGAGTTGCGCCGCCGGGCTGACCTGCCGGTCGCGCTTCATGTCACTGCGCGCAATGGCTATGCGCCCGACATCGCCCGGGCACTACCCAACGCAATCCTGGTCGACGGGGCGTTGCACCTGACCTGCCCGCAGTCAAAGAAGCTGGAAACGCTGGGCCGTATTGCGGGGCTTGGCGACAAGGTGGCCGACCTCGAAGTGCTTCCGCCAAGCCTTGAGGATCTCTACGCCCATTTCAGCCAGGGGACCGCGCAATGATCCGCATCCTGTCAACCGCCCGAACCGAGTTCCGCATCGCGCTCCGCAACCGCTGGGTCGCCATCGCGATGGTGCTGATGGCGGTCTTTTCGCTGGTCCTCGCGCTGGCTGGCTCCGCTCCGACCGGCGGGCTGGGGGTGGACCGGCTGTCTGTCACGGTCGCCTCGCTGACCTCGCTGTCGGTTTACCTGATCCCGCTTCTCGCGCTGCTGATGAGCTTCGATGCCATAGCCGGAGAGACGGAACGGGGTACGCTGCCCCTCCTTCTCGCCTATCCAATCGCGCGGTGGGAGATACTGACGGGCAAGCTCTTTGCCCATCTTGCCATCCTGGCGCTGGCGGTCCTGCTGGGGCACGGTCTAGCTGCCGCCGTCACCTTCTGGTCTGATCCGACGGCGGTGAACGGGCTGTCGGCGCTGTGGCGGCTGTCCTGGTCTTCGGTCCTGCTGGGCGCGACCTTCCTGGGCGCGGGGTATGCTCTTTCGGCTCTAAGCCGCCGTCCCTCCGGAGCGGCAGGCCTCGCCATCGGGCTCTGGCTTGGCCTTGTCGTCCTTTACGACCTCGCGCTTCTTTCGGCCATCGTCGCCGACAACGGCGGCTGGTTCACCACTGACGCCTTCCCGGTCGCGCTCCTGGCCAACCCGGCCGATGCGTTCCGTCTGTTCAACCTCACCGCCTCGGGTGCCACTGCCGCCGCCGCCGGGGTGGGCGGGGCCGCGGACGCCATTCCGCTGTGGCAATCGCTTGCCTCGGTCCTGCTCTGGCCGCTTGCCGCGCTGGCCCTCGCCATCGCCGCCTTCCGAAAGGTAACGCCATGAAGCGCGTCCTTCTCTTCGCTCTCGCTCTATCCGCCTGCCAGGAAGATATCGCCCAGAACACCGACCCGCTGCCGCTTACACCGGAAACGCTGGGGTACTTCTGCCAGATGAACCTCCTGGAGCACGAGGGTCCTAAGGGGCAGGTCCATCTCGACGGCCTGCCCGGTGCCCCCCTGTTCTTCAGCCAGGTGAGCGACCTTGTGACCTACCTCCGCCTGCCTGAGCAGAGCAACACCGTGCTTGCGATCTATGTCAGCGACATGGGGGCTGCGGGGGCAACCTGGGACCAGCCCGGCGCGGAGAACTGGACGGATGCCACGAAGGCCACCTATGTCGTAGGAGCCGATGTGACCGGCGGCATGGGGGCGCCGGAGCTTGCGCCCTTTGCCGACCCCGCCAAGGCCCGCGCCTTCGCGGCGCTGCACGGAGGTTCGATCATGGGGCTGGAGGCGATCCCCGACAGCGCGCTCACGCCCCTGACCCCCGATCTCACCGGGGGCGACGACGACTATGCCCGCCGCCTGAAATCACTGTCCGGAACTGGGGGCTGACCATGTTGACCCGTCGCCGCTTCATCGCCATTTCGGCCGCCCTGGCCCCCTCAATGGCGTTTGCGCAGAAATCCGAACTGCATGTTGAAACCGGCATCGCCCTTGGCGCGAATGTCACTCTGCGGCTGCAACATCCCGAAGCGCCGCAGCTTGCCGCGCTGGCCATGGCCGAGATCCGGCGGCTGGAGCGGGTGTTCTCCCTTTACCTGCCCGACTCTGCGCTCGTCCGGCTGAACCGAGAGGGTCAGCTTCGCGATCCGGCCTTCGAGCTTCTGGAATGCCTTGCGCTGGCGGGTGCGGTCCATGCCGCAAGCGAGGGACGATTCGATCCGACAGTCCAGCCGCTGTGGCGGGCGGAGGCGCTGGCGCGCGAGGCGGGGCGGCCACTGTCGGACATCGAGCGGGCGGCTGCCGGGGCGCTGATCGACTGGGCGTCCGTCAGGCTGGAGCCGGAGGCCATCACGCTCCGTCCCGGCATGGCACTTACGCTGAACGGCATCGCCCAGGGCTATGTCGCGGACCGCGTCGCCGCGCTGTTGGCCGCACATGGTCTGACCCGTGCCCTGATTGACACTGGTGAGATGGTGGCGCTGCCCGACGGCGGCTGGCCGGTCGAGCTGGAACCGGGCGGCAGACTGGACTTGCGGGATCGGGCGCTCGCAACCTCGGCGCCGCTGGGAATGACCTTTGGCGCTGATGGCATCACGAGCCACATTCTTGACCCGCGGACCGCGCGCCCCGTTGGCCCGACCTGGCACAGCATAAGCATTTCGGCGCGTTCGGCCGCGCTGGCGGACGCCCTCTCGACCGCGGCATGTCTGGCTGAGGATCGCGAGACGATGGACCGGATTGTGGGTCGGTTCCCAGCTGCGGTCATCGAAGGGACAGCGATAGGCTGATCCCGTCCGGCACGCAGAACGATGCCGGGAATGACACAAGGCGGCGAGCGGGCCGTCACCCGGCCCTTGGTTCCTTGGGCAGGCCCACGGACTTGTTGGTCGAACGTTGAACCATGGCGAGACTGCCACTATTGTCTTTACAAGCTGAACCATGCTGCAATCGGATCCTTCCCGCCATGGCCGAAGACAAAGCGCAACGATATACGGCGCCCGCGCTAGAGAAAGGGCTGGATATCCTTGAACTGCTGTCCTCGTCGGTGGTCGGACTGTCGCTGAGCGAAATCGCGCGGGATCTTGGCCGGTCGGTGTCGGAGATCTTTCGCATGCTCGTGGTATTGCAGGAGCGCGGCTATATCGCCCAGGATCCGGCGTCCGAAAAATACGGGCTGACGATGCGCCTGTTCGAGGTTGCGCACCGGACGCCGCTGATCCAGCGGCTGACAACGGCGGCAGAACCCCTGATGCGCGACCTTGCGCACCGGATCAACCAGTCGGTGCACCTGGCGATCCTGTCCGACGATGCGGTGCTGATCGTGGGGCAGGTCGACCCGCCCGCGCGGCATGTCATGTCGGTACGGCTCGGCACGCGGGTCGATTTGTGGCGGGCATCGTCGGGGCGGGTGATGATGGCCTATCAGGATGAGGACCGGCTGGCCGAAATGCTGCGGCGGACCCCGTTGCCCGCGGGCGCGGACGAAACCCGGCTGCGGGCCGATCTGGCTGACATCAGGAAACGCGGACACGAGGTGGTGGACAGTTTCGTCGTCAAGGGCGTGGTGAACATTTCCGTGCCGATCATCGACCACTCGGGCCATGCCGTTGCGGCACTGACCGTCCCCCATATCGAACGCTTCGGCGAGTCGGTCAGCCTGGCGGATTGCTGCGTTCAAGCGATCGGCATTGCCGACAAGCTGACCCGCCGCCTGGGTGGCGGTGCCGTGGACCGTGGCTACGACAGATCAAGCGAAACGGCGGGCGTCTCCAGCGCGGTGAAGCAGGCCTCAACCAGGGCCATCGTCTCGTAGGCATCCTCGACGCCGGAAAACAGCTCGCTGTCCTCGCCGGTCGCGAAGCGTTGCAGGTTGCGCATCGGGCCCATGAAGGCTTCGATGAACCAGCTGCCGGTCAGGGGCACCTGCCGCCAGTCGCCGCCGTTCTCGCAGAACCACAGTTCGTCCGCCTCGCCGTGCGGATAGTCGAAGTCGACGCCGAGCTTGACCATCATCGCGCCCTTCGTCCCCTCGATGCGGAACCAGGCCGACTGGAATTTCCTGCCGCCCTGATGGTTGTGGTTGATGCTCATCACCCCGCGCCGCAGGTCGCCCCAATCGAGGATCGCCGTGGTGCGGGTCTGGGCGAAGCCGGGGGCGCGGGGATCGCCCATCGAGCGGGCGAAGGCCGCCTTGGGGGTGCCGAAGATCGCGCGGATTGAATCGAGGTAGTGGATCGAGTGGACAAGGATTTCGACCCGCTTCATCGGCAAAAGGAAGGGGAACAGCGTCCAGGGCGTGAAGATGTTGAGATGGACCTCGATCTCCAGCTTGTCGCCGATCAGCCCGGCCTCGACCGCCTGCCGCGCCGCCATCATCATCGGCGAGAAGCGGAGCTGGAAGTTGACGGCGGCCTTCAGGCGCTTTTCCCGGCAGATGGCGCGGATTTCCCGGGCATTGGCCAGATCGCTGCCCATCGGCTTCTGGATCAGGACTGCGGCGCCATCGGGCAGGTCGCGGAGGATCGGCACGATGGCGACAGGGGGGACAGCCATGTCATAGACCACGGAGTTGCCATGCGCAGCCACGGCTTCGGTAACGGTTGCATGCGTCTGGGGAATGGCGAAATCGCGGGCGAGGGCTGTGCGACGACCCGAGTCGATCTCCGCCACCGCTGCCACCGTCAGCCCGGCCTTGGCATAGGCCGGAAGATGCGCATCCCGCACGATGCCGCCGGCGCCGATCAGCACAATCGGCAACGGGCTGGTCGGAGCGGGCCAGTCCTGGGCAAAATCCTCGATCATTTCGTCCCCTCGCGCTTTTCGACCAGCAGGATGTGTTCACAATACATGACCGTCTTGCCATCCTGGTTCTTCGTCTCGCAGATTTCGACCACCTGGCCGTGGTTCGGCCGCTTCGGATCATCCGCCTTGCGCCCGATGGTGACGGTGGTGCGGATCGTGTCGCCCGCAAAGACCGGCGTGGGAAAGCGCAGCCGTTCGTAGCCATAGGTCATGGCGCGCGGGTTGATGACGGTCGCGGTCAGGCCGATGCCGATGGCGAAGGTCATGGTGCCATGGGCGATGCGGCGCTTGAACGGCTGGCCCTTGCAGAACTCGGCATCCATGTGATGCGGGAAGAAATCGCCCGAATGCCCGGCGTGAAAGACGATGTCGGCCTCGGTGATCGTGCGGCCCAGTGTCTGCCGTGCGGCACCGACCATGTAGTCCTCGAAGAACTGCTCTTGCTCCACCTTTTCCTCCCGATCCCTGTCTGCATGCATTTTCTTTCATAAAAAAGATTTTGACAAATGAAAATAAATGATCAACCTTGCGACCGAGGCTGCGGAAAGCGGCAGGGGGGATGAATGGCCGAAATCGGGGTTCACGCACGGGGCTTGCCGGGCCTGCCTGAGGACCATGCCGCTGTTCCGGTCTGGAATGCAGAAGACTGGTATTTCGAGGATTTCATCGTCGGCGACCGTATCCGTTCGATCCGCCGGACCATCGCCGAAGGCGAATCGATGCAGTTCAACAGCCTGGTGATGGATCACCATCCCTATGTCAGCGACGCACTTTTCGCCGAACAGGAGGGCGTCTTCGGTCGCCGCCTTGTCGCCGGGGCTTTCGTGTTTTCGCTGGGGTTAGGGCTTGCCGCGACAAACTGCCTGAACTCGTTCAGCTACGGCTATGACCGGCTGCGCTTCATCAAGCCGGTCTTCATCGGCGACACGATCTACACCATCCGCGAGAACCTCTCGAAGGAAGTTCACAACGACCGGATGGGCAAGCTGCGGGTCAGCTACTCCGTCTACAAGGCGCCGGGCGAGCTGGTGCTTTACGCCGAACATCTGCTGACCGCGCTGTACCGCGATCCCGCGCGCTTCGCCGAAGAAGCGCAGGCGAAAATGGCCGCGAAGGAGAAGGCCCGTGGCTGAGATCACCCTTCGCGGCATGACCTGGGACCACGCCCGTGGCTTCGATCCGATGGTTGCGACCTCCGCCGCCTATGCCCGGGCACATCCCGGCGTGACGATCGACTGGGAACGCCGTTCGCTTCAGGCTTTCGCTGACCGGCCGATTTCGGAAATGGCGGAAACCTATGACCTGATGGTGATCGACCATCCGCATGTGGGCGAGGTGGCCAAGCAGGGCAATCTCTTGCCGCTGGACGGGTTGCGCGATGCCGAGATGGCAGCCCTGGCGGCGGGCTCGGTCGGGCTGTCGCATCCGTCCTACAATTTTGCTGGACGCCAATGGGCGCTGGCCATCGACACGGCAACGCCCGTGGCTGCCATGCGCCCCGACAGGCTGGAAGCCGCGCCGACGCTTTGGAGCGAGGTTCTGGCGCTTGCCCGGCAGGGCAGGGCGGGTTTCGCACTGATCCCGATCAACGCGCTGATGACGTTCTTCGGCCTCGCACGGAACCTTGGCTACGACATCGCAGAAGCGCCAGACCGGCTGATGGCCCCCAACGAGGCCGGCCATGTCCTTGACCTGCTGCGGGAAATCGTTGCGCTGATGGACAAGCGTGTGCTGATGCTTGACCCGATCGGCATCTATGAATGGATGGGGCGAAACGAAGACGGGCCGCACTATTCGCCCTTTGGCTATGGCTATACCAACTATTCGCGCGCCGGTTTCTGCCCCTTCCCGCTGACCTTCCACGATGCGCCGGGCGTCAAGCAGCCGGACCCGACAGGCACCGTCCTTGGCGGCACCGGCATCGCGGTTTCGGCTTTCACCAAGCATCCCCAGGTTGCCGTCGACTATGCCTTCTGGATCGCCGCGGGCGATTGCCAGAAAGGCCTGTTCACCGAAAGCGGTGGCCAGCCTGCGCACGCAGCAGCCTGGGAGGACGGTGCCTGCAACGCCATAACGCGCGACTTCTTCCGCAACACCCGCAGGACGCTGAACACCGCCTGGCTGCGGCCGCGCTATGACGGCTACATGGGGTTGCAGGACCGTGCTGGAAGCATCGTTCACCGATGCCTGACGGGTGAGGCCACAGTTCCCGAAACCATCCGCGCCCTCGATGCGGCCTACCGGGAGAGCCGCGCATGACGCTGCCGCTGGAGGGCATCCTCGTTGTCGATTTCAGCCAGTTCCTGTCGGGGCCGCTCTGCGCGCTGCGGCTGGCCGATCTGGGGGCGCGGGTGATCAAGATCGAGCGGCCCGGCGTCGGCGACCTGTGCCGCACGCTTTATCTGTCGGATACCGACATCGGCGGCGCGAACAGCCTGTTCCACGCGATCAACCGCAACAAGGAAAGCTTCACCGCCGACCTCCGCGATGCGGGCGACCGGGCCATGGTGACAGAACTTCTGGCCCGGGCCGACGTGGTGATGCAGAACTTCCGCCCCGGCGTGATTGACCGGCAGGGCTTCGGCTATGAGGACGTGAAGGCGTTCAATCCCGGCGTCGTCTTCGGGTCGATCTCTGGCTACGGCGAGAAGGGTCCCTGGGTCGACCTGCCGGGACAGGATCTTCTGGCGCAGTCGCGCTCGGGTCTTCTATGGCTGACGGGAAGCCGCGACGATCCGCCGATGCCGATGGGTCTGGCGGTGGCCGACATGATGGCGGGGAATGCGCTTGCACAGGGCATCCTTGCCGCGCTGGTCCGCAAGGCGCGGACGGGACGGGGGGCCAAGGTCGAAACCTCCCTGATCGAGGCGCTCTTGGATTTCCAGTTCGAGGTGCTGACCACCTATCTGAACGACGGCAACCGCATGCCGGTGCGCGCGGCAGTCAATGGCGCCCATGCCTATCTGGGCGCGCCCTATGGCGTCTACCGGACCGGCGACGGTTGGCTGGCGCTGGCCATGACGCCTTCGCTGGAACGGCTGGCGGGGCTGATGGGGATCGGCGGGCTGGAGCGGTTTTATGGTGATGCGTCAGCGGCGATGACCGAGCGCGACACGATCAAGGCACGCATTGCCGAAGCTGTGGAGCTGAAGACAACGGAGGATTGGCTGGCGATCCTGCAACCCGCCGACATCTGGTGCGCCGAAGTGCTGGACTGGCCGGCGCTGTTTCAGTCCGAAGCCTTTCGCCGCCTTGGCATGGTCCAGCGCATCACGGGGCCGGATGCCACGCTCGACACGCTGCGGGGGCCGATCCGGCTGGACGGGGCGGCGCTTTACCACGACCGCGCGGCCCCCGCGCTTGGCGAGGGACGCGACAGGATTATCCGGGAGTTCGGTCTTGGGGCCGGGTCCCGAGGCGACGGCGCACCTCCGGCAATGGCGGTGTGAATGAATCGGCGCAACGGCGCCATATCTGGGAGGATGAGATGAGGAAGATCACTGCACTGATGGTTGGAACGGCGCTGGTCGCCGTTGCAGGCATGGCTTCGGCCGACGAGACCTGGGGCGATTATGCCGGTTACACGCTGCGTGTGAAGCTGATCGGCGGCGCGCAGTACGAAAAGCTATATGCCGAGATCCCGAAATGGGAAGCGGCGACCGGCGCCAAGGTGGAGATCGTCAGCCGCAAGAACCACTTCGAGCTGGACAAGGAGATCAAGCAGGACGTCGCGGCGGGGACGATCGACTATTGCGTCGCCTCGAACCACACCTCCTTTGCGCCGCAGTACGGCGACATCTACATCGACCTGAACGGCGTGATGAAGCCCGAGGTTCTGGCCGAATTCGACGCGCTGGCGCTGAAGAACGCGACGGTGAACGGTTCGCTGGTGCAGTTGCCGCGGCATTCCGACATCTCGAACCTGTTCTACAAGAAATCGCTCTACGAGGATCAGGCCAACAAGGACGCGTTCAAGGCCAAGTATGGCTATGACCTTGCGCCGCCCGAAACCTTCGACCAGTTCAAGGATCAGGCGATCTTCTTCGCCAAGGCGCCGGATTTCTTCGGCACCCAGTTCGTCGGCAAGGACGAGGCGATCACCGGTCGCTTCTACGAGATGTTGGTGGCCAACGGCGGGGCGCTGTTCGACGAAAACTGGAACCCGACCTTCAACTCTCCCGCCGGTCTGAAGGCGCTGATGTGGTTCAAGGAGCTTTACGACGCCAAGGCGGTTCCAGCCGGGTCGCTCAACTATCTCTGGGACGACACCGGGATGGGCTTCGCCTCGGGCACGGTAGCGATGGACCTTGACTGGGCGGGCTGGGCCGCATTCTTCAACGATCCGGCCAATTCCAAGATCGCGGGCGACGTGGGTCTGGTCCGGGCGCCGAAGGGCGATGGCGGCAAGCGGTCGGGCTGGTCGGGCAGCCACAGTTTCTCAATCACCACAACCTGCGACAACCAGCCGGCGGCGGTGTCCTTCGTCACCTTCCTGACCGATCACGACAACCAGATGATCGAAGCGCGTCAGGGCCTGCTGCCAACCCGCACCCAGGTCTGGAAGGACATCACGGCAGAATTCGAAGCCGCGGGCAATCCCTTCATGGTCGAGGTGTTCAACACCTACAGCCAGTCGATGGCGGAAGATGCTTTCACCCCACCGCTGATCGAGCCGTGGATCGAGGTGTCGAACGTGATCTGGCCGAACCTGCAGAAGGGTATCCTGGGCGAGATGGAGCCGCAGGCCGCGCTGGATGACGCTGCCGCGAAGGCGAAGGTCATCATGGAGGATGCGGGTTACATCAAGTGATCCGATGACCCGGGGGGCGGTTGCGACCGCCCCCACCGATCCCTGCACCACGCCCACCGAGGGGGAGCGATGCCGTTCTGGAGACGCGAAAGCGCCACGCCATTCCTGTTGCTGACGCCGGCGATGCTGACCATGGCCTTTGTGGTGGTGTTCCCGCTGGTGTTCTCGATGTATACCAGCTTCACCGGCTTTCGCCTGACCAAGCCTGCCAGTCTTTACGACTGGGTCGGGTTCAGGAACTACGCGCGCATCCTGTCGGACCCGGAGTTCTGGATCCCGTTCGGGCGCACCGTCCTGTTCCTGACCGTCGTGCTGAACGTCGAATTCCTGCTGGGCCTTGGCATCGCGCTGCTGATCAACCGGATCACCTGGGGCCAGCGGACGCTGCGCACCATCATGATGTTCCCGATGATGTTCTCGCCCATCCTGGTCGGGTTCATGTTCAAGTTCCTGTTCAACGACAACATCGGCATCGTGAACAACGCACTGCAATCGCTTGGCCTGTCGGACGGGGCGATCCCCTGGCTGGTGGATGGCAAGCTCGCGTTCTTTTCCATCGCCATCGCGGAAGTCTGGATGTCAACCTCGGTCTTCGCGATCCTGCTCCTGGCCGGACTTTTCGCCATGCCGCGCGACCCGCTGGAGGCCGCCAAGGTCGACGGCTGCAATGCCTGGCAGACCTTCCGGCACATCACGCTGCCCTTCCTGATGCCCTTCGCCTATATCGCGATGGCGATCCGCTCGCTGGATGTGGCCCGCGCCTATGACATCGTGACGGTGATGACCGACGGTGGACCGGCGGGGCGGACCGAGATCCTGTGGACACTGATCGGGCGGGTCGGCTACGACAATTCGCGGATGGGGATGGCCAACGCCATGGCCTATGTCTCGACCATCCTGTCGATCCTCTTCACCTGGTATTTCTACCGCAAGCTGGTTGCGGCCCGCCGCTACATGGGGGGTGCGCAATGAGTGCAGTTGTCGAAAGCCAGACCTCGAAGCAGGTGAAGCGCGCGGGCCTGACGGCGCTGGCCTTCCTTCTGATGGTGGTCATGTGCGTGCCCGGCCTCTGGGTGGTGCTGTCGGCCTTCCGTCCGAATGGGGAGATTCTGGCCAAGCCGCCCGTGTGGGTGCCGGAAAATCCGACCTTCGACAATTTCCGCAAGATATTCGGGCTTGGCACCGATCAGGTGGCGATCCCGGTCGGCAGCTACTTCATGAACTCGCTGATCATCGCGCTGACCTCGACCCTCATCGCTTTGGCCATCGGCATGGCCGGGGGTTACGCCTTCGCCCGCTATCGCTTCCGCGGCAAGGGCGGCATCTTCCTTGGCCTAATGCTGTTCCGCGCCGTGCCGGGGATCGCGCTGTCGCTGCCGGTCTTCATCATCTGGAGCAAGCTGGGCATCATCGACACCAAGCTGGGCCTGATCATCGTCTATGTCAGTCTGAACGTGCCCTTCACCATCTGGCTGATCGACGGCTTCTTCCGGCAGATCCCCCTGTCCTTGTCCGAGGCGGCGCAGGTCGATGGCTGCACCCGCTGGCAGGCCTTCTGGAAGATCGAGTTTCCGTTGGCCCGCTCCGGGATCGCGGCGGCGGGGGTGTTCGCCTTCCTGACCTCGTGGAACGAGTTTGCGCTGGCAAGCCAGCTGACCCGCTCCACCACTTCGAAAACCCTGCCTGTGGGCCTTCTCGACTTCACGGCGCAGTTCACCATCGACTGGGCGGGCATGTGCGCGATGGCGGTGATCATCATAGTCCCGGCGCTGATCCTGACCTTCCTTGTGCAGAAACATTTGATTGCCGGTCTGACCTTCGGCGGCGTGAAAGGATAAGACATGGCTGAGATCACGCTAGAAAAGGTCGTCAAGAAATACGGGGCGGTAAATGTCGTCCACGGCATCGACCTGACCATCGCGCATGAGGAATTCGTGGTGCTGGTCGGGCCGTCGGGCTGCGGCAAGTCCACCACGCTGCGGATGATCGCCGGACTGGAGGATATCTCCGGCGGCATCGTCAGGATCGGCGAGCGGGTGGTGAACGACCTGCCACCGCGCAAGCGCAACATCTCGATGGTGTTCCAGAATTACGCACTTTACCCGCATATGAACGTTCGCGAGAACCTGGGCTTCGGCCTGAAGATTGCAGGTGAGGCGCCCGATAGCATCACCAAGCGCGTCGACGAGGCGGCAGATATCCTGGGCCTGACGCCACTGCTGGACCGCACCCCGGCGGAACTTTCCGGCGGCCAGCGCCAGCGCGTCGCCATGGGCCGCGCCATCGTTCGGCGACCCGAGGTGTTCCTGTTCGACGAGCCGCTGTCTAACCTTGATGCCAAGCTGCGCGGCCAGATGCGGGCCGAGATCAAGAAGCTGCACCAGAAGGTGCGGACCACGGTCGTCTATGTCACCCATGACCAGGTCGAGGCAATGACGCTGGCCGACCGGATCGTCGTCATGAAGGACGGGCGGATCGAGCAGGTCGGCACGCCGATGGAGGTGTTCAACCATCCCCGCTCGACATTTGTGGCGACCTTCATCGGCAGCCCGCCGATGAACCTGTTGCCCGCAACCATCGACGGCGGCGCGGTCCGGCTTGCCGACGGCACCGTCGTTCCGGTGCCCGAGCGGCTGAGGGCCTTCACCCGCGACGGGCAGAAGGTCACGCTCGGCATCCGGCCCGATGACATAAGCCCGGTCGGCCATGGCCTGTCGCAGGACGGGCCAGGGGCCGAGGTCGGGATGGTGGCGGAACTGGCCGAACCCTTGGGCATGGAAAGCCTGATCTACACCCGCCTTGCCGGGCAGGAGGTGCTGGCCAAGCTCTACGGTCCGCGCATCGTCCAGCCCGGAGAGGCCCTGATTTTCCGCATGGCGCTCGACCGGGCGCATCTCTTCGATGCCGAAACCGGCCTTTCTGTGAGGGCTGACTGATGGCCCGCATCGCCCATGTCGAGATCCTGATGGTGACGCTGGTGCCGCTGGTGAAGCGGACCGACGCGATCCAGTCCTTCGTGGCGCAGGAAACCCCGATGGTGCGCATCACCGACTCGGACGGTGCGACCGGCACCGGCTACAGCTACACCATCGGCACCGGCGGTCCGGCAGTCATCAGCCTTCTGCGCGAGACGCTGGTGCCGCGCCTCCTTGGCCGCGAGGCGGAGGAGATCGAGGCGATCTGGCGCGACCTTCTGTTCGCCACCCATGCGACGGCGGTGGGGGCGATCACCTCCATCGCGCTGGCGGCCATCGACACCGCGCTGTGGGACCTGCGCTGCCGCCGGGCCAAGCTGCCGCTGTGGCGCATGGCAGGCGGGGCGAAACCGGCGATTCCGCTCTATTCGACCGAAGGCGGCTGGCTGCATATCGAGACGTCTGCGCTGGTCGAGGATGCGCAGGCGGTCAAGGCGCAGGGCTTTGCGGGGTCCAAGGTCAAGGTCGGCAAGCCGCATCTGGCCGAGGACCGGGCGCGGCTTTCCGCCGTGCGCGCCGCGGTGGGCGACGATTTCCGTCTGATGGTCGATGCCAACCAGGCCTTCCATTTCCATGAGGCCCTCCTCCGCGCCCGGATGCTGACCGAGGTTGGGATCACCTGGTTCGAGGAACCGATGCCCGCCGACGACCTGACCGGCCATGCCCGGCTGGCCGAACAGTCGGGCGTGCCGATTGCGGTGGGCGAAAGCCTCTATTCACCTGGCCAGTTCGCCGACTACATGCAGGCGCGGGCCTGTTCCATCGTGCAGGTCGACGTGGGGCGGGTGGGCGGCATCACCCCCTGGCTCAAGGTCGCACATATGGCCGAGGCGATGAACCTGGCCGTCTGCCCCCATTTCCTGATGGAGCTGCATGTCAGCCTGGTCTGCGCCATCCCGAATTCCTGGATGCTGGAATATATCCCGCAGCTCGACCCGATCACGGAAACCCGGCTCGACATCCGCGGGGGTCACGCGCACCCGCCGGAGGTGCCGGGCTTGGGGATCGGCTGGGACGAGGATGCGATTGCGCGGCAGGTGGTGCCGGGCAGCCGGTCGGAACATCGGATCTAGGGGGGCAAGATGCAGCGGATGGGAATGGTTCTGGGCCTGAAGCCCGACAAGATCGAGGCTTACAAGCGGCTTCACGCCTCGGTCTGGCCCGAGATTCTGGCCAAGATCAGCGACTGCCACATCACCAACTATTCGATCTACCTGAAACAGCCGGAGAACCTCTTGTTCGGCTATTGGGAATACACCGGCAGCGATTTCGCCGCCGATGCGGCGAAGATGGCGACGGACCCGAAGACGCAGGAGTGGTGGTCGGTCTGCATGCCGATGCAGGAGCCGCTGGCGACGCGGAAAGAGGGCGAGTGGTGGGCGATGATGGAAGAGGTGTTCCATCATGACTGACCTCCGCCTCGACCGGCTGCAAAGCTGCTATACTTCGGTCCTGCATGACGTGATGCGGGCGATGGGGCTGCGCAACTTCACGCTGCCGCCGCGCATCCGCCCCCTGAACCCCGAAGGCGTGCTGACCGGCCCCGCCTTCACCATCGAGGGGCGGATCGTCGAGGGTGCCGATGCGCATCAGACGCTGCTGGAATGGACGGGCCTGCTGTCGAAATGCCCGGCGGGTCATGTCTGGGTGGCGCAACCCAACAGCCAGATCGTCGCACAGATGGGCGAACTGTCCGCCGAGACCCTGCACAGGAAGGGCGTTCTCGGCGTCGTCACGGACGGGGCGCTACGCGACACCAGCTTCATCCTGAAGCTTGGCCTGCCGTGCTGGGGCACCCATTACACCCCGCGCGACGTGGTGGGGCTGTGGCTGCCCACCGCCATCGGCGAGACGATCCGCATCGAGGATGTAACCGTGAACCCCGGCGACTGGGTGCATGGCGACCGCGATGGGATGGTGGTGATACCGGCCGCGCATCTGGACGAGGTGATCGAGAAGGGCGTCATTGCGATGGCGACCGAAAGCAAGGTGCGAAGCGCGATCCTGGACGGGATGGACCCGCAAGAGGCCTATCTGAAATACGGGAAGTTCTAGGCCATGCGGATCGCCAGCCTTGAAGTCCGCGCCTGCCGCCACCGGGGCGCCGCCCTAGGCGGCAGCGCCTTGCGCGACGGGCAGGGGCGGGAAGGGCTGGAGTATCTGGTCTATAGCGTGAAGACCGATTGCGGGCGCGAAGCGTCGATGTTCGGCTTTGCCGGGCGCTCGGCCATCGGAGCGGGGCATCTGGCGGCCGCCTCGCTGCGGCCCTTCTTCGCAGGTCGCAACCTGCTGGACCGAGAGGCCGCCTGGAACGACTGGCGCACCGCGGATCGCTGGTGGCACCACCTGCCGATCTACAGCTATGGCCCCGTCGATTGCTGCCTGTGGATCCTGGGCGCCGAGGCGGCTGGGCAGCCCTTGTGGCGCTATATCGGCGGCGCGCGGGCCGAAGTGCCGGTCTATGCCTCGTCCCTTGTGCTCCCGGACGCCGATGCCTACGCCGCCGAGGCGCGGGCGGTGCAGGCGGCGGGGCTGAAGGCCTACAAGATCCACCCGCCGGGCAAATCGCTGGCCAAGGACATCGATATCCACCGCGCCGTGCGTGACGCGGTGGGCGATGACTTCCCCCTCATGTCTGACCCAGTCGCGCCCTACACGCTGGACGAAGCCGTGCGTCTGGGACGGGAGCTTGAGCGGCTGAACTACCTCTGGCTGGAGGAACCGCTGCCCGATGAATCCTTCGGCGCGCTGCGCGAGTTGACCCGCGTCCTCGACATTCCGGTGATCGGGACAGAGGTTCTGCCGAAACATCCCTATTCGGTGGCCGAATGCCTTGCGACCCGCGTCGTCGATGGCGTCCGCGCCGATCCGTCCTGGTCGGGCGGCGTCACCGGAACGCTCAAGACCGCCCGGCTGGCCGAGGCATTCCATGCGCCCTGCGAGTTGCACACCACGATCTTTCACCCGCTGGAACTGGTCAACCTGCACCTGAACGGAGCCATTGGCAATTCGCGCTATTTCGAGGTCCTCTGGCCGATGGAAACCTTCGCCTTTGGCCTGGCCGGGCCCTTGCCGATCAAGAACGGGATCGCGAAGATGCCCGAAGGTCCCGGATTGGGGATCGCCCTCGACCGTGACCTGATCGAGAATGACACGCTGGAGCTGCTATGAGCCAGACTGACACCCGCCTCTTGCTCCTGTCGCCGGCCGACAATGTGCTGGTCGCGCGCGCGCCGATTGCGGCGGACGAACCGATCCGCGTCGAAGGTCTGGACCTGTTGGCAGCAGCCGCATTCAGCCTTGGGCACAAGCTGGCGCGCCAGCCGATCCGTGCAGGCGACCCCATCGTCAAGTATGGCGCGATCATCGGCACGGCCACCGCAGATGTTCCGCAGGGCGCGCATGTCCATACTCACAACGTCCGCAGCAACTATACTGCGACACACACTCTGGAAGAAGCGCGCACCGCCTATGAGGCCGCGCGCGAGGTAGGCAAGACATGACCGAACTGACCGGCTATCTGCGCAGCGACGGGCGCAAGGGCATCCGCAACCGCGTCGCAGTCGCCTATCTGGTCGAATGCGCCCACCATGTTGCGCGCGAGATCGCCTGGCCCAACCGGAGAGACGCGCATGTCATCGGCTTCCCCGGCTGCTTCCCCAATGCCTATGCGCAAGGCATGATGGAACGGCTTTGCACCCATCCGAACGTGGGCGCGGTGCTGCTGGTTTCGCTGGGCTGCGAAAGCTTCAACCGCTTCCAGCTGGAAAGCGTGATCCGCGAGAGCGGTCGCCCGGTCGAGACGCTGGTGATCCAGCGGTCGGGCGGCACGGCGGCGACCATCGCCAAAGGGCAGGCTTGGGTCGAGGCTGCGCTGGCGGAGCTTTCGACCCAAACGCGCGTGCCGATGGATGTGTCCGAACTGGTCGTCGGCACGGTCTGCGGCGGGTCGGACGGGACGAGCGGCATCTCCGGCAATCCGGCGGCGGGCCGCGCCTTCGACCGGCTGGTCGAGGCCGGTGCCGCCTGCATCTTCGAGGAAACCGGTGAGCTGATCGGCTGCGAGGAGATCATGGCCGACCGCGCGGTGACCCCGGAACTGGCCGACATCCTGCGCGCCTCGGTCGCCAAGGCCGCGCGCTACTACGCGACGCTGGGGTTCGGCAGCTTTGCCGCTGGCAACGCCGATGGCGGGCTGACGACCATCGAGGAGAAATCTCTCGGCGCCTATGCGAAATCGGGGCAATCCCGCATTTCCGGCCTGATCAAGCCGGGGGACATTCCGCCGAAGGGCGGGCTCTACCTGATGGACGTGGTGCCCGATGGCGAGGTGCGCTTCGGCTTCCCCAACATCTCGGACAATGCCGAGATCGTCGAGATGATGGCCTCGGGCGCGCATATGACGCTGTTCGTCACCGGGCGGGGATCGGTCGTCGGCTCGGCCCTGGCCCCGGTGATCAAGATCGCCGCCAACCCCGAGATGTATCAGCGGCTGAGCGCCGACATGGATGTGAATGCGGGACGCATCATCGAAGGGACGGCAAGCGTCGACGAGATTGGGCAGGAAATCTACGATCTTGTCCTGGATGCTGCTGCGGGTCGTCAGACCTGTTCCGAGGCGATGGGCCATGCCGAATTCATCCTGACCTACAAGTCATTCGAGCCGATCGGTCCGGCCTGCCTTCCGGCCTGACCTGGCATCGCACAAAGGGAAAAGACATGGGACGTTTGCAAGGAAAGCGCTGTCTGGTAACGGCGGCCGGTCAGGGGATCGGGCGGGCCTCGGCGCTGATGATGGCGCGCGAGGGGGCGAAAGTCATCGCGACCGACATCAATCAGGCGGCCCTCGACGCGCTGACGGCAGATAATTCTGCAATCGAGACGCGGCTTCTGAACGTGCGTGACAAGGCGGCTGTCGAGGCCGCAGCCAAGGAAATCGGCGCGCTTGACGTCCTCTTCAACTGCGCGGGCTTTGTCGCCAACGGCACGATCCTTGACTGCGACGAGGATCAGTGGGCGTTCTCGCTCGACCTCAACATGACGGCCATGTACCGGATGTGTCGCGCCTTCCTGCCAACGATGATCGAAGGTGGTGGGGGCAGCATCATCAACATGGCATCGGTCGCCTCGTCGGTCATCGCGGCGCCGAACCGCTTCGTCTACGGCGCCACCAAGGCCGGAGTGATCGGCCTGACGAAATCCATCGCCGCCGACTTCATCGGCAAGGGCATCCGCGCCAACGCGATCTGCCCGGGTACGGTCGAAAGCCCCTCGCTTGAGGACCGTCTGAAGGCCACCGGCGACTACGAGGCGGCCAAGAAGGCCTTCATCGCCCGCCAGCCCATCGGCCGGATCGCCAGGGCGGAAGAGATCGCGGCCCTTGTGGTCTATCTCGCCTCGGATGAATCCTCCTATACAACCGGCATCGCGCACGTCATCGATGGCGGCTGGTCGAACGTCTGAAAGGAATTGCCATGAAACTTCTGCGCTACGGGCCCGTGGGGGCCGAACGTCCCGGCCTCCTGCACACAGACGGCACGATCCGCGATCTGACCGGCCTTGTTCCTGACATCGGCGGGGCTGTGATCTCGGACACCGGCCTTGCCATGCTGCGCGGGATCGACGCTGGCATCCTGCCTGTCGTTGATCCGGCCACCCGCCTTGGCCCCTGCGTCGCGGGCACCGGCAAGTTCATCTGCATCGGGCTGAACTATGCCGACCACGCCGCCGAAAGCGGCATGGCTGTGCCGCCCGAGCCGGTGATCTTCATGAAGGCGACCAGCGCCATCTGCGGACCGAACGATCCGATCATCATCCCGCGCGGCAGCGAAAAGACCGACTGGGAGGTGGAACTGGCCATCATCATCGGCAAGGCGGCGAAGTATGTCTCGCAGGATGAGGCGATGGCCCATGTCGCGGGCTATGCCGTGACGAACGACGTGAGCGAACGGGCCTTCCAAACCGAACGCTCGGGCCAGTGGACCAAGGGCAAGAGCTGCGACAACTTCGGCCAGATCGGCCCCTGGCTGGTGACGCGGGACGAGGTGGCGGACCCGCAGAACCTGAAGATGTGGCTCAAGGTCAATGGCAAGACCATGCAAGACGGCTCGACCAAGACCATGGTTTACGGGGTGAAGTATCTGGTCAGTTATCTCAGCCAGTTCATGACGCTGCATCCGGGCGACGTCATTTCCACCGGCACCCCGCCCGGCGTCGGCCTTGGCATGAAGCCGCCGCGCTACCTGAAGCCGGGCGAAGTGGTGGAACTGGCGATCGAAGGGTTGGGCAGCCAGCGACAAGACGTGATCGCCGACCTTTAGGGAGGAGAGAATGGACCTGATCGACACGCATCAGCATCTGATCTGGCGGGACCGGCTGGGTTACAGCTGGACCGAGGGCATTCCTGCGCTGGCGACGGGGGATTTCACGCCCGAAGACTATCAGGCCCAGACGAAGGGGCAGGGGATCACCGGCACGATCTTCATGGAATGCGGTGTCGATGACGCCGACTATCAGGCCGAAGCGCGCTATGTCGCGACACGCGTCGGGGGTGACGGCATCCTTGGCCAGATCGCCTCCTGCAGGCCCGAAACGAATGCAGGCTTTGATGCCTGGCTTGATGAATGCGACGGGCTTCAGGTGAAGGGCTTCCGCCGCATCCTGCATGTCGTGCCGGACGAAATGTCGCAAAGCGCCACCTTCCGCGCCAACCTGAAGAAGATCGGGCGGAAGGGCCTGCCGTTCGACATGTGCTTCCTTGCCCGACAATTGCCCATCGCCGCGGACCTGGCGCGGGCCTGCGACGGACAGCCGCTGATCCTTGACCATTGCGGCGTCCCCGACATCGCCGGGGGCGCTTTCGACGACTGGGCCAAGGGCATCGACCGTCTTGCCGCGCTGCCACTTGTCAGTGTCAAGCTGTCCGGCATCAGCGCCTATTGCGCGCCAGGGACGGCAGGCGTCGACCTGTTGCGCCCCTGGGCTGATCATGTACTGAACCGCTTCGGGCCGGGCCGAGTGGTCTGGGGATCGGACTGGCCGGTTGTCCTCCTGGGTGCCGGGCTTCTGCCGTGGATCGAAATGACCCGTGGCTTGCTGGCGAGCCTTTCGACCGATGAGCAAGCAGCCATCGGCAGTGGCAATGCCCGCCGGATCTACCGCGTCTGACCGGAACATCGCAGACAGGCGCCAGAGCTTCTACGATCACGGCGACCACGGGATGATTGCCGATCCGATTGGGAAATGCAAAGCTTCGCAAAGACCCTAGGGACCCGGGGCCACCGATGAAGACGGAAGCGAAACAGCCTATCGTCGAACCGGTCGTGCGGGCTCATGTCGAGCAGGCAGCGTTCCTGTGGATGCAGCGGCAAGAGCTTCTGGCGGCGGATCCGGCTGATCCTCTTGCGCTAGGGCGAGTCACCGACCGGCTGACTGCCAACCTGGACGGAGTTTCGATCGCCGGGGTGGCGGCCTGGCCATTGATCCTCGGTCAAGTCGAGGAGAACACCGGGCCCGGAGAGCTGTTCGTGGCAGGGGTCATGGCTATACTCCAGCGGGATGAAGTTCGGATATCTCACGTTCTACGCCTTTCGAAGGAGAGCCCGGACGCGGAGGCCGGGCTGCGCGGGGCGCTGGCCTGGCTGGCACCCAAGCAGACAGGCTATCTGGTGCGAATCTGGATCGAGTCGACCGACCCGTTTCTGTGCCGGATTGCAACAGCGGCGATTGCCGATCATCGCGTCGATCCGAAGGACCGGCTGGATGGGCTTATGCGCCATGCTGACCCCGGCGTGCGGGCGGAGGCGTATCGGCTGGCGGGGGTGACGTTGCGCAAGGATGCGCTTGGCGCGCTGCGGCAGGCGCTGGAGACCGAAGCCGACACCGTAGCGCGGGCGCAGGCGGCGATGGCCTGTGCTGCGCTGGGGGAGCGGAGCGCAACGCCAGTACTGCGCAGTGCCGCGGTTGCGGGCGGGTCGGAAGGTCTGGCAGCCCTGCGGCTGGCAATTGGCTCGGCTTCGATGGCCGAGACACGCGACTGGCTTGGCAGATTGTTCACGCAGGACGCAACAGCGCCGCTGGCGGTGCGTGGAGCGGGGATGCTTGGCGACACGTCGATCCTGGCCTGGCTGGTGCGGCAGATGCACGACCCCGCGCTGGCGGTTGCCGCGGGGCAATCCTTGCTGGAGCTGTTTCCCGAGGCGGGAACGCTGGACGAGCTGTTCTCGGCCGACCCCCGGGATTTCGAAGCGACCTTCGCTGCCCGGTTTGGCGACGACCTGCCACTTCTGCCGGTGGCGGCCCGGGTCGAGGCCTGGGCAGCGGCACGGCGCGCTGCTAGCTGAGGCCGCGCAGCTGCGCCCAAGCCGCACCGGAAGCGAAGCGACCGAGCCAGTCCTCGGTCGCGGTCTCATTGGCTTCGAACCCGTCGCCGGGCAGGGTGCCAATGTCGTGCAGGATCAGTCCGTCCATCGCCTGCGCCATGGCCTGATACTGCGAAAGCTCGATGGGCAGGCGGTTCCTGTCCAGAGGCGAGGGGTGGTTGCCAAGGGCGAAGATCGTGCCATAGCGCCGGTCAAGGACTGCAATGTCCGGGACTTTCCCTAACTGATTCAGAGACGCGGTCAGGCCGAACTGTGCCGCGAAGCCATGCCCGATGGCGTTCAGCCAGCATGGCGGCTGAAGTGCGGCGTGCATGCGGGTCGCGCTGAGATCGAGGATGTCCAGGTCGACGCCCCAAAAGCGGCGCACTTTGGCGTAGATTTCCGTAAACGCTGCATCCTTCTCGTCTGGCAGGAACGAGATCATCAGCCCGGCGTGACCCGAATGATGCACGATGTTATCGGCGAGCGTTTGCAGCACATGGACCAGTCCGTTGGCCGGGAAATCGAGTGGGAACAGGAAGCGGACGAACCAGTGCAGGCCGGTGTCGCGGTACTTCAGGGCGCAGACATGCAGGTTGAAAGTCCCGCCTTCGGCCATCGTCCGCCCGTCCCAGAGCTGCGCGTCCAATGCGCGACCGTCACGGATGCGGTTGCGGGCGGCCTCGAACTGCGGCCAGCGGCGACCAGCGGCGGCGGCATCGCGGGCGGAGCGGGTGAGCACCGGATGATGCAGGTCGGACCAGTCCAAAAGCTCGTCGATCTTGAAGCGGGTGATGCGGTCAGGAGGGCAGACGGTCTGGTAGAGGCCAAGAAGCCAGTCAAATTCCTGCACGGTCAGGGACTTCGGGTAGAAAACGACTTGCAGGAGAAGGCGGTTGATCGGGCCGAAGCCGCCCGCAGCGAATGTCGTCAGCGCGGCCGGCAGGTGCAAGCCGTGGTCTTGCGGGTTACTGGTCATCGGCCTCGTCCTCGTGGGGCCCTTTCCGCTCTTCCTCGATCTGGTTTCGCAGCGAGTCGAGAGAGCCCTGTAGAAAGGCATCGAAGTCGGCGTGTTCGGCCAGCAGTTCAGAGTACTGATATTCATGGAAAGGCTGCCGCGACAGATCGGGCGGCCAGAGAAACAGCGACACGAAGGCATCGACTCCCAGAAGCACCGGCACGGCACGGTTGGCAAGCGGGTCTTCCTGGCCAAACTCCTCAAAGGGGGCTTCAAGTGCTTCCAGCGCCTCGTCGGTCCAGTCGAGCTTTCGCCAACCGGTTCCAAGGATCGCAGCATCGCCCAGAAAGTCCGGCCAGCCGTCGTGCAGCAGAAGGAAGGCGCGGAATGAGGGCGGCAGGGGAAAGCCGCAGTCACGTTCGTAGGCGGCAACCTGCGCTTCGGTTGCGGGAGCGTTCGGCAAGCCGGTAACGATCTCGTCGAACATCAGCATGTCGAGCTCTCGGCCTGCGGCAGTCAGGTCGGCGACCAGTTTCCGGCGGGCGGCGTCGGAAAGCATCACGGTGTCGGCGGCGGCGGGCAGCAATCGCCTTTCACGCCGGTATGCTTGTTCGTCCCGCTTGTCTTCAGATCGCTCATTGCTCCTCCGATCCATTTGTTCGGCTTCGAGGACATCCAGCGCAGGTTCGATGTCGCCTCGGGGTCGCCGTTGTGCTGGATTTCGCGGTAGTGATCGGGGCTGAAGCCCTTGAATCCGCTCTTCTTGGCCTTGTCTTTCAGGACTTTCTCACAGGATGGCGTGATGTTGTGGAACTTCATGTCCTCGGGCTTGCCGGTCCCGCTCGCGCCCTTCCCCTGGCCGGCATAGCGCTTGATCCGGCGACAGGCCTTGTTGCCGCGATCGCGCCGTGCCTCGTAGCTGGTGGTGCGCTGGATCGGCTTGCCGCTGCGGTTCGCTTCCTTGATCTTGCGGTTGTAGTAGGCAATCTTCGCGCAGATTTCTTCCAGCTCGCAGTTGGAATACGCCTTGCGCTTCTTTCCGGTCCGCTTGCTGACGCCTTTCGGGGCGCCCTTGCAGTGTACCACCAGATTGCCCTCGGCATCGGTGCTTGTCCGCGGGTCAATGTTTCCGCCCAGGTCCACCGTGTTCTGATTGTTGTGGAACTTCTTGTCGGTGTGGCGACAGGCGTTCTGGCCGTCCATTTTGACGTCAAAGGAATAGGTGATCCAGTCAGTCGCCTTCATGTTGACGCTCGACTTCACCCCGCCCGCTGTGCCGGGTTCGTCGCCGTTGCTGGAGCCGTATTGCGAGCCCTTGATCGCAATCATCTTGCCTTTGGCGAAGACGGTCGTCGTCCCGCCCTTCAGCGAGGACTGCTGTGCAATGTTGGGATAGGGAAGAGGGATCGGACCCCCGGGGCTGGGCGTCTTGCAGACATCGGGGATTGTGGCCGTCGAGATGCCGACGGTGCCCTTGTAGGTCAGTCCCAGCGAATTGACGGAGATATGCGATGGCATCCGGTTCCCTCACATCCTGCGCAAGAGGGCTGCGGCGCGCAGGCCCTGTTCCGAACTGGCCCAAACCAGCGTCTGCAGTCCCTTGGAATAGTTCCGCGCTTCCGCCTCGGCGGCAAGGCAGACGAAGAGCGGGCCTGACGCGGCTCCGATGTCGCCCCAGCAATCGGCCGGGGTTTCGAAATCGGCAGCATTGCGAAAAAGGGTCGGGTTTCTGATCGCGGCGAAGCCATACTCGTTTCCACGATAGCGCTCGCCGTTCATGTCGCAAAGGATCCGGTCAACCTTGGGCGACTCGGGCGGGGCAGCCATGCGGAACGCGTCACTCAGGCCTTCGCCAAGGCAGATACCCTCGGTCTTGATCAGGTTGGTCTCGCGGCCGTAGCCGACTCCCGCCAGATCCAGAAGCGGGCGGATGCCCGCCGACCGGGCTAGGTCGCTGGACGCCAGCAGGACGAAACCTGCGGCTTCGCCGGGACAGAAGCCGTAAAGGTTCTGTTCGGAATGAAGCTGCTCCAGGTCATCGAGCCATTCCAGCGTTTCGGGGTGCAGATAGCTGTCAACGCCTCCGACCAGGGCCAGTTGGGTGCGTCCCTCCCGGATCGCCTGGGCGCCAAGCGCCAGGGCGAGCAGGCCACCGGCGTGGCCGCGGGCAAGGTGTGCGACCGTGCCAATCCGGGGGCCAAGCGCCTCGCGCAGGGCCTCGACCAATACCGCCGCGAAACTCTCTGACTGGCCGGGGCGGGGTTCTCCGGTGCAAACCAGAAGCCGGACCGGAGACAGGCCCTGCTGTCCCTGGATCGGGCGGAGCGCCTCGTGCGCGGCGGGCAGAGCAAGGTCGACCAGCCGCCGAGCGCCTGCGAGCAGCGGGTCGAGGCCAAGGTCCCGGGCGACGCGCATGGGATTGCCAAAACGGTCGATCATGTAGGGATGTTCGGCCAGCGCGGGGATTCCGGCCCTTACCGCCGCAGCCGTGGAGACCCGATCGAAGCCGAGCGCTGTGCGCCCGCCGCAGCCGATGATCGCGATCCGGCCTGACTGCATCGCCGCCCCCTAGTCCGCAACCCAGACCCCGGTCTGCAAGACCGAGTCTGGCGTGCCGATGCGAGTACGCAGCCTTACGACAGTTTCCTCCATATGCTCTTCATGGCCGGGCGGCACTTCCAGCGCCGAGAGATGGGTGAGTTCGAAGCGGCGTAGGTCGGGAAAGAGCCGCAGCGTATGGATCGCAGTACCGTGTCGCTGTTCACGCCGACGGGTGAAACGGGTACGCAGGTCGAAGTTCAGGCGGGGAATCAGGAAGTCGAGGTAGCCGTCCACGGTGAAGCAGCCGAGCTGGACCCTTTCATACCCGACAAGCGGGGCGCCAGTCTGCTGGTCAACGGGGGCCGACTGGTAGTACATCCGATCGAAGTCGACGGGAAGCAGGGGATCGCGGTGGTCAAGCCAGGCCTTGCCGTAGGTGCCGCCATAGCGGATCCGGGGCTGCCAGTGATGCGCGACCGGGCCGAACCCGGCAGGACGGCCGGTGCCGAGCGCGCGGTACGGGCTGTCCGGATACTCGAAATTCGGTGCGAGCTTGCCTTCAAGTTCGGAATGACGCGTGGCAAAGCCACGGCCAACCGGATTGGCCGGTTCCCAAGCCGGGGTTGCAGCCTCGGTTCCCCCGAAGGCGCGCTCCCAGGTCAGGGGCATCCGCTGGAACAGCGCGGGCTGGCTGAGCATCAGTGATACCGGTCCGTTCGCAATGAAGCGGTCCCCGATGACGCTGACGGTTTTGTCTATGTCGGCGACTTTCAGGCGAATCTCGGTTCGTTCGGCGGGCCGGGTGTCCGGAGTGTAGGCATGACCGCTGACAAGGACATCCGTGCGGGCCTTGATGAGATAGAGGTCGCAATCCTCGATCATCTCCGTGGTGGCCGGATCATCGGCGAAGACAGGAGCGCGGGCGATCTGGGTCTGCGGGACCGAAGGCTTCTGGCGACCGTCGGGACCAATGTCAAAGCAGGCGCGGATGGCCACCAGCCAGAACTCCGCCCCGCGCTCGTCGCGGGCCCAGGTGCTTGCGGCGGCAAAGGGGGTTTCGTTGGTCAGGAGCCACATGGGGTCAGCCGCCATTGATCAGTTTAACTGCACGGTCGCCCCCTGAATCCGGTTCGGCCCCTCCGACCGGCTGAGAAGCTGCGTCCCCCGAATCGTGACCCGACCATCGGCGGTCAGATGGATGCTGGCCTTGCCGCATTTCAGCGTGACCTCGCGCCGCGCCTCAAGCACCAGCCTTTCGCCGTCGGTCTGGATTTCGGGGGCAGGAGGCTGGATCAGACCAAGGATCAGCGGCTGGTCGTTCATCAGCACTACCGCCGCCTGGCGCCCGACCGAACCACGGTCGACCGAGACCAGAGATTGCGCAACGACCTGGGTCTCGCCCCAGAGGTCCGGGGCGATGATGCTCGCGCATCCATCTGGGCCGATCCCGATGATCTCGGCGCGGTGGACTCCCTGCAGGCCAAGGAAGGGTCCGTCATGCATCATCCGTCCTCCTATTCGAAGGCATAAGCGAAGCCCGCATCCGAGCCGGTGACGGTCACGCGCGTCAGCTCGGCCCGTTCCAGCTTGCGGTTCAGGACCTGGCGGGAAAGTTCGGGAAGGAGCGTGTTGGTCAGGATCGCGTCGATCATCCGCCCGCCGCTTTCGATTTCCGTGCAGCGGGCCTTGATCGTGTCCATCACCCCCTCGCCGATCACCAGCTCCGCCCCATGCCCCGCCTCCAGCCTGCGGGCGATGCCGCGGAGCTTGTGGCCGGCGATGGCCTCGATCATCTGGTCGGAAAGGGGGTAGTAGGGGATGGTAACGACGCGGCCCAGAAGGGCGGCGGGGAAGACCTTCAGAAGCGGTGCGCGGAGAGAGGCCGTCAGCTCCTCCAGATCAGCGCCCGCCTTGCCCTCCTCGGTCATCGCCATGATTTCCTCGGACCCGACGTTGGAGGTGAGAAGAATCAGCGTGTTCTTGAAGTCGATCCGGCGGCCTTCGCTGTCGTCCATCATCCCCTTGTCGAAGACCTGGAAGAATATCTCGTGCACGTCGGGGTGGGCCTTCTCGACCTCGTCCAGCAGGATCACCGAGTAAGGCCGCCGCCGGACAGCCTCGGTCAGGATGCCGCCCTTGCCATAGCCGACATAGCCGGGAGGGGCGCCCTTCAGGGTGGAGACGGTGTGCGCCTCCTGAAACTCGGACATGTTGATCGAGATAAGGTTCTGCTCGCCGCCATAGAGGGTCTCGGCCAGCGCCAGCGCGGTCTCGGTCTTGCCGACGCCGGAGGGGCCGCAGAGCATGAAGACACCGATGGGCTTCTCGGGGGCACCAAGTCCGGCGTAGGAGGTCTGGATGCGGTTCGCGATCATCCCCATCGCGTGATCCTGTCCCACGACGCGTTCCGAGAGCGTCCCGGCCAGTTGCAGCGCGCGTTCGGTCTGGCTGGCGAGCATCCGGCCCATCGGGATGCCGGTCCAGTCCTGCACGATGGCGCCGACGGCAAGCCGGTCGACGGCGGGCAGGATCAGCGGGCGTTCGCCCTGCGCCTCGGCCAGCGCGGCCATCTTGGTGCGCAGGGTGGTGAGCATCTCGGCCCGCTCCTCGGGGGTCAGGGCCGCAGGTTCGGCGGTGTCCTCGGTCGCTTCGGGCGGAGTTTCCCCGGTAGCGCCGGTGTCGTCGACCGGCTGGCCTGCCCCGCGCAGGGTGGCGCGGAGGGAAAGGACCTCGTCGACCAGGGCCTTTTCGGCCTCCCACCTTGCCTTGGCGGCGTCGAGTTCGGTGGTGGCCTTCGCAATCGAGGCCTCAACTTCGGCCTTCCGCTCGCCCACCTCGATGCCGATGGCTTCTTCGCGGGAGATGATGCCCTGTTCCACCTCCAGCGAGGACAGTCGACGCTCGATGTCCTCGACCTCGGCGGGCGTGGCGTGCTGCGAGACGGCGACACGGGCGCAGGCGGTGTCGAGGAGGCTGATCGCCTTGTCGGGAAGCTGGCGCGAGGGGATGTAGCGGTGCGAAAGGGTGACGGCGGCCTCGATCGCCTCATCCAGAATTTCGACCTTGTGGTGCTTTTCCAGCACTCCGGCCACGCCGCGCAGCATGCGGACGGCGGCGTCTTCGGCGGGTTCCTCGACCTTGACCACCTGGAAGCGGCGGGTCAGGGCGGGATCCTTCTCGATATGCTCCTTGTATTCCGACCATGTGGTCGCCGCGACGGTGCGGAGTTCGCCCCGCGCAAGGGCGGGTTTGAGGAGGTTCGCCGCATCGCCGGTGCCCGCCGCGCCCCCGGCGCCAATCAGGGTGTGGGCTTCGTCGATGAAGAGAATGATCGGCTTCTCGGACGACTGCACCTCGTCGATCACCTGTTTCAGGCGCTTCTCGAACTCGCCCTTCACCGAGGCACCCGCCTGCATCAGACCGACGTCCAGCATGTGCAGGTCGACCGCCTTCAACTGCGGCGGCACGTCGCCGCGCGCGAGGCGCAGGGCGAAGCCCTCGACCACGGCGGTCTTGCCCACCCCGGCCTCGCCGGTGAGGATCGGGTTGTTCTGGCGGCGGCGCATGAGGATGTCGATGATCTGGCGGATTTCCGGGTCTCGACCGATCACCGGGTCGATCTTGCCCGCCCGCGCTCGTTCGGTCAGGTTCGTCGCATACTGGTCCAGCGCCGACTTGCCGCCAGGGGCTTGTTTCGCCTTTGGCGCCTCACCCTCGGGCTTCGCGCCCTCCACCGATTCTGCCAGCAGGTCGCCCAGTTGCGCGCCCATCGAGACCGGGTCGATCTTGTCGAATTCGAGGCTAATCTTGAAGAGAAGCCCCTCCAGCACCGGCACCTTCAGCGCGCCCAGCAGAATATAGGTCGACCGCACCGTATCGTCGCCGAATTCCAGGCTGCCGAAGGTCCAGCCCTCCTGGATGGCGCGGAAGATGTGGTCGGAAAACTCCTCGACCGAGCCCGCACCATGCGGCAGGGCGTCCACTGCGCGGGTGATGTCAGCTGCAAGTCGCGAGGCATCAACTCCAGCCGAGGCGCAGAGGATCTCGAAATCCGACCGGGCCGACTGCGACAGCGCCTCGATGAAATGGACCAGCTCGACATAGGGATTGCCGCGCGTCTTCGCGGCCTGCGCGGCGGCGGAGAACGCCTTTAGGCAGACGGGGTTCAGCTTCCCGACCAGCTCTTTCCGCTTGATCGTTTCGGTACCGCCGCGTGGGGCCATAATCCTTCCCCTTCAAGTATCTTGAATATGCTTGCTCATCCGTCCGGAAAGACGCAGGCTTTCCGCAAGGTCAGTCTAGTCCGGAATTTTTCCCATGGCGAATGTTTTGGCGGCGCCGGTCGTGAATCCCGGACCCGTGACGGCGGGTTAGACCATGATCGACCGTCTGCCGGGCGACATCTTCCGTCAGGGTCAGGTGCTGAACCACACCTACGAGATCGAGGGAGTGCTGGGCCGCGGCGGCACGGGCGAGGTCTATCGGGCGCGCAACCAGATTTCCGGGCGGGTGGTGGCGATCAAGGCGCTGAACGCGCAGTTTTCCGGGAACGACGACTACATCGGCCTGATGCGGCGCGAAGAGCAGATGCGCGACGTGCTGAACGACGCGGTGGTGCGCTATACCGAATGCTCGCGCACCGAGCAGGGACATGTCTTCCTGGTCATGGATTTCATCGACGGGCCGTCGATGAACGACCTTATGATGCGGCGGCGGATGGATGTGCGCGAATTGATGATCATCGCGCATCGGGTGGCGGAAGGGTTGGTCGCGGCGCATGCGCGGGGGATCGTGCATCGGGACCTGTCTCCGGACAACGTTGTCCTGCGGGATGGCGCACCCGAGAAGGCGACGATCATCGACTTCGGCATTGCCAAGGACATGTCTACGGGCGCGCGGACGATTGTCGGCAACGAGTTCGCCGGGAAGTACGAGTATGCCGCACCGGAACAGCTTGAGGGACGGGCGGAAAAACGGTCGGACCTTTATGCGCTGGGGGCGACCCTGCTGGCGGCCTATCGCGGGCAGGTTCCGTTCAGCGGGTCCACGCCGGGGGAGATCGTCCGTCGCAAGCAATCGAAACTGGATACCGAAGGCGTTCCGGAACCGCTGAAGGGGCTGGTCGACTGGCTGGCCGCACCCGCGATTGCCGACCGTCCCGCCAGCGCCGAGGCGGTGGTGGCCCGGCTGAACCAGGCCTTGCAACCGGTGTCGGGTCGGGGCAAGCGGCAGGTGCTGCCTACAGTCGACGCGGGCTCGACCCGGAAGGGCCGGGGCGGCACCTTCGCGCTGCTGGTCGTCCTGCTGCTGGGGCTAGCTGGCGGCGGGGGGTGGTATGCGGGGATTCTGGACCCCTGGCTGAACCCGGTGCCCGTGGTTTCACCCTACAGGCTGACCGCCAGTCTCGGCCCCGATGGCGCCGTTTTGTCCGGCAACGCCCCGGACGTCGAGGCCGCACAGCGCCTGGGCCTGGCCTTCACCGCGGCCACAGGTGTAACACCTCCAGAGGATGCCCTGCCCGTGGCACAGGGGGTGCCGGATGACCGCTGGGTCGACAACATCGCCGAGCTTTTCGGCCTGATGCAGGGCTTGCCGGACTGGTCCATGACGGTGACGGACAACGCAGTCGAGTTCACCGGACACGCGAACACCCGGGAACAGTTGGACCAGAAGCAGGAAGCGATCCGGGGATGGTCCAATCGGAGCGGGATGAAGATCGACATCCGTTTCATCTTTGGCCCGCTCAAGCTTCAGGGGCAGGCGGTGCTGGATGCGCTCTCTCCCTTCGCGACCTGCGGTCCGCTGGCGCCGGACCGTGGCCCGCTGCAAGTCTATGACATCGGCGACACTGTCATCGTCACCGGGGCGCTCGACTCGGTCGAGGCTCGCGACGCCGTGCAAGCGGCCCTGGACACTATGGTCGGCGACCGCACGGTGCGTATCGACGTCACGATCCTGAACGCTGATCTTTGCACCGTCCGCAAGATCCTGCCGCCGGTCGGCGCGGGGGACACGATGATCTGGTTCGGCGACGGGGCGACAGGTGTGGTCAACCTCTCCGGCATCTACCACGCGGGCGACAACCCGGTGGTCGAGGTGCTGGTTCCCGCAGGGATGACCGGGCTGTCGCTCTGGGTGCTGGTCGTCGACAACACCAACCAGGTCTTCAGCCTGCTGCCCAACGAGAAGCAGGCCGGACATGACATCCAGTCACTCGGCACGGTCGTCGACGGTATCCGGCGGGTGCGCGTCCTGCACAGCATGGCAGACATCGACGCGGGCCGGGGCTTGTACTCGATCACGGTCAACACCGACAGTTTCGGCAAGTCCGAAATACTGGCCATCCTTTCGAAGCACTCGCTGTTCGAGGGGCGGTTGCCCGAGACGCTGTCGGTCGGCGGGCTGGCGGACGAGCTGAAAGACGAGATCACGAAGGACCCTGGAAACATCGTGTCAATCGCGTCGAGGGTCATTGATGCAAGACCTTGACTTTACGTCAGGCGGTGCAAGACTTGGCCCGTAGATTGTGTTTGCGCGTTTTGCAGAAGGCTTTGCACCGAGATGGACCTTGAACCGTTCCTGGTTCCGGTGGGCAGCGACAATGCCTCGGGATCGGAACTGAGAAACGACCCGCGCTTTCACGCCATCGAGCGGTTGATGGAACCAGCCGCGCGCACCTTTCGGCTGGAAAATGTCAAATCCGGCGGCACCGGCGCAGTGGCACTGGACTGGTCGGACGTCATCACGCAATCGGCCGATCTGGCAGCTTCGGGCCGCGACATCCGACTTCTGGTGATCGTCGTGCGGGCATTGGCCAATGCGGACGGTTTCGCCGGGCTGGAGCAGGGCTTGGACCTTCTGACCGCCTCGATCGATCAGTACTGGGACAGCGTACATCCGGTCTTGCGCGAAAGCCCCTCGCCGCGTGAAGCCGCGACGCGGCGGATCAATTCGCTGTTCCAGCTGGAGAACACGGACAACGGGCTTCTCTGCGACCTGGAATTCACCACCGTACTCAGCCCGCGGGGCATCGGGGCAGTCACGGTCGGCGACCTGTGTGCCGGGGCACTTTCGCGCAGCCAAGCGCAGGCCGAAATGCCCCAGGGCCTCGGCGACAAGGAGATGGCCGAGCTTCTGAGCCGACACGATACCCGGGTGAACCGCGTCGCTGCGGCCTGCCGGGCCCAGGCCATCGAACGACCCGAGGAGATGTTGGCGCTGGTCCAGTCGGTCGAGGCGGCGCGTGCGGCGCTGGCCCGGCTGGAAGCCGCGCTGAGCGCCCGGGTGCAGGAGAACGGTGTCGGCGTCAGCTTCAAGGTGCTGGACAAGGTCCTTACCCGCACCCTTGTCCCGCTTCAGGCCGCCCAGGCCGGGGCGATCCCCGGCACCCCAGCCACGGAAGGGACCGACATGGCTGATCCCGCCCCCACGGCGCCCGCGATGAACGGCGCGCATCCACCCCCGGCGTCGGGCGGCATCCCCGGCGCAGTGAACTCGCGCCGCGATGTCGAGCGCTGCCTCGACATGATCATCGACTTCTACGAACGCACCGAACCGTCCAGCCCGATCCCGCATCTGGCGCGGCGGATGCGGAAGATGGTGCCGATGAACTTCCTGCAACTGATGGAAGAGATCGCCCCCAGCGGGATGAAGGAATTCAAGAACGTCGCCGGAGTGGACGACAAGGTAAAACCGGCCCCGCAGTGAGCCGCGACAACGTCAGGAGAGGTCTGAGACATGGCAAGTGAAAGCAAGGCAAAGGTGATCGAACGCAACCGCGCCCCGCGTGTGCAGATCGCCTACGATGTCGAACACTATGGCAGCCCGACCACTATCGAATTGCCCTTCGTGATGGGCGTCATGGCCGACCTGGCGGGCAAGTCCGAGACTCGGGAAGCGATGAAGCCGGTGAACGAACGCGCCTTCGTCGATGTCGACGCGGGCCGTTTCGGCAAGTTCATGGAAGCGCTGTCGCCGCGCGTGAAAGCGCGGGTGCCAAACCGCCTGCCCTCGAAGGACGGTGCGGCGGATGAGGAGATGTTCGTCGACCTGTCGTTCAAGCACATGTCCGACTTCACCCCCGACAAGGTGGCCGAACAGGTTCCGGCGCTGGCCGAGCTTCTGAAGATGCGTCGTCAGCTTGAAGAACTTCTCGGCTACATGGACGGCAAGGTGAACGCCGAGAAGCGCATCGCCCAGCTTCTGCAGAACGAGCCCCTGCTGATGCAGGTCGCCGACGAAGCCACCAAGAAGGAGGGCTGAGCCATGGCCGAACAGGAAAAACAGGGCACTGCCGCCGCCGAGGCCCAGACCATCGACCTGGGTGAATTCAGCGACCTTCTGGAAAAGGACTTCCGGGTCAAGGAAGACGAAAGCGCAAAGCTGCAAAAGCTGGTGCAGAACCTGGCGCTTGCGGCGACTGAACGCTCCGGCTCAGCCACGATTTCCGGCAATGCGGTCAAGTCGATCAAGAATCTGATCGCCGGGATCGACAGCCTGCTCACCACCCAGATGAACGAGATCATGCACGCCCCCGAAGTGCGCGAGATGGAAGGCACCTGGCGGGGCTTGCACTACCTGGTCAACAACACCGAGACCGACCAGAAGCTGAAGATCCGGGTGATGAACATCACCAAGGATCAGCTTGCCGACCAGCTCGAGGATTTCGAGGGCCAGATGTGGGACCAGTCCCCCATGTTCAAGCGGCTCTACACCGACGAATACTCGATGTTCGGCGGCGAGCCCTATGGCGCGATCATCGGGGCCTATGAATTCAGCCACCATCCGCGTGATGTCGGCCTGTTGCGCAGCATGTCGGGCATCTGCGCCAGCGCGCATGCGCCCTTCATCGCGGCGGCGGCGCCACAGCTCTTCCGGATGCAGAGCTGGCAGGAACTGCCGAACCCGCAGGACCTGCAACAGATCGTCTCGTCACCGGACTATGCCAGCTGGCAAAGCTTGCGGGAATCCGAGGATGCGCGCTACATCGGCCTGGCCATGCCGCGCGTGCTGGCCCGCCTGCCCTATGGCGCCGCGACGATCCCGGTGAAGGGCTTCGCCTTCGAGGAAGAGATCGACGGCAAGCACGACCACTATGTCTGGATGAACGCGGCCTTCGCAATGGGCGTGAACATCAACCGCAGCCACAAACTTTACGGATGGGGCACCCAGATCCGGGGCGTGGAATCGGGCGGCGCGGTGATTAACCTGCCGGTCCACAGCTTCCCGACCGACGATGGCTCCATCGCGATGAAATGCCCGACGGAAATCGCCATCGACGACCGGCGCGAGGCGGAACTGGCCAAGCTCGGCTTCATGCCGATCCTGCACCGCAAGAACACCGACATCGCCGCCTTCATCGGAGCGCATTCCTTGCAAGACGACGAAACCCGCGCCGGCCGTCTGGTCGACCCCGACGCCCAGGCGAACGAGCGGCTGTCGGCAAACCTGCCCTATCTGTTCCCGGTCAGCCGCTTTGCGCATTACCTGAAGGCCATCGCGCGCGACAAGGTCGGGACCTACAAGGAACGCGCGGACATGCAGGTCTGGCTGTCCGAATGGATCAATCGCTATGTGCTGCAGAACACGGCCATGGCGGATGAGAAGGCCAAGGCGAAACGCCCGCTGGCCAAGGCCGAGGTGCAGGTCGACTCTGTCGAAGGGCGCCCCGGTTATTACAATGCGCGCTTTTATCTGCGCCCGCACTACCAGCTGGAGGGCATTAACGCGAGTCTCCGGCTGGTCTCTGAACTTCCGTCAGTCAAGAGCAAGTAGCACATCGAAGTTTCTACAAATTGTCAGATGAAAGGATAAGGAAATGGCTGTCTCCGGTTACATGAAGATCGAAGAGATCCCGGGCGAATGCGGCCGGGCCGACCACGTTGGCGAAATCACCATCTCCAGCGTGCAGTGGGGGGTGACGCGCCCGGTAGTGAACACGCCCGGCGTCGGGCGCAGCACCGGCATGCCGAATGTCACCTCTGTGAACATCACCAAATATTACGACAAATCCTCGCCCCAGCTGGCCAAGGCCGTGCTGTTCGCCACCGCCCTGCCCGAGATCGTAATCACCCTGCGCAAGGATTCTGGCGACACTCATCTTGACTATCTGACGCTGACGCTCAGCGACGCCATGATCGAGAGCTACAACATGTCCGGGGCCAGCGACATCGAAACCCCGCCGATGGAAAGCGTGTCGATCGTGTTCAACAAGATCACGATCCTTTACATCGAGCAGGCCAGCGACCACTCGGCCGGTGGCGAACACGATGCCGAATATGACCTTGTCGCGGGGGCCTGAACCCAAGGCGCCGCGGCACTCCAGAGAAGGTTCGACAGGTGGCTGATCCGATCCTTCAATCCCGCACCGAGGCGGTCCAGCCCAGCCTTTGGGACCGCCTCGTCGACGACTTGCCCGGCATCGTGTCGGAAACCGACCGCCAGCGCGCCGATCTGGTCTCGCGGGTCGGCGCTGCCAAGGTCGAGGAGGTGCTGGCCGCAGGCGTGCGCAGCATCGAGGTGGATGACGATTTCGACCCCGACACCAAGCGCGACCTGCACCAGTTCCTGACCCAGATGGCCCGCCGCGCCTTTCTGGAGCAACGCGGCATCGTGGTGAATGCCTCGGTCCTGCGCGAGGCGGTCCGGCGCGACATCGAGGCGCTCTTCAATGTCGAGCGCTACGAATCCGGCGTGCAGTTGAGCGACCTTGAACAGAAGGGTTTCGAGACCCCGCAAGAGGTGATCGCCGCCTTCCCGCATGTCCGCCGGTCGGTGATCAACTACGGGGTGCCCTCGTTCTCGGGCCGCTCGGCGTCCGATTTCGACATGACGGCGCTGGCCAAGGAATTGCGCGAGGTGATCGCGGTCTTTGAGCCACGGCTGAAGCGTGACACGATCCGCGTCAAGGTCTCGCAGGGCGACCGGACGGGGATGCTGATCCAGGTCGAGGCGATGCTGATGCTGTCGCCGGTGCCCGAACGGCTGCGGCTGTCCACGAAGATCGACCTGGACAACGGGCGCGCCACGACAGCGGTCGAGGACGCGTGATGGACCGGAACTTCATGGCATATTACGAAGACGAGCTTGCCCATATCCGCGAGCTTGCCACCGAGTTTGCAGCAGTCCACCCGACCGTCGCGCGCAATCTTTCACTGGACGCGGTGCCCTGCCCCGACCCTTACGTCGAACGCCTGCTGGAGGGCGTGGCTTACCTTGCGGCGCGGACCCGGCTGAAGGTCGATGCCGAAAGCAGCCGCTATGTCCGCAACCTTCTGGATGAACTCTATCCCGACCTTGTCTGCCCCGCCCCTGCAATGACCATGGCGGTGCTGCATCCCGGGCCGCAGGTGCAGACCATGCTCGACGGGCATCGCGTGCAGCGCGGCACCCGCTTTGTTGCCGCCTACCGCGAGGGGATTTCCACCCGCGCGACCTATACCTCGACGCAGGAGGTGGCGCTGTGGCCCATCGCGCTGGACAAGGCGGAATACCTTCAGGACCGGGGCGCAATGAACGCCGCGGGCTTGGATCGCCCCGAGGCCGAGGCCGCGATCCGGCTGACCCTGTCGCGGGTCGGGCCGGGGTCGCTGGCGGAACTCAGCCTTGACCGGCTGGACCTGTGGTTCGTCGGCGGCTCGCGCGGGGGCGTGATTTTCGATGCGGTCTTCGGCCATGGCTCGGCCGCCATCGCGCGGTCGGCCAAGGGCAGCGCGCATCCGCTGACCGGGCCGTCGCTGGTCGGCGTGACCGACCGCGAGGGGCTGTTGCCCCGCGTCCGCCCGTCCTTTGAAGGCTACCGGCTGATGCGGGAATATTTCCTGATGCCGGACCGCTTCCACTTCCTGCGGCTGGACGGGCTGAACCCGGCGCTGCGGGCCTGCACGCAAGGCAGCTGCGAGGTGGTGATCTACCTAGATGCGGCCCGGCCCGAGATTTCCGACATCGCGGCAAAGGACTTCCGCCTGTTCGTCACGCCGCTGGTCAACCTGTTCGAAAAAGAATGCAACGTCATCGACATCGACGGTCGCTCTGCCGCCCATGTCGTCCACGCCGACCGCACCCGCCCGCGTGATTTCGAGATCTACCGCCTGACCAACGTCGAAGATGCCGACAGCGACGGGCCCGAGGCGCTGGTGGAACCCCTGTATTCCGTCGGGCAGCACCGGGGATCGGGCCTCGTCTACACCACCGAACGCCGCCCGCGCCGCCCGGGCGAGGACGAGATCCGCCGCGGCCAGACCCGCACCAACTATACCGGCGACGATCTGTTCCTGTCGGTCGCCCGGCCTGCCGACGTCACCGTGACCAAGGCGCTGCGCCGTCTGGACATTCGCGCGCTTTGCACCAATCGCGACCTGCCGATCCTCGACGACAGCCCGAAACTCAGCCTGGAAACCGGCGATCCGGTGGGGCGGGTGGAACTGTTGTCCCCCTTCCGCCGCCCGCGGGGATCGGTCGCCTCGGCCCTGCCGAACATCGTCTCGGGCGGTGAAAGCCAACTGGACGACCTGGCCTGGCGGCTGGTGGCGCAACTGTCCCTGAACCACCTGTCGCTGGCCGAACCTGGACTGGAGGCAGAGCCTCTGCGCGCCATGCTGGACCTTTACGCCGGTCGGGGCGATCCGGCGCTGTCGCGGCATGCGCGGTCGATCACACGGGTCCGGTCGCGGCAGGTGGTGGAACGGCTCGGCATCCCCGGCCCGATCTGCTTTGGCCACGGCATCGAGGTGACGCTGGACGTGGACGAGACGACCATGACCGGGGCCTCGACGCTGCTTCTCTCGGCGCTTCTGAACCAGCTTTTCGCCCGCCATGCCGCAATCAATTCCTTCGTGCGCACGAAGACCCATCTCATGCAAAGACAGGAGGACGTGTCGTGGCCGATGTCGCCGGGCAACCGCGCCCTGATCTGACGGGCGATCTGCCAGCGCCCGAAAGCATGGACTTCTTCGAGCTTCTGCGGCGGCTGGAACGCGACGGCGCGCGGTTCGGCCGGTCGGGCGGGCCGACGCGGGAACCGGCACGGCTGGGCCAGCGCGCCCGCCTGTCCTTTGGCACCCGCGACGTGGCGGGCTTCGTCCCGGGAAACCAGACGACCCCGGCGAAGGTGGATGTGGAGGTGCTGGGGCTTCTGGGGCCGGAAGGCGCGATGCCACTGCACCTGACGCGCTGGATCATGGGCCGGATGTCTGACCGCTGGTTCACCGATGGCAGCGATGCGGCGTCGGACACCACTTTCCTTGATTTCTGCAACCTCCTCCAGCACCGGATGATGGCGCTGTACTGGCGGGCCTGGGCCGATGCGCGGCCCGAGGTGCAGATCGAACATGGCGCGGCGGGCCGCGTGCAGGCGATGGTCGAGGCGCTGGCTGGGGTCGCGCTGCCGGGGACCCGGCCGAAGGGGGCGGCCGATGCCGGGACCCGGCTGAAGCTGCGGCACGCCACCTCGCTCGGTCGTCAGGTCTACAGCGTCGAGCGGCTGACCGCCTATCTGGGCGACGTGCTTGAGGCTCCGGTCAATCTGGTCGAGTTCCTTGGCAGCTGGACGGAAATCCCGCCGCGCCTGCAATCGCGGCTTGGCCGTGCCCATTCCCAGCTTGGCCGATCCGCTGTCGTCGGCGCGCGCAGCTTCCAGCGCCAGACACTGGTCGAGTTGCGCGTCGGGCCGCTGACGCTGGTCCGGTTTACCGCGTTCCTTGCCGACCCGGCGCTGACCGGGCGGCTGCGCCACGCCCTCCGGCATGCGATGGGCCGCGAGATGGAGTTCAACCTGCGCCTTGTCCTGGCCCGCGACGAGGTGCCCGATGCGCGCTTGGGCCAGTGCCAGTTGGGCCGCACCACATGGCTGTCCCCGAAGCGTCAGGCGGATGCCGATGACCTGCGCCTGTATCAGGTCGCACAGGTGGAGGCCGCATGACCCTCCGCCTGACCATCGAGCACAGCCCCCATCCCCAGGACCGGCACGAGATGCGCCACCCCGGGGGCGAGTTCTCGATTGGCCGGGGGGCGGAATGTTCCTGGCAGATCAACGACCCCGACATGTATGTCTCGCGCAAGCATTGCGTGATCACCGGCGAGGCGGGGCAGTTCATCGTCACCGACGCCAGCCGGGGCGGGCTTTACATCGACGGCAAGGACCAGCCGCTGGGCCCGGGGAATGCCGCCAGGCTGGAATCTGGGATGCGCCTGCGGCTTGGCGATACGGTAATCCGCGTCGAGATCGAGACGACGGCCTCGGAACCAACGCCTCGCACGCAAGGACCGGCTCAGAGGCGGCTGGACCATGATGATTTCTTCTCGGCGTCGATTGCGCCGCCCCCTCCAGTTCGCCGCCCGGAGGGGCTGCCGCAGCCGTTCGACACAGGTACCATCGACGCCCGCCGCCTGCCGGACGCACCCGAACGCGCCCCGCCGCCGCCCCTGTTCGACGATCCCTTCACGCTTGACACGTCGGTTCAGGCACGTCCGGCAGGCGGCGTTCCGCAACCGATTGCTACCCGGCCCGATGACTTCGGCTTTGGAATGTTCTTCGAGGAACCCGCCAAGGCAAGCCCGCCCACCCCGCCACCCGCCCCTGCTGCCGCACCTCCGCCAGCGGCTCCCGCAAGCGATGACTGGTGGGGCATGCCGCCCGCCGCGACCTCGACCGAACCGCCTGCCCCCACTGCCGAACCCCTGCGACTTGTCCCCAAAGCGCCCGCCGCCGCCCCGATCCCGGACGAGGAAGACCGCAGCCGCCAGCGTGTGGCCCCCATCCCGCCGCCGATTGCCGAAGCTTCCGCAGCTCCACGCGCTGCCCCTTCCGTCGCTTCGACGCAAGTCTCTCCCGTCGCGGACGCCGCACTGCGCGAGGCCTTCTTTCGGGGCCTCGGGCTGGAACCCGCTGCGGCACCAGCCGACCCGGCTGCCGAGATGGAGGCCCTGGGCCAGCGTTTCCGGCTTCTGGTCGAGGGGCTGATGCTGATGCTGCGGACCCGGGCCAAGGAAAAACAGAACGCCCGCGTGGCGCAGACCGTGATCAGCAACACCGATGTCAACCCTCTGAAATTCCTGGCCTCCACCAATGAGGCGCTGGCGGCGATGGTTGCCCCGCGCGGGCCCGGCTACCTGGCCCCGGACGACGCGATCAACGGCGCTTTCCGCGATCTGGCCGACCATCAGCTGCGGTCCTGGGTGGCGATCCAGTCGGCGCTGCGGCGGATGATCGACCGCTTCGATCCGGCCGCGGTCGAGAAGGACCTGGTCGAGACCGGGATGATTGAGGCGCTGTTTTCCGGTGGTCGCAGCGCAAAGCTGTGGAAGGCCTATACCGAGCGCTACAAGGACATCGCCCGCGCCGCCGAGGACCGTTTCCTGGGCGAGGTGGGGGCGGATTTCAGGGATGCATATGAAGGCAACAGGGAGAAGACCGATGACCAATGAAGCTGGATTTCCACGCCGGGCCTTTCTGATCGGAGGCGGCGCCCTTGTTCTCGTAGCCTGCGCCCCTTCGGGCCCCGGATCGGTAACATTCGTCGCGCAGGCGGCAGCGGGGGTGAACCCCGGCCCCGATGGCGCCGACCGTCCGCTGACGCTGCAAATCCTGCAGTTGCGCGGGGCCGGCGCGTTCGACGGCGCCGATTTCTTCGCGCTGCAATCCCCGGCCAAGGCGCTTGGCGCCGACCTGGTCAGCGCCGATGCCATCGCGCTGGCCCCGGGTGGCAAGGCGACGAAGACCATCACGCTGGACCCGACCACCACGCTTGTTGCCTTGGTCGCGGGCTTCCGCGATCCGGCGGGCAAGCAGTTCCGGGCCAAGTCCTCGGTCTCGCCGACGGATGCGGTGACGTTCGCGCTTGACGTGACCGCCAGCGGGATCAAGCTGACCCCGATGTGACCCCGCGCCGCATGCAGGAACAGGCAGGACAGAAGAATGAGTGACAAGAACAAGGTCGTCTGGTCCGAAGGGCTGTTCCTGCGCACCCAGCACCTGCAACAGCAGGACCGCTATACCGAAGGCCTGGTGCGCGGTGCGCTCCAGGCCGCGCCGATGCAGGCCTTCGGCTTCCGGTCGCTGGTGCTGGACAAGCCCGCACTGGACGCGGGCCGGGTCGCCGTCGCCTCGGCCACAGGCATCTTCCCGGACGGCACGCCCTTTGCCATCCCCGACACCATGTCCGCCCCCGCCCCCGTGGCGATCAAGGCCGACATGTCGGGTCTTGTCGCCCTGGCCATTCCCGTCGAACGCCCGGGCTCGGCTACCATCGACCCCGCCCATGCCGAACCCGCCGGGTCGCGCTATCGCGGGGTGATCCAGACCGTCCGCGACACCATACGCAACGGCGCCGAGCCCGAAGAGCTGGAAGTCGCCCGCCTCGCCGCCCGCCTGATCCTTCCGGGCGAGGACTCCGCAGGTTACGTCGCCCTGCCCGTCGCCCGGGTCGAGGGCCTGCGGGCCGAGGGTTCCGTCGCCCTGTCGGACGGCTATCTTGCCCCGGCGCTCTGCCTTGCCGCTGTCCCGTGGTATGCGGGCCTTGCGCAAGAGGTCGTCACCGGGCTGGACCGCATCGGCGAAGCGCATGGCAAGATGGTGCATGGCGGCGCGGGCCGCGGGATCGAGAACCTGCTGCTCCTCGAACTGGCCAACACCGCCCGCCCGCGCATTGCGCACATGCTGGCGCAGAACCTGCACCATCCGTCGGAATTCTTCATGGAGCTGGCGGGACTGGCCGGACGCATGGCGACCTATGGCTCCTCGTCGCGGCGGTTGTCGGACCTTCCGGCCTATGACCACCTCGACCCGCAGCCCGCCTTTGCCGCCCTGGCCGACACGCTGCGCTCACTGATGCTGTCCCTGCGCCATGTCGAGCCGAAGTCGCGCGCCCTGCAGGTGGCCCGCCACGCGCAGAACATCTGGAAGGTGCGGATCGACAACCCGGACATCCTGAAATCCAGCCGGATCGTGCTTCGCGTCGGGTCAGACATGTCGGACGAGATGCTGCGGCGGATCTTCGTCAGCCAGGCCACGGTCGGAGCCGCGGATGCCTTTGAAAAACTGTGGAAATCCCGCCTGCCGGGGATTCCGCTGAAACCGCTCCACTCGCAGCCGCGCGAGATCCCCTATGATGGGGAACGGCTGTGCCTGGAGCTTGACCAGAAGTCCGAGCATTTCGCCCAGCTGACCGACGCGCCTGGGTTCGTGATCGGCGTTTCGGGCGCGCTGGAACGGGAGCCGGAAATCGACTGCTATGCCGTGAACAGGTGACGGGCGCATGAGCGACCAGGACGATCCCTTCGGTCTATCGAACGACGCCGGGCGCACCCGCATCCGGCCGGTGAAATCCGGCACGCCCGCCACCACCCCGCAGCGCCCGACCTTCGGCGGCGAACAGCCACCGACGCAAGGATACGGGGGACAGGGATACGGAGGTCAGGGGTATGGCGGGCAAGGCGGCTATGGCAGCCCGCCGCCGGACTATCCGCCGCAGGGCGGCCGGGGTCCGAAGGCCCGCCTGACCCGCGCCCATGCCAATCCGCTGATCGTCGCCTTCGCCACGCTTCTGGAACTCGCCCCAGAACTGGAACGCGCCACGCCCCCGGCCAACGCCGAGGCGCTGCGCCTGCGCTTGCAGGAGAACCTGATCGACGCCCGCGACAGCGCCATCGGCATGGGCGTGCCGATGACCCGCGCCAACCAGGCGGCATGGTTCGTCGCCGCGCTGATCGACGATATCGCACTCAACACCCCCTGGGGCGGGCATTCCAGTTGGCCCCGGCAGCCCCTTGTCACGGGACTGTCGGGCGAGGTCGATGCCGGCACCAAGTTCTTCGACCGGCTGGAGGAACTGCTCCGCTATCCGAACCGCGACCCGGAGATGCTGGAACTGGGCTTCCAGTGCCTGAACCTCGGTTTCCGTGGCAAGCACCGGGTACAGGGCCGCACCGGGGATCAGGCGCTTCTGGCCCTCCGCTCCTCGATCGCCCGTGCCATCCGCAACCCCGAGGCAGAGGCGGCCGAGCTTTCGCCGCACTGGCAGGGTGTCAATGCGCCGGATGAAAAGCCGCGCTTTGCGGTGCCGATCTGGACCATCGGGCTGGCCGCCGTCGCGGTGATCACCGCGATCTATGTGGGACTTGGCATCCAGCTTTCGAACAAGGCGACCCAGCTTTACGCGCTCGCCCGCCTGATCCCGCCCCCGGAACGCGCCGAGATCTTCCGTCCCGTGCGCTCGAACGCCGAACCGCCCGCGCCGGAAATCAAGATCGAGCCCGTGGTACTGGAGCTTGTCCCCGCCTGCATTGCCATGGCCCCCGCCGATACCGCCAGCGCCCTGACTGGCAAGGATGACGTGGGCCTTGCCTTCTTCACCCTGCGCGGCTCGAACCCCGAAGTGTTCCGGTCCGCCAAGGCCGACATCAATGATGTCTACGGCCCCCTCGTCACGGCACTGGCCGAGTGCATCAAGGACAACATCGAGGTGATCGGCAAGGTAACGGTGATCGGCCATACCGACTCGGTTCCCGTCCAGGCCTCGAACCCCTTCGCCTCGAACCAGGGCCTGTCCGAGGCGCGGGCCAAGACCATCGCCGACCTGCTTACCGATGCCGGGGTGCCTGCCGAGTTGATCGTCGCCGAAGGCCGGGGCGACAGCGAGCCCGTGGGCGACAACAAGACGAAGACCGGCAAGGCCGAGAACCGCCGGGTCGAGATCAAGATCGAGAAGAAGCTGTGAGATGAAAGTGATCAAGGCCATCTTCCGCTTCCTGTTTTCGCGCCGTCTCTGGACGTTCATCGGCATCGTCCTTCTTTGCGCGCTGATCTGGCTGTTCGGGCCCCTCGTCTCGGTCGGGGACATGGTGCCGCTGGCCGACGATCTGGTGCGGATGATCGTGATCGCGGTGATCCTCGTCCTCTGGCTCTTCTCGCTGCTCCTTGCGCAGCTCAGGGCCGCAAAGAAGAACCAGCTTTTCGTGGCCGAGCTTGCCACGCCTGAGAAGCCCAAGGTCTCGCTTCCGGGCGAGGCCAACGTGGCCGAGATCAACACCAAGTTCGCTTCCGTCCTGACCGAGATGAAGCGGTCCAAGCTTGGCGGCAAGAAGTTCCTGCGCGACATGCCGTGGTATGTGATCATCGGGCCGCCGGGGTCGGGCAAGACCACCGCGTTGCGGCAGTCCGGCCTGCATTTCCCGATCGATCTGTCGGATGACCTGAAGGGAGTCGGCGGCACCCGCAACTGCGACTGGTTCTTCACCGAGGACGCGGTGCTCGTCGACACCGCCGGTCGCTATGTCCAGCAGCAAAGCGACCCGGAAATCGACTCAGCCGAATGGCTGGGCTTTCTCGACATGCTGAAGAAGCACCGGGGCAAGCGGGCGCTGAACGGGGTGATCCTGACGCTCAGCCTGAAGGAGCTCCTCGCGGGCGAAACCGCAGTCCGCGAACACGGCCGCGAAATCCGCAAGCGGCTGGCCGAACTGCGCGAGCGGCTGCAAATCCAGCTGCCGGTCTACCTGATGATCACCAAGGTCGACCTGGTGCCGGGCTTCGAGGCCTTCTTCGGCCCGCTCTCCACCAAGGAACGGGAACAGGTCTGGGGTGCCACCCTGCCGACCGACGCCCGCATCGACCGCACGATGATCGAACGCGAGACAAAGGCCCTCCTCACCAATCTGGAAACCCGCCTCGTCAGCCGGATGGCCGAGGACGTTGCGCTGGATCGCCGGGCCGAGGTCTTTCGCTTCCCCTCGCAGGTCGAACGGCTGGAAGCGCCGCTGAAACTGTTGATCGACGCGGTCTTCGGCGAAAGCCGCTATGAGGAAAGCCCCTGGCTGCGCGGGTTCTACTTCACGTCCGCCACGCAGGAAGGGTCGCCTATCGACCGGCTGGTCGGGGAACTGGCAGGATCCTTCGGGTTAAACGCCGACGCGCCGGCCCAGCGGACCTTTGGCGAAAAGCGGTCGTATTTCCTTCGCAACATGCTGACCGATCTCATCTTTCCCGAGGCCGGGCTTGGGACCTTCGATGCGGCTGCCGAAGAACGCCGCAAGTGGCTCTGGCGCGGCTCGCTGGCCGGGGCGTCCTTGCTGACCATCGTGGCGGGGCTTGTCTTCCTGTTTTCCTTCCTGCGCTATTCCGGCGCCATCGACGACCAGGAACGGCTGCTGGCCGACCTCTCCGGCCGTCTGGCCAATGTCGCCGCGCGGCAGGCCCCCACCGACCCCCTGGACCTTGAACTGGCGCTGGACGGCGTGACCGAGATCAAGGCCGCCGTCACCGAAGTCCCGACCTCGCCCCTGACCTTCGTCGGTCCCACCGCGCGGCCCGAACTGGCCGAGGCGCAGCGCATCGCCTATGACCGGGGCCTGCGCAACATCCTGGAACCGCGCATGGTCGCCATGCTGGAAGCGACGATGTGGCGGCAGGTACGCGATCCGGAATACCTTCTGGGCGCGCTGAAGGTCTACTACATGATGACCGGGCTTGCCCCCTACAACCGCGACTTCGCGGCGCAGTGGTGGCAGGAACAGCTGCCGCTCGACCCGAAGCTTGATCCGTTCCCGACCGAGGCCGCGCTGGAGCATCAGCTGGCGGCCATCGACCGGATGGGATCGGAAGAACAGAAGATCGCACCGGACAACGCCCTGGTGCAGGCATCGCTTCAGTCGATCTGTACCATTCCGCTGGCGGCCCGGGCCTATTCCGCACTGCTCGCCGATCCGACCGTGACCGCGCTGCCCGAGTGGATTCCCGCGGAAAAGGCCGGGCCGAACGCGACCCGCATCCTGACCCGGGTTTCCGAGAAGACCCTGCGTGTCGGTCTCCCCGGCGCCTTCACCTATGACGGTTTCCACAACGTGGTGCTGCCGCTGATCCCCGAGGTCGCAGCCACCGCCGCGCTGGACCAGGCGGTCTTTGCGGGCGGCTGCGCCGAAAGCTCCGACGCCTCGGTCGCGACCCTGGAAGCCGACATCCTGAAGCTTTACCAGGACGATTTCATCGCCCAATGGGACGGCTTGTTGCGCGACATCCGTCTGGCAGAGTTCAACGATCTCCAGACTGCCGCAGTCAACCTGAAGGACCTTGCCAGCCCGGACAGCACGCTGCGCCGCCTGGTCCGCGCCGTCGTGGACGAAGTCGACCTGACCCGCGTCATCCCCGAGGAAGAGGGTGGGGCCGCGACCGACGGGCTGGCCAAGAAGGCCGTGTCCAAACTGGGCAAGGTCGGCAAGCTTCTGAAGGCGGGGAGCAAGCTTGCCACCTCGACCGGCGGGGTTGAGGATGGCCCGCCCCCTGGCAGCGACGTGGCCCTGCATTTCGCACCCCTGAAGGCGGCGGTCGAGGAGGTGGACGGGGTGCCGCCGCTTCTGGATGAGGTGGGCCTCAGCATCACCGGGCTGGCGAACGAAGTTGGCATTGCTGTGAACTCGCCCAATGCGGGCCAGACGCTTGCCGACCGCGGCGCCCTCGCCGAACAGACGGGGGCCGTGGCAAACGCCGCCAAGATCCTTCCCGACCCGCTGGACGACTGGGTGGCCGGGATTGCGGGCCAGACCAGTGCCCTGGGCCGCGACGAGGTGATTGATCGCCTGAACGACCGCTGGCGCGCCGATGTCTACGACTTCTGTGTCAAGGCGACCGAGGGCCGCTATCCCTTTGACGCAACCTCTGCCATCGACGTCAACATCGCCGACTTCCGCGAACTGTTCGGACCCGGCGGGCGGATCGACAAGTTCGTGACCGACAACCTGCTGTCCTATGTCGACACCACGGCCAAGCCCTGGACCTGGCGGGCGGACTTCGGCCTTGACGGGTCTTTCCTCGCGCCGTTCCAAAGCGCACGGTCGATCCGCGACGGGATGTTTTCCGGTGGCAACGGTCCGGTGTTCGCCTTCACGCTCACGCCCACGGACCTTGCGCCGAATGCGGCAAGCGTGACCTTGAATGTCGATACCCAGATTCTGAACTATATGAACGCGGCCCCTGCCCCGATGCCGATGACCTGGCCCGGTCCGGAAGGAACCAACCAGGTCACGCTCTCGTTCCAGCCCACTGATGGAAGCGGTGAAGCGCTGACCTCGGAAACCGGGGCCTGGGCCTGGCTGCGGCTGGTCCGCAAGGGCCAACTCTCTGCGACCACGCAGTCCGACCTCTTCAACCTGCGCCTGGGACTATCGGGCTTCTCGGCCAGTTTCGAGCTGCGGGCCGGCTCCGTCGACAATCCCTTCGACCTGAAGATGTTCGGCAACTTCAAATGCCCGACGAAGTTCTGACACCGGACGACGACCGCCGCCCCGTCACGGGGTTCTTCGGCAAGCTGCCAGCCACCGGCGATTTCGTCTGGCGCGGGTTGCCGGACGCCTTCCGCAAGCATTGGGATGCCTGGCTGACCCGCCATGTCGCCCCCTTGCAGCGCGAGGGAAGGGTTTTTCCGACCGGCGGCCTGCGCTTCTGCCTGCCCTCGGGCGGCCGCCTTGCCGCGGGTGTAATCCTGGCAAGCGAAGATAGCGCCGGGCGGCTTTACCCTCTGTCGCTTCTGATCATTGCCGAAGGAGACCTGACCCGCAGCGACATCGACGACTGGTGCGACGCCGCCCTCGCCCTGCAACCCGATGCGATCGCGCCTGAAGCCCTGTGGCTTGCGTTGGATGCCCTGCCGACGCCAAACCCCGACGGCCCCGCCCGCGGCGCGTTGCAATTGTGGACACGGATTCATTCCCCCGTCGCGGTCGATGCAGAGGATCCGGGGGCCGCATTGCGCCACATGCTTTCAGCCTGATCCAGCCCGTGCTCAGTTCTGGCTGATCTTCGACCCTTTGATCACGACGTCGCTGTCCGCCTTTGCACTGATCTTGCCCGATGCCTTCAGGTTGATGTCCTTGCCCTTGATGGTGATGGTGCCGTCCTTCTTCATCTGCACCTCCGCGTCACCGCATTTCAGGGTGATCTCGTCGCCAACCTCAAGCAGGTACTTCTTGCCGACCGAGACCTTCATATCCTTGCCGACCCCCAGCCCCTCGTTGTCGGTGATGCTCGAAGACCGGCCCTTGCCGACGCTGATCGACACGTCGCCTGCGACGGATTCGGCCTGGTTGCCGGCAATGGACATGGATTCGTTGCCGCCGACCGAGACCGTGCGGTTGCCGCCCACGGTCCAGCTGTCATCCGCCCCGACAGAATGCGTCTCGGCGGCACCCACGGTAACATCGCGCGATGCGCCGATGGTCATTGTCTGTGAGGCGCCAACCGTCCGCGCCTCGGAGGCGCCCACCGTATCGACCCGCGCGGCGCCCACGGTGATCGCCTGGGCGACTGCGACGGTCTGGGTGTGGTTCATCCCGATGGTTTCGGTGGAATTCGAGCCGATGGAAATCGTTTCGTTCGACCCCACCGTCAGCGACCTGTCGACGCCCACGCTTTCGGTGTCGTTGTTGCCGATGCTGGTGGTCTGGTCATGCCCGACCGTCACCGACTTGTCGTTGCCCACCGTCTCGGTCCGGTCATGGCCGATGTCCTGCTTGGCGTCGTGGCCCACGTCCTCGGCGAAGTCGTTGCCGATGGTGCGGGTTTCGTTGTTCTTGACCAACTCGTTATGGTCCTTCTCGGCCTGGAAGTAGACCTCTTCCGAGCCCTTCTTGTCCTCGAAGCGCATCTCGTTCCAGCCGCCGCCGCCGGGCGAGGAGTTCGACTTCCAGCCCGACTGCGTGGCATTCGCGGGCAGGCCATAGGGCGGCATCTGCGCGGCATTGTAGACACGGCCGGTGATGATCGGCGCGTCCGGATTGCCCTCCAGAAAGTCGACGATCACCTCCTGCCCGATGCGCGGGATCTGGATGAAGCCCCAGCCCGAGCCCGCCCATACCGAGCTGACCCGGACGAAGCAGCTGGAGTTCTCATCCTTGCCACCCAGCCGGTCCCAGTGGAACTGCACCTTAACCCGGCTGAACTCGTCGGTGAATATCTCCTCGCCCGATGGCCCCACGACAACCGCCGTCTGGGGTCCCGACATAAGGGGACGCGGGGTGATGCGGTCGGGGCGGAAAGCCAGGGAATGCGGTTGCAGCTTCAGCCGCACCCCGAAGCCCTCGCCCTGCCGCTGCATGCCCGCGCGATACTGGTCGTCCCACATCTCGTAGTCCGACCGCAGCACGATATACTTGACGTTCTCGGCCTCGCGCTCGAATTCCTCCAGCGTGAAGCTCACGCCGGACCAGAGCCCCCGCACGTTGCCGGTCGCGTCCACCCGGACATGCGGCGCCTGCGCCTCTTCCAGCCGGACGGCAGCCAGCGGCTCGCCGTCGCCCACCTCGATGTAGGCCCCGGGATAGTGGTACAGCTCGCCTTTCGCCGCCTCGTGCGACTTCGGCGCATCCGACTTCGTCATCAGGTCGGTCGCGGGTTTCTTGAAGTCATAGTCGGTGTGCGCATAGACCCCGGACCGGACCGAGACGCGCGGGTAAAACCCGGTGATCACGTCGTCCTGCCCGATGACGTTGCCAGCCTCGCCCCGGAACTTGATCGTCGCATAATCCTCGGCGTCCTTCACCGATGCGTTCGCGTCCGACAGGACCAGCGTGTGCTCGCCATCGGCATGGTCGAAGTGGTAGAAGATCCCCTCGTGCTCCATCAGCCGCTGCACGAAGTCGAGGTCGCTCTCCCGATACTGCACGCAGTATTCGCGCGGCGGGTAGGATTTCTTCAGCCGCTTCTCGACCTTGACGTTGGCATAGGGTTTCCAAACCTCCTCGATGATCTCGACCACGCTTTTCTTCTGGAAAATGCGGTTGTCGGTGCGGTTGGTCAGAAACCACAGCCAGGGCCGCAGCAAAGCGCGATAGTGGGCATAGTCCTCGCGGTATTCCAGGAAGGCGAACTCGGCGACGTAGCCGTGGAAGAACCGCTTGGCGCTGTCGGTCTTGACAGCGATCGTTACCGCCGTGCCCAGGATGTCTTCCGCCTTGACGTTGATGTCCTTGCTGATCAGCCCGGTCTCATAGCGGAAGCATTGGCTGATCTCGTCGAAGCCTTCCATCTGCGCAAAGAGCAGCTTGTCGCCCAATGCTGTGCTGACTGTGATGTTGCGGTCGTCAGCCATGCTGATCACTCCTGTCCGAAAGCGCGGTCAAATCGGGTCCTTCAGCAAATGCCCCGCCAGTCTAGCCGAAAATCGCGGGCTTGGGGCCGAATTCGTGGTCAGAGCGCGGTGGGGCAAGCCAGACCTTTCAGAAGCCGCCAGCGCGACAGCGGATTGGCCTCGGCCTGAAGCTGCACTTCCATGAAGAGCCGCGCCCCGCCCGACCGCAGGTCGACCAGGAAGCGCTTGCCGCCATCGCGTTCCCGCAGGCGGACACCGTCCAGGATGCGGAAAAGGCCCCATTCGCCGGGCTGCGAAATCGTCGCGCTGCCTTCCGAGGTGGTGAAACGCACTTCCGCCCCGGCTGCCGGATTGCTGCCGGGCCAGGCCAGGGTCAGGGCTTCCGTGCTGGTCTCGACCGGCCCCCCTGCCCCGCCGATGGCCACGAAGGTCTTGCCACGTTCGGCCAGGGCGGCCAGTGTCAGCTCGGTCCCGGTGGCCGGAAACCCGGCGGCGATGGCCTGCGTGCGTTGCAGGAACTCAGCGCTTTTCGGGTCGAGGCCCGCGAAGCGCGCATCCGGCTTCCAGCGCCAGGGGGTGCTGGTCGTGTCGATGAACTGCTCGGCCCGACTGCGGTAGAAACGGTCGATGGTGCCGCCCGGCCCAAGCAGCGCCGCGACATCGGACAGTGATGCATCCGGCCCCTCGGCGAATGGGAAACGCGCCTCGGTCGTCTTCTTGCAGGCCGCCAGCACCTCACCCTGCCAGGCCTTGGTCAGCGGGTTCGACAGCGGGTCCGCCTGCGCTGCGCTGGTCTGGACCAGCACGTCCTCCACGATCTGCACGATCATCGTCGGAGCGCTGCGCAGCGCGGTCAGCGTCGCACCCCGCCCCTGCGCCGACATCAGCCGCTGGATACCGCGCGGCTCATCCCGGTCCATCGCGCCAAGCGCCACGTTCAGCCCGGCGAACAAGCCCGCGATCTCGTTCATCCGGCCGTCCTCGGAATACCGGATCATCGCCGAGAACTCTGACGCGATGCGCAGCTGCAGGGCATGGGGACGGGCGCGATCAAGCCCGCCAACCTGCGCCCAGACTTCCGGCAACAGCTTGGTCAGGGGTGAGTCCGGCCCGGCCAGCAGGCCCGAGACCAGCACCGCCTGTTCCGGATCGGCAAAGGGCCGCACCTGGACATCGGCCAGGAAGGCCTTCCACCGGGCCAAGGTTTCGCGTTGCAGGACATCCAGGACCTGGTCCGGGGCGTCGTTCCGGGTGGCGGGCGGGATGTCGAACAGCCTTGCCGATTCGGCCCGGGCCACCTGGACGGCAAGGCCCGCGCCCACCTTGCGGGCAAAGTCCCAGCCCGCCTGGGTGAAAAGACCGGCAATCGGCGTGTCCATCGCGACGCCGGAGCGACGCTGCAACACCACCGACAAGCCCGGCACGGCAGCGTCCGGCACCCAGGGCGCCAGCCCCGCCGCGCCAGAGGAACGTTGCAGTTCCAGATAGGCCCGTGCCGGTTCCGTGGCTTCGGCGGCATAGGTGCGGGCCTGTGCCAGAAGCTCCGCATCAGGCTGCGGCAGCGGCTGGGACGGGGGGCGCAGCCGCGCGATGTGGGGCACCAGCGGTTGCAGGTCCGGCATCGACCCGGCCCGATCCGCCAGCCACCCCGCCAGATAGTCCGGCGCCCAGTCCGCCTGCCCCGACAGGATCGACCAGGCCCGAAGCGTGTCATAAAGCGGCAGGCTTTCACCCTCGGTGGCCAGCGCCGCATCCACCGCCCGGGCCAGCGCCACCGGGAGATGCTTCTGCACCGCCGCGTCGTAGACGGCATCGGCCTTCACCGCCGCGTCAAAGCCCAGCGGTCCGGCAAACAGCCGGATCGGCGCCTTCTCGGCCGAGTGCGCCACCCCCTCCGCAGCCGCACCCAGCCGGGTCAGTCGCTGTGCCAGGTCGGGGATCTCGGCATCGCGGTCCAGCCCGATCGACAGCGCCTCGGCGTCGAACAGTCGGCTCAGGTCGCGCTGGAAGCGCCATTCGACAAAACCCGCCCAGCCTGCGACCAGCGCCACGAAGGCCAGGATCAGCACCAGCGTGATCCCGGTCCAGCCTGCGCCCAGATTGCGGTCGAACTTCGTGCGGCTCCCTTCCAGCGTGGCCAGCCGGTGTTCCATGAACACCCGCACGCCGTCGAACGCCGGCCCGGCATCGGCCGCCCGGCGAATGAAGTCGCGCAAGCTGGACTGGGCAATGTCGCGACCGTCGAAGATCAGCCGATGCGCTCCGGCCCCCCAGAGCGACACATCCACCGCTCGGTTCGACCGCGCCTTCTGGTCCAGCAGCAACCCCAGCGCATAGCGTGCGGGCTGCACCGTCGATGGCGGCACGCCTGCCCGCTGCAATTCGGCGTTGAAGCGGTCCAGTGCCTCGGCGGCGCGCTGCACCAGGTTCTGCGCACCCACCCCCCGGATCGTCGCCAGTTGCTCGGCCATGCGCAGCACCGGCGCCGCCGCCTGCTCATAGACCTCGGGCTCGAACCGCCGCCCCCCACGCTTCGGCGGCAGCACGGTGCGCGGACTGTCGGGTCCGGCACTCATGGCGGCGGGATCAACCCTTCGTCGACCCATTTCTGCAAGGTCTCTTCGCCGACCTCGAAATGCATCCCGTCCTCGCGGTTGTAGCCGCCGCCCCAGTACCAGCCTTCATCGTTGAAATGCTCCGCCAAGATGACGAGGCCGATCTGCATCTCGCCATCGGCGAAGGGGTCAAGCTGGCCTTCCAGCGTGATGTCGATCGCCGTGCCGAAGGAATGGTTCGAGACCGACGACGTCGACCCCCGGATCAGCCGCACACAAAGGGCTCCGGCCGTTCCCAGCTTGGCATAGATGTCCGGCTCGTCCTCTTTCAGCTTGGCGACGATACGCTCCAGGCTGTCTAGAGCGGGCTTCAGCATGGTGGCCTTGATCGGGCCGATCTGCCTTGTCTCGACCAGGCCCTTCAGCCGCGGGTTGGTGATCCCGCGACAGTCGGTCCCCAAATCCTCGCGCGGGCGGCCCAGAAGCCCCAGCATGGTCTTGTTACGGGGCTGGGTTATGCCCTGGTTGAACTTGCTTCGGTTCGCCTTCATCTGCTCGGTCAGGGCTTCGGTCTCTTCCATATGCTGCTCGTCTTCCGGTGCCCCAAGCCCCTCGGCACTGCTCGTGGGCGAAGTGATATCGGTCGAAGGCGCCACCGGAGCCCGGTTTGCCAGAAGGCTCATGTCGTCGCGCAGCCGCGCCAGATCGGCCTTCAGCGCGGCGATCTCCGCCTCCAGCCGCGCCCGCTGCGCGGCTTCGGCGTCGAACGCCTCTTCCAGCCGGGTCAGCCGAAGGTCGGCCCCGCTGTCGGCCGATTGTAAAAGCGTCGTAACCATTGCAAAGGCCACGGCGGCGATGATGACGCCGATGGCGACGATGATCGGGGCGATCAGATTGTTCTGCTGCATCGCCTATGGTTCCCGGATCAGCACGGCGATGGCCGAGACATTGTCGGGCGCTCCACTGTCCAGCGCCTCGCGCAGAAGCTTCTGGCAAGCGTCCTCCGGACCCGATGCGTCGCGCAGCAAGGCCTCGACTGTCTGCTCGTAGACGCAGCGTGTCAGCCCATCGCTGCACAAGAGAAGCCGGTCCCCCACCAGAAGCGGCACGCTGACCAGATCGACCTCAAGCTCCGCCCCGCCACCCACCGCCCGCGTCACAATATGCGATTCCGGATGGCTTTCCGCCGCCTCCGGCGGCAACTCGCCCCGGTCGACCATTTCCTGCACCACCGAATGATCCCGCGTCAGTGGCCGCAAATGCCCTCCCCGCAGAAGATAGGCCCGGCTGTCCCCGGCCCAGGCGACATGCGCCACCGCCCGGTTGATCAGCACCGCCACCACGGTGGACCCCATCCGCCCCATGCCCGGCGCGCGCTGACGTTCCAGCACCAGATCGTTCGCCTCCTTCAGCCGCGCCACCAGCGCAGGCCCCGGATCAACCCCGTCCGGAATCTTCGCCAGGCAGTCGATGACGATGTCCGAGGCCACATCGCCGTTGCCATAGCCCCCCATCCCGTCCGCCACAGCCCAGAGCGTGCCCGACGGGTCGGTCAGGATTGAATCCTCGTTGCGGTCGCGCACCATGCCGCGGTTGGTCATCCCCGCCCCCACCGCCACCGGCACCGGCACGGTTCGGTCCTGCCCGGGAACGACGGTGATTGGCGTGCTCATCGGCATCCCGCCCGGGCAGAAGGCCAAACCAGTGGTCCGGTCAGGAAGTGCAGCATGGCGCGGGTCCGCCCAAAGGTGTGAATTGAATGCAGGTGCATCATAGCCTAGACTTCACCCAGTCATAAATCCGTTTTTTTGGAAGGTGGTTCGAATATGCGCAACTTGCTGACCGGCCTTGCGATCTGCGCCGCGCTGGTACCTGTGGGCGCCTGGTCCCAGGACCTCTCCGAACAAGAGCTGCTTGAGCTGTTCCTGGCCCAGCGGGATGCCTACAAGGCTGCGGTCGAGGGCAATACCGCGCTGACCCGCGGCCTGACGCTGGTCAAGGCCGACGACGTCGAGATCGCAACCGAGGTCGCGAAGACCGATCCCGCCACAACCGAAACGGCCACTACCGAAGGCACAACAACCGAGGCCGCTACGACCGAGGTCGCCACGGCCGATACCGGCTCCACGACAGAAACCGTCGTCGCCTCGAACGAGACCGCAACGCTTGTGAAGATGCCCGCCGACCTGGGCGTCAACATCCGGATCGAATTCGCCTTCGACAGCGCCGCGCTGGACGATGCGCAGAAACCCAAGCTGGCCAAGCTGTGCAACGTGATGAAGGCCTCCGACATCCAGCTGTTCCGCATCATCGGCCATACCGACGCCTCGGGATCCGACGACTACAACGAACGACTCTCGCGCCTTCGGGCCGAAGAGGTGCAGCGCTTCTTCGTCAATGACTGCGGCATCGACGCCGGACGACTGGAGGCCGTGGGCCTTGGCGAACGCTTCCTGCTGGAAGGCGCCGACCCCGATTCCGACCAGAACCGCCGGGTGGAGTTCCAGGCGCTAAGCTGATCGGCGGTGCGACGCAGCTTCGATCCACCTCGATCGCGCCGTTGCCTGGGATGTCGATCTGTGGCATCGTCTGATGAATTCGTTGCGTGATTTCTTGTCTTTCGTGCGCCTGACCGTCGCTTCAGCAAATGGGTCATTTCATGCTTGCAACCTGGTCTCGTTTCCTGCTCCTGCTCGCGGCCCTGAGCCTCGTCAGCGCGTGCGAGGAGGTGGTTCCCCCTCAGGAGGAAACCCCCGTCGTCGTCGTGCCGATCAAGAAGCCCGTCGCGGCCAAGCCTGCGCCCGTGGTGAAGAAGAAACCCGCGGCAGTCGACATCGACTTCGGAAATGACGGCGGCGGAGGTGGAGGCTGGCAAGGCTGATGGCCGTCCTGCGCATCCTGGCGAATGGCAGCGTTGCCGCCCTGTTGTTGGCCGCATCAGTTTCGACTGCCACGGCACAGGACTCCGTCCTTGGCCCGTTTCCGGAAGGCCATGTCCCGGCCAGCACCCGCAAGCTCGCCGATGACGGCACCGGCCCGCGTCAGAAATACGCCATCGTCATCGGCAACCAGAGCTACGCACACGCCCCCAAGCTACCGAACGCCTGGAACGATGCGGTGGATGTGGCCGACCTTCTGGCAACGCAGGGCTATGACGTCACTCTGCTGAAGGACGCCTCGAAGCGCGATTTTGAAGGACTGATGCAGCGCATCCTGTTCGATGTCGATCGCAACACCGAGGTCCTGTTCTACTACGCGGGCCATGGCGTGCAGATCGGGTCGGAGAACTACCTGATCCCGACCGATGCGGCCCTGGACGAGGTCGACGACCTGCCGTTCGAGACGGTCTCCGTCGGCAGCCTCGTCTCCATCGTCGGGGCGCGCGCGCGGCTTCAGATCGTGATACTGGACAGTTGCCGCAACAACCCCTTCGCCGGGATCAAGCTGCAGGATTCGCTCGGCGGCGATGTGCGTGAGGTCGAGACGGGCTTCGCGTCGCTGGCCGCCCCCGTCAATTCCTATGTGGTCTTCTCTACCTCGCCGGGAGAGGTCGCACTGGACGGCGCGGGCCAGAACAGCCCCTTCGCCAGCGCCTTCCTGCAAGCCGCCTCTGCCGGGTCTATCCCTGTGACCGACGTGTTCGAAGACGTCCGTCGCAAGGTCTTTGTGGAAACCAAGGGTGTTCAGGTCCCCTGGGACAGCTCGACCATGGTCGAGGACGCCTCCATCGCCTCGACCGGAACCGAGGCCCAGGTGACGGTCGCGGACAGCGGTCAGGGCGAATCGGTCGTGCGCGGCCTGACGCTTTTTGCCGCCAGCTCAGCCGAATTCCTGCCACTTGATGCCGCGCTTCCGACCCCCGACATCCGTATCGCCGCGCCCCTTGCCCCCGCCGTCCCCATCGGCGCGACGCTCGCCACAGAGCTGGCCCTTGCGCCGTCCGACAGCCTGGGTCTGGCCGAACCCCCGCGCGGCGGCCGACTGGTGCTTCTGGACGACCAGGGCAACCAGTCCGCACCCCTGTTCCCGCTGGCAGCCTCGGACCTGAACCGCCTGGCCTTCGCTTATGTCAACGGTCCGGTGGTCATGCCCGGACAGGATCCGGTGCTGAAGGCGCAGTTCAAGGTCGAATTGAACGGCACCCCGAAACTGGTGCAGGTCGACCTGACCCCAGACCCCTGCGACCTTGCGGCGGCCGATCACCTTGATCCCGAAGGCGTCGGTTTCGCCCGCTTCGCCAACGAGATCGAGCCCGAGTCGGCGGTGCTGGCCTGTCAGGCCGCTGTCGCACGCGAGCCTCAGAATGCCCGCTTCCACTACCAGCTGGGCCGGGCCTACTCCGCGCTGCGCCGCTATGACGAGGCCCGCGCCGAATGGGACATCGCGCGTCAGATGGGCCATTCCCGCGCTTCTTACGCCATCGGCAACGCCATCGTGAACGAGTCGCGTGAAACCGGCGGCTCTGCGGTCGAGGCGGCACCCGAAGAAGCGCTGACCTACTACCGCGAGGGAGTGGAGCTGGGCGATCCCTATGCCTTCTACGCGCTTGGCCGCCAGATGGTGCGCTTCGGCAAGACCGGGCAGGACCGCCTGCGCGGCTATGACCTCCTGATGCGCGCGCTGGAGGTCGGCCATACCTATGCGATGAACGAGCTCGGCTACTTCTACCTGGATGAGAAGAGCGAGTATTACGACCCGGCGCGCGGCCTGCGCTACCTGAACGAAAGCGCCGACCGGGGCGACATCTATGGCTACAACAACCTTGGCCTTGTCTACATGAACGGCCTCGGCGGCCAGAAGAAAGATGCGAAGCTGGCGCTCGACTGGTTCACCAAGGCCGCGGACGGCGGGCATCCGAACGCGCCGGGCAACATCGGCACGCTGATCGCAACCGGGGCGCTTGGCAAGAAGGCCGATCTCGGCAAGGCGGTGGAATGGTTCGACAAGGGGCTGGAGCGCGGCGATGCCAATGCCGGGGCCTATGCCGCCTACCTGATTCTGACCGAGGGTGCCGGGGGCCTGTCACCCGCGGATGCTGCATGGCGCGCCGGTCGCGCCGCCGCCCTGCGTGACAAGAAATCGGTGGAACGCGCCCGAAAGGTTCTGGATGCCCTGCCGACCGAGGCCGTCGATGAGGCCTCCCAACGCCTGTTGCAGGCGCTTGGAGCCGATATCACGCCGGACGGTGCCTTCGGCGAGGGCAGCAAGACGGCCTACGCGACCATCGCCGGGCAGCATGGCGACGCAGCGTTGGAAACCGACCCGGTCGAGCGCCTGATCGACATCGCCCGCATCCACTGGTCGACCACGCCCTTCCGGGTCGACCTGTACTGACAGTTCCGGCCTCGGAAAGCCGCCCCATGGCAGGACTCGCCTACTGGCCGGTCTCGGGGGCCCGGCTGATCGCTGCCAGTCCGCCCATTGCGAAGGCAAAGAGATGCTCGACCACCACTTCGGCCGGGACAGCGGAAAAGCGGTTGGTCAACGGCGAATCGAGCTTCCCCGCCAGCGCAAAAAGCGCGCATGGCGCGGCTATGCTCGGCAGGCAGCGCCAGAGCCGCGGATCATCGGGCGGAAGCGCCGTCAACTCGCTCAGGATCGGCAGCACCCGTTGCAGCTTGGGAAGCACCTCCTCCTGCTGCAGCGCCATGAGATGGGCCGAGGGCGCCATGATCTCGCGCGCAAGGACGATCAGCGGCCAGTTCGGCTCCAGTGCCCCCCCCTGCACCAGAAGCCGGATCAGCGCCTTCAGCTTTGTTTCAGGAGGTTCGGTCGAAGCGGCCAACTGTTCCAGATGCTTGCCGTCGATCAGGCGGCGGTGCGCCTCGACCAGGACGGCCTGATAGAGCCCCTCGCGATTGCCGAAATGATGGTTGATCGAGGCAACGTCCACGCCGGCCCGTGCCGCGATCTGCTTGCTCGCGGCCAGCGCGAGGCCCGCATCCGCAATCAGAAAGCCGGCAGCTTCCAGGATGGCCTTGCGGGTGGCCACCCCGTCTGAACGCGGCGCTCGGGTGCTTGGAGGCATTGGATCTTGCTCTTCTCGCAACAGAAACGGACTCGACACCGACGAAGTTTAGATTAAAATTGATTTAAACTAAAGTCGAATTCCGGCCGCTGCCCGTCCACACCGGGGATCATGATGAAGAGACTGTTGCCCATCCTTGTCATCGCGCTTCTCGCGGCCGGCGGTTGGTTCTGGTGGCATCAGCGCGAGCTGGCAGCCCCAGGCGATCTGCAGCTTTACGGCAATATTGATGTCCGACAGGTCGCGCTGGCATTCAACGGCAGCGGACGCATCACCGAACTGAGCGCAGTTGAAGGTGATGCGGTGCATGCGGGCGATGTAATTGCCCGGCTGGATCTGCGGTCGCTGGAGTTGCAGGCGAAGGCACAGGCGGCGCTGGTCGAGGCGCAGCGGCAGACGCTTCTGCAGTTGCGCGGCGGCCCGCGGCCCGAGGAGATTTCCCAGGCTCGCGCTGTGCTGGCTTCGGCCGAGGCTTCGGCGGTGGCTGCAGAGGCCGAATACGACCGGGTTGCGCGCCTTGCCACCTCGGGCAGCGGAGCGGCCAGCCAGCAAAGCCTGGAGCAGGCGACAGCAGATGCCGGCAAGGCCAAGGCACAGGTCGATCAGGCGAGCGCTGCGCTTGACCTCCTCCTGGCTGGAACGCGCGCCGAGACCATCGCCGCTGCCGAGGCGCAGCTTCTGGCGGCCGAGGCGCAGCTCGACCTCCTTCGCTACCAGATCGATCAGGGCGCGCTGCGGGTGCCCGCGGATGCGGTGGTCCGCTCGCGCCTGCGCGAGCCGGGAGACATGGTGACACCCGCCTCGCCGGTCTATGCCTTGGCGCTGACCCTGCCGAAATGGGTGCGCGTCTATGTCCGCGAGGCCGATCTGGGCCGCATCCGCCCCGGCATGGCGGCGAGTGTGGTCAGCGACAGCCAACCTGACAAGCCGCTTGCGGGCAAGATCGGCTATATCTCCTCGATCGCGGAATTCACCCCGAAGGCCGTCCAGACCGAAGAGTTGCGCACTAGTCTTGTCTACGAGGTCCATGTGATGATCGAGGACCCTACAGACCTGCTGCGGCTCGGACAGCCGGTGACGGTGCGCCTCTCGGCAACGACGCCATGACCGACGTCACCGTCCGGGCCGAGGGGGTGACAAAGCGGTTCCGCGACCGTGACCATGGCGCGGTCACGGCGGTGGACAGGCTTTCGCTTGAGGTCCGCACCGGGGAACTGACGGCGCTGGTCGGGCCGGATGGCGCGGGCAAGACCACACTGATGCGGATGATTGCTGGCCTCTTGCGTCCCGATGCCGGAGCGCTGAGCGTCCTTGGCCTTGACGTGGCGGTCGATCCCCAATCTGTGCAGGATCGCATCAGCTACATGCCGCAGCGCTTCGGGCTCTACGAGGATCTGAGCGTACAGGAGAACCTCGATCTATACGCCGATCTTCACGGCGTGCCCGCAGCGGTGCGGCTGAAGCGCTTCCCCCGGATGCTGGAGATGACGGATCTGTCGCGCTTCACCGGGCGTCCGGCGGGGCAGTTGTCGGGGGGCATGAAGCAGAAGCTGGGGCTCGCCTGCACGCTGGTGCGCGCGCCTGACCTGTTGCTCCTGGACGAGCCGAGTGTCGGGGTGGACCCGCTGTCGCGCCGCGACCTGTGGCAGATCGTGCGGCAACTGGTCGAGGACGAAGGGCTGAGCGTGATCGTCTCGACCGCCTACATGGACGAGGCAGAGCGCAGCTCGCAGGTCTTCGTCATGCAGGGCGGCAGGGTGCTGGCCGAGGGGGCGCCCGCGACGTTGCGGGCGCGGGCGCACGGGTTGACCTACTCCGTGACCCCGCCGCCTGATGCTCCAGCCCGCCGCCTCCAGGCCAGGCTGATCGACGCGCCCGGGCTGATCGTCGATGCGGTGCCGCAGGGGGGCGACGTCCGTTTCATCCGCCAGCCGGGTGCCACCGAGACCGGATTGCACGCGCTGCTGGACGGTGCGCCTTTCGCAGCGCGACCGGAAGACCTGGAAGATGCCTTCATGATCCTTCTGCGGCAGCAGGATTCGGCGATCCCGGCGCCTGTCGTTTCAACGCCGACCGAGACCGTCTGGGACGCCGACGCCGGTCCGGTCATCCTGGTGCGCGATCTGGTGCGGCGGTTCGGCGATTTCACCGCCGTCGCCAGCACCTCCTTCGAGGTGGCGCGGGGCGAAATCTTCGGCCTCCTCGGCCCGAACGGCGCAGGCAAGACCACCTCCTTCCGCATGCTCTGCGGCCTCTTGCCCGCGACCAGCGGCCATCTCGAAGTGGCTGGGCTGAATCTGCGCCATGCCCGGGCACAGGCGCGGGCGCGGATCGGCTATGTCGCACAGAAATTCGCACTCTATGGCAATCTGACAGTGCGCGAGAACCTGACCTTCTTCGGCGGAGCCTATGGCCTGGCGGGGCGGACCTTGCGCAATCGCATCGCTCAGATTGTCAAACAGTTCGACCTCGACCCGGCGGCAAAAAGCGGTCTTTTGCCCGCAGGTTACAAGCAGCGCCTGGCAATGGCGACCGGCCTTCTTCACCAGCCCGAGATCCTGTTCCTGGACGAACCTACCAGCGGCATCGACCCGTTGGCCCGACGCGGCTTCTGGCGAACCATCACCGCGCTCGCCGAGGCGGGCGTGACCATCGTTGTCACCACGCATTTCATGGAGGAAGCGGAATATTGTGACCGGATCGCCATCCAGGACGCGGGCGAAATGCTGGCCATCGGCAGTCCGCGCGAGGTGCGTGACCGTGTCGGCGCGCGCGATATGGACAGTGCCTTCATCGCCATCGTCGAGGCGGCGCGCCGGGACCGGAGCGCTGCGGCATGATCCTGTCCGCCAGCCGACTCGCGGCGCTGGTCCGCAAGGAAACCCGGCAGATGTTGCGTGACCGCAGCAACTTGACCGTGGGTCTCCTGCTTCCGGTGGTTATGGTTCTGCTCTTCGGCTACGGCCTGTCGTTCGACGTGACCGATGCCCGCATCGCCGTGGTGATGGAGGACAACTCCGCCGCTACCGCCAGCGCGGTCTCGGGTCTTGCCGGGTCCGACTACCTGCGCCCGATCTGGACCACGTCGATGGTCGAGGCCGAGGCGCTGATCCGCGCAGGCGAAGCGGATGCGATCCTGCGCGTGCCCGCCGGATTCACCCGCGACGTCGTGTCGGGCCGGGCCGAACTGCAGTTGATCCTGAACGGCGTCGATCCCAACTCGGCCCAGGCGATCGAGGGCTATGCCAGTGGCGCGATCCAGATGGCACTGGCGCATATCGCCGACCGCCAGGGCAACCCTGAAGGCACCGGTGTGACCGTGGTGCAGCGCATCTGGTTCAACGAAGCGAACACCAGCACCTGGTTTCTCGTGCCCGGGTTGATCGTATTGGTCATGACCCTGATCGGCGCCTTCCTCACCTCGCTCCTGATTGCGCGGGAATGGGAGCGGGGAACGCTTGAATCGCTGTTCGTCACCCCCGTCCGACCGCTTGAACTGGTTCTGGCCAAGCTTGCGCCCTATGTGGCGGTGGGTGCGCTCGACCTCGTCCTGTGTCTTCTGGCGGCGAAGTTTCTGTTCGATGTGCCGATGCGCGGCTCGCTGGCGCTGGTGGTGCTGTCGTCGCTCCTCTACCTCGTGGTCTCCTTGTCGCTCGGCCTCGTCATCTCGTGCGCAACGCGCAACCAGTTCGCCGCCAGCCAGGTGGCCCTTCTGGCAAGCTTCATGCCGGCGCTGATGTTGTCCGGCTTCGTCTTCGACCTGCGCAATGTGCCGGTCGTGGTTCAGGTCATCGGCGACCTCCTTCCGGCCACGCACTTCATGGGCCTGCTGAAGACGCTGTTCATGGCGGGCGATTATTGGCCCCAGGTCCTGCGGGCGAACGCGATCCTCACAGGTTATGCGGTGCTCCTGATCTGGCTGGCGCGCCGGATGCTGGCCAAGAGCCTGGATTAGGGCGATGTGGACCTGGATCACCCGCACGCTGGCCCTGATCCGCAAGGAAATGCTGGCGCTTCTTAAGGACCCCTCCAGCCGGACACTGCTTTTCGCCCCCGCGCTGATGCAGGCACTGCTTTTTGGTTATGGCGCAACCTATGACCTGACCAACGCCCCCTTCGCCGTGCTGGACCAGAGCCGCAGCGCAGAATCGCGCGAGATTCTTGCCAGACTCGAAGGAACGGGCGTCTTCCGCCGCATCGCCACGCTGGACAGCAGCAGCCAGATCGCCGACCAGATCGATAGCGGCGCGGCGCTGCTGGTGATCAGCTTTCCTGCCGATCTTGCCGATGAACTGGCGGCCGGACGCGCGGCTTCGGTGCAGGTAATCCTCGACGGCCGCAACTCGGCCACCGCAGGGGCGGCGGCAGCGCAGGTCTCGGCCATCATCGCCGCCTATGACCAGCACCTCGGCGCCGCGCCGCCGGTGACGGTGGTGCGCCGCGCCTGGTTCAATCCGAACTACGAATCGCGCTGGAACCTGATGCCGGCAATGATCGCCTCGCTGTCGATGTTGCAGACGCTGATGCTGGCGGCCCTGTCGGTGGCGCGCGAGCGCGAACAGGGCACCTTCGACCAGTTGCTGGTGACGCCGCTGACACCAACGCAGATCCTGATCGGCAAGGCGCTGCCGGCCATCATCGTCGGGCTGGTGCAGTCGACGATCATCTTCCTGATCATTCTCCTTTGGTTCCGGATCCCGATGGCGGGGTCGGTCTGGCTCCTCTACCTGGGCCTTCTGGTCTTCACCACGGCATCGGTTGGCATTGGCCTGTCGATCTCGGCAGTGTCGCTGACCATGCAGCAGGCGATGCTCTACACCTTCATGCTGATCATGCCGCTGATGCTGCTGTCAGGTCTCCTGACACCGGTGCGCAACATGCCCTGGATCCTGCAGATGGCGACCTGGGCCAATCCGCTGCGCTTCGGCATCGATACGGTGCGACGCGTGTACCTGGAGGGAGCGACGCTGGCCGATGTCGCGCCGAACTTCCTGCCGCTTCTGGCTGTGGCGGCCGTCACCCTGCCACTGGCCGCCTGGCTCTTTCGCAATCGGCTCAGCTGACGGAGCCGCCTGAGGCTCTGGCTGCCCCGGCAAGATCATTGGTCCTCCGTCGCGATGCGACCATGGGACAGCTCATTCTGTTGTTGAGTCTTGGGCCATCCTGCCCCAGGAGTGTTCCCGGAGTGCATGCGCAAGGTTCATTTCAGTGTGGCCAGGCACCTTCATTCACATACAATGGGTGCGAAGCTAAGCATCCAGGTGGGAGGCTATCCGGATCTTGCAGCCACAATCTGTCGCAAGCGGGCTGACCTCGTCAGCCATCTTCCCTGTCGTCACCTTGTCCACTGCGGACGGGGCGACCGGGTTCCGCAGCGTGACTGGCAAATTCCCCTGCATCGTCCGCATCGGCTCTGACGCATGGAACCTGGCCACGGCCTCAGACGCGGCCAAGGCCGAGATCGAGCAAGAGGCCGCCCGCCACATCGCCTTTGCCGCGGATGGGGCAAGCTTTGACGGGTATGCCGCGGGCGCTAGCGCGGGGATCCGCGAAGCGGTCGACAATGCTGCAGTCAAACTGCCGATGCCCGTGACGGATTGCCCCGAGGCCGTGGCCCGCGCGGTCAGCCGACTGCGGCCAGCCGGGGTCGAGGGTACCAACGCCCTGGTCCTGGGCCAGGATGCCTATACTGCGGCCAGCAGCGGCAACGAGGAAGGCTATCCCGTCTACGAACATCTGGAACGACTTGTTGATGGCAGGATCATCGGGACACCCGGTATCGTCGGCGGGCTGGTCCTGTCCACGGGAGAGGGGGATTTCGAACGGGAGATCGGGCAGGACTTCTCGATCTGCTATGAAAGCCATACCGACAGCGCCGCAACGCTCTACATTCAGGAAAGCTTCACGTTCCGCCTCCTGTCGGCCGAGGCAGCGGTGTCTCTTGAGCCAGGGGCAAATCAGGCGAGGAAACGGCAATGATCGAACCCGAACCCCGGTTGACGTCGCTTTCGCATGGCGGCGGCTGCGGCTGCAAGATCGCGCCCGGCGTACTGGAAGGCATCCTGCGCAGCATGCCCGCCATGCCAGTTCCGGCGGCCCTGCTGGTGGGAACCGAGACCGCGGATGACGCTGCGGTCTATCGGTTGAACGACCGTCAGGCGGTGGTGGCAACCACCGATTTCTTCATGCCGATCGTCGATGACCCCGGCGATTTCGGCCGGATCGCTGCAACCAACGCCATCAGCGATGTCTATGCGATGGGGGGAACGCCGCTGTTCGCACTCGCCCTCGTCGGGATGCCGATCAACCGGATTTCCACCGCCACCATCGGGCAGATCCTTGATGGTGGTGCGCAGGCCTGCAAGGCAGCCGGTATTCCTGTCGCGGGCGGGCACACCATCGATTCGGTCGAAGCCATCTATGGTCTTGTCGCGATCGGACTGGTCGATCCCGCCGACCTCAAGCGCAACTCCGGCGCGCAACCCGGCGACCGGTTGATCCTGGGCAAGCCCATTGGCGTCGGGGTCTATTCGGCGGCGCTGAAGAAGGGCGCGCTTTCGGCCAAGGGCTATGCCGACATGATCGCCACGACGACCCGGCTCAATACCCCCGGTGCCGAACTGGCCCGCCTGCCCGGCGTTCGTGCGATGACCGACGTGACAGGCTTTGGCCTTGCCGGACATGCGCTGGAAATGGCGCGGGGCAGCGGCTGCACAATCCGTATCGAGCTTGGGTCGGTTCCGCTGCTTCCGGATGCGCGTCGGTTGATCGGCACAGGCCATGTCACGGGCGCATCGGCGCGGAACTGGGCAAGTTATGGCGACAAGGTTTCACTTGCCATTGACCGGCCGGATGATCGGGTCCTGCTGACCGATCCGCAGACCAGCGGAGGCCTTCTGATCGCCTGCGCACCCGAGGCAGCGGAGACGGTGATCGACTGTTTCCATCGCCACGGCCATGCCGAGGCTGCCATTGTAGGCACGGTGGCCGAAGGACCCGGAACGCTGGACGTCCGTTGAACCGGCAAAGGGGAACGCCAGCCGCACCCGCCCGGGACAAGCGCGCTGCCCGATCCGGTCTTGAAGGCCGGCCTCCCCACCGGGAACGCTTCCCTTCCCCGGACGCGCTGAAAAGGTCGGCGCGATGCGGCTCGATCGGACGCAGATCGCCCCTGCGCAAGGTCACACCATGCCGGTCGGAGAAGCCGAGGATCTGGATTGCCACCTTGCGGCCATTGTCCATCCCGTCGCGGAAGGCGGGGGCGGCAAACCAGCCATCGGATGTTTCAGCGGCGACGTTCATCTCTTTCGCCAGGTCCTCGTGGCGCCGGAGCAAATTGGCCCGGATGGCGGTGTCGTGCATCGTCTGCCCCTGCGGCGATGCATCGGCCCTGCGCCATTGCAGCCAGCGGCCCGAGTTCACCCTTGCGCTTTCGTCCCTTGGAATGCTGCGTCCAGCCAAGCGCGGAACGCGAGGTCATCGCCCTGTCGGGTGTCGAGTATTCGCCGATCGTCTCGCAGATATTCAGGCAGCGCTCCCTCGGTCTGCCGCGGTTGGTCGGGTGGTGTGCATCGTCTTCGATCTGGATCATTTAGGCCTGTTCACCAGCTTCCAGATCACCTTTGGAGTACATCACTATTCCGCGGGCGACCGAGCATCAGGTGCATATGTCGCAGGCTTCCGTGGTGCTGGTCAGCTTGAAGGCACGCACATGCGCCGCCTCCGCTGCCCCGAAGCCCATGGCCCCGAGCGACGTGGCGGCCACCCCGGCGCCTGCCACGCGCAGGAAACTGTGGCGCGGAAGGTCGATGGTCACCGGACGCTCCGTTTTGCCTGTCTTGCGAAGTGGGGCGGCCGATTGTTGTCCATCCCACCCCAAGGTCAGGTTTTCCGGGCCTGCACGACGGGGTGCTCGTGAACCGCCGTCAGTCATCCAGCTCAATCTCGATCCGGTCGCCAACGACGCGGGTTGCATAGGTCTTCAGGGCCATCACGCAGGGCAGCCGCTCGGCCTCGCCCGTCTTGTAGTTGAAGCGGCCGTTGTGCTTCGGGCATTCAATTTCATCACCCATCACCAGCCCGCCGCACAGATGCACCTGTTCATGCGTGCAAAGCCCGTCCGTGGCGAAGACGGCACTATCCGGATCGCGGTAGATGGCAAAGGTCCTGCCGCCGTGATCGAAGCGGACAAGATCTTCGGGGTCGATGTCTTCCAGCGCACAGGCAAGAATCCAGGGCATCACGGTCACTCCTTCATTCCATCCCGGTCCGGAACCACCCGGTGCAGCTCCTCGCGGTAGGGGCGCGCGGTCGGCGGCAACGTCTTCCTAAGGAAATACCCCGCCTCACGCCGCTGCCGCAGGATCGCAGGCACCATCTCGGCGAAGGCGGCCGGGATCGAGCGACATGGCGCAGGCAGATCATCCCGGATCAGTGCATGCAGGCGCGGCAGCGCATGGTAGGGCACCATCGGGAACATGTGATGCTCGACGTGGTAGTTCATGTTCCAGTAGACCCACCGGCTGACCGGGTTCATCAGGCAGGTCCGGCTGTTCAACCGGTGGTCCAGCACGTCCTCGGCGAGGCCCCCGTGCTGGATCATCCCGGTCATGAACATGTGCCAGGCGCCATAGATGCGCGGGCCGCCGATCAGCATGAAGGGCAGGATGCTCTGCCACCAGAGTGCCGCCGCCAGCGTCACGGCATAGATCGCCAGATGGACCCGGGCCCAGAAGACCGCCTTCCCGGCCTCGGCCTCGGGGATATAGTTCCGCTCATCCGGCGACAGGCTGCCCGCGGCATTGCGGACCAGCACCTTCATCCACTGCCAGATGTCCACGACGCCGATGAAATGCAGGATATTCAACACGATCGAGGCCGGGTGCATGAAGGCGATCTCGGCATCGCGGCCGACGATGATCGTGTCGGTATGGTGCCGCGCGTGGCTCCAGCGCCAGGACACCGGGTTGCGCATCACCATGAAGCTGGCGATCTGATAGACCACGTCGTTCATCCAGGCCGTCCGGAAGGCCGTGCCATGGCCGCATTCGTGCCAGCGGCTGTCGCAGGCCGAGCCGTAGAGGACGCCATAGACGGCCCAGAACGGCACGCACCACCAGCTGCCCCAGAAGTGAATGCCGCCCCAGGCCGACAGGCCCAGCAGGCCAAGCCAGATCACCGTGTCCCGGATAGCCGGGCCATCACGGCGCTGCATCAGATCTTTCATCACCTTGCGCGGCACTTCGGAATGATACCATTCGGCCGAGGCAAGCCCGCGCTCGATTGCAAGGGCGGAGCTTGGCCCGGTCAGCGAATAGTCGCGTTTCTCGACAAGGGGAGCATCGTAGGCCATCGGACTCTCCGGGTCAGATCTGCGCGCGCCCGATCAGCGGGCGGAAGTTGCCGGACGGCACCGGATAGGGATCGTCGGGTTGCATGGCGACGGCGCGGACGCGGGCTTCGGCTTCCTCCAGCGCGGCCGCCCCCTCCAGCACGGTGAAGCGGGCATCGTAGTGGCGCTCTTCGCCCGAACTCAGCCAGATCATCTCGCCCCGCTCGCGGGCTGCGGTGTCGCCAAGGACATGATGGGTCGAAGGCTCGATGCCAAGCGCATAGGCTCCGGCCTGGAAATGCTGCCATTCAAAAAGACAGGGCAGTTGATCCTTGCGTGTTGTCACCTGGAGGCCGAGCCCCAGCCGGTCATTCAGCAGTGCCACCGGGACCTCGCCCTCGGCATCCGCGGCGGTTTCGTGCTGCCAGACCTGTTCGGAAAAGCCATCCTGCGGCGCGGGCACCAGGGCATAGCCGGTTCCCTGATCGCGGTAGCGTGCGGCATGGGCCGCCCAGACCACATCGGCAATCGGCGCAACGTAACGGGCGCCCACGTCCAGCAGCGGCGCGCCGAGGTTGACGTGGTAGAAGAACATGTGCGGCGTGGGCGCGAAGCCCTCGTTCACCACCCGGTCCGAAAGGCGGATCTCGATGCCGCCCAGATCCGCCTCGATCCGCCGTGTCATAACTAGATGTTCGCCGAAAGTCGTCGCCTGCCGCACGACGCCCTCGGCCCATAGAATGCAACGGTCGCCATCCCAATGCTCGCCGTAGCCTGTCAGGCGGGCCGGAATGTTGGCGACGCGGCCATGTAGCCCGTGCCGTTTGGTCCTGATTCCGGGATAGCTGTAATGGCTGGCGTCGACCTCTTCCGGGCCAAGGATATGGTCCAGCCCGCATGTAACCAGAAAGCCAGTGAAGCTGCGCGCCCAGCCAAAGCCATTTTCACCTTCCGGTTCGTGCAGGGCGGGTGCGCGCAGGCCGGACGGCCCATGCCAGCCCAGAGAAGCGCCCTTCCACTCCACCTCGGCGACGTCCATCGCCCGGTCGACCACCACGGTGAAGCGCAGGCCCGATCCGGTGCGGAACTCAAGCATCCGGATGCCGCGCTCGGTGCCGTCGGCCAGTTCCATCAGCCGCACGCCGCCATAGGCTGCAAGCTGGCCCGACCGCCTCCGAAGCTCCTCCCGTGTCAGGCTCTCGCCGAAAAGCTCCGCCATGCCAGGCCCCTCAGCCCTTCCCGTCCGGAGTGGCGGCCACCGGCATCGACCGCATCTGCGCCACTGTCTCGGGCTCGGCCCGGCGGCAGGCCACCGGCGGCAGGCGGCGCGCGATCAGGTCCATGTCCTCCAGCACCCGCGTGCCGATCTCGCGCAGGGCAAAGGTCAATGCCCCGGCGCGGTGGGGTGAGAAGAGCATGTTCGGCATGGCTCGGATGGGGTCGTCCCTGGGCAGCGGCTCCACTGGAAAGACATCCGTCGCCACCCGGATGCGCCCCGAACCCGCAGCTTTCGTCAGCGCCGCGAAATCGGCCGCCGCCGCGCGCGACATGAGCAGAAGCATCGCGCCGGGCTGCATCAGGCCGAGAGCGCGGGCGTCGATCATCCCGGCGTTTTCGGTGGTGATCGACGCCATGACGAAGACGAAGCGATTGCCAGACATGAGCTGGTCGAAATCCACCGGCTCCACCCCCAGCCGCTTCAGATGGCCCGGCGGCAGCCAGGGGTCGAAGACCTGCACCCGGCAGCCGAACGGAGCAAGCAGACGGTGAAGCGACCGCCCGAGATCGCCGAACCCGATGATCCCGACCGTCGACCCGGCGAGAAGTTCGGACTGACGGTTTCCCTCGAAGAGCCACTTTTCCTGTCCCCTCAGGAAGGCCGCATGCTCGCCGTGGATGTTCCGCGCCAGCGACAGCGCCATGCCAAGCGCCATCTCGGCCACCGGGGCGGCAAAGACCCCGCCGGGGGCAAGGACATGGATGCCGCGCCGGAAGCATTCGGCATAGTCCACGTTCGGCAGGAAGTTCGTCTCGACGTTGAAGATCGCCCGCAGCTTCGGGGCCATCGCCAGCCGGTCCGCCCCCATCGGCTGCTGCGAGATCAGGATGTCCGTTCGGGGCAGATGCTCTGCATAGAAACCGGCACGGTCCTGACCCTGCCATTCGGTCAACTCATAGCGGGACCGAAGCTCCGCAAGCTTCTCCAGTGAGAAGATTTCCTCCGTTGCCCGCGGGTCCGGGTCGTAAAGCACGCGCATGGTCTCACCTATCGAAATGCGGTCCTGCCCCAAAGCCGCCCTGACCCGCGTCAGACATGGATATGGTCGCCGGTGATGACGTCCTCCACGTCCTGGATCGAGGATGTCTTCGGGCTGAGGTCGTCCGCCACCACCGTGCCCCGGCGCATCACCACCATCCGGTCCACCACCTGGAAGACATGGTGGATGTTATGCGCGATGAAGATGCAGGAATGCCCGGTATCCCTCGCCTCGCGGACGAAACGCAGCACACCCTGGGTTTCGGCCACGCCCAGGTTGTTGGTCGGCTCGTCCAGGATGATCAGGTCGCTGTCGAAATACATCGCCCGCGCGATGGCCACCGCCTGCCGCTCCCCGCCCGAAAGCGACCCGATGGGCGTAGTGGGCGGGATGTTCTTGGAAATGCCCACCCGCTTCAGCAACTCTGCCGCGACCTCGTTCATCCGGTCGAGGTCCAGTCGTCCCAGCCTGCCGGTCGTCAGTTCTCGGCCAAGGAACAAGTTCCGTGCAATGGACAATTGTGGCACCAGCGCCGAGTCCTGATAGATCGTCTCGATCCCGGCGGCGATGGCATCGTTGGTCGAGGTCATCGCAACCGGCCTGCCCTTGATGCGGATCTCGCCCGAGCTGTAGGGCACCGCCCCCGACAGCACCTTGATCAGCGTGGACTTGCCGGCGCCATTGTCGCCCAGAAGGCCGACGATCTCGCCTTTCCGGATGGTCAGGTTCACGTCGCGCAGGGCATGGACGCGGCCATAGGACTTCTCGATATGCCGCATCTCGACAAGCGTCTCCACGGGGGAATGGTCGCTCATGGCTCAGGTCCCCGCGTTGTGCCGACGCTCAAGCGCCGCATGAAGCGCCATCATTCCCAGGATGATCGCGCCGATGAAGATGTTGTAGGCCAGCCCCGGCACCCCGATCAGCACGATGCCATTGCGCATCAGCCGCAGGATCAGGACGCCGATCACCGTGCCGATGATCGTGCCGCGCCCGCCGGTCAGGACGGTGCCGCCGATCACCACCATGGCGATGACCTCCAGCTCGTAACCGGTGCCGGAGTTCGGGTTCGCTGCCGACACCCGGATCGACGAGATGATCCCGGCCAAGGCGGCCATCGCTGCGGACAGCATGAACAGGATCACCTTGACGCGCTGAATGGGTACCCCGCGGTTGCGCGCCGCACCCGGATTGCCCCCCGTGGCCTGTATCCAGTTCCCGAATCGCGTCCGGGTCAGAAACTGGTGGAAGATCACCGCCAGAATGACGAACCAGATCAGGCTCATGTAGACGCGCAGGCCGCCGACGTAGAAATCCCCCACCAGAAGCTCGGCGAGCCACTGCTCGCCCGCGTCCCAGGTGCGCTGCGGAAAGCCCGAGGTCAGCCACAATGCCGTGCCGCGCACCACCAGCAGCATTCCCAGCGTGACGAGGAAGGACGGAATGCCCAGCCGCGTAACGAACAGGCCTGAGAAAAGCCCGATGGCCAGCGCGATCAGCATGGCCACGACGAAGGCCGCCGGAAGTGGCATGAGCCCGGCGTTGAAGAAGGCCCACATCACCACAGGCGCAAATCCGAAGACCGAACCCACGGACAGGTCGAACTCTCCAGCCGTCATCAGAAGCGTCATCGCCAGCGCAATCAGGCCCAGCTCGACCGTGAAGGTCAGGGCGTTGCCGATGTTGTTCAGCGACAGGAAGGTCGGGTTGATCACCGTAAAGACGAGGATCATCGCCACCAGCAGCACCAGCGGTCCGAACTCCGGCTTGGCGACAAGGCGCCTCAGCACCCCCTGCTCGGGGGGGTGCGCTGCGGAAAGACTCGACGGATCGGACATTCTGCTTCCTGTGGAATAGGGAAAGACCCGCCGCCCGCAACACCTGCGGGCGGCATTGTCCTGGTCACGGACCAAAAGCGCGCAGGCGCCTCAGTTGCCGCCCATGATCTTGTGATACACCGGGGCAGTGTCCTTCTCGTACAAGGCGCCGGTGATGATGTTGAAGCCAAGCGGGATACCGTCGCCCTCCATCAGCAGCGAAGACAGGCACAGGTAGGACGTGGCCTGCGGGTCCTGCCACATCCCGGCGTTGACATAGCCGTCCAGAACTTCCTGCGTGGTGTCGAGAGAGTTGCCCCAACCGACAACCGGAATCTCGCCGGGCTGCACTCCGGCCTGATCCCAGACCCGCTTCACCGAGCCTGTGACCATGTCGCCCAGACCGATCATCGCCTTGATCTTGTCGCGGTTGGCGGTGACATAGTCGGTCATCCGCGTGATGACTTCGGCCTGGTCCAGCGTCGCGTCAGTGACTTCCCAGGTGATGCCCAGCGGCTCGAACACTTCCTTGATCCCGGCCTCTTCCTCGACACCGTAGGAGGCGCCGGGAACTTCGACCGGCATCCAGACGAAATCCCCGGCTTTCACCAGCTCATGGTCCACCAGATACTGCGCCCACGCCTTGCCGACCGCGTGCAGATCGCCGCCGACGTAGGCATTCCAGTTGGGCGCGCTGTCTGAAGTGTTGAAGTTGATGATCGGAATCCCCGCAGCCCGCGCCTCGGCCACCACATCGACCATCGATCCCGGGTCCGGGCTGGTCGAACAGATGCCATCCGCGCCCGCCGCGATGGCCGCACGCACCGCTTCCTGCTGGCTCGGCACGTCGCCCGAGTGGAACGAGGTGTTGACGGTATTGCCGGTCGTTTTGGCAAAGGCCTCTGCTCCCTGCAGGAAATAGGTCCAGACCGGATCGGCCGGGCCGCCGTGCGAGACCCAGTAGAACGTCTTGCCTTCGGCGGCAGCAAAGCCGGCGGTCAGGGCAAGCGCAGCGGTTGCACCAAGCAACGTCTTCAACATAGCGAGTTTCCTCCTTGATAACCCTTTGATCCTGCGATCCGGTTTGCGGTCTTGGCCGACCGTTCCATGCAGACGCTCTCCCGGGCCGCTTTCAGCAAGTCACCCGAACCAGACCCGGTGCGGCGAAGGCCGATACGGGTGTCTGCATGATGTGAAGTTCTTCATTCCTGTCCGGCAGTCGGGCTGCATCCCTCCTTACGCAGCCGTTTCTCCCCGTCGCACATCGTCGCTTGGGCAGCTCCGGACAGGACCAGCTTGCGGGATGCGACAGAATGCCACAACTTGCTTTCACATCAGATTACATCAGCGCATCGATAGCGGCTCGATGCCCGGACAAGGTCGTCGAACCATGGGAAAGACCACGATCGTCGATGTTGCCCGGAAGGCCGGTGTCTCGACCGCCACGGTCGACCGTGTGCTCAACGGTCGCGCCGGAGTTTCCGCCGCCAACCGTCACCGCGTTCTCCACGCAGCGAAAGAGCTGGGTTATCTGCCGATCGAAGGCGTCGTCGCGCTCCCATCCCGACCTGTCCATCTCGAATTCTTCATTCCGATGGTTCAGAACGGCTTCATGGGCGAGCTGGTCGCCAGCATCCGCCGCTTTGCGGCAACAGTGCCGCTCGTCGCCTCCTGCAACATACGCGCGCTTGACGGTTTCGGACCCGAGACGCTGCTACCCGCCCTTGAAACGATCTCGCTCCGCACCAGCGGAATCGGTCTTGTTGCTGCCGATCACCCAAGGTCGCGCGAGGCAATCCGGCGCGTCTGCGAAGCCGGACTGCGTGTGATCACCATCGCGTCCGACGTTCCAGACTCGGGTCGATCCGCCTATGTCGGCGTCGACAACATGGTCGCCGGACGCACCGCGGGCCTTCTGATGGGGCGCATGGCAGGCGGCGGCAGTGGCTCCATCGGCCTGTTCATGGGATCACGCACCTATGATGGCCACCAGGGCCGCGAAGCCGGATTTCGCGCCGTCCTGCACCGGGATTTTCCGTCATTGTCGTTGCTTCCACCGATCGAGACCGGCGAAAGCAGCGACAGGACACGCGCCGCGATGACGCAGCTTCTGCGCGGGAACCCGCACCTGGCCGGCGTCTACTGCGTTGGCGCCGGCCGCACCGGCATCGTCGCGGCTCTGGAAGAGTTCCATCCATCCCGCCGCCCGCTGGTCTTCATGCATGACCTCACCGACCGGACCCATGCCTGGTTGGCAGATGGCCTCATCGACGTGATCATCGACCAGAACGTGCAGCTTGTCGGCGAGCAGGCGGTCATCCGTCTCCTGGGTGCCATTGCCACCTCCGCCCCGCAGCTCCAGCTGACAGACATCGAGCCGCGGATCATCCTGCGCGAGAACATTCCGCGCCGGTGACGGTCAGGCGCCGCGCACCAGACCACATTCGATCGGTCCCCGCGCTCCCGCCTTGTCGGACGCTCCCCGAATGCTAGGTTTGGCACATGGCCCGGCCCCCGCTCCTGATCCCACGCCCGGAGGGACTGTACTGCCCGGGCGGCGATTTCTTCATCGACCCTGCGCGCCCCGTCGCCCGCGCGCTCATTACCCATGGCCATTCCGACCATGCCCGCCCCGGCCATGGCGCGGTCATGGCAACGCGGGAAACGCTCGACATCATGGCGATCCGTTACGGCGAGGATTTCACCCGCAGCCGCCATATCGCCGATGGGGCCATCACAATCGGCGGCGTCACCGTTTCATTCCACCCGGCGGGGCATATCCTCGGGTCGGCCCAGATCGCCGTGACGGGCGGGGGGTGCCGCATCGTGGTCTCCGGCGACTATGCCCGCGTTCCCACCCCGACCTGCGCCCGGTTCGAGCCAGTCCCCTGCGACATCTTCGTGACCGAGGCGACCTTTGCCCTGCCCGTCTTCCGCCACCCTCCACCAGAGACCGAGATCGCCCGCCTTCTCGCCAGCGTCGCCGCCTTCCCGGACCGGTCGCACCTGATCGGCGCCTATGCGCTTGGCAAGGCCCAACGCCTGATCGCAGCCCTGCGGCAGGCGGGCTGGGATGCGCCGATCTACATCCACGGCGCGTTGCACCAGCTCTGTGACTATCACGTCGCCCAAGGCATCAATCTCGGCGACCTCCGTCCCGCCACCGAAGGCAAGAAGGCCGACTTCGCCGGTACCATCGTCATCGCGCCGCCCTCGGCCTTCGCCACCGCCTGGGCGCAGCGCTTCCCCGACCCGGTCATCGGCTTCGCCTCTGGCTGGATGCAGGTCCGCGCCCGCGCCCGGCAACGGGGCGTCGAGCTGCCCCTCATCCTCTCCGATCATGTCGACTGGCCCGCGCTGACCGCCACGATCACCGAACTGGACCCGGCCGAGGTCTGGATCACCCATGGCCGCGAAGACGCCCTGATGCGCTGGTGCGAGATGACCCAGCGCGCGGCCCGCCCCCTGCATCTGGTCGGCTACGAGGACGACGCCGAATGAGCCTGACCGCCTTCGCCACGCTCCTCGAACGGCTCGCCTTCACGCCGCAGCGGCTGGGCAAGGAACGGCTCCTGGCCGACGCCTTCACCCGGATGCCGGACCCCGAACGCGGGCTGATGCTCGCCGCCCTGACCGGCGACCTGAAGCTGCGGCAAGTCACGCCCAGCCTGCTGCGGGGCCTGACGGAAATGCGAGCAGATGCTCAGCTTTTTTCCTATAGCTATGATTTCGTTGGCGATCTCGCCGAAACCATCGCCCTCATCTGGCCCGAGGGCACCCGCACGGATCCGCCCTTGTCCGAGGTCGTCCACGAACTCGCCACCGCACCAAAGACCCGCCTTCCGGCCCTCATCACCGCAAGGCTCGACAGCCTCGGGCCCTCCGAACGTTACGCCTACCTGAAACTTGCCACCGGCGCCCTTCGAGTCGGCGTCTCTGCCCGCCTCGCCCGCACGGCCTTCGCCGCCTGGGCGAACCTGCCCCTCCCGCAGGTCGAGGAAATCTGGCACGCCCTTCAGCCGCCCTACCTCGACCTCTTCGCCTGGGCCTCCGGCAGCCCCCGCCCCGAAGCCGCCGCCCGTGCCCCATTCCGCCCGGTGATGCTCTCCACCCCGACCGATCTTGACCAGCTTTCCGCCCTCGACCCGGCAGACTTCGCCGCCGAGTGGAAATGGGATGGCATCCGCATCCAGGCAGTCAGCGATGGCGGCACCCGTCGCCTCTACTCCCGAACGGGAGAGGACATCAGCACCGCCTTTCCCGATGTCGTTGATCTGATGGCCTTCGATGGCACGCTGGACGGCGAACTTCTCGTCCGGCGCGACGATGAAATCGCCAGCTTCGCCGACCTGCAACAGCGGCTGAACCGCAAGACCGTGACGCCTGCGATGCTGCGCTCCCACCCTGCCGGATTGCGCCTGTATGACGTTCTGATCTGGAACGGCCAGGACCTTCGCGACGAGCCCTACGACGCCCGCCGCGCCGTGCTGGCCCAAGCCGTCGCCACCCTCAACCCCCGCATCGACCTGTCGCCGGACCTACCGTTCGCCACATGGGACGACCTGGCCGCCCTGCGGCTGAACCCGCCCGCCGCTGTCATCGAAGGTGTGATGATCAAGCGCCGCGACAGCCCCTATCTTGCAGGCCGCATGAAAGGCCCCTGGTTCAAGTGGAAGCGCGACCCGCACCTGATCGACGCCGTCCTGATGTATGCCCAGCGTGGCCACGGCAAGCGCTCGGGCTACTATTCCGACTTCACCTTCGGCGTCTGGAACGGTGACGACCTCGTCCCGGTCGGCAAGGCCTATTTCGGCTTCACCGATGCCGAACTGAAGGATCTGGACCGCTTCGTCCGCACGAACACCATCGAACGCTTCGGCGTGGTCCGCTCCGTCGCCCGGACCAAGGTCGTCGAGGTCGCGTTCGAAGGCCTCAACCGATCCTCCCGCCACAAGTCCGGCGTCGCCATGCGCTTCCCCCGGATCAACCGCATCCGCGACGACAAGCCCGCCGTCGAGGCCGACCACCTGTCGACCCTGCAGGCGATGCTGACCAACTAGACCGAGGCGAGAAGCCGCGCCACATGATCCGGCCCGGCAGGCACGATGCCCGAGGGGTTCAGCGCCTTGATCGAATAGTATCCGGCCTTGATATGGTCCAGGTTCACCGTCCCCGCCACGCCCGGCAGCCGCAGGATCCGTTCCATGTAGGCCGAGAGGCGCGGGTAGTCGGCGATCTGGCGGCGGTTCACCTTGAAGATGCCGTGATATGCCGCATCGAAGCGGATCAGGGTGACAAACGTGCGGATATCGGTCTCCGTCAGCCGCTCGCCGAACAGGTAACCGCCCGTCAGCCGCGCCTCCAGTTCGGCCAGCGTGGCGAAGACGCCCTCCACCGCCTCGTCATAGGCCGCCTGCGTCCCCGCGAAGCCCGCCTTGTAGACCCCGTTGTTCAACCCATCATAGATGCGCGGGTTCAGCGCGTCGATCTCATCCGCCAGGTCGGCGGGATAAAGCCGCAGGTCGGACGGCGCCAGCGCCTCGAAGGCCGAGTCGAACATGCGCAGGATGTCGGCGCTTTCGTTCGACACCATCACCCCGCGCTCCATGTCCCACAGAACCGGCACCGTCGCCCGCCCGGTGAAATGCGGATCGGCGCGGGTATAGATCTCGTGCATATAGCTGGCCCCGAACAAGGGATCGGCATCCGCCCCCGGATAACCGCCGAAAGCCCAGCCCTGATCCGTCAGCACCGGGTTGACAACCGTCACCGGGACCAACGCCTCCAGCCCCTTCAACGCCCGCCCGATGAGCGTGCGCGAGGCCCAGGGGCAGATCAACGCGACATACAGCCGATAGCGCCCGGCCTCGGCCTTGAAGCCACCCTCGCCCGTCGGGCCGGCACTGCCATCGGCCGTGATCCAGTTGCGGAAGCTCGACACCTGCCGGACAAAACGACCCTTCTCGTCGGCCTTCTGCACCGGCTGCCAGTTCGCCACCCATTTGCCGTCGACCAGCATCTCAGGCCACCTGATGGAACACGAAGGACCGCATCGACACCGATCCCAGGTCGATCGCATCGGTCATGAAGGTCAGCTGGTCCCGCCCGTCCGAGGCCCCGGCGATGGTCAGTGCGGGCATGTAGTGGTCCACCGTCGGATGCGCCATGCGCAACAGCGTCCCCAGCCCCGCCGCATCGGCCAGCGGCTTCAGGTCGCGTGCCTCCAGCCGGTTGGCGAAGAGCCGGTCGAACTCCAGCGCAAAGTCCTGTGGCTGGCCCCCGAAGCGCATCGCCCGCAGGTTATGCACCACGTTGCCCGACCCCAGGATCAGCACTCCCCGGTCGCGAAGCTGCGCCAGGGTGCGGCCGACCTCAAGCTGATGCTCAAGCCCCCGGCCCATGTCGATGGAGACCTGGAAGACCGGCACCTGCGCCTGCGGATACAGGAACTTCAGCACCGTCCAGGCGCCGTGATCCAGACCCCAGGTGTCATCCTCGGCGGCATGGTGGCTGGCCAAGAGGCTCACCACTTCCCGCGCCAGCACCGGGTTGCCCGGGGCCGGATAGTCCATCGCATAAAGTGCATCCGGGAAGCCGTAGAAATCGTGGATCGTCTTCGGCAGGGATGAGACATCGACCAGCGTGGTCCCCCGCGTCATCCAGTGCGCCGAGACGACCAGGATCGCCGCCGGTTCCGGCAGGCTTTTCCCGAGTTCCGTCCAGGCGCGGCTGTACTCGGTATCCTCAAGCGCGTTCATCGGGCTGCCGTGGCCCAGGAACACCACCGGCATCCGGGCCGAAGGCTTCAGCCGGTCGCGCAGGGCGTGCAGGTCGGTGATCGCGCTCATTTCGCTGTCCTATCGGGAAAAGGGCCGCCCCGGCGGGACGGTCCATCTGTTTCAGAGTGCGATCAGGCCGCGACGGCCACCGGAGACGAAGGTTTCAGCGCATAGGCCCCGCTGCCCAAGAGCGCGATGGCGCCCTGGATCACCGCCCAGAACAACGGGAATTCCCAGCCACCGCCTTCGCTGGAGAAGACCCAGCCATTGCCCGAATGCACCCAGGTCGCACCCAGAAGCACCGGGACCAGCGCAAGCGCCACCGCGCGGGTCGCCACACCAAGGATCAGCGCCAGGCCACCCGCAACTTCGGCAAAGATGGTCAGGTAGGCGAAGAAGCCCGGCAGGCCAAGGCTTTCGAAATAGCCGACGGTGCCGGGAATCGTGAAGACAAAGACCTTCATCAGGCCGTGGGCAATGAACAGCGCCCCGCTCGAGACGCGAAGGGCAAGGGCGGCGTAGTCGGAGTTGGTGGACATGGAATGCATCCTTTTCTGAAAGCCGCAGCTGCGGCGAGTGATCCGATGCCGCCTAGATAGCGCTTGACCACTCGGCATGAAATGGCAAGCTTCCGGAATGACTATCCATGTTCCGTTCCAAATTGGGCTTCGATGGACCTGATCGACGAACTCAAGGCCTTTGTCGCGACCGCGCAGACCGGCTCCTTTACCGCCGCCGCCGAACAGCTTGGCGTGTCTAACCGGCTGACCTCGAAATACGTGGCCGAGCTTGAGTCCCGGCTTGGCGTCCGGCTTCTGCAACGCACCACCCGCAAGGTCGGCCTCACCCCGGCGGGCGAGGACCTCCTTGCCCGCGCGCCCGCGCTCCTCGACGATCTCGACGACCTGATCGGCGAGGTGTCAGAAGGCTCGCGCGGGTTTTCCGGGGTGATCCGCATCTCTGCTTCCGTCACCTTCGGCGAAACCTATGTCACCGGGATGCTGGATCGCTTCGGCCTGAAGAATCCGGCGCTGTCCTTCGACCTGCGCCTCTCCGACCGGCACGTCGACCTCGCCAGCGAAGGCATCGACGTGGCCTTCCGCATGGGCCGAACCGACACCCAGTCGCTGAAGGCCTTGAAGCTCGGCGGCTTCGCCTCGCTCCTCGTCGCCAGTCCCGCATATCTGGCCCGCAAGGGCACCCCGCAGGCCCCCGCCGATCTTGTCCGGCACGACTGCATCATCGATACCAACCGTCGCAGTCCCCGCCGCTGGAGCTTCGGCACCGGCGCCAGCGAAACCACCGTTGCCGTGCAGGGCCGGTTCCAGGTGAACTCCGCCCGCGCAGCCGTGGAACTTGCGGGCAAGGGCCACGGCCTCGCCTATGCCCCCCGCTTCACCCTGCGCGAAGCGCTCGCGCAGGGCCTTGTCGTCCCGGTCCTTCCCGACCATGCCGCAGAGATGGGGCTCCTCAACGCGGTCTACCTGGAGGGCCGCGTCCTGCCCCGCAAGGTCCGCGCCCTGATCGACTTCGCCGCCGAGGACATCCGCACCGCCGACATCCTTTGACACGGCACGGCCCGCCTCAACCGGTCACACTGGCCAGCGTGACCGGCTGTCCGGTCTTGGCCGATTGCGTCGCGGCCTCCGCCATCGCCAGGGCGTTGATGCCGTCGGCGAGGGTGACGGGCAATGCGGCACCGTTTGCCACCGCCTCGACAAAGGCCGCCCACTCCGCCTTGTAGGCGGGCATGTAGCGTTCAAGGAAGAAATAGGTCGGCTTTGCTCCGGTCACTCCCGCGGTCGTCGACTTGACCAGGGTGTTTTCCAGCATGTTCTGCGCCTGCAACAGGCCTTCCGAGCCCAGAAGCTCGACCCGCTGGTCATAGCCATAGACCGCCCGGCGCGAGTTCTTGATCACTGCGATGCGGCCGTCAGCGTAGGTGAGGGTGACGACGGCGGTATCCACGTCGCCAGCCTCGCCGATGGCAGGATCGACGATCGAGGTGCCAACCGCGCTGACCGTGACGGGGGCCGCGCCCATGATGAAGTTCGCCATGTCGAAGTCATGGATCATCATGTCGCGGAACAGCCCGCCCGAGACCTTGATATAGGCCACCGGCGGCGGGGCAGGGTCGAAGGAGGTGATCGACAGAAGCTCCGCCTTGCCGATCTCGCCCTTGTCGAGCGCGGCCTTCAGCGCGGCGAAGTTCGGATCGAAGCGGCGGTTGAAGCCGATCATGACGGGCTTCCCGCTTGGGGCGACGGTCTTCTGGCAGGCGAGCGCGCGCGCCAGCGACAGGTCCACCGGCTTTTCGCAAAGGACGGCCTTTCCGGCGGCGGTGGCGCGTTCGATCAGGTCGGAATGGGTGTCGGTCGAGGTGGCTATGAGGACCGCGTTGATCGCGGGATCGTTCAGGATCGCGTCGGTGGTCCGCGCCTCGGCACCGTATTGCTTCGCGAGCTTGGCAGCGGCCTCGGCGTTGATGTCCGACACCGCGACAAGGCGCGAGCCGGGATGGGTGGTGATGGCGGTGGCATGGACGCCCGCAATGCGGCCGGCGCCCAGAAGTCCTACGTTCAGCATGGGTATTCCTCGTGGTCAGAGAGTGATGGAGCGGCCCTCAAGGGCGCTTTGGCGGGCGGCGTCCAGCACGGCAAGCGTGCGTGCGCCTTGTTCGGCGGTAACGGGGGGCAGGGTGCCGTCGCGGACGGCCTTGGCGAAGGCCTCGTAGTAATCGTGGTAACGGCCCTGTTCGGCGGGGATAACCTCGGCGCCCCTTGCGGTGTGCAGGGTGCCCCAGTTGGCCTTTGGCTCGTAGCCCCAGGCGGCGAGGTCGTCGGTCGGGCGTTTCCCCGCGAAGATCGCCTGCGCCTGAACATCGGTCGTCGACGAGCCGTAGAAGCCAAGATCGCCGTAGGCCCGAAACTCACGCGAGTCGACGTGGTTCAGCTTCGACGCCTCGACATGGCTCGTGGCGCCGCTCTCGTGGGTCAGGCGGATGGTGAAACCCGCATCGGTGCGGCCTTGGGCCAATTCGACGAAATCCATCTGGGCATCGACGCTGGCGACCGGCCCCAGAAGCCAGATCATCTGGTCGACGACATGGCTGCCAAGGTCGCGCAGGAGCCCGCCGGTGGGCCCAGCCTCCAGCGTATGCGCCCCGTCCTGGTCCATGCGGGAATGGACGCGCCAGATTTTCCCGAGGCGCCCGTCTCGGACAAGCTTCGCCAGCGTCTGCATGTCGCTGTCGTAGCGCCGGTTCAGGTAGACGCCGAGGGTGACGCCCTTCGCCTCAGCCGCTGCGCCCAGGGACCGGGCGCTGGCAGCATCGGGGGCGAAGGGCTTGTCGGCGATGACATGCAGGCCCGCGGCGATGGCCTCCAGCACCAGGTCGCGGCGGGTCTGCGGCGGGGTGGTGATGGTGACGGCATCGCAGGTGCCAGCCGCGATCATCTCGGAAAGGCTGGCGAAGACCGGAACATCGGGCCAGTCCTCGCGCGCGGCGGCCACCGTTCCCGGGGCGCGGGCAACGATGCCGGTCAGGGTGCAGCCCTGCGCCGCCGCGATGAAGGGCGTGTGGAAGCACCGCCCGCCCATGCCATAGCCGACAACCCCGATCCGAAGCATGGTCTAGCCTTTCACCGATTTCAGGAACGCGTCGAACTCCTCGTCCTTGATCGCAACCGTATGCTCCGTCGCCGGGTAGCCACCTGCATCGACATCGGCCCGGAAGGCCCTGAAAGCGGCAATGCGGTCCTCCTGGATCGCTTTCAGCTTCGGCCCAAGCTCGACATAGATCTTGCCGTGCCGGGGCTTGTGATTGACGCCGTAGCCGCAGACATCCTCGGTGAACAGGTACTGCGCATCGGCATGTTTGCCCGCCCCCATGCCCAGCATGACGAGGCTGGAGTTTTCCGTCAGGAACTTCGCCACCCGGTCCGGCACCACCTCAAGCTCCGCCGCGAAGACGCCGATCCTTTCCAGCATCTGCGTGTGTTTCCACAGCGCCTCGGCCTCGGTCGCGGTCTTGCCGACGGCCCGCCAGCCGGTCCAGGTGATGTAACTGGGGATCAGCCCGATGTGCCCCACGACAGCAAGGTGGTTGTCGGCCAGCGCCTTCTGGATGTCGTAGGAGGCCGAACAGTAGAACGCATCCCCGCCGATGGACGAGAACCGGAAGGCGGTGCGCAGGTAATCCTCCGCCGTGGTCAGGAAGACCCCGTTCAGGGCGCCCCAGCCGCCGTAGGGTAGGCCAACCTGCACGAAGCAATCTCCCGCGGCCTCGCGCATCTCGGCGTCGAAGAATCGTCCCTCGATCGACAGCATATGGATGCCCGCAGCAGCGGCGGCGGCGGCTTCCTCCTTCGTCTGGACATAGAGCATCGAAATCTTCTCGCCCCGCGCCTTCATGGTGCGAAGATCCTGGACGAGGGGGCGGTTGTGATACATTCCCATGGATTGGTCCTTACAGGGTAAAGGCTGATCGGAAGGCTTCGAGGGCAGCCTCCTCATCGCCCTTGGCATTGGCCTCCATGCCGACGGGGCCGGAATAGCCCATGTCCTTCAAGGCCTTGGCAACGCCATGATAATTGATCTCGCCCGTCCCCGGCTCGCAGCGGCCGGGGTTGTCGGCGACCTGGACCTCGCCGATCCAGGGCAGGCAGGCCTGACACCAGCGGATCAGGTCGCCCTCGCCGATCTGGGTGTGGTAGAGGTCGAGGTTGATGCGAAGCTGCGGGCGGTTGACCGCGCTGACCAGGCCCAGCACGGCTGCCGTGCTTCCGAAGGGGCAGCCGGGGTGGTCGATGGGGTTCAGGTTCTCCAGCGTGAAGACCTGGCCCTCGGCTTCCGCCAGATCGCAGATGCGGTGAAGGGTGTCGCGGGCACGCTGTTCCATGCCTGGCGCGAAGGCCCCGATCTGGGGTATCGGTATCCCCATGTCGCCAAGTCCGGTGCCGTGCAGGTTCAGGCGATGGACGCCCAGGCGCTTGCCGACCTTCGCGGTTTCCTTTGCGGAAGCCAGCAGCATCGCGCAGCCGTCCGGGTCGGTCAGGCGGCCTTGCAGGTAGCCGTTCATGATGGTGAAGGTCGCGCCGGTCTTTTCCAGCGCCGCCAGCTCCCAGTTCGGCCAGTTCCAGAGGCCGACGCCGAAGCCCATCTCCTTCAGACGCGAGGCGCGCCAGGCGATGGGGCGGTCGCGCCACAGCATCTCGGCGCAGGCGGCAAGTTGGAAGCTCATGTCAAAGGTCCACGAAGACGCGCCCGTCCTCGACCCTGGTCGGGTAGGTGCGCAGGTTGTTGCAGGCGGGCGGGGTCTCGACCTCGCCCGTCGTCACGTTGAAGATCGAGGAGTGCTTGGGGCATTCGATCGTGCCTTCCACCACAAGCCCGTCGCAAAGGTGGATGTCCTCATGCGTGCACAGGCCGTCGGCGCAGAAGTAGCCGTCCTGATGGTCGCGGACAATGATGAAGGTCCGGGAATTGTGATCGAATCTGATCACATCCTCGGCGTCGATGTCGGAGGTGGCGCAGGCGTTGATCCAGGGCATCTTGGCTTCCATTGCTAGGGCGCCCCGGCCCGGGGACAATCCCGGACCGGGGCGGGATGTCGGGACCGGGGAGGAACCCGGGTGGCCCGACAGGGAGACTATTCGGCGGGCGGTGGCGGGTGGCCGTCATGGGTAGCCATGTAGCCCTCGATCTCGGCTTCGAGGCTTGCCATCGAGGCGCCCCCGGCCATCAGGTCGGTGATCTCTTCGCGGGTCTTCTCGCCCTTCTTGAAGTCCGCGGCGACGGCGCCCCGGATCAGCACGGCGAAATGGTCGCCCACCGCCATCGCATGCATCACCTGATGGGTGATGAACACCACCGCC
>NZ_JAEULP010000089.1 GCF_016792905.1 Tabrizicola sp.
CCGACCAGATCACCTTCGTCACCGACCGCCCCGGCCACGACGCCCGCTATGCCATCGACCCCTCCCGCATCCGCGACGAACTTGGCTGGCGCCCTTCGGTCACGGTGGAGGAAGGCCTGCGCCGTACCGTCCGCTGGTATCTCGACAACGAAGCCTGGTGGCGACCCCTCCTCGACCGCAAGGGCGTGGGGGAACGGCTCGGCAAGGCCTGATGGAAACCCTGTTCTTCCTCGCCTCCAAGACCCTCGGCATGGCAGCCCGGGTCGAAACCTGGGCGCTCCTCCTCATGGCACTCGCCCTTTTCGGTGTCTGGCGCGGGCGACGGCGGTTGGCGGGCTGGTCGCTCGGCCTCCTCTTCACCGGCACCCTTGCGCTGACCATCTTCCCCCTCGGCGATCTTCTCCTTGACCCGCTGGAGGCACAATTCCCCGCCCGACCCGATCTGGCAAAGGTCGACGGCATCATCGTCCTCGGCGGCGCGGAACAGACCGGCGCCTACCGGCTCTGGGGTGGCCCGCAGCTGAACGAGGCCGGAGAGCGGCTGATCGAAGGCGCCATGCTGGCCCACCGCTTCCCCGCCGCGCGGCTGGTCTTCACCGGCGGCTCAGCAACCGTCGGGCGCAGCGAAGACCCGACCGACCCCTCGGAAATGGTCCGCGACACCTGGACCGCCCTCGGCATCGCCCCCGACCGCATCCTCCTGGAGCAAGCCTCGCGCAACACCGCCGAAAACGCCCGCCTGACCCATGACCTGATCCAGCCCAAACCGGGCGAGACCTGGCTCCTCGTCACCTCCGCCTTCCACATGCCCCGCGCCTACGAAACCTTCGCCCGCAACGGCTGGGAAGGGATAACCCCCTGGCCCGTCGACTTCCGCTCCGGCGACCTTGCAGGCCTGCGCGGCATCTGGCGGCTTGACCGCAACCTGCTCGGCGTCAATCTGGCGCTGAAGGAATACCTCGGAACCCTCGTCTACAGGATGACCGGCAAATGAAGCTCCTCGTCTTCGGCAAGACCGGCCAGGTCGCGCGCGAGCTTCAGCGCCTTGTCCCCGACGCCACCTTCCTTGGCCGCGGCCAAGCCGACCTCCTGAACCCCGCCGCCTGCGCCGAAGCCATCGCCGCCACCGAAGCCGACGCCATCATCAACGCCGCCGCCTGGACCGCCGTCGACAAGGCCGAAACCGAGGAAGCCGCCGCAACCGTCGTCAATGGCGAGACCCCCGCCGCCATGGCCCGCGCCGCCGCGGCAAAGGGCCTGCCCTTCCTCCACATCTCGACCGACTACGTCTTCGATGGCCAGGGCGACCTGCCCTTTCAGCCGGATGATCCGACCGCACCCCTGAACGCCTATGGCCGCTCGAAACTGGCCGGGGAAATCGGCGTGCGGGACGCCGACGGCCCGCATCTGATCCTGCGCACCTCCTGGGTCGTCTCGGCGCATGGCGCGAATTTCGTCAAGACCATGCTCCGCCTCGGCCGGGAACGCGACAGCCTCACCGTCGTCGCCGACCAGATCGGCGGCCCCACCCCCGCCGCCGCAATCGCCCGGGCGCTGGTGGAGGCGGCCAGTTCGCTCGTGGACGGTGCCGAGGGCGGCACGCATCACCTCTCGGGCCTTCCCGATACCAGCTGGGCCGATCTCGCGCGCGAGATCATGGCTCAGGCGGCTTTGCCCTGCCGCATCGACGACATCCCGACTTCGGCCTATCCCACGCCTGCCCGCCGCCCGCTGAATTCCCGGCTCGATTGCAGCCTCTTCGACGCCACCTTCGGCATCCCCCGTCCGGATTGGCGGGCGGGCCTTTCCGACATCCTCAAGGACCTGACGCAATGAGCCGCAAAGGCATTCTCCTCGCCGGGGGCACCGGCTCCCGCCTCTGGCCGATCACGCTTGGCACCTCGAAGCAGCTCCTGCCGATCTACGACAAGCCGATGGTCTACTACCCGATCAGCGTCCTGATGCTGGCGGGCATCCGCGAGATCGCGATCATCACCACGCCCGAGGACCAGCCGCAGTTCCAGCGCCTTCTGGGCGACGGCAGCCAGTGGGGCGTCAGCTTCACCTGGATCATCCAGGAAAGGCCGGAAGGCCTCGCACAGGCCTATCTCCTGACCCGCGATTTCCTGGATGGCGCCCCCTCGGCCATGGTCCTCGGCGACAACATCTTCTTCGGCCATGGCCTGCCGGAAATCCTGCTGCGTGCCAATGCGCAGCCTTCGGGCGGCACCGTCTTCGGCTACCACGTCTCCGACCCCGAACGCTATGGCGTCGCGGCCTTCGACGCCTCAGGCAAAGTGACCCAGATCATCGAAAAGCCCAAGGTCCCGCCGTCAAACTTCGCCATCACCGGTCTGTATTTCCTGGATGGCCGCGCCCCGGACATCGCCGCCGGGATCGGGCCTTCACCCCGGGGTGAGCTGGAAATCGTCGACGTTCTTGAACACTATCGCGCCGAGGGCTCGCTCCAGGTCGAGCGCATGGGTCGCGGCTTCGCCTGGCTGGATACCGGCACGCCCGGCAGCCTGCTCGACGCCGGGAACTTCGTCCGCACCTTGCAAGACCGGCAGGGCATGCAGGTCGGCTCCCCCGACGAGATCGCCTTCCGCCAGGGCTGGATCACCCGCGACGGATTGGCCGAACGCGCGAAAGTCTTCGGCAAGTCCAGCTACGGCGCCCATCTGGATGGTGTGCTGAAGGAGTAGCCGATTTCTTCGAAGAAATCGTGCCGGAGTGTTCGAACACTCCGGTTCCTTCCCTCAGGCGCGGGTTAAGAAACCCTGAACGCCCACGCTCAACCCATTGGAATCATTTGGCCCAAAATTCTGTCCACCGTGGACAGATCAGGCCGCCTCGTCCGCCGGGGGCCGCCGGATGTTCCCCGCAGCCTCCAGCACCAGCGGCCGGAACCCTGCCTCGCCCGCGTCGATCTTCTGGAACAGCTGCCGCCGCATCCGGGGCTCCCAGAAATCGTTGATATGCGAGGCGAGCAGCGAAACCCCCTCGGCATGCGGCTTCGATTCCATGAATTTCGCGATGTCATTCGCCATGCGAACGATCTTGTCAGCCGACATGGCTGTCCTCCGTTGTCAAACGATCCGTATGGGTGAAGACCTCGAAGCGGTCCCCCTTCGCCAGCGCGACCAGCGTGATCCCCGCCCGCTCGGCCAGTTCCACCGCCGCGACCGTCGGCGCAGAGACGGCGATGATCATCGGTGCCCCCAGCATGGCGACCTTCTGGACCATGTCGGTCGACACGCGGGAGGTCAGCACCACCGCGCCCTCCGCCGGGACACTCTGCCGCTGCATCCCGCCCACCAGCTTGTCCAGCGCATTGTGTCGCCCCACGTCTTCGCGCGCCAGCAGCACCCGCCCGTTCCAGAACGCCGCGCCATGCACCGCGCGGGTCGCGTCATGCAGCCGCTGTTCGCCCGGCAGCGCCGCCACCGCCGCCAGCACCTGCGCGGGGGTCATCCGGAAGGCCGATGGTGCCACCACCGGCACCTCGCGCAGGGCCTGGTCGATCGAGTCGATCCCGCAGAGCCCGCAGCCCACCGGCCCCGCCATCACCCGCCGCCGCGCCGCCAGCCGTGCCTCGGCCTCCGGGCGCAGCCAGACCTGCACGTCGCAGCCCCGGGCAACCTCCTCGACCTCGACCGACAGGATGTCCTCCGGCCGCGCGATGCCTTCGGTCAGCGCGAAACCAACCCCGAAATCCTCCAGGTCCGCCGGGGTTGCCATCATCACCGCCTGCGTCGTGCCGTTGAACGACAGGGCGACGGCCACCTCCTCGGGCAGCACCCGGTCGCCCGGTATCACCGAGCTTCCGAACACCAGCCGGGGCGTGGCCCGCGCGCCGATCATTCCGCCGCCAGGATCCGGCGCGATTGGGCGGCCTGGGCGTTGTACTCCTCCTGCCACTCCGACGGGCCGTTGGAGGGAGCCACCTGCACCGCCGTCACCTTGTATTCCGGGCAGTTCGTCGCCCAGTCCGAGAAGTCGGTGGTGATCACGTTGGCCTGCGTGTCCGGGTGGTGGAAGGTTGTATACACGACCCCGGGCGAGACCTTGTCGGTGATCGTCGCCCGCAGCGTGGTGTCGCCCGACCGAGAGGCGAGGCGCACCCAGTCGCCCTCATGAATGCCGCGATTCTCGGCGTCATGCGGGTTGATCTCAAGCACGTCCTGGTCATGCCAGACCACGTTCTCGGTCCGCCGCGTCTGCGCACCCACGTTGTACTGCGACAGGATGCGCCCGGTCGTCAGCAGAAGCGGGAAGCGCGGGCCGGTCTTTTCATCCGTCGCCACATATTCGGTGCGGATGAACTTGCCCTTGCCGCGCACGAAGCCGTCGATGTGCATCAAGGGCGTGCCTTCCGGCGCCTTGTCGTTGCAGGGCCACTGGACCGAACCCATGGTCTCGATCTTCTCATAGGTCACGCCGGCAAAGCTGGGCGTGGTCATCGCGATCTCGTCCATGATCTGCGAGGGATGTGTGTAGCCCCAGGTCGCGGTCCCCGTATCTTTAAGCATCGCGTTGGCGAACATCTGGGTCACTTCCCAGTCGGCATAGTCCTGCTTCGGCGCCATCACCTTGCGGACCATGTTGATCCGGCGTTCGGCGTTGGTGAAGGTCCCGTCCTTTTCCAGGAAGGACGAGCCGGGGAAGAACACATGCGCATAGTTCGCGGTCTCGTTCAGGAACAGGTCGTGGACGATCACACATTCCATCGCCGCCAGACCCGCCGCGACGTGGTGGGTGTCGGGGTCGGATTGCAGGATATCCTCGCCCTGGCAGTACAGGCCCTTGAACGTGCCCTCGACCGCCGCGTCCAGCATGTTCGGGATGCGCAGGCCCGGCTCCGGGTCGATGGTCACGCCCCAGGCCTTTTCGTAGATCGCGCGCACTTCCGGGTGCTTCACATGGCGGTAGCCCGGCAGCTCGTGCGGGAAGGACCCCATGTCGCAAGAGCCTTGCACGTTGTTCTGGCCCCGCAGCGGGTTCACCCCCACGCCACGCCGACCGATGTTGCCGGTCAGCATGGCAAGGTTGGCGATGCCGATGACGGTGGTCGACCCCTGCGAGTGCTCGGTAACACCAAGGCCGTAGTAGATCGCCGCATTGCCGCCGGTCGCGTACAGCCGGGCCGCCTTGCGGATTTCTTCCGGCGGAACGCCAGTCACGATCTGCACCGCTTCCGGCGAATGGTTGGGCGCGGAAATGAACTCGGCATAGTCCTGGAATTCATCCCAGTCGCAGCGCGTGCGGATGAACTCCTCGTCGTAGAGCTTCTCGGTCACGATCACATGCGCCAGAGCGCTGACCACGGCCACGTTGGTCCCCGGCGTCAGCGCCAGGTGATGCGCCGCCTTGTAGTGCGGGCCTTCCACCGTTTCCGTCCGGCGCGGGTCGACGACGATCAACTTCGCGCCCTTGCGCAGCCGCTTCTTCATCCGGCTGGCAAAGACCGGATGCGCCGCCGAGGGGTTGGCGCCGATCACCAGCATCACGTCCGAATCCTCGACGGAATCGAAATCCTGCGTCCCGGCAGAGGTGCCGAAGGTCTGGCCCAGGCCATAGCCGGTCGGCGAATGGCAGACGCGGGCGCAGGTGTCGGTGTTGTTGTTCATGAACACCGCGCGGGTCAGCTTCTGGACGAGGTAGGTCTCCTCGTTCGTGCAGCGGCTGGAAGTGATCACCCCCACCGACTGCCGCCCGTATTTCTGCTGGATGCCCTTCATCCGGTTGGCCGCGAATTCCATCGCCTCGGCCCAGGAGACTTCCTTCCACGGATCGCTGATCGCGTCGCGGATCATCGGCTTCAGGATACGGTCCTGGTGCATGGCATAGCCATAGGCGAAACGGCCCTTGACGCAGCTATGGCCGCGGTTGGCCTTGCCGTGCTTGTAAGGCGTCATCCGCACCAGCTCGTCGCCGCGCATCTCGGCCTTGAAGCTGCATCCCACCCCGCAATAGGCGCAGGTGGTGATGATGCTGCGGTCCGGCGTGCCGATCTCGATCAGCGACTTTTCCGACAGGGTCGCCGTCGGGCAGGCCTGCACGCAGGCACCGCAGGACACGCAGTCCGAGGCCAGCGCATTGTCGGTCTTCGCCCCGAACGACACCCGGCTGTCGAAGCCCCGGCCTTCGATGGTCAGCGCAAACGTCCCCTGCACTTCCTCGCAGGCCCGCACGCAGCGCGAGCAGACGATGCATTTCGCCGGGTCATAGGTGAAATAGGGGTTGGATTCGTCCTTCGGCAGCCATTGCGGGTTGGCCTCGCCGCTGGTGTTCTTCGCGCGGAAATGGGTATCGACCGCGTCATATCGCACATCGCGCAGGCCCACGACGCCCGCCATGTCCTGCAACTCGCAGTCGCCGTTCGCGGCACAGGTCAGACAGTCCAGCGGGTGGTCCGAGATGTAAAGCTCCATCACCCCCTTGCGCAGCGTCTTCAGCTTGCCGGTCTGGGTGTGGACCTTGATCCCCGGCGCGACCGGGGTGGTGCAGGAGGCAGGCGTGCCGTTGCGCCCTTCGATCTCGACCAGGCACAGCCGGCAGGATCCGAAGGCATCGACGCTGTCGGTCGCGCAAAGCTTCGGCACCGCGATCCCGATCTCGTTCGCCGCGCGCATGATCGAGGTGCCTTCCGGCACCGTCACGTCGAAGCCGTCGATGGTCAGCGTCACCATGGTCTTGGACTTCGCAGCCGGAGTGCCGAAGTCGCGGTCGGGAATGATGAAGTCTTTCATCTCAGGAACCTTTCCTGGCGGCAAGCTGATGGGCAACGATGGCGTTGGCATGGCCGTGACCGATCGCGTGCGTCTCTTTCAGATAGCTCACGATCTTCATATGGGGCTGGTCGAGCATCCCGGCAATCTGGGCGAACCAATGTGTGATCGGCTGGCCATAGGCCTTTTCGATCGACGGAAAGTAGGACGCGGGGCCCTTCACCTTGTCGGTCATTCCGCCGCCTCCTTCGCCCGGGCGAAATCGTCGGGGAAATGCGTGACCGCAGACATCACCGGATAGGGGGTGAACCCGCCCAGCGCGCAGAGCGAGCCGAGCTTCATCGTGTTGCACAGGTCGGTCAGGATCGGCATCGCCGAGGCATCGCCGCGCGCCAGCCGGTCAATCGTCTCCACCCCACGGGTCGAGCCAAGACGGCAGGGGGTGCATTTGCCGCAGGATTCGATGGCGCAGAATTCCATCGCGAAGCGGGCCATTTGCAGCATGTCGGCGCTGTCGTCGAAGAGCGTCAGCCCGGCATGGCCGATCAGCCCGTCCTTCGCCGCGAATTCCTCATAACCAAAGGGCGTGTCGAACAAGGCGCGCGGGAAATAGGCGCCCAAGGGTCCGCCCACCTGCACCGCCTTGACCGGCCGGTCGGTGAAACAGCCGCCCGCGATCCTGTCGACAATCTCGCCCAGGGTCAGGCCGAAAGCGGTCTCGTACAGCCCGCCGTATTTCACGTTCCCGGCGATCTGCAACGGGATCGTCCCGCGCGACCGTCCGAGGCCGAAGTCCTTGTAGAACGCCGCCCCTTTGGACAGGATCACCGGCACCGAAGCCAGCGAAATGACGTTGTTCACCACCGTCGGCTTGCCCATGAAGCCTTCCAGCGCGGGCAGGGGCGGCTTGGCCCGCACGATCCCGCGCTTGCCTTCCAGGCTGTTCAGCAGGCTCGTCTCCTCGCCGCAGACATAGGCCCCGGCGCCGACACGGATTTCCATGTCGAAAGCCGCGCCCAGCACGCCCTCGGCCCGCGCGATCTCCACTGCTTCGCGCATCACCCGGATCGCCACCGGGTATTCGCTGCGGATGTAGACAAAGCCCTTGGTCGCCCCGCAGGCCAACCCGGCAATCGCCATGCCCTCGATCAGGGTGAAGGGGTCGCCCTCCATCAGCATCCGGTCAGCGAAGGTGGCACTATCGCCCTCGTCGGCGTTGCAGACGATGTATTTCCGGTCCCCGGCAGCTTCCGAGACGGTCTTCCACTTGATCCCCGTGGGGAACCCGGCACCACCGCGTCCGCGCAGGCCCGACTCCGTCACCTCGGCCACGATCTGCGCCTTGGTCATGCCCTTGGCGCGCTCAAGCCCGGCCAGGCCGCCCTGCGCCCGGTATTCCGCCAGCGACAGCGGGTCGATCACGCCCACCCGCGCAAAGGTCAGCCGGGTTTGGCCTTTCATCCAGTCCAGCTCCTCGATCGGGCCCAGCGCCTTCGGATGCTTGGCCAGATCACCGAACAGGCCCGCGACGTCCGCCACCTTCATCGGCCCGAAGCCATGCCGGACACCGTCCACCTCGACCTCGGCCAGCGGTTCCAGCCAGGCCATGCCGCGGCTGCCGTTGCGGGTCAGGGTAACATCGACGCCCCGCGCCTTCGCCTCGGCCATGATCGCCGCCGCGACCTCCTCGCCGCCCATCGCCAGGGCGAAACTGTCAAGCGGAAGCCAGACCCTCATTTCTTCACCTCGTCGATCAGCTTCTCGACCGACTTCGGCGTCAGCATCCCCACCAGCTTGCCATCCACCATCGCCGCAGGCCCGCAGGCGCAGAGGCCCAGGCAGAACACCGGCTCCAGGGTTACCGCGCCGTCCGGCGTCGTCTCGTGCCAGTCGATCCCCAACTTCTCTTTCGCCCGATCCGCGACCGAATTGCCGAAGGCTGCCTGACAGGCCTCGGCCCGGCACAGCTTGAGCACATGGCGCCCTGCGGGCTTCTCCCGGAAATCGTGGTAGAAGCTGATCACCCCATGCACTTCCGCCTTGGAAATCGTCAGCGCCGCCGCGATCTGCGGAATGGCGCTGTCGGGGACAAAGCCGAACTCGGCCTGAATCGCGTGGAGGATGGGCAACAGCGGCCCCTCAAGCCCGGAATGGGCCTCAAGGATCTCGGCGATGCGGTCGGACTGGACGTGGGAATCGAGCATGCGGGCAACCTCTGGCTGGCATGCACCGGTATACGCCGATTGATAGGGTTTTCAATGTTATGATACCGTCAAACGATAGATGAAACCTATCGAAACAGCCGCACCGCCTCATCCACCAGCGCCTGCAACACCGGCGTCTGCGGGTCGCGACGCGCGGCGATCAGGCCGACCGAATGTTCCGCCTCCGGCTCGACGATGGGAATCGAATGCAGCCGCCCGTCCGCCACGAACATGTCGGCCAGCTTCTTCGGCACCACGCTCGCCCAGCGCCCGGTCAGCACATGCGCCACCAGCGCCATCGTCGAATTTGATTCGATCATCGGCACCGCATCCACCCCGGCCTCGCCCAGATGCTGGTTGACGATCCGCCGATTCTGCATGTCCGAGGTCAGAAGACACAGCGGTATCGCCGACAGATCGTGCCAGCTCACCTGCCGCCGCCCGGCAAGCTCGGACCCCGGGGCGATCAGCAGGCGGTAGAATTCGGTGTAAAGCGGCACCTGCGAAACGCGACCCAGCGGCTCGTTGTCGAGGTAGGTGATCCCCGCCTCCAGATCCAAGGCCTCGATCCCGGTCAGGATCTCGACGCTAGTCCGCGACAGGATCGACACCCGCACGTTCGGGTGCTTCTGGGTGAAGGGTCCGGTCAGGTCGGCCACCATCGGCAGCGCGGTCGGGATCACCCCGATCCGCAGGTTGCCCGACAGCCCGGTCCGCACCACCCGCATTTCGTCGCGCAAGGCCCGCACGTCGCCGACGATGCCCAGCGCCCGGTCCAGCACGCGCTGGCCCTCGGGCGTCAGGCCCTGAAACCGGCTACCCCGGAACACCAGCTGCACGCCCAGCTGATCCTCCAGCTGCCGGATCGCGCTGGAGAGCGAGGGCTGCGTCACCCCGCAGGCCTCCGCCGCCCGGCCGAAATGCCGTTCCTTGGCCAGCGCGATGAACATTTCCAGCTTGTCGATCATGCATCAGACCCTGCCGCGCCCCGCCCTTGCCCGCAAGCCCTTGCCGGTTCGGGATTGGCGGCTTACCTCTTGCCCCATGCGCCGCCTGATCCCCTTCCTGCCGAAACCGCCCCTCGTCCCGGTGATCCGCCTTTCCGGCACCATCGGCACCGGCACGCGGTCCCTGAACGACGAAGCCCTCGCGCCCCTGATCGAGAAGGCCTTCAAGTCGAAACCCGTCGCCGTGGCGCTGGCGATCAACTCGCCCGGTGGCTCCGCCGTGCAGTCCAGCCTGATCGCCGCGCGTATCCGGCGGCTGGCGGACGAGAAGACCATCCCCGTCCACGCCTTCGTCGAGGACGTGGCGGCCTCCGGCGGCTACTGGCTGGCTTGCGCCGCCGATGACATCTGGGTCGATCCCAGCTCCATCGTCGGCTCCATCGGCGTGATCTTCGCCTCGTTCGGCTTCCCGGACCTGATGGCCCGGCAAGGCGTCGAGCGTCGCGTGGTGACGGCCGGCAAATCGAAAAGCTTCGCCGACCCGTTCCTGCCGCAGAAGGCGGAGGACGTGGAGCGTCTCAAGGCCCTGCAAACCCCGATCCATCAGGCCTTCATCGACCATGTGAAGCACGCGCGCGGCAAGCGGCTCGACGCCAGCGCCGATCTCTTCAACGCCGACATCTGGGTCGGCCAGCAGTCGGTCGACCTCGGCCTCACCGACGGCATCGCCCATATGGTCCCGAAGCTGAAACAGCTCTACGGCGAGAAGGTGAAGCTCCTTCCCCTTGGCCGCAAGCGCAGCCTGTTCCAGCGTTTCGGCCTCTCCCTCATCGACGAAACCCTCGGCGCGGTCGAGGACAGGGCGCTCTGGGCGCGGTATGGGCTCTAGATGCTGGTCAAGGTCATCCTCATCTTCCTCTGCTTCATGGCGCTGATCGCCTTCATTGGCCGTGCCCTCTTCCCCTCGGCCCTGCCCCCCGTCCTGCGCAAACGCCAGGACCCGCCCCGCTGCAACAAATGCGGGCGCTACCTGATCGGGCAGAAGACCTGCCCTTGCGGGGGCAAGGCCCGATGACCGCTCTCGTGACAGGCGCAGGCCGACGGCTCGGCCGCGCGATGGCGCTCTATCTCGCGCAACGAGGACATGACGTCGCCGTCCATTACTCCAGTTCGCAGGACGAGGCCGAAGCCACCGTCGCCGAGATCCGCGCGCTGGGTCGCCGCGCCCGGGCCTTCCAGGCCGACCTCTTGCAGGAAGCGCAGGTCCAGGCCCTGATCCCCGCCGCCACCGCCGCGCTTGGCCCGCTGACGGTGCTGGTCAACAGCGCCTCGATCTTCGAATACGACCGGATCGAGACCGCCACTCGCGAAAGTTGGGACCGTCACATCGAATCCAACCTCCGCGCTCCTTACGTCCTGTCGCAAGCCTTCGCCCGGCAATGCCCTCCTGCGACGACGGACGAAACCGGCGAGCCTCTCGCCCGAGGCCTGATCGTCAACCTGATCGACCAGCGCATCCTGAAGCTGACGCCAGAATTCTCCACCTACACCATCGCCAAGATGGGCCTCTGGGCGCTGACCCAGACCGCAGCGCAGGGCCTCGCCCCCCATATCCGCGTCAACGCCATCGGCCCGGGGCCCACGCTGCGCGGCTCCCGGCAGTCCGAGACGCATTTCGCCCGCCAGCGCGCCGCGACGGTGCTGGGGCGCGGCTCGAACCCCTCCGACATCACCGCCGCGCTGGGATTCTTCCTCGACAGTCCCGCAGTTACCGGCCAGTTCATCGCCGTCGACGGCGGCCAACATCTCGGCTGGAAAACGCCCGACGTTCTGGGCGTGGAATAGCCTTTCCAAACCGACGCCGCGTCAACTTGTCCACTTCTCACGCCACCGTCACAAGACCGTCATGATTCACTTGGGATTTCAGGGATTTGCGGCCATGCAGAAATTCTTTTGTTTGGAATCAACAGGTTCCAAATGTGCCTAAAAATTAGGCAAGCTCACGAACCGGGCCGAAAACAAGGGAAAATCCCCCCTCCCGAAATCTTCTCCGCAGAGTTATCCCCAGAAACCGTGGACAGCTTTGCTCTTGCCACCACCCCCCGTTCGGTGGCAGCCCCGCCTTAGAATCGACAGACCGAAAACCATGGATGACAAACCCCGCACCGGACATGAGGTGATCCAGGATTACCTCCGCACGCTGGACGGCTCGCCCGGCGTCTACCGGATGCTGAACGCGGCCTCCGAAGTGCTCTATGTCGGCAAGGCGCGCAACCTGAAGGCCCGCGTCACCAACTACGCCCGCCCCTCGGGTCATTCCGGCCGCATCGCCCGGATGATCCATGAAACCGCCTCGATGATGTTCCTGTCCACGCGGACGGAACTTGAGGCGCTGCTTCTCGAACAGAACCTGATCAAGCAGCTGAAGCCGCGCTACAACGTGCTTCTGCGCGACGACAAGAGCTTCCCGAACATCCTCATTTCCGCCGAACACCCCTATCCGCAGATCAAGAAACACCGCGGCAAGAAGTCCGAGAAGGGCGCCTATTTCGGCCCCTTCGCCAGTGCCGGGGCGGTGAACCGCACGCTCAACCAGTTGCAGAAGGTCTTCCTCCTCCGCAACTGCTCGGACTCGATGTTCGAAACCCGCACCCGTCCCTGCCTGCAATTCCAGATCAAGCGCTGCTCCGCGCCCTGCGTCGGCAAGATCAGCCAGGAGGGTTACGCCACCCTTGTCGCCGATGCCGAGCGTTTCCTCGAAGGCAAGACCACCTCCGTCCAGGCCGACCTTGCCAAGGCCATGACCGAGGCTTCTGCGCAGATGGAATTCGAGCGCGCCGCCGCGCTGCGCGACCGCATCAAGGCCCTGACTCAGGTCCAGCAGACGCAAGGCATCAACCCGCAGGGCGTGACCGAGGCCGATGTCGTCGCGCTCCATCTTGAACACGGGCAGGCCTGCGTCCAGGTCTTCTTCATCCGCGCCAACCAGTCTTGGGGCAACCGCGACTTCTATCCCAAGACCGGTGCCGGGGCCGAAGCGCCGGAGATTCTGGAAGCCTTCCTCACCCAGTTCTACGACGACAAGGACCCGCCCCGCCTGATCCTGCTCTCCCACCCCGTCGACAACCCCGACCTGGTGACCGAGGCACTGTCGGCGCGGGCAGGCCGCAAGGTGGAACTCGCCATTCCGCAGCGCGGCGAAAAGGCCGAACTGGTGGAGAACGCCACAAGGAACGCCCGCGAAAGCCTCGCCCGCCGCATGGCCGAGTCGACCACGCAGAACAAGCTCCTCGCCGGCCTCGCCGAAGCCTTCGACCTCGACGCCCCGCCGCAGCGGATCGAGGTCTACGACAACTCGCACATCCAGGGTGCCCATGCCGTGGGCGGGATGATCGTCGCCGGGCCGGAAGGCTTCCTGAAATCGCAATACCGCAAGTTCAACATCAAGTCCGAGGCGGGGGCGAACTCCGACGACTTCGGCATGATGAAGGAAGTGCTGACCCGCCGGTTCGAGCGCCTGTTGAAGGAAGACCCCGAGCGCAAGACCGACATGTGGCCCGACCTCCTCCTCATCGACGGCGGCGCCGGGCAGGTCTCGGCTGTCGCCGGGATCATGGCCGAGCTTGGGGTGGACGACATCGCCATGGTCGGCGTGGCCAAAGGCATCGACCGCGACGCCGGGAAAGAGGAATTCCACCGCCCCGGCGAACGCCCCTTCGCCCTACAACGGAACGACCCCGTCCTCTACTTCATCCAGCGCCTCCGCGACGAAGCCCACCGCTGGGCCATCGGCGCCCACCGCGCCAAACGGGCGAAGGCCGTCAGCCTGACGCCGCTGGACGACATCCCCGGCATCGGAGCCACAAGGAAACGCGCCCTCCTGCAACACTTCGGCAGCGCCAAAGCCGTCGCGCGGGCGGGCGTGGCGGATTTGCAGGCGGTGGACGGGATTTCCGAAGCGATGGCCAAGACGATTGCGGACTACTTCTCGGCGAAGGGGTGACCCGTAGGTCGGGCTTCAGCCCGACTCCCTTTTGTCATCGCGGGGATCCATCCGCTAAAGTCCGGTTGCCGACTTTCGCGGGAAGGACGCGATCACTTGCACCCTCCAGTCGAGAAACTGACGGGACCGAGCCTGTTTGACAACTCATTGTCGAAAATTGCTCCGCTCTTCCCGCTCAATCGCCTGTGCGGATTCGTGTAGCTACACAACCACCTCAACGCCCCCTCAACCCGCCCCTCCGTCACCGCCTCCCGTGTGATCTCCAGCGTCACCGCCTTCAACCTCACCCCCTCGCCAAACACCGCCGTAAGGCCCGTCGGCTCCACCAATTGCACCGTCTCCGGCTTGGTGATGTCATCGAACGTCACCAGCATCGGGATCAGATCGTCGGTCAAGGTCACAAGCTCCGTCTGCCCGGGCATCTCGCGCAGCCATTCGCCCCGCGTCATGCCCTTGAACTGATCCTTTGCCGCCCGGAAGAACAGCTCCTCACTGTCACCCATCAGCGCAAAGAGGTATCTGCCCGGCAGAACCTCAACCACCGCTGCCTCGCCCGTCAAATCATAATGGACCTCGGTGCCGCTCATGATCTGGCCACCTGAGTAGTAGTCCACCCGCACTTCAACGACCGACGAACCCGTGACCTCACCTCCCGGCGTCTCGACCACCAGCGTCAGCTTCTGCCGCCAGCTATGCGTTTCGGGCATTATAATCGCCCAAGCCAAAGCAAACATCACGGCAACAATCGCCGAGACAACCACAACCGTCTTCATCCCAGCCCACCACCCTTAACAGCACCGCCTCACCCTACCACACCCCTACTCCCCCGCCCCCTCCGAAACCCCTGACCGTTCATCTGTCCCCAAATATCCCCGCCGGAGGCATCCGCCGCCCAGCCCAGGCACTCCCCCCACCACCTCAGCACACCAGAAGCCCCAAGCGCCGCCCTTCCCCCCTCCGTGGGGAGGAGATGGGGGTGGGGGGCACCCGGCCAGCCCCGATTCGCGACGGATGGTTAACGGCCCCCGCGTGCACCGCGCGTAGAGACGGAAGGAAGACGCAAGCAAGACGGAAACAAGACGCCGTATCTACAGCCAACCCCTTGATCTAACACACCGAACGCCGCACCCGGGTTCACTTCACCACGAACCCATGCGCAAACGGGTCGCGGTCGTCGATGAAGATCGTGTTGATCCCCGTCTGCCGCGCCCAGCCGGCGATGGAGGGGATGATGGCGGGCTTTCCGGCCACCGTCGCCGCCGCCTCGACCCGGCCCTTGAAGATCGACCCGATGATGCTCTCATGGTGGAACTCGTCCCCCACCTTGAGCTTCCCCTTCGCCGCCAGCTGCGCCATCCGGGCCGAGGTTCCCGTCCCGCAAGGGCTGCGGTCAATCGCTTTTTCCCCATAAAACACGGCGTTACGGGCATGGGCGCTAGGCACCGTCGGCTTGCCGGTCCACAGGATATGGCTCAGCCCCCGGATCGCCGGATGCTCGGGATGCACGAAGTCGTACTTCGCATTCAGCGCCGCCCGCAGCTTCGGCGACCAGCCCACCAGCTCCCCAGCCGTATGGTCCGCCATGTCGCGAAACACCTTCTGAGGCTCGACGATGGCATAGAAATTGCCGCCATAGGCCACGTCCACCACCACCTCGCCCAGACCCTCGACTTCCGCCGTAAGCCCTTCTGCATAAAGGAAACCCGGCACATTGGTCAGCCGCACTTCCTCGACAAACCGGCCTTCCTGTATATACGAAACCTCCACGCGCCCTGCCGGTGCATCCACCGCCAACCGTCCCGGTTCGCGAGGCGTGATCAGCCCGTTCTCGATCCCCATCGTCACCGTCCCGATCAACCCGTGCCCGCACATTGGCAGACAGCCCGAGGTCTCGATGAACAGCACCCCCACGTCGCAATCGGGCCGGGTCGGGGGATAGAGGATCGACCCCGACATCATGTCATGCCCCCGCGGCTCGAACATAAGTCCGGTCCGTATCCAGTCGTAATCCTTCAGGAAATGCGCCCGGCGCTCCAGCATCGTCGCCCCCTCCAGCCGGGGTCCGCCGCCAGACACCAGCCGTACCGGGTTGCCGCAGGTGTGACCGTCGAGGCAGGAGAATGTATATACGGCCATGTCAGAACCTTTGCGGCGAGAAGGGGGTCAGGTCGACCGGAGGCGTCTGGTCGGTCAGCAGGTCCGCCACCAGCCGGGCCGTCCCTGCGCTTTGGGTCAGGCCCAGGTGGCCGTGCCCGAAGGCGTGGATCACCCGGGGGCTGGCCTTCGACCGTCCGATGGCGGGCAGGCTGTCGGGAAGAGAGGGGCGGAAGCCCATCCATTGCGTCCCGCCCCCGGTCTTGAGGTCTGGCAGAAAAGCCTTTGCTTTTCGTAGCATAGCCTCGGATCGCTTGTAGTTCGGCGGAAGTGACAGGCCCCCCAGTTCAACCGCCCCACCCACGCGGATGCCCGAGGACAAGCGCGAGATTACGAAACCATGTCCGCCAAACGTCATCTGGCAGCGCAGGTCAAAGGCCCCCGGCGGCAGGGTGGTATTGTATCCCCGCTCGGTTTCCAACGGGATTCGTTCTCCCAGGCTCGCCGCGATCCGGTGCGAGAAGGCCCCGGCGGCGATCACCACCTTGTCGGCGCTCAGGGACTTGCCATTGGTGCGTATATACACACCCGACTCGTGCGGCTCCAGTCGCGTCACCTCGGCTGTTAGGATGGTCCCGCCTTGCGCGCGAAATCTGTCGGCGAGGGCAAGCACATAGTCTTTCGGATCGGCGATCGAGAACCAACCGGGCGTGAAGGTGCCCTTGATGAACCGAGGCGAAAGGCCAGGTTGCAGCGCCGCCATATCCGCCGCCGTCATATGCCGGAACTCGATCCCATGCGCCTCGCGCGCCTGCCAACCGGGCAGCGAGGCGCGGAACTCCGCCTCGCTTTCGTAGACCTGCAGGTTGCCATCCTTGCGCAGCATCCCAAGCGTGCCGGTGGCGGCCAGAAACGGCTCCAACTCCGCCCGGGAGAGGTCCATCAGCCTTGTCTGAGCGGTGGTGGAGGCGGCAACGGCACGGGGCGAACAGGCGCGCCAGAAGCGGACAAGCCAGGGTGCGATCTGCAAGGCATAGGCAGGCGGGATGCTGAGTGGCCCCAGCGGGTCCAGCAGCCATTTCGGCGCCTTGCGCAGGATGCCGGGCGAGGCGAGCGGTAGGATGTCGGTGAAGGCAAAGGCCCCGGCATTGCCTGCCGAGGCGCCCGCGGCTGGGCCTTCCCGGTCTACCACCGTGACCGAAAGCCCCCGCGCCTGAGCCATCAGCGCTGTCGAAAGCCCGATGACTCCGGCGCCGATGACGATGACCTCCGCCATGGCCTTATGCGGCGTATTTCCGCGCGTCCGGCTGCTTGGCCCAGTCGGCATACCAGGCGTCGAACAGCTTCAGCTGTGCTTCGATGAAGCCCTTCTGGCTGGCCGACAACTGGTCATCGGCGTTGAAGTGGTGCGTATAGGCAGCCTCGCCGCGCAGAAGCATCATGTGCTTGAAGAACAACACCAGATCCGGGCCGGCATCGACTTCGGACAGAACCTGCATCGCCGAGTCCAGTTCGAACGCCAGCCGCCGCGCCTCGGCGTCGCCCTTCTGGGCGGCCTTGCACAGCGACACCAGATGCAGCACCTCGCGCGGGAGGACGTTGCCGATCCCGGTGATCGCGCCATCGGCGTTGCAGTTGACGTAGCCGTGGTAGACTGCCGTATCGACACCGATCATCAGCTTCAGGTCGGGCGAAGCCCCGGTGATCGCGTTCGCCGCATAGGACAGGTCGTCATAGCCGCCGAATTCCTTGAAGCCGACGAGGTTCGGATGCTCGGCCTGCAGCTGGAAGAACAGGTCGGCCTTGGTCGAATAGCCGTAATACGGGCTGTTGTAGATCACCGCGGGCAGGGTCGGGGCCGCCGAGAGGACCGCCTTGAAATGCGCCCGCTGCGCCGCGACCACGGTGCCGCGCGACAGAAGCCGGGGAATCACCATCAGCCCATGCGCGCCGACCTTCTGGGCATGGGCGGCAATGGCGGCGGCAGTGGCGGTGTTCACCGCGCCGGTGCCGACGACAACCTTGATCCCGGCCTTCACGAGCCGCTCCACCCCTTCCATCCGCTGTTCGGTGGTCAGAAGCGGCCAATCGCCCATCGAGCCGCAGTAGACGACCGCCGACATGCCCAGGCCCACCAGTTCCGTCGCCTTGGCGACCAGCGTGTCAAAGTCCGGCGTGCGATCCGCCTTGCAGGGCGTCATCAGGGCCGGAATCGTGCCCGAGAAGATATCCGACTTCATGTTCCAATCCTCCTGTCGCGGCCGATTCCGCATCCTGAGAACAGCATAGGCATTGTATTTAGTTTGTCGACAAGATTTTAATACGTGTTTTCAGTTGGATAAAAGAAGGGCGTTTCAGATTTCGATGTTCTGCCGCAAATCTCGGGCCATCACGTCCTGGATTTGGCGGACGATCTTGTCGGCATGTTCCTTCGCCAGCCGATCGCATGTATCTACATCCCGCGCAGCGACGGCCGCGATGATCGCCTCGTGCTCCTGTATATACGGATGCGGCAAGGCAGGCTCGAAGCTGGGGTAGTAATACAGCCGCAGGATACGCCGCCCCTCATCCAGCAGGCGCGAGAAAAGCTGGAGGTAGTAGGGGTTCCGACCCGCCTCGGCGATGGCGACGTGAAAGTCGCGGTTGAGCTGGATCATCCCCGCCGTGTCACCCGCAATCACAGCCTCCGCAAAGATCGCCTGCCGGGCGCGGATCGCCTGAAGATCGCCCGCGTCATGGAATTGCGCCGCCAGCCGGGTGGTGACGCGATACATCAGCGTCAGGGCATCGAAGAAATGGTGCAGGTTCGGAAAGTCGATCTGGCTGACGACGGTGGAACGGTTCGGCAGCAGCGTCACCAGCCCGTCGCCCGCCAGCCGGACCAGCGCCTCGCGGATCGGGGTGCGCGACATCGACAGCCGCTCGGCCAGGCCGATTTCGTCAATCGGCTCACCCGGTTGCAGGACAAGGTTCAGGATCTCGTCCCGCAGCGTGTCATAGACGAACCGTGCCCCGGTGCCGCGCTTGCGTTCCTGCTGGTCTTCTGTGTCAGTCATGGCTCGCCCCGCTTGTCGACAGAAGGAATACAGCACGCCGTTCGCGGCGCAAGCTTCAGGGCTCCAGGCCACCCATCCGGCAAATGATCGCCCATTCCTCGGCGCTGACCGGCTGCACTGACAGGCGCGAGTTGTTGACCAGCACCATCTTTTCAAGCCCGGGCGTGACCTTGCAGTCTTCCAGGCTGATCGCCCGCTTCAGGGGCTTGACCGCCTTGATCCAGACGCAGTCCCAGCGCGGGTCGTCCGTCGTGCTGTCCGGGGCGCTTTCCCGGCAAACCTCGACGATTCCAACGATCTCTTTCCCGACGTTGGAGTGGTAGAAGAACCCCCGGTCGCCGATCTTCATCGCCCGCATGTTGTTGCGCGCCTGATAGTTGCGCACCCCGTGCCATTCCTCGCCCTCATCGCCCTTGGCGATCTGGTGGTCCCAGCCCCAGACGTCGGGTTCGGATTTGAACAGCCAATGGTTCATCCGATCACCCGCTTCCATTCCTGGATCATCACCGACTGGAACAACCCCGCCTTGCCATAGGGGTCCGACGCCGCCCAGGTCTCGGCCTCCGCCTTGGAGTCGACCCCCAGGACCAGCAGGCTGCCGCACATCTGCCCCGCCGCGTCGATAAAGGGACCGGCCTGCTCGACCACGCCGGTTTCCTGTATATACGCGAGATGCGCCGCGCGGTTGTCGACACGGGTTTGCAGGGCGTTCGGTTTATCGAGGCAGATCAAGGCGTAGCGCATGGTCATTCCTGTTTCAGGGGCCGGTTCATCAAAAGCCCGATGGCATCATTCAGTGCGATCTTCCCAAGGGCAAGGGCATTGACCATTGCCGTCACCGGCATGTCGATGCCCATGCCGTTGGCCAGTTTCACGACGGCACGGGCCGTCGCCACGCCTTCGACCGTGACCTTGGGATCGAACGCCTCGCCCCTTCCCAGCGCACAGCCATAGCGGAAATTCCGCGACTGCGCCGAGGTGCAGGTCAGCACCAGGTCGCCAAAGCCCGACAGGCCCGCCAGCGTTTCGGGCCTTGCGCCCAGCGACCCGGCCAGGCGCACCATCTCGGCATAGCCCCGGGTCATCAGCGCCGCGCGCGCGCTGTCGCCAAGGCCCGCGCCGATCACGGTTCCGGCGGCGATGGCGATGACGTTCTTCAGCGCCCCGCCAAGCTCCGCGCCGATCACATCATCGGTCCGGTAAAGCCGCAGGGTCGGGGTAGAGAGCAGCTCTTGCAGCGCCGCGCCATCACCCCTCGTCGCCAGCGTCAGCGCCGTCGGCAGGCCCCTGGCAATATCCACAGCGAAGCTCGGACCCGTCAGGATCGCCGCCTGAGCGCCGGGCCGCCGGGCCTCGATCACCGCGACCGGGCCACGCAGCGTCGCCAGGTCCACGCCCTTGCAGCAGGCGACCAGCGGCTGCCGGTCGTCGATCTGCGGCAGGGCATCCAGCGCGCCGCCCAGGGCTTGCATCGGCATCGCCAGAAGCAGGGCTTTGCCTCCACAAATTTCTGCGATTTCGGCATGAACAGAGACGTTTTCAGGCAGGTTCACCCCCGGCAACGCAGTCCCATTCCGCCGGGTGTCCCGCATGTACCGGACCAGATCCGGGTCCCGTGCCCAGAGCCGGACCTCGCAGCCGCTTCGGGCAAATGCCACCGCAAGCGCGGTTCCGAATGCACCCGCCCCCGCTATCCCGATCATGCCTTGGCCCCCTTCTTCCCAGACCCGAGCAGCGCCGGAGCGCGGTCATCAAGTGGCCAGCGTGGACGCGCGACGAAATCAGTCGTGTGCGATAGACCCGCACGCAACCTTTCGAGTCCCGCCCAGGCGATCATCGCGGCATTGTCGGTGCACAGCCGCAGGGGCGGGGCCAGGAAAGGCACGCCCGCGCGGGTCGAAACAGTCTCTAACATGGCCCGGATCGCCTTGTTTGCCGCCACACCACCCGCCACGGCCAGGGCCGTTGGCGGCTCTCCTGCCATGTCCAGCGCTCGTGCCGTCTTCTTTGCCAGAACTTCGGCTACCGCCGCCTGGAACCCGGCGCAAAGATCGCGCCGGTCTTGTACGGTGATTCCGCCCTTCTCGGCGACCAGCGCATCCCGCCCCCGCAGTAGCGCGGTCTTCAGGCCCGAGAAGGACATGTCGCAGCCTTCGCGGTCCAACAGAGGCCGGGGAAACCGGAACCGGCTGGCATCGCCCAGCGCCGCCTCTGCCTCGACCGAAGGTCCACCCGGTTGAGGCAGCCCCAGAAGCTTGGCCGTCTTGTCGAAGGCCTCGCCCGGGGCGTCGTCAATGGTTCCGCCCAGTCGAACGAAACGATCGGCTCCCTGAACCAGCAGAAACTGGCAATGCCCGCCCGACACCAGCAACATGAGGTACGGAAAGGGAATTCCGTCGGTCAGGCGCGGCGTCAGCGCATGGCCTGCAAGGTGATTGACCGGCACCAGCGGCAAGCCCTTCGCCGCCGCCAGCCCCCGCGCCAGCATCACGCCGGAAAGGACCCCACCGATCAGCCCCGGCCCCGCCGTCACCGCAATCGCATCGATCTGGTCGAGCGTGACCCCCGCCGTGGCCAGCGCCTCTTCCACAACTCCGTCCAGCCGTTCGGCATGGGCGCGGGCGGCGATCTCCGGCACAACTCCACCGAAGGCCTCATGCAGCGCGGTCTGCCCCAGCACCTGCGACGACAGGATTTCGGGCGCTGCGCCGGGCGCCAGCCGAACGACCGCCGCCGCGGTATCGTCACAGCTCGATTCGATGCCCAATAGGGTCAGGGTCCGGTCCATGGCCGCCGTTGCATGAAGGGTTCCCGGCAGGTAACACCGCAGACATGGCGAGACAATCCGAACTGTTATCCGGGACCCCGGTCCTGCTGACGCGCCCCAGGGCCGAAAGCGAGGGGTTTGCCGCCGCCCTTACTGCCCGTTTCGGGGACAGGCTGCGTCCCGTCGTCTCCCCCCTGATCGCGCCTCGTTACCTGACCCCCGAGATTCCGTCCGGAAACCATGTGGCGGTCGCCTTCACCTCGGCACATGGCGTCGAAGGCGCGCGTCGGCTGGGCATCGAACTGCCCCGCCTTGCCTGGTGCGTAGGCCGCAAGACGGCGGCGGCGGCAACGGCTGCCGGCTTTCTCGCGAAATCGGCGGACGGGACGGCAGACGACCTTGTCAGGATGATCCGGTCAGAGCCGCCGGATGGCAGGATTCTGTATCTACGAGGTGTAGATACGTCTGGTAACATACTGGAAAAACTAAACGAACTTTGTATATATGGTGATGTTGCGATAGTGTATGAGCAGCAAGCCCAGCCACTTTCGCCGGAAGCCATCGACTTGCTTCGATCGGCCCGTCCCGTGCTGGTTCCGCTGTTCTCACCACGGACAGCGCAGCTTTTCCAGAAGGCCCTGCCGAAAGATCACCGCGCCGCACTGTACTTCGTGACCATCAGCAGCTCTGTCGCCGAAGCCCTTCCAGGCGTCGCTCATGCCGGGCTGATCGTTGCACGGCACCCTGATGCCCCCGGCATGCTTGAGGCCGTCGAAACCTTGCTTGCCGACATGTCACCGCCTTGAACACTCAGGCGGCCAGTGCTTAGGTTACGCCAGGGACGGAAAGGGCCGCAGCATGACCAGACGCAAGGACGCGCCGCCGGAAACCGATTTGTCCGACGTCCGCACGCAAGAACCTGCAGCCGTCGAACCGTTCACCGTCGAGGTCGAGACATTGGCGCCAGTGGAACCTTCCCCTGAGCCGGACCCGCGCCCATCCGCGCCGCCACCCCCTTCCCCGCCCCGGCGCCCGGGTATCCTCGGCCCGCTTCTGGGCGGCGCGCTGGCGGCGCTCGGCGGCTTTGCCCTGTCGCATTTCAATGTCTTCGGCCTCGCCGTACCGGACAGTTCCGCCGCCCTGGCAACGCTCACCGCGCAATTGAACGACACCACCCAGCAGCAGGCCGGCACGTTCGACAAACTTGGCAATCAGATCGCCGCGTTGGAAAACCGGGTCGCGACGCTGGAAACCGCACCTGCTCCCGCGGCGCCTGACCTGTCCCGCCTTGACACGCTGGACCAGCGCCTTGCCGCCATCGAGGCGATGCCCGCCGAAGGTGGCGCTTCGACAGCCGCACTGACCGCCAAGCTTGCCGATCTGGAGCAAAGGCTCGCCAGCCTGCCTAAAGGCGGAAACGACGCGGCCCTGCAGCAGAAGCTGGACGATGCCCTGTCCCGCCTGACCGAGGCCGAGACCGCCGCCACCGCCCGCGCGTCCGAGGCAGAGGCCGCAGCGGCAAGCGCGGCGCGGGCCAAGGCGCTCGACAGCCTGACTGCCGCTGTGACTTCGGGCAAGCCCTATGCGACCGAGTTGCAGGCACTGGGCGACCAGTCCCTTACCGACGCGCTCGGAACCTCGGCTGCGACGGGTGTGCCCACGCTTGAGGCGCTGCGCGCCAGCTTCCCCGATGCCGCGCGCGAAGCCCTGCGCATTTCGCACGAAACCAGCGCCGAGGATGGCTGGGGCACCCGCATCGTCGATTTCCTGGCCGCCCAGACCGGGGCGCGATCCCTGACCCCGCAGGAGGGCGATACCCCCGGCGCCATCCTGTCCCGCGCCGAGTTCGCTCTGTCCGAAGGACGGGTCTCCGATGCGCTGTCCGAGGTCGATCCGCTTGACCCGACGATCAAGGCCCCACTGGAACCCTGGATCGCCGAGGCGAAGGCCCATCTTGCCGCCGCAGCCGCACTGCAAGCCGCACGGGGGGAATGATGCTCTGGTCGCTGACAAAGGTCATCCTCTTCGTCGTCCTGATCGGCGCACTGGCGCTCGGGGCGGGGCTCTTGTCGGAAACCGGCGAAGCCGCGCGCATTACCGTTGCCGGTTGGGAGTTCACCATCGGCCCGGTTCAGGCGGTGATCCTCGGGCTGTTGCTCTTCATCGCGGTCTGGCTCGCGCTGCGCATTCTCGGCCTTCTCGCCGCCACGTTCAGGTTTCTGAATGGCGATGAGACCGCCATTTCACGTTATTTCGACCGCAACCGCGAGCGGAAGGGCTACCGGGCGCTGTCGGAAGGCATGATGGCGCTGGCCTCGGGCGAGCCGCGCCTGGCCCTGACCCGCGCCCAGAATGCGGAACGGCTGCTCGGCAAGCCGGAACTGACCACACTCCTTGTCGCGCAGGCCGCCGAAGCCGCCGGGGACCACAAGCGCGCGACCGAGGCCTACAAGGCCCTGCTGAAAGAAGACGCGACACGGTTCGTCGGCGTGCGCGGTCTCTTGCAGCAGAAACTCTCGGAGGGCGATCGCGAGGTGGCGCTGAAGCTGGCCGAGAAGGCCTTCGAGCTGCGTCCCAAACATGCGGAAACGCAGGACATCCTGTTGAAGCTGCAATCCGATGCGGGTGACTGGTCAGGCGCACGCTCGACCCTGGGTGCGAAGCTGAAGGCCGGGACCTTGCCCAAGGACGTCTATCGCCGGCGCGATGCCGTCCTTGCCCTGCAACAGGCCCGGACCGTGATGGATGAAGATGCCAGCATCGAGGCGCGCGAAGCGGCGATCGAGGCGAACAGGCTGTCGCCCGACCTGATCCCCGCCGCCGCGATGGCTGCGCGTGGCTATGTGGCGAAGGGCGACAGGAAGAACGCGACCCGCGTGCTGAAAAAGGCCTGGGAGGTCCTGCCCCACCCCGACCTCGCCGCCGCCTTCGCCGAAATCGAGCCCGACGAGACCCCGCAGGAGCGCCTGAAGCGCTTCCGCACACTGACCAACGCCCGGCCGGACGCGGATGAATCGAAGATGCTTCTGGCCGAGCTTCTGGTGGCGACTGAGGACTTCCCCGGTGCCCGTCGCGCATTGGATGACGTTGCCACTCGCGCGCCGACCCAGCGGTCGCTGGCGATCATGGCGGCGATTGCGCGGGGCGAGGGGGCGGAAGATTCCATCGTCCGCGATCTTGTCGCCCGCGCGATTGCCGCGCCGCGCGGGCCGCAATGGGTCTGCGACAAGTGCCATGCGATCCATGATGGCTGGCAGCCGGTCTGCGACAATTGCGGCAGTTTCGACACGCTGTCGTGGAAGACGCCCCCGACAACCAGCGCCTCGCCCGCCCTCGCCGAACTTTTGCCGCTGATGGACGCCCGCCCTGCACCGGAACCCGAACCGCCGCCACCCGAGGAAGAACCGCTGCCGCCTGACGAGATCGCCCGGCGCGCAAATTAGGGCTACACAGTCCGGATGGGCAGTGCTAAGAGCCCGCCCAGGGAAGAATGCCGGTGTAGCTCAGCTGGTAGAGCACGTCATTCGTAATGATGGGGTCGGGGGTTCGAGTCCCTTCACCGGCACCATTCTTCTCTGAAATCCCCGGATATGCAGAAGCCGCCGGTCCCGATGGAGACGGCGGCTTGCTTGTAGGACCTATCGCCGCTTGGGACACTTCCATCCCGCGCTTTCCTCCCCCTCGTGGGGAGGGAAAGGGTGGGGGCAACCCGGGGCCGATCAGCGTTTCGGCCCCTTCGGCGGCACGAACCGCTTCGATGTATCCCGCGCATCCGCTTTGGGCTTCTCGACCCTCGGTTTGTCGAAGGGCTTCTTGCCCCCCGCCGCATGGCTCTTGAACCCACCCGGTTTTCCGGCACCCTCGCGCTTCACGAAGGGCCGCGCCTCGTCGCCCTTGGGGGCATAGGTCTTCTTCGGACGGTCACCATCCTCGCGCGGCCGGAAGCCTTCGCCCTTCGGAGCATAGGCTTTGCGGGGACGCTCACCGTCCTCACGCGGCTTGAATCCCTCGCTGCGCGGCTTGTAACCCTCGGATTTACCTGCGTAAGGCTTCCGCGCCGGACGCTCCCCGTCCTCACGCGGGGCATGGCCCTCTCCCCGAGGCTTGTAACCTTCGGTCTTGCCCGCATAAGGCTTCCGCGCCGGGCGGTCACCGTCCTCGCGCGGTTTCCAGCCTTCCGACTTGCCCTTGGTGCCGCCCTCTGCCCCATGGCTCTTGTAGCCCGCCGCCCGGCCTGGCCTGTCCGCCGGCCCGCCGTGGCTCTTGAACCCCGCCGAGCGCGGAGCGGCCTTCTGGTCCGGCGACCAGCGCGGCTTGCGCGCGCGATCCTCGTCACCCTCGGGACGCGGCGCGCGTTCCTCGTAGGACTTCCGCGCCGGACGATCATCCTTCCGCTCGGGCCGCGCCTCCGAAGGGGCCACGCGAGGGCGATCGTCATACTTGGCCTTCGGCTTCGGGGCAGCCTCGGCGACCTCGCCATCCTCCTCGACCACCCGCGGCGGCTTCGGCACATAGGCCGGTTTCTCCCGCCGCTCGGGCCGCTCTGCCCGTTCCGGGCGCACCGGGCGCTCGAACCGGGGCTTGTCGAAGCGCGGGCGATCGAAGTCAGGTTCGCCCTCGATCCGCTCCATCATCAGGCCCTTGTCGAGGTCGATCTGCTGCCGGAACTTGTCCGCCACGCCTTCCGCGATCTGCACGAAAGTCTCGTCCTCGCGCACCCGGATCGCGCCGATGCTGTCCTTGCCGATGCTGCCCGCATCGCAGATCTTCGGCAGAAGCCAGCGCGCCTCGGCCCGGCCCGAACGACCCACGCCGATGCGGAACCAGACCGAAGGCCCGAACTCCCCCCGTTCGCGCGGAGCTGATGGCGCAGGCATCGCCGCATCGGTCGACAGCACCTCGGGCGCCGATCGCCCCTCGCGCCACAGCCGCACGAAGGCTGCCGCCAGCGCCTCGGCTCCGAACTGCTCCAGCAGGTCGCCCGCGATCCCCGCCTCATCGCCCACCGGGGCAGTCAGCGCGGGATGCTCCAGAATGCGCAGGTCGTCCTTCGCCTGCACGTCATCCGCGCCCGGCGCCGGGCCCCATTCCGCCACGACCTTCGCGCCCGACAACAGCCGCTGCGCCTTCTTGAACTCGGACGGAGTCACGATCAGCGCCGAAACGCCCTTCTTCCCGGCGCGCCCGGTGCGGCCCGAGCGGTGCAGCAGCGTCTCGGAATTCGACGGCAGGTCGGCGTGGATCACCAGTTCCAGCCCCGGCAGGTCGATGCCCCGCGCCGCAACGTCGGTCGCGATGCAGACCCGCGCCCGCCCGTCGCGCAGCGCCTGCAATGCATGGGTCCGCTCCTGCTGGCTCAACTCGCCGGACAGCGCGACGACCTGGAACCCCCGGTTGCCCATCCGGGCAAGCAGATGGTTCACGTTCACCCGTGTCTTGCAGAAAACGATGGCCGTCCGCGCCTCATAGAAGCGCAGCACGTTGAAAATCGCATGTTCCCGGTCGCGCACCGCGACAGAGATCGCCCGATATTCGATGTCGACATGCTGCTTCGCCTCGCCCTGCGCGACAATCCGCAGCGCATCCTTCTGGAACTCGCCCGCCAGCTTCTCGATTTCCTTCGGCACGGTGGCCGAGAACATCAGCGTCCGGCGTTCCGGCGGAGCCGCCGCCAGGATGAACTCCAGATCCTCGGCGAAGCCCAGGTCCAGCATCTCGTCCGCCTCGTCCAGCACCACGGCCCGGACGCCCGACAGGTCCAGCGACCCGCGTTCGATATGGTCGCGCAAGCGGCCGGGGGTGCCGACGACGATATGCGCCCCCCGCTCCAGTGCCCGCCGCTCGGTCCGATAGTCCATCCCGCCGACGCAGGTCGCCAGCTTGGCCTGCGCCCCCGCGTAAAGCCATTCCAGCTCGCGCGCGACCTGCAGGGCCAGCTCCCGCGTGGGCGCAATCGCCAGCGCGATGGGCTTGTCGGCATACAGCAGCACGTCCTGCCCGCCCAGAATCTCCGGCGCAACGGCAAGGCCGAAGGCCACCGTCTTGCCCGATCCGGTCTGCGCCGAGACCAGCGCGTCGCGCCCGGCCACACCTTCCGCCAGCACCGCCTCCTGCACCGAGGTCAGCGTCTCATAGCCCTTGTCGGCCAAAGCCTGCGCCAGCGGCGCGGCCACGTTTTCAATCGTCATGGATGTCTTTTCCAAAGGGGGGCGGCTTCTGCGCCCGTACAAGCCAAACGGCCCCTGTCCCTTTGGTGCGGGCCTCCTCGCCCACAATTCCGGAATCTCGACCGTGGGCGGCCAGTATCCCAATTGCCGGGGGCTGTATAGGCCCTATGCCCCGGTCAACCGCGCGACGGCATCGGCATGCAGCTTCGGCGGCAGGGCCAGCACGCCCGCTGCCATCGCCCCCGGCGTGTTGAACCGGAGCGCATTCCCCAGCCGATCCGTCACCGCTGCCCCCGCCCGCTCCGCGATCAGCGACCCTGCCGCGATGTCCCACTCCCAGGTGTCGCGCAGGGTAAGCATTCCGTCGAACCGCCCCTCTGCCGCCAGGCACATCCGGTAGGCCAGCGAGGCCCGGAAGCTCCGCGTTATCTCCGGCACCCCGCCCGGCCATTTCTCCGGCACCAGATTTGCCTTCGTCGTCAGAATGTTGGCCCCCTCCAGCCGCTCGCGCCCGCTGGCCATGATCGGCTGTCCGTCCTTCATCGGCGAGGCGGTCTCCGAAGCGGTGTATATACGATCCAGCGCCGGTAGATACACGACCGCCGCCGTCACCCGGCCCTGATGCGCCACCGCCAGGGAATGCGCGAACGACTCTTCCCCCGCCACAAAGGCGCGGGTTCCATCGATGGGATCTACGATGAAGACTGTATCTACAGCCAGCCTCTCGGCGGAATCCGGCGTCTCCTCCGACAACCAACCGTAACCCGGCCGCGCCGCCAGCAGCCGTGCCTTCAGCATGTCGTTGACGGCGAGGTCGGCCTCCGTCACCGGCCCGTGCTCGCCCCCCTTGTCCCAGACCTTGTGTTCCCGCCGCCAGAAGCGCAAGGCGATGCGGCCTGCCTCCCGCGCAGCCTCGGTCAAGAGGGCCAGGTCACGCGCCGGCAAGGGTCATCCCGTCGATCAGGATGGACGGCACCCGCGTCGACAGATGCGCCCGCGCGTCATTCGCCGGGACGATCCGCAGCAGCATGTCGCGCAGGTTCCCCGCAATGGTGCATTCATGCACCGGATAGGCGAGCTGCCCATTCTCCACCCAGAACCCCGAGGCCCCGCGCGAATAGTCCCCCGTCGTCGGGTTGATGGTCGAGCCGATCATCGACGTGACCAGCAGCCCCGTTCCCATCTGCTTCAGCAGCTCCGCACGTCCCACAACCCCTTGGGTCAGATCAATGTTCGTCGTCGACGGCGACGGTGGTGCCGAAGTCCCCCGCGACGCATTCGCCGTAGAGGCCATCCCCAGCTTCCGCCCCGTCGCCAGGTCCAGCACCCAGCCGGTCAACACCCCATCCGCCACGATCTCGCGCCGCCGGGTCGCCAGCCCCTCGCCGTCGAAGGGCCGCGACGACCCGATCCGCGCCCGATGCGGGTCTTCCACCAGCGACAGCCCCGCAGGCAGCACCTGTTTCCCCAACAGATCGCGCGCCCAGCTTGACCCCCGAGCAATCGAGGTCCCGTTGATCGCCGACAAGAGATGCCCCACCAGCGAGGCCGCGACCCTCTCGTCATAGACCACCGGATAGGTGCCGGTCTTCGGCTTCACCGACCCCACGCGCTGCAAGGTCCGTTCCGCCGCCAGCCGTCCGATCTCCTCCGCCGAGGGCATGTCGGCCGCGTATATACGCCCCTCGCCCGCATAGTCCCGCTGCATCTCGGTGCCTTGCCCGGTGAAGGCAACCGCCGACAGCGAGGTCGAGGTCCGCCCGTAGCCTCCGGAAAACCCGTTCGTCGCCGCCAGATGCAGCGCCCGCTGGCTGTAGGCCGCCGAGGCCTCGACCTGGGTGATCCCCGCAGAGTCCAGCGCTGCCGCCTCGACCGACCGGGCCGAAGCCTCCAGCACCGCCGCTCCCGGCTCTCCCGCCGGATCGGCGAGGTCCAGCGCTCCAACATCCCAACCCGAAGCCAGCTGCGACGCCTCCGCCAGCCCCACGGTCGCATCCTCCGGTGCCTCGCGCGCCATCGCGACCGCTCGTTCGGCCAGTGCGGTTATGGTGGCGCTTGAGGTATCCGAGGCCGACACGCAGGCCTGCCGCCGCCCGATCAGGACGCGAAGCCCGATCTCCACGCCCTCCGACCGCTCCGCCTGCTCCAGCGCGCCCTTGCGGATTTCGATCGATAGCGCCGTGCCGGCCACCGCCAGCGCGTCGGCACTTTCCGCCCCCGCCTTGCGGGCGGCGTCCAGAAGGGCATGGCTCAGGTCGGAAAGGCTGGGGGTCATCGCGCGGTTCCTGTATTCACCGGGATGAGGTAGCCCCCCCCGCCATCAGGTGCAAGGCCGGGCAGGCAGGCCACCCGGCTCAGCCGCCTACTGCATCCGCATCCCGTTGGCGAAGAACCCGCCCTCCTTGAACTCGATCTCCGAGACCAGCTCATCCGGCCCCGCGCCCGGCTTGGCGAACATCGCCAGCCCCATGCGGAAGCCCATCGCATCGTCTTCCGACACGATGCCCAGCGCGATCAGGTTATCGACCAGCTTGGTCACGCCCTTGATGTTGACCGTCACCTTGCCATCCGGCCGCGGCACCCCGCCAAAGGTCTGCATGTCCGTGTTGTCGAACGTCAGCGCCCCCGTCGCGGCAACCTCCGCCCCCGCGGCCTTGGCCAGCACCTGCGTCAGGTCCAGGCTGTGCAACTCGCCCGGCAGGTCGCCAGCGTCGGTCTGCACCTCCGGGTCCATGATATCCTTGGTCCAGAACCCCGTGCCCTTCAGGTCGACAATGAAGGTCGCCGGTTCCCGGGACAAGGATCCCGCCGGGTCGAACAGGCCCCAGACATCCTCCGACACCGTAAAGTCCACCACCTTGGTCAGGAAGGCAAAATCCTGCGGGCTGTCGGACTTCGTCACCGGCATCAGCACGTTGAACCCGCTCTCCGCAAAGGCCACCTCGACCTGCGGGAACGGGATTTCGGCCCCCGACATGGTAAACTTGGCCCCGGTCAGCGAGGTACCGTAGTTCATCCGGTCCTTGTTCATCGCCAGCACCAGGCCTCCGCCGGTGGCATTGGCGACCAGCTTCGTCGGTCCAGAGGCCTCGGTAATGTCGACATCCATCGCCATCGTCCCGAAACTCAGGGATGTATCCATCGTGAACCCGCTGTTCAGCGCCAGAGCCATGTTCGCCATCAACTCGGGGTTCAGGAAATTGCCCTTCGTCGCGCCGTTCAGATCGGCGAAACTGATCTTAACCTTGCCGTCGCCCGATCCGTCCGCCTCTTTCCCGGCAATGGTAAGGACTGCCGACTTGGCCGCGAAGGCCGAATCCAGCCCCATCGTCTCACCGGTCTTGGTGACCAGGTAGCTTCCCTCCAGCCCGGACAGCGCAAGATCGCCGGTCGTTTCCAGCACCTTCCCGTCCTGACCCGTCACCTCATCCAGCGTGATCTTCGTCTCGGGCGCGGTGATCTTGTAGCTCGTCTCGGTGGCGCTTCCCCCGGCAATGATCGCCGCACCCGGCTGGCTGACGGTCAGCTTTATCGACCCCGGCCCGTCATCCTGTTTCGGGAAGGCCATCTGGATCGGATAGCTGTCCGGCATCGTCACCGTGACCGTGCCATCCCCGTTGTCCTTGAACACCAGCTTGTCGAAGGTCAGCAAGGCGCTGCCGCCCAGCTGGTCCTTGTAGGTCACGGCCAAATCCGACACCTCGACCGCCTGGCCGCTGTCCGCCGTATTCCCGACCGTCAGTTCCTGCCCGGCCGAGGTCATCATCGCCTGCCAGCTGGCCCAGACTTCCTGCGGGGTGACATCGGCGCAGGCACCAGTGGCCAGGAACACAAGGCCAATCGCTGAGGAACAGGTAAGCGCACGGCTCATGACATATGCCTTTCGGGTTGAATTCGCTGCCGCAACCTTTCTATCTCGTGTCCGGGGCGTCAAGGGATTCCCCGGTCGGGAAAGCCGGAGGGGTGCGGTCATGATCAAGGTCCGGAATGCAGGCGACGGCTGCATCATCACGCTCGCCCGCCCGGACAAGGCCAATGCGCTGACCGAGGCCATGCTGGAAGGCCTCGCCTCCGCCGCAACTGATGCGGCCACCAATGGCGCCAAGGTCCTGATGCTGACCGGCGAAGGCAAGGTCTTCTCTGCCGGAGCCGATCTTGAGGGCATGAAGGCCGGCCTTGGCCTCTCCCCCGCCTGGGAGGACGCCTCCGCCGCGATCGCCGCCTTCCCCGGCCTTTCCATCGCCGCGTTGAACGGCACACTCGCGGGCGGGGCAATGGGCGTGGCGCTGGCCTGCGACCTGCGCATCGCCGTCCCCTCGGCCAACTTCTTCTACCCCGTCATGCGTCTCGGCTACCGCCCGCAGCCCTCGGACCCCGCCCGCCTTGCCGCCCTCATCGGTCCCTCTCGCGCCAGGATGATCCTCCTCGCCGCCCAGCGGATCGACGCGGAAACCGCCCTCGCCTGGGGCCTGATCGACCGCATCTGCGCCCCCGGGGCCCTGACCGACACCGCCATGTCGCTGGCAGAGGCGGCACTTGCGGCCGATCCGGGGCATGTCATGGCCCTGAAACTCATGACAAACGGGGGAACGCCATGACGAACAGCTACGACAAAGGCCGCCTGAACCTGCCCTTCGTCGGCATCTCGACCTTCGGCAAAAACCCCTACCAACCCGACTGGTCGAAGATCGACGCCGACTTCGCAATCCTCGGCGCCCCCTTCGACTTCGGCACCCAGTTCCGCGCCGGGGCCCGCTTCGGCCCACGTTCGATCCGCGAAGCCTCCACCCTCTTCTCCTTCGGCCACGGCGGCGCCTATGACCACGAAGACGACGTGACCTACCTGGAAGGCACCCGCATCCTCGACATCGGCGACGCCGACATCGTCCACACCGATACCGAAACCTCCCACGCCAATATCGAGACCGGCGTCCGCGCCATCCTCGCCGCGGGCGCGATCCCCGTGGTCCTCGGCGGCGACCACTCCATCAACATCCCCTGCATCCGCGCCTTCGCGGGCCGCCCCCTGCACATCATCCAGATCGACGCCCACCTCGATTTCGTCGACGTGCGCCACGGCGTCCGCCACGGTCACGGCAACCCGATGCGCCGCGCCGCCGAACAGGACCACGTCAAGGGCATCACCGCCCTTGGCATCCGCAACGTCTCCTCCACCGCCAAGGACGGGTATGACGCCGCGCGCAAGATGGGCGACGACATCCTCTCCGTCCGCCAAGTCCGTAAGCTGGGCATCGAAGCCACCCTCGCCCGCATCCCGAAAGGCGTCGACTACTACCTGACCCTCGACATTGACGGCTTCGACCCCTCCATCGCCCCCGGCACCGGCACCCCCTCGCATGGCGGCTTCCTGTACTACGAAGTGCTGGAGCTGATCGACGGCCTGACGAAGCAGGGCAACATCATCGGCATCGACCTGGTCGAAGTGGCCCCCGACTATGACCATTCCGGCATGACCGCGATCCTCGCCGCGCAGATCCTGCTCAACACCATCGGGCGCATCGCCCACAATTCGAAGCGTTAACGCATGGAAAAGCTTCAGGTCTGGCTGCAACAGGCCACCGATACCGCCCTCGGCTGGCTCGCCTCGCCCGCGGCGCTCTCGCAATTCGCTCTCCTGATCCTCGCCTATTTCATCGCCCGCCTGCTGGCCCGCCGCCTGACGCCCATTCTTGAAGGCACCCTGACGCCGAAGCCCGAAGCCACCCACCTGATCGCCCGCCTCCGCCGCTTCGCCCTCCTCTTCCTGCCGCTCCTCCTTCCCCTCCTCGCCTACGCTCTGACCGCCGTGGGCGAAGGCCTGACCCGCGCCACTTTCGGCACAGGCGAGGTCATCGCCTTCGGCAAGCGCGTATTCCTCTTCCTCGCCGCGCTGGAGTTCGTCCGCAGGGTCCTGCCCTCCGGCTTCCTCAAACTGCTGGGCCGCTACGTCCTGCTGCCCGTGGCAGCGCTCTATGCGCTCGGCCTGCTCGACGACGTCACCGACCGCCTGAACGCCGCCCAGGTCAACCTCGGCAACATCGAGTTCACCGCACTCGCCCTGATCCGCGGTCTGATCGCCGGGTCGCTGCTGTTCTGGCTCGGCTCCTGGTCGAACCACCAGTCGGCCGGCTACATCAAGGCGCAACCCGACCTCCGCCCCGCCACCCGCGAGCTGGCGATCAAGGCCAGCGAGGTCGCCATTTTCGGCGCGGCCTTCCTGCTCCTGATGTCGATCATGGGCATCGACCTGACCGCCGTTGCCGTCCTCGGCGGCGCGCTCGGCGTCGGCATCGGCCTTGGCCTGCAACAGATCGCCGCCAACTTCGTCTCGGGCATCATCCTGCTCCTCGAAGGCCAGACCACCGTCGGCGACTATGTGGAACTCGACGGCGGCGAGAGGGGAACCATCGTCAAGATGACCGCCCGCGCCTGCATTCTGGAAACCTTCGACGGCAAGTGGATCGTCATCCCGAACGAGCATTTCATCACCACCCGCGTGGTGAACTACTCCGACCAGGGCAGCGCCAATCGCTATGAAGCTCTGTTTTCAGTGGCTTACGAGACCGACATAAACATCGTGCCCGATCTGATCGAGCGCGCGGTCTCGAAACTCCCCTTCATCCTGCAACAGCCAGATGGCCCGGATTGCGAATTGCGCGGCTTTGGCGAAAGCAGCGTCGACTTCGCGGTGGAATACTGGGTGTCCGGCATCGACGACGGCAAGAACAAATACGGGTCCCCCGTCCTTTTCGCGATCTGGAACGCGCTGAAAGAGGCCGGGATCGGGATGCCCTATCCCCACCGCGTCGTCGAACTGCGGAACGCCCCCGGTGCCTGACGCCCTGGTCATCGGAGCAGGCCCAGCCGGGCTTATGGCCGCCGAAGAATTGTCGAAGACCGGCGCGCAAGTCATTGTTGTCGAGGCCAAACCCACCGTCGCCCGCAAATTCCTGATGGCCGGGAAATCCGGCCTGAACGTCACCAAGGATGAACCTTGGGAAACCTTCGTCACCCGCTACGATGCCCCGCAACTCCTTCCGATCCTTCAGAAATTCGGCCCTGCGGAAGTCCAGGCCTGGTGCCGTGCCCTGGGTCAGGAGGTATATACAGGCTCGTCCAGCCGCGTCTTTCCCGTCGCGATGAAAGCCTCCCCGCTGTTGCGGGCATGGCTGCAACGCCTGACCTCGCAAGGCGTCGAGATCCGCACCCGCTGGCGCTGGACCGGCTTCGACGGCAAGGCCCTCACCTTCGATACCCCGACCGGCGCGCAGAGGCTTACCCCCAAAGTCACCATCCTTGCCCTTGGCGGAGCGAGTTGGCAGCGTCTCGGCTCTGACGCAGCCTGGGTGCCATGGCTGCGCGAAAAGGGTGTGCAGATCACCGACTGGAAACCCGCCAACATGGGCTTCCGTGTCGACTGGTCGCCGCACATGAGCCCATATTTCGGCAAGCCGATCAAGGGTATAGCCCTGAACGCCGGACCCCGCCGCGAGCGTGGCGAATTCGTCCTTTCGGTGAAGGGGATCGAGGGTGGCGGTATATACAGTATATACAAGTACCTACGCGACGGCGCTCCGCTCGCGCTCGACCTGCTCCCCGACCTCAGCCAGGACCAGATCACCCGTCGCCTCGCAAACATGAAACCCGGCGAAAGCACCACCAACCGCCTGCGCAAGCTTGGCCTCGACAAGGCGCAGATTGCACTGGTGATGGAATTCGCCCGGCACCAGCCCTTCGTGCATCTGAAACACCTGCAAATCCCGCTGCAAGGCCCCCGTCCGCTGGACGAAGCCATCTCGGTTGCGGGAGGCGTGTCATGGGACGCCCTGACCTCGGATCTGGAACTGAAAGCCCTTCCGGGCACCTTCGTCTGTGGAGAAATGATCGACTGGGAGGCCCCGACCGGCGGCTACCTGCTCACCGCTTCATGGGCCACAGGCCGCTGGGCGGGGATGGCGGCGCACCGGCACTTGCAACATACCCCGCCCCGGACTTGATCCGGGGCCTCATGGGTTGCGGGAGGCCCCGGATCAAGTCCGGGGCGGGTGGTCCTGATGCAGCGCTTCGAACCACGGCAGCACCTGCTCGCGCACCACCTCCACCGCCAGATCAAGGCGCTCCGGCTGCTCCAGCACATCCACGAACGCCAGCGTACCCGGATCACCCGCCGACTGTTGGAAGAACGCGGCCAGCGCCACATCCTCGCCGCCCGGCCAGTCCGGATTATCCGGCACCTCGCCTTCGGGAGTGACGAACCGCAGCACGATCCGCACATCCCAGCCATAGCGATCCCGCTGCAAATGCACCGCCGACTTCCCCGCCGCCGAAACCCGGCTCCAGGTCGTCTTGGTCAGCACATAGCCCGCAGGCCGCAGCACCGCGTCCACTGCCGCAACGATCCGCCCCCAGGCCTCCTCCCGCCGCGCCGGAAAACCCGGGTCATTCGCGGCCAGGTGCTTGCGGGCGGAAAGGTCCGGGTCCTCCATTCAGGCCGAAAGCCCCCCCGCCAGGTCCGGCACGTCCAGCGCCGAGAACCCGTAGTGCCGCAGCCAGCGCAGATCGGCCTCGAAGAACGCCCGCAGGTCGGGGATGCCGTATTTCAGCATCGCGATCCGGTCGATCCCCATGCCGAAGGCAAAGCCCTGCCACTGGGTCGGGTCCACCCCCGCCGCCGACAGCACCTTCGGATGCACCATGCCGGACCCGAGGATCTCCATCCACTTGTCGCCCTCGCCGATCTTCAACTGGCCGCCCACGTTGGAATATCTGATGTCGACCTCTGCCGAAGGCTCGGTGAACGGGAAATGCGAGGCGCGGAAGCGCAGTTCCACCTTGTCCACCTCGAAGAACGCCCGGCAGAATTCCTCCAGCGTCCATTTCAGGTTGGCCATGCTGATCGACCGATCGATCGCCAGCCCCTCCACCTGATGGAACATCGGCGTATGCGTCTGGTCCATGTCCATCCGGTAGACCCGCCCCGGCGCGATCACCCGGATCGGCGCGCCCTGATCCATCATCGCCCGGATCTGCACCGGGCTGGTATGGGTCCGCAACACATGCGGCGGGCGGTTGTCGCCCTCGGCCCGCGCCATGAAGAACGTGTCATGCTCCTGCCGCGCGGGGTGTTCCGGCGGGATGTTCAGCGCGTCGAAGTTGTACCAGTCGGATTCCACCTGCGGCCCTTCGGCCACCGAGAACCCCATGTCGGCAAAGATCGCCGTCAGCTCTTCCATCACCTGCGACACCGGATGGATCGTCCCCCGCGGGCGAGGCCGCCCGGGCAGCGTCACATCCAGCCATTCCGATTTCAGCCGCTCGTCCAGCGCCGCATCGCCCAGCGCCACCTTACGCGCCCGCAAGGCCGCGTCGATCTCGTCCTTCAGCGCGTTCAGGCTCGCCCCCGCCGCCTTCCGCTGATCCGGGTCCATCTTCCCCAGACCGGCCATCAGCGCGGAAATCTCGCCCTTCTTGCCCAGCGCACCGACGCGGACCTCTTCCAGCCCGGCCTCGTCCGCCGCGCCGGCCACCGCCGCCAGATACCTGGCCTTGAGCGTGTCGATCCCGTCCATGTCAGTCTCCCGCAAATCGGCTTCCCTGCTAAAGGCGAAGCCCCCGCGATGCAAGGTTCAGAAGATCGACCTCCGCCCCCGCACCTCCAGCATCCTCCGCGACCGCGCGACCTGCCCGTTCTGCGCCGTCAAGGCCACCGGAGCCTCCTTCAGCCGCTTCTCGATCACCACCAGCGAATCGAAGAACCGGATGCTGCCGATCTCCCGCGCCAGCGGATGCAGCGGGAACCCGGCATCGTCCTCGGTATACCAGGAATGCATCCGGTCGATCAGGTCCTTGGCGAATTCGATGAAACTCGCAGGCTCCCTGAAACCCCCGCCGAACCCCGGCCAATAGCTCGTATGCACGTCCTCGACGATATAGAGCCCCCGGTCGGCCAGCCTCGGCCAGAGGTGGCGGAAACTGGTGACCTGCTGCTGCATCTGGTGCCCGCCATCATCGACGATCAGGTCGAACGGCCCGTGACTGGCTCCCACCCGCTCCAGGAACACCGGGTCCGCCTGATCGCCGATCTCCACCTTGGTCCCCGGCAGGGCCAGGGCGGCACAGGCCGGGTCGATGTCGAGGAACACCAGTCGAGAACCCGGCCCGAGGAAGTCCTGCCACATCGGGATCGAGCCGCCCTTGTAGACGCCGATCTCCAGGAACGACACATCGCGCCCCTGCCAATCGGCCAGAAGCGCGTCATAGACCTCCAGGTAGTGCTCCATCTTGAACAGC
>NZ_JAEULP010000030.1 GCF_016792905.1 Tabrizicola sp.
ATACCCGCCCCCGCGACAGCTCGCGACAGATCGTGCTGGCGGACCGGCCCAGAAGCCGCGCGATCTCCCGCTGGCTCGTGCCCCGGCGATGCTCCGCAAAGATCACCGCACGCTCGCATGCGTCCAGATGCCGCCCCCGCCCCTCCATCGCAACCCCCCTCCAAACCTCAGGTGTTGCGTTCCTTTCTAGAGGCTAAGTGGTGTTAAGGGGTGGGGTGACGCCTGGCCTTTTGATCCCACGGTTTGATGGTGTGATCCATATGCGCGTGTGGGAAGAGCACCCTGGGACAGGTTCGTCCTGGCAGCGCCATGACCACGCATGGCGTCGGAGCAGCAAGACCGCGAACGCTAGCGTCGCGTGCGCAGGGAACCGGAAGCGGGGCATCGACTGGAAGACGGTGGTGAAGTGGCTCAAGCGCGACAAGGTCGAGGATATGAAGAGAGGGCGGACGGAGCCGCGATCCACCGTCCTGACGGAGGCCGCGGCGGCGATGGTCGTGGCCGTCCGAAGGCATATCCTGTTGCCGCCGGATGACCCTGCTTGCATGCGCTGCTCGCGGCCGTCTGGCGAGGCAAACCGAAGACCAAGGTGATGATCCACTCCGCCCAAGGATCGCCGTTCACCGGCCGCGCGTGGCAGGTGTTCCTCGGCCTGCACAATCTGTACGCAAGCATGAGCCGCCGCGGCAAGTGCCAGGATCAAGCCATGGGCGCCATTGGTTCAAGCCCAATGGTGAGGGCTGTCGCGGACAGCTTCTTCCAACTGCTGAAGCGCGAACGCATTTGCCGCCGCACATTTCCCATAGGAGCCCCCTTATGGGTATCGCGATCATCGGCCAGCAAGCCTTCGGCAATGCCGTCCTTGAAGCTTTCCTTTCCCGTGGCACCGGTGTTGCCGCCGTTCTCTGCGCGTCGGCACAGCCCGGTGCGAAGCCCGTCCCATAGCGGGAACTGATACCCCTCTCGCTTCTGCCAAAGCATCGTGGCCCGTCGGCGATCAACTGGCCCGTTGCCCTTGGCGCGACAGAAACAAACAACGCCGACGGGTTGTTCTCAATCGCGGTATGAGGTCGGTGACGATTGCAACCCTTTTTCCAGGCGGCGAAGGCGCGACCATCAGCTACTCCACCCCCGCAGGTGGCCTGACCGACGACGGGAAACCTGTCGCCCGTGTCCCCGCAGCCGACGATGTCGCAGTCGCACCGATCCTGACGGTCAGTACGGGGGCGACGAATCCCCCGCTGCCATGAGGACCCGGGCTGCACTGGTGCAAAAGCTTTGTTTCCTTCGGTCTGCTGGCAGTTGAGCCGTGAAAGTGGTCTACAGCTTTGTTGCAAAGGGGCCATACGGATCAGGCCAGTTTGGGTGCAATTGCGCTCTGTCCCGGAATCGTGGGGGAGCGAGCCGGCATCGGCACATTCTTCGGCAGGACGAGGCGGGCCGTGGTGACGACGGCCCACCCTTCGGGTTAGGCGCGTGAGCGGGATGGTAATGCTGCTGCGTCTGTCGGGGGCGGTTGTGCTTCTGCCTTTTGCGACTCGCATGGTCCGGACCGGGGTTGAACGGGTGGGCGGGCTGGCGCTGCGGCGCCATCTGCAACGGGTACTGGCCAATACTGCCGTGTGGATGAAGCCGCATCCCGGTGGATGCAGGAACTGATCGCGGCCTGCATCGCGCTGGAGCACGTCGGCGATGTCGCCAGCGGCAACATGGTGGCGCATGTCAGGCGCAAGCATGACCGGGGGCTGTCGTTCAGCCCGGAAGGCTGGCAGGGGCTGGTCGAGCGGCACGACCTGTTGCTGACGGATGCCCGGTTGCCCTTCAACGGCATCGTGTCGCGCGACCAGAACACGGCGCTGGCGCTGGTCCGGGCCAAGGAACGGTTCCGCGAGGCGGAGCGTCGCGCCACGGCCCAGCATTTCGGCCGACTCAAGGATCGCGGCATCCACAGCATCGATACCTTGTCGCTGCACCTCGACACGATCTGCGACCTCAAGCAGATCAACTCGCTTCTCGCGACACTGGCCTACCCCATCCTGGAAGAACAGGGACTTCTGGCCAGTTCCCGTCTGTGTGTGTCCGACAGCGGCACCGCTTGTCGCACGCCGGGCACTCGCCTCTTCGGGGATGGTGAACGTCTTCACCTGGGACGACTATTTCCAGCCCAACATCGTCGACGCCTTCCAGAAGGCGACCGGCATCACCATCAACATCTCGACCCATGGCTCGAACGGGGTAGCTGCCAGCAAGCTTCGCGCGGCGGGCGGCAAGGGGTTCGACCTGATCTTCCCCTAGGTCGACACCCGTCCGAACCATGACGAGGGCGATCTATCCGGACGCAACGGGCGAGCTGGCGTCGAACCGCGCGATGGACCTTTACAAGCCCGAGGAAAACACCCGCCGCATCTTCGACGGCTGCGTGGCATTTGGCTGCTGTTCACGCCCTGGTTCAGCCAGGTGCGCGAGGAATATGTCGAGAAGCTGACCAACGCCTGATGATCCCCCAGCGGGCCCACGGGGCCCCGCAGCCCTCTCCTTACTCAGGACGGATGCTTCCCATGTTGGACCAGACAACCGGCAAGGCAATCGAATTTGACCGGGCCTCGGTAGGATACGGCCAGTTCCAGGCCGTGCAACCGACGGACCTGCGGATCGAGGCGGGCGAGTTCATCTCGATTCTCATCCCCTCCGGCTGCGGCAAGACCACGCTTTTGCGGCTTTTGGCGGGGTTTCTTGACCCGACTGAAGGCGATGTCCGGATCGGCGGTCAGTCGATGGTGGGCATCGACCCCTCGATCCGGCCGACGGCGCTGATCTTCCAGGACCTGGCGCTGTTTCCCCTGATACCGATCTGGGAAAACGTTGCCTTCGGGCTGGAAATGCGCGGCTGGTCCAAGGGCAAGCGGCGCGACCGCGCGCATGAGCTTCTGGCCACCGACGCGCCGAGCGACCACGCCTAAAAGTTGCCCGCCCAGTTGTCCGGCGGGCAGTAGCAGCGCGTTGCCATTGCCCGGGCGCTGGCGGTGGAGGCGTCAGTGCTCTTGCTCGACGAGCCGCTCTCGGCCCTGGACCTGAAGTTGCGTCGGCACATGCGCGCCGAATTGAAACAAATCCAGGCCCGCACCGGCATCACCTTTCTCTACATCACCCACGACCAAGGCGAGGTTCTGGCCATGTCCGACCGCGTGGCGGTGATGAACCGGGGGCCGGATCATGCAAGTCTGCTCGCGGGACGAGGTCTATGACCGGCCCGATAACGCGTTCGTCGCCACCGTCGTCGGCGAGATGAACGCGCTCGACTGCCGCATCACCGCCAGCGCCGATGGCTTCGCGCAAGTGGATACCCCGCTCGGCGCCGTTCAGCCCCCAATCCGAAGGGGCTGCGGACGGGCAAGACGGCCGAGACCGGATCCGGTGCCCTTCCCGGAAAGCGGCAGCGGCGTCTTCATCGCCATGGTCTACGCCTATATCCTGCTCGTGGTCTTCCCGCTCTACAACGTGCTGGAGACGCTGGACATGAACCAGGTCGAAGCGACGCGCGACCTTTGCGCCTCGACCTGGAACCTCCACCTCCGCGTGGTGATCCCGCACGCCCGGGTAGTGTCTCACTTTGAAATTTGGGGACCTTGACGTTGCACTGGAACCCGACCATCAACTGGACGTTAACGATGGCGTGGGCAAATGTGACCCGGTGGGCCTACTTTCGCCGCGCTGCCGCCCTATGTAAAGGCTATAGCCAAATCACCCAACCCCGTGGCACCATCGGCCCAGCGCCGGGTGACACGGCGGGGCGTAAGGAGGTTGAGAATGCCGAAAGGACCAAACGGGCAGACTCGCCCTGCGGACGTGATCGGCAACGCGGTGCATATCGCGAGGATCGCGACCGGAGAGATCGAAGAGACGGCGTTGAAGCAACCAGCCAAGCGCGCGAGCGGTCTGGCGGGTGCGAAGGCACGTCAAGAGAACACCACAGAGGCCCAGCGCCGCGAGATCGCGGAGCGCGCCGCAGCGGCACGGTGGGGATGATGGCACATTCATCTCTTGTCATTGCAAACGAGTTCATCCGTCGCTCTTTGCAGTCGGGTTGCCCGATAACCCAGATGCAGGTGCAGAAGCTCGTTTATTTCGCGCACGGCTGGTATCTGGCTGTCACTGGAAACCGGCTGGTTGAGGACCAGGTTCAGGCTTGGGATTTTGGGCCTGTTTTCCCGACTCTTTACAGCGCGCTGAGAAAATTCGGACGGAACCCAATCGACCGTGTGCTACGGTGGGGCGAGGATACTCCGTTCAATTTCGATGATGCTGGAGAGGCGATAGAAGTAATGGCGCCAGAAGAGAGCGCGATCATTGATCAGGTTTGGAACGCTTATGGAAGGTTCCCGGCGTTCAAGCTATCTGCGCTAACTCACGAACCTGGCACGCCTTGGGAGGCCGCATTTGAGGGCGGTAAAAATCGGCCCATCGCAGACGCTGACATCAAGAGTTACTTTTACAACCTGATGCAGGCCGCGTGACAGTAGACGAAGAAGCACTTCGTAAGAGGCTCCGGGAGGCAATCAACCGGAGCCTCACTGGCGTTCAGCAAAAGGCGCAACCCGACGACAAGGATAAGCGGGAGGCGCTGGCAGCAGAGAAGAAGCAAAACGCCGAAACACAAAGCATCGTTGAGTCTAATCTTGATCGTCGCGTCAACCGGAGACTGCGATGGAAGTATGCCCGATGGGTCTTTTGCTATCTTGTGTGTTACTCCATCTTCGTGGGCGGCGTTCTGATCATTTCTGGCTTTGGAATTTGCGGTTTTGTGCTTTCTGAGACGGTTCTGTCAACGCTTGTTGGCTCAACAGCTGTCAGCGCCATTGGTCTTGTGTTGGCAGTAACAACAGGGTTGTTCAAACCTATTTAAAGTGAACTTTTTGCTTGCTAAACGATCTGCGGCCCTCTAGATTGAGGGCATGAACAAGCTCGACATCAAAACCCGCGTCACCATCCTCAACATGCTCGTTGAGGGGTCGTCCATGCGTTCGATCAGCCGGATCACCGGGGTTTCCATCAACACCGTGACCAAGCTGCTTGAGGATGCGGGGCGGGCTTGTGCCGACTATCACGATGTGACTGTGCGCAACGTGAAGGCGCAACAGGTCCAGTGCGATGAAATCTGGTCTTTCGTCTACGCCAAGGAAAAGAACGTGGCAGACGCCCGCTCTGCCCCGGACGGCGCTGGCGATGTGTGGACGTGGACCGCGATTGACCGCGACAGCAAGATGATCCTGGCCTTTGAAGTTGGCGACCGTTCGGCAGAAACCGCGCGTGAATTCATGTTCGATCTGGCCGACCGTCTGGCAAACCGTGTGCAGCTGACCACGGACGGCCACGGGGCCTATCTCAAGGCCGTGGGTGACGCCTTCGCCGCCGAAATCGACTATGCGATGCTGGTCAAGATTTACGGAGATGGCGAAGGTGGCAAGGGCCACGAGCGCAAGTATAGCCCCGCCGAATGCACGGCCATCAGGAAAGTCCCTGTATTCGGTGAGCCGGTCAAGGAAATGGTCAGCACGTCACACGTTGAGCGCCAGAACCTCTCGATGCGCATGGGAATGCGGCGCTTCACGCGCCTGACCAATGGGTTCAGCAAGAAGGTGGAAAACCACCTGCACATGCTGTCGCTCTACTTCGTGCATTACAACTTCGTGCGGATGCACAAGACGCTCAAGATGACCCCGGCCATGGCCGCAGGCGTGACAGATACCCTGCGCGACATGTCTTGGTTGGCGGACATGATCGACGCCAGCTTGCCCAAGCCGGGACCGCGCGGGCCTTACAAGAAGAAAGTTTGAGGTATTGAAATACCTCAAGGTGTGAGGTAAGCTGATACCTATGAGTGACCAAGAGATCAGATTTCGGCTGGCCGAAGCGGTCGCCAAAACAACCACCTCGGCTGCGGAGGCTCGGGGGATTGTTGAGGCGCTGTATCGCTTTGTGACCGAGGCGAAAGCCTAACCGTACTTGCGGAAGCCCTTCACGGCGTGAAGGCACTCGGCGTAGGTGTCGAGCAGCCACTTTTTGTCTGGCACATTCTTCCCGTGAGAGAAGAGGTCGCGCCCTTCCATGGACGCCAGCTGATGCACCAACTTTAGCGCCACCTGTTCAGGCGAATTCTCTCCAATGTGGACCACGGTGTTAGTGTCGGCCATTCGAAACATCTCCTCTCAAAAACGAACAGGCAGGCTGTCACCTCGTCCGCGATTCTGCAACGGTAGGGATGGGTGTGGCTTCCGCCATCGCGGCGGCACCCATACCGCTCTCAAAAAAAAGATAATTCAAACTGAGACACTACCCACGCCCGGCCCGGCATTGCCGTCGGCTGCGTCATGACCTTCATGCTGTCCGCCGGGTCCTATGCCGTGCCCCACATCATGACACGCGGCACCGCCTCGTCCTGATTCACCCAGCTGATCTACAACCACTTCGTCGAGGCGACCAACTGAAACGTCGGCGCGGCCTATGCGCTGAGCCTGGTGGTGGTCTGCACGCTGTTCATCTTCGCCATGATGCGGCTTCTGAAAGTCAGCCTGAAGGACATCGCCAAATGAAGCCTGCCGGCATGGGCAGCACGCTGGCGCTGCGGCTCTTGCATGGGCCTGTCGGGCGCGCTTCTCTTGTCGCAGCTTGGCAAACGCTCGGCCGGGCTGCTTTATACAGTCATGGTTTCACCGCTTCTGACCCCGGGAATCATCATCGGCATCTCGACCGTCATCCTCTGGCGAAACTTCGGCACCACGGCGGGCCTCGTCGCCGCCATTCTGGCGCAGTCGGCCTTCATCGCCTCCCATGCCATGCTGATGTTCATGGCGCAGCTGCAACGGCAGGACCACACGCTGGAGGAAGCGGCGCTCGACCTCGGAGCGACCCGGGCGCACGCCTTCCGCCGGATCACCCTGCCGTTCCTGAAGCCGACCATCGTCACAACGGCGGCCATCGCCTTCCAGCAAAGCTTCGAGAACTATAGCACCACGATCTTCTCGATCGGCGGCGAGCATGCCCTTGTCACCGAAATCGGTGCCCGGATGCGGTTCGCCATCGACCCGATGATCAACGCGATCGGTATCCTGTTCATCGCGGTCACGGTGATCTGTGCCGTCGCCTGCTCGCTTCTGCGTCGGCACGAACGGTGGCGCGAGGCCGCAGCATGACCCTGCCGCAGTCCTTTGGCGCGGGCGGCTGGCGGGCGCGGATTGCAGCGCTTGAGGCGGATGAGGCCGCCAAGCTTGCCCATCGCGCCCGCACGGCGCCGCTCTTTGCCCATGCCTACGCCTTCCACCTGAACTTCCGCTTCGGCGGCATGCTTCCTTCCGATCTGCTGGCCCATGCGGCCGCGCACGGGCTGAGCGGGGTTCAGATCCATGTCGAGGATGGCGAAGCCGCCAGCCTTGCCGCGATGACCCCGCCCGAGCTTGCCGCCTTCGGCGCCGAAGCGCGTCGGCTGGGGCTGGCGGTCCATGTGGAAACCTCCTCGACCGAGGCCTGGGATCTGGAGCGGGCCGTCGCCATCGCCCATGCGGTGGGCGCGGTCGCCATGCGCTGCTATCCGCGCCACGAAGGCCGGGTGTCGACGGTGATCGCCCACGCCATCGAAAACCTGCGCGGTCTGGAGACGCTCGACCCCCAGCGCAGGTTGCGATTCACCCTGGAACAGCATGAGGATCTGACCTCGACCGAGTTGGTCGGCATTCTGAAGGCGGTGGACAATCCGCGCCTGGGCCTGCTGTTCGACTTCGGCAACATGGTGAATGCGGGCGAGACGCCGTTGCAGGCGCTGCAAACCCAGGCGCCCTGGCTGCGTGAGGCCCATGTCAAGGATTGCCACGTCCTGCCCGACCGCGGCGGCTGGGCGCATCGTGCCTGCCGAAGCGGCGAGGGCGATCTGCCGATGCAGGCGCTGCTGGTCGAGCTTCTGCTGCTGGGCGCCGAGAAGCCGCAGATCGAGGCTTTCGGGCTGGAGGAAGAGGAAGACTACTATGCCCCCGCCCTGCGCTTTCCGGATGGAGAGCCCGACCCGCTTATCCCGGCCCGCACTGCCAGTTTCACCGATCCGGGCGCGGGCGAACTACCCGAGCGGCTGCGACGCGAGCGCGAAGCTGCCCTGCGCCAGCTTCACGTCGTGAGCGCCATGCTGGACGACATCGCCACCACCGCCGAACGCCAGAGGCCCGCGCCATGACCGACCCCAAGACCCCCTGAGTGCCCGGCCGAAATGGTCGCGCTTGCGCAGGCCAGGCCCGTTTCACCCGTGCCTCGCATGATTGCTATGCGGCCGGGCTTCTGGCGCTTGGCACGGTGGACCTGCTGCTGGTAGGCAATGTCCACGACTACGACATCCTGCCGCAACTGCCGATCATTCAGGGCGCAGGCGGCATCGTGACCGACTGGGACGGGCAGCCGCTGGCCGATGCGGCGCGTTTCGACACGGTGCTGATGGCCGCGAACGCGACGGTCCATGCGGTGGCGCTGAAGGCCCTGCGCGACGCTTGAGCGCCTGCCGCCAGCGGCCAAGATGCGCTGGCGCAAGCCGCTCGACGGGGGGGCATGGCCAAGCGAAAATCCGGCGCCCTTCTGACGCGGATCGTGATCGACCGTGACAGCCGGGTGCCGCTGTTCCGCCAGTTCGAGGACCAGCTGCGCGGCGCGATTCTTGCCGGGTCGCTTTCCGGAGCAACCCGCCTGCCGGCCATCCGGGCCCTTGCCGTCGATCTGGGTGTGTCGCGGACGACCGTGGTGCAGGTGCTGGAAAGCCTTGCCGCCAAAGGGTTCCTGGACCTTCGCCGCGGTTCGGGCACCTTTGTCGCACCCACGTTCCTGCTGCATGTGCCGCAGCGTGTTGAGCCCGTGACGGAACCCGGACAAGCCTTTGCAGCCGCGCCGAGCGTGCCCGGACTGGGCAGCCGCTTTGGCGCGGCAGAGGTCGATCTCATCCCGCTGGAAAACCGGCCCTTCCTGCCGAACGCACCGGCCTATGACCAGTTTCCCTTCGCGCTTTGGCCGAAGAATGTGAACCGGCAGACCCGACAGGCTGGCGCGACAACATGGGCTACGGCGATCCGGCGGGCCATGCGCCCCTGCGCCAGGTCATCGCCGATTGTCTGGCATTGCATCGCAGCGATACCTGTCATCCCGACCAGATTTTCGTCACGCCCCGGCGGTCATGCGGCCTTCGTGGTGGCGGCCCTGCTGTTGACCGACCCCGGCGGTGGGAATCTGTTCGAAAATCCTGGGCCCCTGATCGCTCGCAATCTCTTTGAATCGCTCGGCCGAAGGCTGGTCCATGTTCCGGTGGACGAGGACGGCATGGATTTCGAACCCGCCTTGGCCCTGACGCGGGTGCAGGCGCGGGTCGATCAGGCCCGTGCCAGAGGGAAACCTACGCTCGAACTTGCCGCACCGGTTTGCCGCTGCGCTGCGTCACGCCAACGCCGGGCGCGACGCCGACGGCTGCGTTCGACGGCGGCAAGAGGGGCCGACCGCGCACCATGTCGGCGGCGCGTTCGGCCAGCATGATCGTCGGCGCGTTCAGGTTCGCGTTGGGCTCGCTGGGGAAGACCGAGCTGTCGATCACCCGCAGCCCTTCGAGGCCGCGCACCTTCAACTGGCTGTCCACCACCGCCATCGCGTCCTCGCCCATCCGGCAGGAGCCGCAGGGGTGGTAGGTGCTTTCCATCGTCTCGCGCACCCAGGCGTCGATCTCGTCGTCCTTTTGCACATCCTTGCCGGGCGCCATTTCCTCGCCCCGGAAGCGGTCGAAGGCGGGCTGGGCGATGATCTCGCGCGTGAGGCGCAGGCAGCGGCGGAAGCCCTCGCGGTCCTCCTCGCGGTCAAGGTAGTTGAACAGGATGTCGGGTTGTTCGAACGGGTCGGCCGAGCGCATGCGGACATGGCCGCGGCTTTTCGGCTTGTTCGGCCCTGTCAGCACCATGAAGCCGTGGCCGTCCAGCGGCTTCTTGCCGTCATAGCGCATGGCGGCGGGTAGGAAGTGGAACTGAATGTCGGGCGAGGCCAAAGACGCATCCGAGCGGATGAAGCCGCCGCTTTCGAAATGGTTCGTGACCGACAGCCCGCGCTTGAACAGCACCCATTCCGCGCCGATCAGGAAGCGGCTGAAGAGACCCATCTTGCCGTTGAGCGTGATTGGCTCCTTGCAGGCATACTGGATGTAGACTTCGGAATGGTCCTGCAGGTTCTCACCCACCCCCGGCAGATCGTGCAACACCGGCACGCCCGCCTTCTGCAGCACCGCCCCCGGGCCGATGCCGGAGCGTTGCAGGAGGTGCGGCGCGGCGATCGGCCCGGCTGAAATCAGCACCTCGCGGCGGGCTTTGGCGACATGGCGCTGACCCTGATGCTCGTATTCGACGCCGACGGCGCGTTTGCCTTCCAGCAGCACCCGGCGCGTCATGGCATGGGTGATCACCGTCAGGTTCGGGCGGCCCATCGCGGGCTTCAGATAGGCATTGGCAGTCGACCAGCGCACGCCGTCCTTGACCGTCATGTGCATCGGGCCGAAGCCCTCCTGCATGAAGCCGTTGGGGTCTTCGGTGGTGATGTAGCCCGCCTCATGCCCGGCCTCGACAAAGGCGCGGTAAAGCGGGTTCTTCATCTCGTTCCCGGCATTGGTCGACAAGGGCCCCTTTGCCCCGCGATACTCGTCGGCCCCGCCCTTCCAGCTTTCGGCGCGCTGGAAATAGGGCAGGCAGTTGGCATAGCCCCAATTGCGCGCGCCCAGGCTCTCCCACTCGTCGAAATCGCTGGCATGGCCGCGCATGTAGACAAGGCCGTTGATCGAGGACGACCCGCCCAGCACCTTGCCGCGCGGGCAATGCACTTGCCGCCCGTTCAGCCCCGGTTCGGGCAGGGTCATGTATTTCCAGTTGTACTTGGTGCCGTTCATCGGGATCGACAGCGCGGTCGGCATCTGGATGAAGATCGACTTGTCGCTGCCGCCATATTCCAGCACCAGCACGCGGGTCGCGGGATCCTCGCTCAGCCGGTTGGCCAGAACGCAACCGGCAGAACCGGCACCGATGATGATGTAGTCGAAGTCCTGAGACATGGGGGCCTCCCGGTGATGGATCGAGGAAAGGTGGCGGGGATGCTTCGACCCCCGCCAGTCAAGCGGCCGGAAGGGTCAGCCGCGCGGATAGTTGCCCCAGCCACGGCCCCTGGCGAAGATCCGGGTCAGGACATAGTGCACCAGCCCGGCCGCAAAGCACGACGGCAGCGAGGCGGTGAGGTATTTGAACGCGGGCGCGCTTTCCAAGGTCTGCGGGTTGAAGACCGCGATGTAGACGACAAAGCCCACCACCAGCGCCACGATCCCGATCGGGTTGAATCCGCCGGCGAAGCGATAGGCCGAAGTGGCGGGGTCGCCATGCAGCGCGCGCAGGTCAAGCTTCTGCCGACGCAGGAAGAAGTAGTCGGCAATGCCGATCCCGGCCAGCGCCGAGTTCAGCGCCGAGGTCCAGACGAGGAAGATGAAGAAGCCATCATACATCGTCGGGTAGAAGATCACGAGGATCAGCGGAACGATGCAGAACAGGAACAACAGCACGTCCCAGCGCAGCCCGCGAATGGCGCTGGTGCCTATCTGGCGCAGGCCCACGACCGAGGTATAAAGGATGTTCGCCATCGAGGTGACATTGGCGAAGGCCACGAACCCCAGCGCGATCACCCCAACCGTCACGCCGCCGACCTGCGCCATCCAGATCGTCGGATCGCTGTTGCCAAGTGCGACCGAGCCCAGCAGACCCACGACCTCGCCCAGGGCCGCCGCGCCGAAGATGCCGACGATGTTGGGCCAGAAGGCGGTGCGTTCGTTCTTCGTAAGCCGCCCGAGGTTGCCGATGTAGGGCCACCAGGAGAAGCCCGCGGCCAGGTTGACCTCGACCGCGATGATGAAGTTCAGCGTGTTGTCCTCGAACGGCGGGGCCAGCGCCTTCATCCCCATCAGCTCGCCGAAGGAATGGTGGCTGAGGATCAGGTACATCATCCAACCCATCAAGAGGACCAGCGCGGGCGAGATGACCATGTTGAAGAACTTGATCGAGGTCGGCCCCTTGGCGACGATGAACCAGGTCAGGAGAATCGCCCCGATCGCTGCGACCATGACCTTCGGCCCCAAGGGCGCAGCCTCGCCGCCCGAAACCAGGGCGGTCAACCCGTCGATGGAGCGGCCGAACATCATGCTGAGGACGGCAAGCCAGCCCATGGTCAGGAACACGACCGCAAGGAAATAGACCAGCCGGCTGCCGTTTGGCCCGAACTGGCTGCGCAGCATGGTGAACTGCTCGACCCCGTATTTCCCGGCCGGAACACAGGTCGGCAGCGCGGTAAGGATGACGCCGATGATGTTGCCGATGACGATGGCCGCGATGCCTTCGCGCGGGCCGACGAAGAGGCCGACCGCCCCGCCGATCAGGAAGGCCCAGGTGGCGATGGCCAGGGCCGAATTGGCATAGGTGAATTCCCAGAAGCCCCAGAGCCGTTCGCGCGGCAGCAGGGGCAGGTCGCCGCGCTCGGCGGCCTCGATGTATTCCAGGCTGCCGCTGGTCTCATGCCCGGTGTAGGTGGTATCCGCGTTTGCCATCTCAGACCCCCCAGATCCAGAAACCGGCGACCAAGAGGGCCGTCAGCCCCAGGAGGCCGAGGTAATGCGCGGCGGTCATCCGGCCCTGCCAGCTGTCCTGCGCCTCGATCTCGTCGTAGATCTTGATGCGGCGCTCGAGCTCCCGCGCCCAGGGTTTGTCATTCTCGGTCATCTCTCTCCCCCTTCTGACCCGCCTCCCGCGGGTGTCTGACATGGGCCTCCCCGGCCCGGTTGTCGTTCAGCCCACCCGCACCGGGGTGGCGTAATAGGGCAGCCGGTCGATGCGGGGCTGCCAGGCGCCACTGGCGACCAGCCGCTGCACATGGGCCGCGATCTCTTCCATCGGCGCGAACCAGACATCGCCGCGCGCCACTGCGGTTTCGAGGAAGCGATGCCAGTGATGCCAGCGCGCCAGCCGTCCGGTGGCGAAGGGATGCACCACCGGCACCCAGAGCCCGCCATGCGTGTAAGAAGCCTCGAACTCCTGCATGAAGGGCAAAAGCCCCTGTTCCGGCGCGCGGATCGGCATCATGTAGTCGAGGTCCATCGACTGCACATATTGCGGCCAGTCATCGAGGCCCCAGTGCGAGGGCAGCTCCACCAGCCGCCCCCCGGCACAGTCCAGCAGGTAGGGCTGGTCATCGCCCATCAGCGAGGCGTCGTAAGTGAAGCCGCGATCTGCCAGAAGGTCGGCGGAGCGGTGCGAGAAGTTGTAAAGCGGCGCCCGCCAGCCACGCGGGCGTTGGCCGGTGGCCTTGACGATCACCTCGATGCCACGGTCGAGCCAGTGGGCCTCGTCATCGTCGCTGAGTTCGCGGGGGTGTTCGTGCAGGAAGCCGTGATGGGCGATCTCGTGGCCGCCGTTCAGGATGGTTTCGACCGCTTCGGGGTAGGTCTCGATGCACCAGGCGGGGATGAAGAAGGTCTGCTTGATGCCAAGCTGGCGATAGCTTTCGACAATGCGCGGGATGGCGACACGCGGGCCGTATTGCAGCATGGAAATCGCCGAGACGCGGCTGTGGCCGTCCTGCGGATGGGCGATGTGGACCAGACTGTCGGCATCCATGTCGAAGGTGACTGAGGCCGCGCATTTCGCGCCGTTCGGCCAGGGGATCGGGTTCAGGATCATGGCATGACGCTCCCGCCGTTGGGGCCGATGCCTTGGCCAGTGAAATAGCGCCCGCCGTCGCCGCCAAGGAACAGCGCGAGGGCCGCGATTTCCTGCGGCTGGCCAAAGCGGGCGAGGGGGATCGCCAGCTCCTTCGCGCGCCAATCCGCGCTCATGTTCGCGGCGCCCAGCATCTCGGTGTCGATCGGGCCGGGGCAGATGGCGTTGACCAGGATGCGGGGGGCGAATTCCTTGGCCCAGCTGCGGACAAGGCCGAGGACGCCGTGCTTTGACGCGACATAGGGCGAGAACGTCTCGCGCCCGTAATAGGCCATGTCCGAGGCGATCAGGATGGCGCGGGCGGGGGCGTCTGCGCTGCCCTGCATCAGGCCGATGGCGGTCTTGCCGACAAGGAAACTGCCGCGCAGATTGATGGCGATCACCCGGTCGAAATCGGCGACGGGCGTTTCCAGAAGCGGCGCTTCGTGGATGATACCGGCGCAATGGACCAGAATGTCCAGCCCGCCGAAAGCCTCACCGACCGCCCGGCCCATGGTTGCCACCGCGCCCTCGTCGGACACGTCGCAGGCAAGGCTCAGAACCTCTTCGGCCCCCGCGGCGCGGGCTGCGGCGGCGGTTTCCTGCGGCGGGCGGATGTCGGCCAGCGCCACCCGGTCGCCCGAACGGGCAAAGGCCAGCGCGCAGGCAGCGCCGATGCCGCGATGGGCGCCAGTGATCAGGACGCGCCGCGTCATGCCATCACCTCGCCCCGATCCAGCATCAGCGCCTGCCCGGTCATGTCCTTGGCGCCGTCCGAGGCAAGCCACAGGTAGGGCGCAGCAAGGTCGTCCGGCTCCAAGAGCCCCGGCAGCACCTGGGCGCCGACGATCTCGGCCAGAAGGTCGTCCTCCGACCGCCCCGTCCGTTTCGACATGTTCTGCAAGGACAGCATCGCCGCCTCGGTCCTGACCCAGCCGGGGCAGACGGCGTTGACGCGGATGCCACGCGGGCCAAGTTCTTTCGCCATCACCCGCATGAAGCCAAGGTTGGCGTGTTTCGAGGTGATGTAGGCCGAAAACTCCGGCACCGCGACCCGGCTCCAGATCGAGGCAGTCAGGATGATCCGGCCACCCTGTGCCAGCTTCGGAAGCGCATGGCGGGTGACGTAGAAGGTGCCGTTGGTGTTGATATCGGTGATGCGGCGGAAGGTATCCTCCACCGCGTCCGGGCCATCGACGGGGGTGATCCGCTCGAGCCCGGCGTTGTTGACCAGCACGTCGATGCGGCCCATCCCCGACAGCGCCGCCTTGACCGCCGCGCTGTCAGTGATGTCGCATTCCAGTGCACGGGCCTTGCGCCCGGTCGCGTCGGAAATCGCCTGCGCCGCCGCATGGATGCCCGCGCCCGAGGACAGCACCGTCACTTCGGCCCCCGCCAGGGCAAAGGCGCGCGCCACGGCAAAGCCGATGCCCCGGCTCGCCCCGGTCACCAGAACGCTTTCGCCCGCATAGTCGTAGCGCAGCGACCCCATGGCTCAGGCGCCCTTCGCGTGGATGATCCGGCCGATCAGGTTCATCAGCACCTGCGCCGCAAGGATCGTCGTCGTGCCGGTATGGTCATAGTCGGGCGCGACCTCGACCAGATCGACGCCGACCACGGTGCCGCGCTGGCAGAGGCCGGCCAGCAGTTCCAGCACCTCGTAGTAGATGAAGCCGCCGTGCGAGGGCGTGCCGGTGCCGGGCGCGATGGAGGGATCGAAACCGTCGATGTCGATGGTGACGTAATACCGCGCGCCCTGCGGCACCCGCGCCAGCACCGCCTCTACACCCAGTTTGCGGATCTGGCGGACCGACAGGATGTCGGACCCCATCTTGCGCGCATCCTCATAGCCGTCGCGCGCGGTCGAGGAGACGTTGCGGATGCCCAGTTGCGACAGGCCCGAGACGTAGGGCTTTTCTGCTGCCCGCCGCATCGGGCTGCCGTGGCCATTGCGCACGCCATGGCGGACGTCGACGAAGTCCAGATGTGCATCGATCTGCACGACGTGGATCGGACCCTTCTGGGCGCAGTCCTCATCGAAGGCGTTGATGCAGGGGATGTTGACCGAATGGTCGCCGCCGATCACCACCGGCAGGGCGCCCGCCTTCAGGATCCTGCGCACGCCGAATTCGATGTTGGCATGGCTGCGCTCGGTGTCGGTGTGGATGATGTCGGCATCGCCCAGATCGACGATGCGCACCTTGTCAGCGGGCAGGTAGGTGACGTCATCCTCATGGTCATAGGCGCCGCCGTGGCCGAAGGAGAACAGGGTCGAGGCCTCGCGCACGCCACGCGGCCCGAAGCGGGCGCCCGATCGCCACTGGGTGCCAAAGTCGAAGGGTGCGCCAAGGATGGCGACATCGGCGTCGATGGCGTCCCAGTCGGGCTGGTAGGGCGACTTGCCGAAGGTGCAGATGCCGACGAAAGGCAGGTTCAACCGCCCGGTGTCATAGGAATTCCCCGCCATGTCGGCCCCCCTTGTGCATCTGCCAAGAAGGCCATCGGCATTCGTTTCATGAAATATCTATGTTTCCATGTTCACTTTCCATATTATCAATGTATGAACGCTGCCACCCGCCACGCCCCCGACCGTCTTCCCGTCAGCGACGTCGATCTGCGGCTGCTGCGGGTGTTCTCGACCATCGTTGCCTGCAACGGGTTTTCCGCAGCGCAGGACAGCCTGGGGATGACGCAGGCCACCATCTCCACCCATATGCGCCATCTTGAGGAACGGCTGCGCGTCCGGCTCTGCGAACGTGGCCGCGGGGGGTTCTTCCTGACGGACGAGGGGCGGCAGGTGCATGAGGCCTGCCTCGACCTTTTCGGGTCGATCGACCATTTCCAGACCGCCCTCGGCGATGTGGTGGGCGAGCTTTCCGGCACGCTGACCTTCGGCACGGTGGACGCAATGGTCACGAACCCCTCGCTGAACCTGCACCGCGCCATCGCTGCCTTCCACCGGCGCGCGCCGCGGGTGACGCTGGAGTTCGACGTTGCCGCGCCGCAGGTCCTGTCACAGGGCCTGCTCAGCGGCGCCTACCAGGTCGTCCTCATGCCCGCCCCGTCCCGCCCGGTGAACACGCGGGCGCAGCTTCTGTTTCACGAGACGCAGAAACTCTACTGCGGCCAGGACCATCCGCTGTTCGGCGTACCGGACTTCGAACTGACCCCGGACCTGCTGGCCCGCCAGTCCTTTGCCGGGCGAACCTACATGCCGCGCCTGCCGATCTGCGGCATCGATTTCGACTGGCGCGCAGCCACGCCGCACATGGAAGGGACGCTGATCCTCCTGTTGTCCGGGGCCTATATCGGCTTTCTGCCGGAGCACTACGCCGCGACCGAGGTGCAGGCTGGCCGCCTTCGGGGGCTTGCCGGTGATCGGCTTTCCTTCGATGACCCTTTCCAGATCGCCTACGCCCGACAGTCGCCCTCCCGTGCCGCGCTCGCGCTGACGCGTGCCATCGTCGAGTGCTGCGTCGCACCCGGCTAGGTACTGACCGCGCAGCAAGGAATGTGCACCCTGAACGCCGCCTCCGGCCCCAGAGCCTCCGTTTTCTGATGCCGATTTCCGAAGTGCGACCCGCCTCGGCTGACTGGATCCAGTCTTCGCGATCAGCCTCCGGCGGTGCGCAGCGTGTCGCGCGGCGACAGGCCGTATCGTGCGCGGTACAGTTCCGAAAACCGGCCGAAATGGGTAAAGCCCCAGCGCAACGCCACTTCGGTCACGGTGGTGCCGGGGCTGGCGGCGCGCAGATCGTCATGGGCCCGCGCCAACCGCACGTCGCGCCAGAACCCCAGTGGCGTGGTATCACGATGCTGGCGGAACACCAGTTGCAGCCCACGCGGGGAAATGCCTGCTGCCTCGGCCACGTCCCGCAAGGTCAGCGGTTGGTCGAGGTTTGCCTCGATATAGCTTTCGGCAAGGCGCAAATGACGCGGGCGGGGCGCAGCCTTGTGGCGGGCCAGCGCGCCGAAATGGTCATGCGCCGCCGCCTCTATCAGTCCCGACAGGACGGCGTGCTCGATCTGGCGCGCCATCAGCCCCGCGCCGATCGGCGGGCTGCCCGCATCGGACTCGGCCACCAGCCACAGCACCAGCCGACGCAGCGCAGCCCCCGGTCCGGTGGTCAGATCCAGCGGGCCCTGAAAGGTCAGCGGCCGGTCGGATGGACCGCCGAGTTCGGTCGCAAGGTGGCCCTGCATCGCGCGCCGGTCGATTTGCACCAGAACCTGCCGGGCGCCGGCCTCCCACACCATGCGGGTGGGCAGATGCGGGTTCAACACCGCCGCTTGCGCCGGTGTCGACAGATAGCGGCTGGTGCCATTGGTTATTTCGGCTCCGCCTTCCAGTGGAATCTGCAAGAGATAGAAGCCCTGCAACTCGCCCGGCGCGATCAGCGTGCGCGCGCCATATTCGATATAGTTCAGCGACAGGCTCTGCCCCGGCAGATGGTGGTGGCGCGCATCGAACCGCGCCTCGGTCCCCAGGGTTTCCAGCCGATGAGGACAGAAGACCGCCGCCACCCGTTCCCGCGCCTCGTCCAGATCGGACGAGCGGAACAGGGCGTGTGCCGAAAGCGGGGCTTTCACGCGAGGGGCAGTCATCGAACCTGTCCGGGCCTTTCCTGATCTGACGACGCAAGCCTAGCACGACGCGGCCACAACCGATCCGTCCGATACACGATTTTTTCGTTTTCCGGATAACGAGCGCGCCTGGCGGATAGCGCGAGGGAACCGGCTGCCGAAATCTGTTTCAAACTCAAAATACCCAGGAGGGAACCGGATGCGTGGATTGCAGGGCAAGGTGGCGATCGTGCCGGGCGGCGCCACCAAGATCGGCCGGGCCGTGGTCGCGGGGTTCCGCGCCGCCGGAACGCGGGTGATGGTGGCGGATATCGTCGAACCGGCGGGCGATCTGGCGGGCGATCTGGGCGAAGGGGTCGGCTTTTGCCGCTGCGACCTGCGCGACGATGGCCAGATTGCCGCCCTGGTGGCCGAGACCACCCGGCGCTTTGGCCGGATCGACTTTCTGGTCAATGTCGCCTGCACCTATCTGGACAATGGCGCCGCCTCGACCCGCGCCGAATGGCTTGAGGCGCTGGACGTGAACCTTGTCGGCTCGGTCATGCTGATGCAGGCGGCGCGGGCGGAACTGGCGAAGAACCGGGGAGCCATCGTCAACTTCGGCTCAATTTCCTCGCGCGTGGCGCAGACCGGGCGCTGGCTTTATCCGGTGTCCAAGGCGGCGATCCTGCAACTGACGCGCAATCAGGCGATGGACCTCGCGCCCGAGGGCATCCGCGTCAACGCCGTCAGCCCCGGCTGGACCTGGTCGAACATCATGGACCAGCTGACCCACGGCAACCGCGCCAAGACCGACGGGGTGGCCGCGCCGTTCCACCTGCTTGGCCGCGTGGCCGACCCCGAAGAGGTGGCGGCCACGGTGCTGTTCCTGTGTTCGGACGAGGCGAGCTTCATCACCGGCACCGATATCTGCGTGGATGGCGGCTACACCGCCATGGGACCGGAACGGGCGGAACCGGCCATTCCGAAGCTGATGGACTGAACCGGACAGAACAGGGAGAGAGAGATGAGAAAGATCACCATCATCGGCGGCGGGCAAGCGGGGCTGCAACTGGGCATCGGCCTCTTGCAAAAGGGCTACCGCGTGCGCATCGTGCAGAACCGCACGGCAGAAGACATCGCCACCGGTCGCGTGCTGTCCAGCCAGTGCATGTTCTCGAACGCGCTGGCTCATGAAGCCGCCCTTGGCATCGACTTCTGGGCCAAGGACTGCCCGCCGGTGCAGGGCATCAACTTCATCGTGCCGAACCCGGATGGATCGGGCACGCGGCTGATCGACTGGGCCGCGCGGCTGGACCGCGACGCCCTGTCGGTGGACCAGCGCGTGAAGGTGCCCCGCTGGATGGCCGAGTTCGGCCGGCTGGGCGGCGAGATGGTGATCGCCGATGCCGGGATTGCCGAGATCGACGCCTATGCCGCCGAGGATGACCTGGTGATCGTTGCCTCGGGCAAGGGCGAGGTCGGCCGCATGTTCGCCCGCGATGCGGAGAAATCGGCCTATGACAAGCCGATGCGCGCCCTTGCCCTGACCTATGTGACCGGCATGACGCCGCGCCAGCCACATTCCGCGGTGGAGTTCAACCTGATCCCCGGCGTGGGTGAATACTTCGTCTTTCCTGCCCTGACCAGCACCGGCCCCTGCGAGATCATGGTATTCGAGGGCATCCCCGGCGGGCCGATGGATTGCTGGGCCGATGTGACGACGCCCGAGGCCCACCTGGCAAAATCGCTGGAGATCCTGACGACCTTCCTGCCCTGGGAATACGAACGGTCGAAGAATTGCCAGTTGACCGATGCCAACGGCATCCTGGCCGGGCGCTTTGCCCCGACGATACGCCACCCGGTCGCCACCCTGCCCTCGGGGCGCAAGGTGCTGGGCCTGGGCGATGCGGTCTGCCTGAACGATCCGATCACCGGGCAGGGGTCGAACAACGCGGCAAAGGCGGCGGCGGTCTATCTCGACCGCATCCTCGCCCATGGCGAGGCGCCCTTTGACGAAGCGTTCATGCAAGGCACCTTCGATGCCTTCTGGGCCTATGCGCAATGGGTGGTGCGCTGGACCAACATGCTGCTCTTGCCGCCGCCGCCCTTCATCCTGGACATCATGGGGGCGGCCTGCGGCGAGCCGCGGCTGGCGCACCGGATGGCGAACGGCTTCGACGACCCGCGCGACTTCTTCCCGTGGTTCGCCGATCCGGCCGCCGCCGGTGCCTATCTGGCCCAGCTGAAGGCGGCCTGAGTTGGGCAGCCCCGTCGATCGCGACAGCTTTCGCACGGCCATGGCGCGGTTTCCCGGCGCGGTCACTATCGTGACCAGCCGGGCCGGACCCGAACGGCGCGGCATCACCGCCACCGCGGTCTGCTCGGTCAGCGCCGATCCGCCAAGCCTGCTGGTCTGCCTGAACCGCAAGACCGGCACCTGCGCCATGGTGCGTGAAACCGGGCGATTCAACGTCAGCCTGCTGGCGGGCGAGGCGCAGGCCATCGCGCTGCGCTTTGCCGGGGCGGACGGTGCCACCGGCGAGGGCAAGTTTAGCGAGGGCCGCTGGCACGAGGACGGGCATGGCCTGCCGGTTCTGGCCGATGCGGTGGCCAATTTCTCGTGCGAGGTGGCCGAGATGACCGATGCGGGTTCGCATACCGTGTTCATCGGCCATATCGCCGAGATCGATCTGGGCGAGGGGCCGGCGCTGGTCTACGAACAGTCGCGCTTTCACCGGCTGCAGGCGCTCTAGGCTCCAGCGTCCAGGCTCATTGATCGTCAGAACCAGTCGCCGGGCTCGGACGGTGTCTCTGGTCAAGTTCGGTGCTTGATCGGTGCGCCAAGTTGACGCAGGGTAGCCCGGTGGTAGCGGACCGTCTGGTGAGACGCCTTGAGCCAGGATCTGCGGGTGTGGGATCTGAAAATGTCTTTCAAGCCTGTGTCTCTGGCGATCATCTTCACCATCGCTTTCCTCACGGGCGCGCCCACGAAGGCCGAGGTAAGCCAGGAGGCCGAGCTGGATCTGGCTCTTCGCCTTGCGGTCCTGCTGCAATCGGCCCGTGCCGTCATCGGGGCAGAGCAGGCGCTGATCAATGATCCCGCAATCGGCGACAAGGGATTGACGGGCAAAGAGGTTCTGGCCCGCGCCACCAAGGCATTCGTGGAAAAGACCGGCGCGCCGCCCCTGAGTGACGGCATGGACGCGCGCGAGGCCGACCTTATCTCGGCCCTGATGGCCTCGATCACCGAGGTGATGGATGCCAACGCCGCGTCGATCAACCGTGAAGGCATCGCGTTCAAGGGTTTCGTGCCGGCGGTCTTTGGTCGCCTCGTGAACGAAACCTTCCTGAGCAAGGCCGGGGACCGAGCCGAAATCAAGGTCACCGCGCCAATGAGCCTCGTGCGCAACCGGAAGTCCCGACCCGACGCCTGGGAGGATCAGGTCATCACCGAATACCTGCTTTCTCCCGAATGGCAGAAGGGAGCCGTCTACTCCAGCCTGACCGAGACCGGAGATCGCGAAGCCTTTCGCGTCATGGTTCCCGAATACTACACCGAGGGCTGTCTGGCCTGTCATGGTTCGCCGGCGGGCGAAGTCGATGTCACGGGCTATCCCAAGGAAGGCGGCGCGCTTGGCGATCTGGGTGGCGTGATCAGCATCACCCTCTACCCGTAAGGCCGCGAATGGCGCGGTTGGATCGAGTGGCCAATATGCTGGGGCGAGTGTCGATCTTCGCGCGACTGGCGTTTCTGGCCATCGTCCTGCTGGCGGCCCTGATCGGATCGAACGCCTATCTCGGACAGCGCCTTTCGCGCAATGCCGAGGCGATCGCGCAAGAGGTGGCGCGGGTCGGCGAACTGCGCCTGGCCTATTCTGCGGCGGCCCGCTTCGGCGAATTGAAATACTGGCTTTCGGATCTTGCCGTCAGCCTGCTCATGCGGTCCGAGAGCAATGCCAACGCCGCCCATGATGCGCTGATGGCCGATCTTGACGCGCTTGAGCCGATGGCGCCCGACAGTGTCGCGCGGATCCGCAAGGAAGTGGCCGCCTTGCGGGAGCAGGCCTTCCTGGCGGTCGATGCCTACAGCCAAGATCAGCGTGTTCTCGGCAACTCGCTGGTGGCGCAAGGCCAGTCGCACATCCTGAATGTCGACGCGGAACTTGGCGCATTGGTAGACCGGCTGGAGGCGCAGGCAGTCACGACTGGGCAGGACGCGCTTACCTCGGCAAATTCGGCCGTCACTCGCGCCACGCAGATCTCGGTTGTGGCGGCGGTCCTTGGGCTTTTGCTGACGCTTGGGATCATCGCCACGATCACCAATCCCCTGCGTCGCGTGATGTCTGCGATGACGGAAATTACAGGCGGGAATCTCTCGACGCCGATCCCGGATGCCGGTCGCGACGAGATCGGCGTGATGAGTCGCACCCTGGGCCTCTTCCGCGACAGCCTGCGAGAGCGCGAGGCGCTGGCGGCGAAACAGCGCGAACTCGTCACGAGCCTTGCCGAAGCCCGGGACGAGGCGATGCGTGCCACCACGGCCAAAAGCCAGTTCCTCGCCAGCATGAGCCATGAAATCCGCACGCCCATGAACGGCATCATCGGGATGAGCAATCTATTGCTCGATACTGACCTCCCACCTGAACAGGCGGAATTTGCACGCACCATCAACGACAGCGCCGAAAGCCTGCTGACGATCCTGAACGATATCCTGGATTTCTCGAAGGTCGAGGCGGGCAAGCTGGATCTGGAGCGCGTGGCGTTCGACTTGCGCGAATGCATCGAAGGGGCGCTTGACCTTGTGGCAATGGCCGCGGGCAAGAAGGGTCTGGACCTTGCCTATGTGATCGAAACCGAGGTTCCGCAGAGGATCGTCTCGGATCCGACCCGGTTGCGGCAGGTCCTCCTCAACCTTTTGAACAACGCGATAAAGTTCACCGAAAAGGGCGAGGTCGTCCTGACCGTCGGACGCGAAGGCGGTGCGGCGGCGGAGGTCGACGACTGCACCCTGCGCATGACCGTCCAGGATACCGGGATCGGCATCCCGCCCGACCGGATCGGCCGGCTTTTCCAATCCTTCACGCAGGCAGATGCCTCGACCACGCGCCGCTTTGGCGGAACAGGCCTTGGACTTGCCATCAGCCAGCGGTTGGTATCCTTGATGGGCGGAGAGATCGGGGTGACAAGCGAACCCGGAAAGGGCTCCAGCTTCAGCTTCACGATCAGGGCGCCGGTGGCCGAACAGATACGAGCGGTCCGCATCAACGAGGCGCGTCCCGATCTTGAAGGCAGGCGCGTGCTGATCGTCGATGACAATACCACGAACGGCCAGATCCTGACGCGCCAGTGCGAAATCTGGTCGATGAAGCCGACATATGCAACGGGACCTGCCGAGGCGCTGGTGCTGCTGCGTGATGGCCAGCGATTCGACATCGCAATTCTTGACATGCATATGCCCGACATGGACGGCTTCGGCCTTGCCCAGGCGATCCGCGACCTGCCCGATCCCCAGCCGATGCCACTGATCCTGCTCAGCTCTCTCGGCCATGCGGGTGATCATGATGCCGGGGCGCTGAAAACCGCTGGTTTTGCCGAGGTCATGGCCAAGCCGATAAAGCCCTCGACGCTGCTCAACGCGCTTCTGACCATCGCGCTTGGTGAGCCCGCACGGGTTCTTCCCCACCGGCGCATGGACCGCCCTCGCATCGACGACCAGCTTGCGGCAGAACTGCCGGCCCGGATCCTGCTGGCCGACGACCATCCAACCAACCAGAAGCTCGGCGGGATGATCCTGAAGCGGCTGGGCTATCGCGCCGATGTCGCTGGCAACGGGTTGGAGGTGCTGGAGGCGCTGGAGCGCCAGCCCTACGACCTGATCCTGATGGACATCGAGATGCCCGAGATGGACGGGGTCGAGACAACGCGTCGGATCATCGCGACGTATCCGGAAGGCAAGCGGCCGAAGATCGTCGCGGTGACGGCCAACGCGATGGAGGGAGACCGCGAGCGCTTCATCGCGGCCGGAATGAGCGACTATGTGAGCAAGCCCATCCGTGTCGAAGCATTGGTGCGGGCCCTGAGAGCCTGCCTTGATGGCGGCCTGGAAACGATGGGGGAACCAATGTCCGCACCCGAAGGCGAACTGGACCCCAAGGCCCTTGCACAGCTTCTCGATGTGATCGGCGGCGACCATGCTGCCTTCAGGGAACTGGTCCAGAGCTTTCTTGATGACGGCCCCGGGCTGGTGAATGGCCTTGCTGCGGCGGTTGAAGCGAATGACGCCGACGCCCTGCGCCGTGCCGCCCACACCCTCAAGGGCAGCGCGACGGATTTCGGGGCCGTTGCCCTGGAGGCACTCTGCCGCGAAATCGAGGCGATCGGGCGGGAGGGCGAGGTCGCCGCCGCCGCCTCCCGGGTCGATGCGGTAATGCGGGAATACAAGACTGTGGAAATGGGCCTGAAAGGCCTGCTGGTGGCCTGAAACGGCAGGACGATGGGGAGAATGGCAATGGCGGGGTTCCGCGGCAGGGTTCTTGTGGTCGACGACCACAAGCAGACCCGCCTGAAAATGACACTGGCGGTCCGCAATCTTGGCCACGATGTCGAGGAAGCGCCGGATGGTGCAGCGGCTCTCGGGCGCCTTGCCCAGGGCGGCATCGACATGGTCGTGCTCGACATCGTCATGCCGGGAATGGACGGCTTTCAGGTCTTGCAGGCGATGAAGGCCGACACTGCCTTGCGCGACGTGCCAGTCATCGTGATCTCCTCGCTTGAGGAAATGGACGATGTCGTCAAGGCCATCGAACTGGGGGCCGAGGATTTCCTGACCAAGTCCTTCGACATCGTCCTTTTGCGGGCGCGCATCAACGCGGGGCTGGAACGCAAGCGCCTGCGCGACAAGGAGCTGGAGTATCTGCGCCAGGTCGACCGGCTGGCAAGCGCATCGCGTATGGTCGAGGGCAAGGGTTTCGATCCGTCACGGCTTGGGCTGGACGACATTTCGCGCCGCGACGACGCGCTGGGCAACCTCAGCCGCGTCTTCGTGACCATGGCGAGCGAGGTCTACCGCCGGGAACAGAACCTGCGCAGGACGATCAGCCTCCTCAAGGGCGGGTTCCTGCTGCTGCTGATCGGCGCGCTGTGGGGGGTGATCCCGTCCCTGTCGCGCATCGTCATGCAAGAGGGCCTCAGCCCGTTCGGTGTCATATTCTGGACGCTCTGGTGCAGCGCCACGATCATGATCTTCCTCTCGATCGTGTCCGGGCAGTACCCGGGCCGAAGCCGTGCCGACCTCGCGCGATATGGCCTGATCGGCCTGATCGGCGGGGCGCTTCCACAGATGACGTTGTTCTGGGTCGCCGAAAACCTGCCGGCCATGGTGATCTCGATCATCCTGGCGGTCGAGAGCTTCATCGTGTTCGCTGTGGCTGCACTGATCGGGCTGGAGGCCCCCAGTCTTAAGCGGTTCATCGGACTGAGCCTCGGCCTTGTCTGTGTTCTGATGATCATCCTGCCCGGCGGCGGCGCAATTGGGTCCCACGGCTGGATCTGGATTCTGGCGGCGCTCCTGGTTCCCGCTTTTTACGCGGCCGAAGGCCTTATGATCGCCTCTTTGCCCGAGACGGCCTCCGGCGCGATCGGCACAACGACCGGCATCGTCGTTGCATCGGCGCTGATTGCCACTCCCATCTCGGTGCTGAGTGGCTCGTTCATCCCCGTGAACGAAGTCATCAACGGCGTTGGCTGGGCCTTTCTCCTCATCGCCGCAATGAGCGCGACGAGCATGGTGCTGTCGGTGATCGCGGTCCGCACCACCGGGGCCGTCTTTACCAGCCAGGTCGGCTATGCCGCGACCGGCGGAGGCATCATCTGGAGCATCATCCTTCTGGGCGAACATATGACGGGTTGGATCGCCGCCGCGATTGCCTGCCTGATTTCGGGCGTGGCGCTGGTCATGCCCAAAGCATACGGGGACGATGACGAGGAGCACGTTTTTCTCGCAGATCCCGCGCCCGACACCCGCGCAGCGAAATAGGCGTCGGCCAGACGCGTGTCGGGGCAAACCCGACGGTGGGCGACATGCCCGCCGTTCAGGTGGTGGGAAGATCCCGTGGCGTCTTGGCGACACCAAGGGCAGCGACGAACCAATGCGGTTTTCCGTCGCCGCCCTGCCAGGAGCCACTGCGACTGGTTTCCCAAGGTCTTCCTCTCTGCCATCGCCCTCGCTGCAACCGACATGCTCTGGTCGTGATGCAAGAACGGGTCCTGACCCTTGGGCGTGGGACGGTGTCCGATCTTCCTGGTCGCGACGGGAGTCGGGCAGAACCCTGACCTGCGATGGGGGCGCGGGGTGGAGGTGGGCCCTGTTGACTCCCCCGGTTTTGCCTCTATAAGCCCAACCGTCCCGGAAGCGATTCCGGGGCTTTTCATTGGTGTTGGTGGCCCCCGCAAGGGGATGCCTGTCGGGCCGCAAGGTCAGAGGACAACGCCCTTCGACAACATAGAAGGAGATCAGCGGTGACCAAACGCACCTCTGCCAAGTACAAGATCGACCGCCGCATGGGCGAGAACATCTGGGGCCGTCCGAAGTCCCCGATCAACAAGCGCGAGTACGGTCCGGGCCAGCACGGCCAGCGCCGGAAGAACAAGCTGTCGGACTTCGGGACGCAGCTGCGCGCCAAGCAGAAGCTGAAAGGCTACTACGGCGACCTGACCGAAAAGCAGTTCCGCAAGATCTATGGCGAAGCCGAGCGTGTGCGCGGCGACACCGGCGAGATGCTGATCGGCCTGCTGGAGCGCCGCCTGGACGCGGTGGTCTACCGCGCCAAGTTCGTCCCGACGATCTTCGCTGCCCGCCAGTTCGTGAACCACGGGCATGTCCTGGTGAACGGCAAGCGGGTGAACATCGCGTCCTACCGTGTGTCGGAAGGCGACGTGATTTCCGTCCGCGAAAAGTCGCGCCAGATGGCGGCCATCGTCGAGGCGATTGCCCTGACCGAGCGGGACGTGCCTGACTATCTGGAAGTCGACACCCACAAGCTGACCGCGAAGTTCGTCCGCACCCCGGGCCTGGGCGACGTGCCCTATCCGGTGCAGATGGAACCGAACCTGGTCGTCGAATACTACGCCAAGAACTGATCCCTGCCCCTTGTCGGCAGAGCAGGGGCCCGCCACATCCGGCGGGCCCTTTTCATTTCCGGAGCCCGATATGCCAGAAAGACCCTCGATCGAGACCCGCTTCGAACAGGGGCTCTTTGCCAGCCGCTGGTTGATGGCGCCGATGTATCTGGGGCTGGCGGTGACGCTCGGGATGCTGACGGTGATCTTCGTCAAGGAGCTGGTCCACTACCTGCCGCAGGTGCTGGAGCTGACGGCGGAGAAGATGATCCTGGTCGCGCTGACCATGATCGACCTGACGCTGGCGGCGAACCTTTTGCTGATCGTCATGTTCTCGGGCTACGAAAGCTTTGTCTCGAAGTTCGACATTGACGTGGGCGAGGACCGGCCGGGCTGGATGGGCAAGGTCGATTTCGGCGGGTTGAAGATGAAGCTGATCGCTTCGATCGTTGCGATTTCGGGGATCCACCTGCTGAAGCGGTTCATGGAGATCAGCGACCTGGAGACCGCGACGACCTTTGGCGAGACCGAGATGTTCTGGCTGGTGGTGATCCATCTGACCTTCGTCGCCTCGGGCGTGCTGATGGCGCTGATGGACTGGTTGCAGGCCCGGTCGTTGAAATAGGGAGACAGCGATGACCCATACCGTCCACGCCCGCATCGCGGGCGCGCTGGTGATGATCGGCTTCGGGTCGATCGGCCGGGGGACGTTGCCGCTGATCGAACGGCACATCGGTTTCGACCGGGGGCAGTTCACGGTGATCGAACCGTCGGATGAGTTTGCGCATCTCCTGCACCAGCGGGACATCCGGCATCTGCAGGTGGCGCTGACCGCGGAGAACTTTGCCGAGGTTCTCCGGCCGCTGTTCCCTGAGGGGCGGGGAATGATCGTCAACCTGTCGGTGGACGTGGATTCGATCGAGCTGATGAAATTGGCGCAGGAGATCGGGGTCCAGTACATCGACACGGTGGTGGAGCCCTGGCCGGGGTTCTACTTCGGCTCGACCCTGCCGAATGCCGAGCGGACGAACTATCCGCTGCGGGAACGGGTGCGGGATTTGGGCAAGGCCTATGTCGGCGGGCCGACGGCGGTGTCCTGCTGCGGGGCCAATCCGGGGATGGTGTCGTGGCTGCTGAAGGAGGCGCTTCTGCGGCTGGCGGCGGATACCGGGGTGGCGGCTGATCCACGGACGCGCGAGGGCTGGGCTGGGCTGATGCAGGGGCTGGGGGTCAAGGGCATCCATATCGCCGAGCGTGACACGCAGGTGTCGGCGCGGCCCAAGCCCGCCGGGGTCTTCGTAAACACCTGGTCGGTGGATGGCCTCTTGTCCGAAGGCTACCAGCCCGCCGAACTGGGCTGGGGCACGCATGAGAAGTCGCTGCCGCCGCAAGGTCATGCCTTCGAGCACGGGCCGGGCTATGCGATCTGGATCGACCGCCCCGGCGCGGATACAAGGGTGCGCAGCTGGTGCCCGGATGTCGGCCAGCAATACGGGCTGGTCATTACCCACAACGAGGCATTGTCGATCCCGGACTATTATACGGTCTGGGATGGCGCTGACGCGCTTTATCGCCCGACCTGCCACTACGCCTATCACCCCAGCAATGACGCGATCCTCAGCCTCTATGAGATGAACGGGGCCGGACAACGCCAGCCGGAGAGCCATATCCTGACGGTCGAGGAAATCACCGCCGGGGGCGATGATCTGGGCGTGTTCCTTTATGGCCATGCGAAAGGCGCGATGTGGTATGGCTCGCGGCTGTCCTGCGAGGAGGCTCGGCGGCTGGCCCCCTGGCAGAACGCGACGGGGATGCAGGTGACATCCGCCGTGCTGGCGGCGATGGTCTGGGCGGCGGAGAACCCGAAGGAAGGCTTTGTCGAGGCGGACGAGATGGACCATGTCCGCTGCCTTGAGGTCCAGCGCCCCTACCTGGGCCGGATCGAATGCCACTACACCGACTGGACGCCCTTGCAAAACCGGATCAACCGCTTTGCCGAGGATCGGGACGAGGACGACCCTTGGCAGTTCACCAACTTCCTTGCGGTCTGATCCGGGGCGGTGTCACGGTCGCAGCACCGGACGGAACCCTCTGGCCATGTGCGCTTCAGGCGGGTAAACGGGGCCTGCACCCCGGGGGCCATGATGAACGACCAGATCAAGCCGCAGCCAGGCATCCTTGACATCGCTCTTTACGAGGGCGGCAAGGCACATGTGGCGGGCGTGGCCAATGTGGTGAAACTTTCGTCGAACGAAAACCCGTTCGGGCCCTCGGACAAGAGCAAGGAAGCCTTTGCCCGCACGGTCCACAGCCTGCACCGCTATCCCGTCACCGACCACGCCGACCTGCGCGCCGCGATTGCCGAGGTGCACGGGCTGGACGCGGCCCGCATCATCTGCGGGGCGGGCTCGGACGAGATCATCACCTTCCTCTGCCAGGCCTATGCCGGGCCGCGCGACGAAGTGGTGTTCACCGAGCACGGCTTCCTGATGTACCGCATCTCGACGATGGCCGTGGGTGCGACTCCGGTCGAGGTGCAGGAGCGCGAGCGGACGGCGGATGTGGATGCGATCCTGGCCGCCTGCAACCGGCGCACGAAGCTGGTGTTCATCGCCAACCCGAACAACCCGACCGGCACCATGATTTCCGCAGCCGAAATCGCCCGGCTGGCCGAGAACCTGCCGCCGCAAGCGCTTTTGGTGCTGGACGGGGCCTACGCCGAGTTTGTCGAGGGTTACGACGGCGGCGCGGGGCTGGTCGATGCGCGCGACAATGTGGTGATGACGCGGACCTTCTCGAAGATATATGGCCTTGGCGGGTTGCGGATCGGCTGGGGCTACGGGCCAAAACATGTGATCGACGTGCTGAACCGGATCCGGGGGCCGTTCAACCTGTCGACGACCCAGCTTGAGACTGCCGAGGCTGCCGTTCGTGACCAGGACTATGTCGCGAAGTGCCGCAGCGAGAACACACGGATGCGCAGCTGGCTGGCGAATGCGCTGGCCGAGATCGGCGTGCCTTCGGATACCTCGATGGCCAACTTCATTCTCGCCCGCTTCGCCAGCCAGGACGAGGCCGAGGCCTGCGATGCCTTCCTGCAGAAGCAGGGCCTGATCGTGCGGCGGGTGGCGGGCTACAAGCTCCCGCATTGCCTGCGGATCACCATCGGGGACGAAGCCTCGTGCCGCCAGGTGGCGCATGCGGTGGCGCAGTTCAAGGGTGTCCGGTGAAGGGTCAGGTGATCTATCCGCGCGTCGCCCTGATCGGGCTGGGGCTGATCGCCTCGTCGATGGCCCATGCGATGCGGGCGGGCGGATTGGCCGGTGAGATCGTCGGTTACGCCAAATCGGCTGAGACGCGGGCGGTGGCGAAGACGCTGTTCTGCGACCGCGTGACCGACAGCGCCGCCGAGGCGGTGCAGGGCGCCGATCTGGTGGTGCTGGCGGTTCCGGTCGGCGTGATGGGCGAGATCGCCGCCGAGATCGCGCCGCACCTGAAGCCGGGCGCGACCGTGACCGACGTTGGGTCGGTCAAGCAGGCGGTGGTCGATGCGGTGTCGCCGCACCTGCCCGAAGGGGTGCATTTCATCCCCGGGCATCCGATGGCGGGGACGGAATATTCCGGCCCTCGCTCCGGCTTTGCCACGCTGTTCCAGAACCGCTGGTGGCTGATGACCCCGCCCGAAGGCTGCGACCCGGAGGCGCTGGCGCGGTTGCGGGCGCTGATCGAAGGCATGGGAGCCAAGGTGGACACGATGGATGTGGCGCACCATGACCTTGTGGTCGCGGTCGTGAGCCATGTACCCCACGCCATCGCCTACACGATGGTGGGCGTTGCGGACCACATGCGCCGGGTTTCGCAGTCCGAGGTCATCAAGTATTCCGCCGCCGGTTTCCGCGATTTTACCCGGATCGCGGCCAGCGACCCGGTGATGTGGCGTGACGTGTTCCTGACCAACAAGGACGCGGTGCTGGATATCCTTGGCCGCTTTGCCGAGGAGCTGTTCGTGTTGCAGCGCGCGATCCGGATGGGCGACGGCGAGCATCTGCACGCCTATTTCACCCGCACCCGCGCGATCCGGCGCGGGATCATCGAGGCCGGACAGGACACCGCCGCGCCGGATTTCGGGCGAGGCGTGCCGCCTGCGAACGAGGGCTGAGCCGGTGCGGCGCGGATTTCTGGCGCTGTGCCTCTGCCTGGGGCAGGGGGCCTTTGCGCAAGAGATCAACCGCTCGCCGTTGCCGCCGCCAAACCCGCGCCTGACCGTTGTCTCTGCCGCAGAAGCGCCAGCCGTCGAGGCGACCGTCGCGGCCGATGCTGCCGTCGCCCCGGAAGCCGCACTGTCGGACAGCGTTCTGGCCAGCTCCCTGCGCCCTGTGCCGCGACCCAGGGCCCTGACCGAGGGGCTGGCGGCCCTGAAGGCCGCCTCCAACGCGCCGGGGCTGGACCTGTCCGGGAAAGTGCCGGACGACGAGATCGACCTGGCGTCGATGCCGCCGCCCTCGAAGAAGGAAGAGCGGAAGAAGAAGCGTGAGGCTGCCTCGAAGAAGGGGTCGGTCTGCGGCATAGCCTCGATCAAGGGTGAGGAGATTGCGCCGATCAAGTCGAAGGTAAAGGGCTGCGGGGTCGAGGACCCGGTGGCGATCACCTCGGTCGCGGGGGTCCGGCTCAGCCAGACGGCGACGGTCGACTGCTCCATCGCCAAGGCGCTGGACCGCTGGGTGGACGAGGTCGCGCAACCGGCCTTCAACGGCAACCTCGTCGAGATGCGGGTGGCTGCGCATTACAGCTGCCGCAGCCGCAACAACATAAAGGGCGCGAAGATCAGCGAGCACGGCAAGGGCCGCGCCATCGACATCGCGGCTTTCGTCTTGTCGAACGGCAAGGTGCTGACGGTCGCCCAGAACTACAACAAGCTGCTCCGCCGCATCTACAAGGCGGGCTGCGGCTATTTCATGACCACGCTCGGCCCGGGGTCCGATGGGTACCACGAGGACCATTTCCACTTCGACGCCTCGGCCCGGAAGGGCGGGGCTTACTGCCGCTAGCCGGTCGGCGGCACCATCCGGGGCGCAGGGCCGAGCGGGAAGGGGCCGAAGCTCATCTGGCCGTCGGTGAGTTTCAAGGTCAGCGAGAGGACCGAAAGATCGGGCGACTGGGATGCCAGCGCCTGCATTCCGCGCGCGATGGTCGGGGCCATTTCGGGTTTGACCAGCCCTGCGGCGACAAGGATCGCGGGGAGCCGGTCCCAGTTGGTGATCTCGACCGTGATCTCTCCGGCGGCGAAGCCCTGGTCGTCGGCCTCGACCAGACCCTTGGCGGTGGCGGCGAGCTGGCCCCAGGCGAAGTTGAGCTGGTTGACCTCGATCCGCGTGAGATAGGGTTTCGTCTTGCGCGCATGACGGTCAAGGGGCGCGGAGAGGGTCACGAAGATGCTGCCGATCACCCGGTCCATCGTCTGGGGCAGGTCCGAGGGCGGCAGGCCCGGGATCGCCACCGCCTTGACCCTTGCGAGGAATGCGGGGTCCGGCGTCACGTCGGCCATGTCCAGTGACAGGACATAGGTGTTTAGGGCGTCGCCCGCGCCGGGCACGTCCTCGTCAGCGCTGATCGAGGCGACGCTGCGCCCCGCCCCGACCGTCCAGCCCGCTGTCGAACTTGCCGTCAGGCGGTTGGTTTCCAGGATTACGGCGGCAAGCGGCAGGTCCAGGGCGGGCTTGGCCCGAAAGCTCGCGCGCATGCCTTCGGAGGCCAGGGTCACCACCTGATCCGGCAGGGCCACCTCTTGGTCCGGCGGGAAGGCGGCGATGATGTGCCAGGGCTTCCAGGTCATCGCAAAGACCTGCACGAAGGGGGCGGTCCAGCCGACGGCGGCGTCGGGGTCGGCCAGGTGCAGGCCCTCGACCGTCAGATCCCAGCGGTTCGGGTAGCCTGCGACCGTCACCCCGGTATTTTCGGCGACCAGGCCCTGACCTGCGGCATCCGCGAACCAGCTGTTCACCCCGTCGCGCACCGCGCTCCGGCCGACGTACCAGTAGCCCGACCAGAGCGCCACCAGCACCACCGAGAAGAACAGAAGCTTGCGCATCTTGCGGCCCTTTTCATTGCCCGTCCGCCGGTGTTTACAGGGCGGATCGCAACAGGGCCAGTCATGCAGGAACCTCTCTGGGTCTTCGGCTACGGATCGCTGATCTGGGACCCCGGCTTTCCGGTGGCCGAGCGGCGCATCGCGCGGCTTGACGGCTGGCACCGCAGCTTCTGCATGCGGTCGATCCACCATCGCGGTACGGTAGAGCATCCGGGGCTGGTGCTGGCGCTGGACCGGGCAGACGGTGCAAGCTGCACCGGGATTGCCTTCCGGGTCGATCCGGGGGCCGAGGCTGCCACGCTCTTCACCCTGCGCGAACGCGAGCTTGTCTCCTCGGCCTATCTGGAGATGACCTTGGCCCTCGCCACCGATGCCGGGTCCTTGCAGGCGCTGGCCTATGTCATCGACCCCGATCACGTCCAATATTGCCACCTTGATCGCGAGGAACAGGCCCGGATCATCGCCACCGCCACCGGCGGTCGGGGCCGGAACTGCGACTACCTCTGGTCCACCGCCGCCCATCTGGCCGATCTCGGCATCCGCGATCCTGACCTCGACTGGCTGGCCGAAAGGGTCCGTGCGCTGACCTGACCTTTTGCTTGGCACCCTGCCGCATCCTGCTAGACTCCGCGCCAGGCAGGACACCAGAGGGCAGCATGTCCCAGACAGACACCCGGGCGGCCGAGGTCACGACGACTTTCTCGCAGCCGATCCGTGCCATCACCACCATGCTGCTGGTCTGCATCCTGGTGGGCGCCGGGGCCTGGCTGATCTACGGCACCGTGCTGAACATCCTGCACACCAACCCGATCCTGAACGGCCTGATCGGGCTGGTCTTCCTGTTCGGGGTGCTGTCCTGCTTCTGGCAGGTCTGGATTCTGGCGCAGTCGGTCTACTGGATCGAGAACTTCGTTCGCGGCGCATCCGAGGCCGAAACCGAAACGCCGCCCCGTCTGCTGGCGCCCCTTGCCGCGCTTCTGCGCTCGCGTTCCGCGCGGATGTCGATCTCGTCCTCCTCCTCGCGGTCGATCCAGGATTCGGTCGTCCAGCGGATCGACGAGGCGCGCGACATCACCCGCTATCTGATCAACCTTCTGGTCTTCCTTGGCCTTCTTGGCACGTTCTGGGGGCTGGCCACCACCGTCCCCGCCGTGGTCGAGACGATCCGCTCGCTGGCCCCGCAGGAAGGCGAAAGCGGGCTCGACGTCTTCGGCAAGCTGATGGGGGGGCTGGAGAGCCAGCTTGGCGGGATGGGCACGGCCTTCTCCTCCTCGCTCTTGGGTCTGGCCGGATCGCTGGTGCTGGGCCTGCTGGAACTGTTCGCTGGCCACGGCCAGAACCGCTTCATCCGCGAGCTGGAGGAATGGCTCTCCTCGATCACTCGTCTCGGCTTTGCTGGCGACGGGGAAGGATCGGACCAGAACGCGCTTGGGCTTCTGGTCGACCACATGGCGCAGCAGATGGAGGAGTTGCAGGCCCTCCAGACCCAGACCGAGGCGAACCGCTATGCGTCGGAGGCGAAGATTTCCGAACTGGTCACGGTGATGACTCGGCTGACCGAGAAGATTGACGCCGAGAAAGGGCAGCCCGCGCTGCTGCGCCGGATCGCCGAGGGGCAGGAGAAGCTTCTGGCGGTGCTGGAGGCCACCGAAGGCGGCACCGCAGACCCGGAAAGCCGGATGCGGCTGCGGTCGATCGACGTGCAGCTTCTGCGCATCCTGGAAGAGATGTCGGCCGGGCGGCAGGAGACGCTGACCGACCTTCGGACCGACATTTCCCAGCTGACCGCCGCGATCCGGCAACTGGGCCGCGGCGCCGGGCGGGGCTGAGATGGCCACGCGCACCCGCCGCCGTGACAGTAGTCTGATCTGGCCGGGCTTCGTCGACGCGGTGACGACGCTGCTGATGGTGCTGATGTTCGTCCTGACCATCTTCACCGTCATGCAATCGGTCCTGCGCGACACGATCACCACGCAGGACAGCGAGTTGTCCTCGCTGACCGCGCAGGTTGCGCAGCTGGCCGATGCGCTGGGGCTGGAACAGGCGAAGGCGACGGACCTGGAGACACAGGTTGCGCAGTTGAAGGCTGGGCTGGCCACGGCACAGGCCGAGGGAGACCGGCAGGCCGGAGTGATCGCCACGCTCACCGCCGATCTGACGGCGCGCGAGGGGGAACTGGCGACGGCGAAATCGCGGATCACCGATTTCGAGGCGCAGGTCGCCGCCCTGCTGGTCGAACGCGACAAGGCGCGGGGCGATGCGGAGCGGCTGACTGCCTCGGTGGCCGATCTGGAGGCGGCGAAGTCGAAGCTGGTCAGCGAGGCCGAGGCGATGACGCTGGCTCTGGCCAAGGCGCGCGAGGAGGTAGACGCGAACGCCGAGGCCGCCCGGCTTGCCGCCGCCCGTCGCGAGGCGCTCGAGGCCTTGCTTGCGCAAGAGAGGGACAAGGGGGCGGCCAGCACGGCCGCGCTGGAGGCCGCCAAGAGCCAAATCACCGAAGCCGAAACCGCCCGGCTGGCCGATGCGGCGGCGCTGCAGGCCCTGCGTGACAAGTTGGCCAATTCGGATACCGAGCTGACGGCGATGACGCTGGCGTTGGAGGCGGAGCGGAAGAAGGCGGAGGAGACCCTGACCCTGCTGGCGGCGGCCCGGACCGAGGCCGCGAAGGGCGCGACCGAGAAGGACGCGGCCTTGTCGGCAGCCGAGACTGCGCTGCTGGCCGAGCAGGAGAAGGTGCTGGCGGCGGCGCGGGAGGTGGAGCTGCTGAACCAGCAGGTCGCGGCGCTGCGCAGCCAGCTTGGCAGCCTGCAATCGCTGCTCGATGAGTCCAAGGCGCGGGACGAGGCGGCAAAGGTGCAACTCGACTCGCTGGGCAAGGACCTGAACACGGCGCTGGCCCAGGTGGCCGCCGAACAGCGCAAGCGGGCGGAACTGGAGGCAGCGGAGGCCGCGCGGCTGGAGGCCGAGAACAAGGACCTGGCCCGGTTCCGGTCGGAATTCTTCGGGCAGCTTTCCACCCTTCTGCAAGGGCGCGAGGGCGTGCGGGTGGTGGGCGACCGTTTCGTCTTTTCCTCCGAGGTGCTGTTCAACCCCGGTTCCGCCGATCTGGCCCCGGAAGGCCGGGCACAGATTGCCGGGGTGGTGCGCATCCTGGACGACGTGCGGGCCGAAATCCCGCCGGGGATCGACTGGATCATCCGGGTCGACGGCCATACCGACAACGTCCCCATCGCCCCCGGCGCCGCCTTCGCGGACAACTGGGAACTGAGCCAGGCCCGGGCGTTGTCGGTCGTCCGCTACATGCAGGACGAGCTGGGTTTTCCGCCGGACCGGATGGCCGCGACGGGTTTTGGGGAATACCGCCCGGTCGCGGCGGGCGACAGCGAGGAGGCGCGGGCGCAGAACCGGCGGATCGAGCTGAAGCTGACCGAAAGGTGATCCGCACCATTCCGTGACTGCGCTGACCGCCAAATCGTGCTAGGCTTCGTCAGGAGAAGTGCTTGCAGTCGATGCCATTGGGACGCCCCACGGCTAGACAAGTCAGGGCGCCCCCCGAGCGGGAGGAAGCCTGATGCCGAAGACGATCGGAAATCCCCTTTCCTGGACCATGGGCGCGCTGGGCTCCGCCGCCGGATATGCGACCGTCGTCGCGACCCCGGCGCGCGAGCAGGCCACGCCGGTGACGCGACGGTTGACGATGGCCGACCTGCGCACCGCGCTGCGGAAGGGCTGGGACGACCTGGCGGCCATGCGGTCCGACGTGATCTTCGCCTGCATGCTGTATCCGGCGGTCGGCGCGGTGCTGCTGGCGATGGCGGCACAGGGGAACCTGACGCATCTCCTGTTCCCGGTGCTGTCCGGTTTTGCGCTGGTCGGGCCGGTGGCGGCGCTGGGGCTCTATGAACTCAGCCGTCGGCGGGAGGCGGGGATGGAGGTCGGCTGGGGCGCAATGTTCGAGGTGCTGCGCTCGCCCCGGTTTCCGCGGATCGTGATGCTCGCGCTGTTCAACGGGGTGATCTTCATGGCCTGGCTTCTGATCGCCGACGCGATCCACGCCGCGACCCTAGGACCGGAACGGCCTGCCAGCCTGATGGCGCTGCTGACTGCGGCCGTGACGACCCCGGCCGGCTGGGCGATGACGATCATCGGGACCGGGCTCGGCTTCCTGCTGGCGGTCGCCGTGCTGGCGGTGTCGGTGGTGTCCTTCCCGTTGCTTCTGGACCGGGACGTGAGCCTGCCCGTGGCGGTGACGACCTCGGTCCGCGTGGCGCGTGAGAACCCGATGGTGATCGCGACCTGGGGGCTGATCGTCGCGGCAGGTCTTGTGGTCGGCATCCTGCCTGCGTTACTTGGGCTGGTCGTGGTGCTTCCGCTGCTGGGGCATGCAACCTGGCATCTTTACCGGGCGGCGGTGGCCTGATCTGTCCACCGTGGACAAACGTGAAATAGTGAAGGAACACAACGTCTTGCTTGCGGGCATTCAGGAATTCTTAACGTTTTCAGATGACTTCGCGTGCAACGACGTCTTTCCACCGCGGTGTAGTCAGGCATGACGACGCCATCGCCGCACGACCCCCAGTCAGCCATTCGGCCGACCCCCAACCCCTGCACCTCGGCCAGAGGAAGTGGGGTGGTGCGTCTTTGGGTGGCAGGACCTTGTGCGTGAAGTGAAGCAGGAGTGACGTCTTGACCGAGATCATCCAGTCTCTTGTCGGCCTCTCGGGCCGCTACGACGCCGTCTTCTGCGACCTCTGGGGCTGCCTGCACAACGGCAAGGCGGCGTTTCCGGCTGCCGTCGCCGCGCTGCAAGGCTTCCGCTCAGCTGGTGGCAAGGTCGTTCTCCTGACCAATGCACCCCGACCGGACTCGAGTGTCATCAGGCAGTTGGACGGCCTCGGCGTGCCCCGTGACGCATGGGATATCGTCGTGACTTCGGGCGATGCCGCCCAGATGGGGATGCTTTCGGGTGCTGTCGGTCGCCGCGTCCACCACATCGGGGCGCCCAAGGATGAACCCTTCTTCACCGATTTCGCCGAAGATCTGGCAGCCTATGCGAAAACCCAGCCGCCGATCCTCCGCGTCCCCCTGAAAGAGGCCGAGGGCATCGTCTGCACCGGCCTGCGCGATGACCTGACGGAAACCCCCGCAGACTATCGCGCGGCGCTTCTGCTTGGGAAAACTCTCGGCTTGCCAATGCTCTGCGCCAACCCGGACATAGTGGTCGACATGGGTGACAAGCGGCTTTATTGCGCAGGCGCTCTGGCGCAGGCCTACGAAACGATGGGCGGCACTGCGCTTTACTTCGGCAAGCCACATCCCCCGATCTACGACCTCGCCCGGCGTCGGCTGTCCGAGGCCGGGGCGCCGTCCGATCCGCAGATCCTGTGCATCGGCGACGGGATTCACACGGATATTCAGGGCGGTATCGGTGAAGGGCTGGATACGCTTTTCATCACTGGCGGGCTGGAGGCCGAGCGGTTCGGCCCCGACGTCGAAAACCCGAACCGGCGCCTCCTCGACGACTGGTTTGACGTGCGCGAGCTGTCGCCCACTTACGCCATGGGTCGCCTGCGATAGCAACGACGCGGTAACTTTCGTTCACAGACTTTCGTCTTGGTGAACATTTATTGCGCAGGCGATTGTTCTGCGCCGCAGCATATGCTACGGTTCCCGCATGACTGGTAGGGATTCGGAACCCATGCTCGACAACATGCCCCGCGGCACAATCTGCATCGAGGACATCGAAATCGGCATGTCCCGCCACCTGATGAAGGTCGTCACCGACCGGGATATCGAGCTTTTCGCCGAAGTCTCTACCGACCGGAACCCGGTCCATCTGGATGAACAGTACGCCCAGGACACCATCTTCGAAGGCCGGATCGCCCATGGCATGCTCACAGCAGGCCTGATCTCTGCCGTCATCGGCGAACAGCTTCCGGGTCATGGCACCGTCTATCTGGGGCAAAGCCTGAAGTTCATGGCCCCCGTCCGCCCCGGCGACATGGTCCGCGCTGAAGTGACCGTGACCGGCATCGACCACGCAAAGCGCCGAGTCACCCTTGAAACCCTCGCCTCGGTGGGTAAAACCGTTGTTCTGAAGGGCGAAGCGCTGGTTCTGGCGCCCAGCCGCAAGTTCGACTGACGGGGCCATCGCCCCAAAAGGGCGCGGATGCAGATTCATCAGGACTTTCAGTGGCTTGACCCGAACGCCCGGGGTGCCTCCGTCGCCATGGGCAATTTCGACGGCGTGCATCTTGGCCACCGCTCGGTGATCGACCTTGCCCGGGGCCACGGCCCCTTGGGCATCATCACGTTTGAGCCGCACCCCCGCCAGTTCTTCGCTCCCCATGCCGCGCCCTTCCGCCTGATGAACGCCGAAGCCCGCGCCAACCGACTGGCGAAGCTTGGGGTCGAGCATCTGTTCCAACTGCCGTTCAACCGGGCGCTCGCGGCCCTGACGCCCGAAGAGTTTGCCGGGAAGGTGCTCGCCGGAGGGCTTGGCATCGGCCACATCGTCGTCGGCGCTGACTTCTGCTTCGGCAGGGGCCGCACGGGCACCGCCGACGATCTGCGGACCCTTGGCGACCGCTTCGGCTTTGCCACCACCATTGCGCCACTCGTCGAAATCGCCGGGCGCGAGGTTTCCTCCACCGCGATCCGGCAGGCCCTGACCGACGGTCGCCCGAGGGACGCCGCCGACATGCTGGGCCACCTGCACCGGATCGAGGGCGAGGTGATCCACGGCGAAAAGCGGGGACGCGAGCTGGGTTTCCCGACCGCGAACATGGAACTGTCCGGCCTGCATCTGCCGCGCTTCGGGGTCTATGCGGTCAAGGTCGATGTTCTGACCGGCCCCCATGCCGGAAGCTATATGGGCGCCTCCAGCCTGGGTGTGCGTCCGATGTTCGACGGCGAAGTGCCGAACATCGAGACCTTCCTCTTCGACTTCAAGGGCGACCTTTACGGCCATCACCTGTCGATCGCGCTGGTCGATTTCTTGCGGCCGGAGATGAAATTCGACGGGCTCGCCGCGCTGATCACCCAGATGGACGCCGACTGCGCCAAGGCGCGGGAGATTCTGTCAGCGCTCTGAAGGTCCTTCATACTGGCCGCCCTGTGCGTCGCCCAGTGCGATCAGCAGCAGTATCGCAAGCGGGGGCGAGCCGACAATGCTGATCAGAACCCAGACGCCGGGGCTGCGCCCGCGCTCGGCAGCCATGTTTGCGGGCAGGATGAAGATGATCCAGATCGTGAAAGTCATCACGAAAACCATGAAGCAAATCGCAAGCAGGATACCGAACGGCTCAGGCACCACTTTCCTCCGGCACAAGTCAATCCTGCCACTACCTATTCACTCCTGCGCGGGATTGAAGGGCCAGAGCGTCACAGCCCCTTCCCTTTTCCGCCCCGCCGCCGCACTTTGCGCCCATGACCAACCTGCGCCCCCGCTTCTGGGAAACCATTCCCCTGAACAAGCTCACCCAACAGGAATGGGAGGCTTTGTGCGACGGCTGCGGCAAGTGCTGCCTGAACAAGCTGGAGTATGAGGACACCGGCGAGGTTGCCTACACCCGCATCGCCTGCCGCCTGTTCGATGGCGCCACCTGCCAGTGCCGCGACTACCCGAACCGGAAGATGCATGTCCCGGAATGCGTGGTGCTGACACCGAAGACCCTGCCGAAGATCGCCTACTGGATGCCGTCGACCTGCGCCTACAAGCTTTTGTTCCAGAAGAAGCGGTTGCCGGACTGGCACCCGCTTCTGACCGGCGACCCGGACAGCACCCACAAGGCCGGTCAGTCGATCAAGGGGATCACTCTGTCCGAGACAGATATCCCCGAGGACGACTGGGAAGACTACCTGATCGAGGAAACCCCCTGATGCGTTTTGCCTCCGACAACACCTCCGGCGCGGCGCCCGAGATTATGGCTGCAATCCTGAGGGCAAACGAGGGCTACGAACGCAGCTACGGCGCCGACGCCGCAATGGAGCGGGTGACGGCCCTTGTCCGCGACATCTTCGAGGCGCCACAAGCCGTGGTCTATCTGGTCGCCACCGGCACCGCCGCGAACGCCCTTGCCATCGCCACCCACTGCCAGCCCTGGGGCGCGGTCTTCTGCCACCGCCACGCCCATATCGCCGAGGACGAATGCAACGCGCCGGAGTTCTACTCCGGGGCCAAGCTGGTGCTTGTCCCGGGGGATGAGGGCAAGATCACGCCCGACGGCCTGACCGCCGCGCTGGCGTCCACCGGCGAAAGCGGTGTCCATGGCGTCCAGCGCGGGATGCTCAGCCTCACCAATGTCACCGAGGCCGGGACCGCCTATACCCCGGCCGAGATCGCTGCCCTGACCGCGCTGGCGAAGGCGAAGGGCATCCCCTGCCACCTCGATGGCGCGCGCTTTGCCAATGCGCTGGTGGCCACCGGAGCCAGTCCGGCAGAGATGACCTGGCAGTCGGGCATCAACGTCCTCTCGCTGGGCGGCACCAAGAACGGCTGCCTGGGCGTGGAGGCGGTTGTCCTGTTCGACCCGGCGAAGGCCTGGGAGTTCGAGCTGCGTCGCAAGCGGGGCGGGCATCTCTTCTCCAAGCACCGCTTCCTCTCGGCGCAGATGGAGGCCTACCTGACCGGCGGCCTCTGGCTGCGCCTCGCCGCACAGGCGAATGCGATGGGGCAGCGGCTGGTGCAGGGCCTGCGCGACCGGCAGGCGCAGGTGCCCGAGGCCCCCGCCAACATGCTCTTCCCGGAATGGGCGGCAGGCAAGCACGAGAAACTTGAAGCCGCAGGCGCCGTCTACTACCGCTTCCCTGCGCCAGAGGGCCGCGAGCGCGCGCGCCTGGTCGCCAGCTGGTCCACCACCGAAGCCGACGTGGACGCCTTCCTCCGCGCCTTCTGACCCCGGCTTTTTCGCACCGTTAGCGGTCGCGCCGGTTTGCATCCCGGAATCGGGATGATAAGCGGTGCGCACACCCCGAATCCGCTGCCCGGAGACCCCCATGCCCGCCGTCACCGAACCGAAGCTCATCGCCGGAAACGCCAACCAGCCTCTGGCGAAATCCATCGCCCGGCGGATGTCGATGCACCGGGGGATGAGCGTGAACCTGGTGGATGCGCGGGTCGAACGCTTCAACGACCAGGAAATCTTCGTCGAGGTGTTCGAGAATGTCCGGGGCGAGGACATGTATGTCATCCAGCCGACCTCGAACCCGGCGAACGACAACCTGATGGAACTTCTGATCATGACCGACGCCCTGCGTCGGTCTTCTGCTTCCCGGATCACCGCCGTGATCCCCTATTTCGGCTATGCCCGCCAGGACCGCCGCGCCAAGGCCCGCACCCCTATCACCGCCAAGCTGGTGGCGAACATGATCGAGACCGCGGGCATCGACCGCGTTCTGACGCTTGACCTGCACGCCGCGCAGATCCAGGGCTTCTTCGACATCCCGGTCGACAACCTTTACGCCAGCCCGGTCTTCGCCCTGGACATCGAGCACCATTTCAAGGGCCAGATGGATGATCTGATGGTCGTCTCGCCCGATGTGGGCGGTGTGGCCCGCGCCCGGGAACTTGCCAAGCGGATCAACGCCCCCCTCTCGATCGTCGACAAGCGGCGTGAAAAGGCGGGCGAAATCGCAGGCATGACCGTGATCGGCGACGTGAAGGGCCGCAAGTGCATCATCGTCGACGACATCTGCGATACCGCCGGCACGCTCTGCAAGGCCGCCGAGACACTGATGGAGGCGGGCGCAACCGAGGTTCACAGCTACATCACCCACGGTGTCCTGTCCGGCCCGGCGGTCGAGCGGGTGTCGAACTCGGTAATGAAATCGCTGGTGATCACCGATTCCATCGAACAGGGCGACAAGGTGCTGGGCGCGAAGAACATCCGCGTGGTGCCGACCGCGCCGATGTTCGCGCAAGCCATCCTGAACATCTGGGGCGGCATGTCGGTGTCCTCGCTGTTCGAGACTGATACGCTGGTCCCGATCTACGAGGGGCTTTACCAGCGCAACTGACGCGAAACGGCGCAGGTTGCGCCCAATTTTCATCACAATTCCCATGGATTGCTTCAACTGTCGCGGCATGAAGAACAGCCCGGCGAAAGGAGCGCCTGGTGGAGATAGTGAGTTCCGAGCGCCGGGCATGGCGCGACCTGTTCGACCTGACATCCGCCGAGAAGGTGCTGCTGGGCTTTGCGATCGGCGCCGAGGTCGCGGCCTTCCTCTTGGCCGAAGCACTCGACCGCATCGTGGACTGGGCACCGTTTCTGAGCGGCTATCTGGCGGCGCTCGGATTCGTGCTGATCGGAGTCTACATCCGGCGCGTCAAGGCCAAGCCGCGTATCGCCATGGCGCTACAGGGCATCGGCTTCTTCATGGCTTTCACCTCGGCCTGTGCGGTGCTGATCTATACCCTGTTGCCGCTGCCTTTCCCGATGGTCGACCCGTATCTCACGCAGACAGGACATTGGGTCGGCTACGACTGGCGGGAATTCGTGAGCACCATGATTGCCTACCCGGCAGTCTCTCGCGCGCTTGGATATGTGTATCACAGCGCCATCCCGCAAATGCTGCTGACGATCTGCCTTCTTTCGATCTACGGGCGCTCGCTGGAACTGTACCGATTTCTGTTCGTCGGGATGGTCACCTTGGTCATCGCGGTGGCGATCTGGTGGCGTTGGCCAAGCGTCGGCTATGTGGGCGTGCTTCCGTATCCGCCCGAAGTCATGGCTGAAAACGGCTTCCGGTTCAAAGTCAACTACGGTGAACTTCTGACCCGGCTGTTGCAGGAAGGCCCGGGTCGCATCACTCCGGCCGTCATTACTGGTGTTGTCGGTTTCCCCTCGTATCACACGGTCATGGCACTGATGGTCACCTGGTATTGCCGGCGAACCATATTGTTCGTGCCGATACTTCTGGTGAACCTCGCGATGATCCCCGCGACACTGCTGCACGGCGGACACCATTTGATCGACCTCGTTGGGGGGTTGGTCGTCTTCAGCATCGGTGTCCAAATCGCCAATCGGCTGATCAAACCCGACGGTCACGCAGTCGGCGGACCAGCCTAGGCCACGTCCCAGTCATCCTCGTCACGGGCCTGACCGATTGCCATCCAGTCAGCCCTGATCCGCGCGATCCTGGTGTCGGCCCAGGTGCGGAAGACGATCTCGAACCCGTTCTCCGTCACATTCTCGGCGGAGATATCGACGCGAGAATTCGTCGCGTGGTCGATGTCCCACATCGAGATGCCAAGCTTGACCACTGGCGGTTCGGCGAAGGCTTCGCGGAAGGTCTCCTGGTGGCGTACCTCGCGCGGGCCGGACCCCGTCCACATTGCTCCATCATGTGCGAAATCGGAAAACAGGACCTTGGTGCCCTGTTCAATGCCAATTGGACCGCTGAACCGCTTCATTACAATTCCAGAACCCTAACCCGATGCTGATCATGCCGGATTCTTCGGCAGGAGTCATGAGAAACGCACTGGCCCCGGGCAAAGCCGGGGCCAGTGCATTCCTGAAGCCTGTACGGGGGATCAGATCCCTGCGGCTGCCCGCATCGCGTAAAGATCGGCCACTGCCTTGTCGGCTGCGTCCTTGTCCGAGTTGACGGCTGCTGCCTCACAGGCATCGGCCACCAGCGCATCCAGAGCCGCCGGGGTCAGCTCGTTCAGCGGCACCGCCTGTTCCGCCAGGACCGAAACGCCCGTGGCGCTGATCTCGGCAAAGCCGCCGGTCACGACATAGGCTTTCATCCCGTCGGCAGCAGACACGCGCAACACGCCCGGCCGCAGCGAGGTGATGGTGGCCGCGTGGCCCTCCATCGCCGTCAGATCGCCCATCGCACCGGGGATCTGGACCTCGGTCGCCGGGAACGACGCGAGGCGGCGCTCCGGGCTGACCAGGTCGAATTGAACCGTGCTGGCCATGTCGCCCCCTTACGCCGCAGCTGCCGCGAGTTTGGCAGCCTTGGCTTTCACTTCCTCGATGTCGCCGACCATGTAGAAGGCGGCTTCCGGCAGATGGTCATACTCGCCGTTCACCACCGCCTTGTCGGCGGCGTCCTTGTCCGAATTGACCGCCGCCGCCTCGCAGGCATCGGCCACCAGCGCGTCCAGCGCCGTCGGGGTCAGCTCGTCCAGCGGCACCGCCTGTTCGGCCAGGACCGAAACGCCCGTCGCGCTGATCTCGGCAAAGCCGCCGGTGACGATATAGGATTTGACCCCATCGGCACCCGTCACCCGCAGAACG
>NZ_JAEULP010000031.1 GCF_016792905.1 Tabrizicola sp.
CCAAGCAGAAGGCGCTGGAAAAGGAACTGGAGTGGATCCGCTCCGGCGCCAAGGCGCGGCAGGCCAAGGGCAAGGCCCGCCTCAACCGCTACAACGAGATGGCCGGCCAGACCGTCACCGAACGCGCCACCACCGCGCAGATCATCATCCCGAACGGCGAACGCCTCGGCAACAAGGTGATCGAGGTCACGGGCCTGAAAAAGCACATGGGCGACAAGCTCCTGATCGAGGACCTGTCCTTCGTGGTGCCCCCAGGCGCCATCGTCGGCGTCATCGGCCCGAACGGCGCGGGCAAATCCACCCTGTTCCGCATGATCACCGGGCAGGAACCCCCCGATGAGGGCACGATCAAGCTGGGCGAGACGGTGAAGCTGGCCTACGTCGACCAGTCGCGTGATGCCTTGGATGCCAACAAGAACGTCTGGGAGGAAATCTCCGGCGGGGCCGAGGTCATCCACCTCGGCGACATGCAGATGAACTCCCGCGTCTACACCGGCGCCTTCAACTTCAAGGGGACGGACCAGCAGAAGAAGGTCGGGTTGCTGTCGGGCGGCGAACGCAACCGCGTCCACATGGCCAAGCTGTTGAAGTCGGGTGGCAACGTGTTGCTCCTCGACGAACCGACCAACGACCTGGACGTGGAAACGCTGCAGGCGCTTGAGGCCGCCATCGAAGACTTTGCCGGCTGCGCGATCATCATCAGCCACGACCGCTTCTTCCTGGATCGGCTGTGCACCCATATCCTCGCCTTCGAGGGCGACGCCCATGTGGAATGGTTCGAGGGCAACTTCCAGGCCTACGAGGACGACAAGGTGCGGAGACTGGGCCCGGACGCGCTGGAGCCGAAGCGGGTGAAGTACAAGCGGTTTGCGCGGTAACGCGGACCCCGTAGGTCGGGGCGTGCCCCGACTCTCTTGCGGCTCCCCACCCCGTAGGTCGGGCTTCAGCCCGACTCCTTTCACCGCCCCGGACTTGATCCGGGGCCTCGGGTCGTGAGGGAGGCCCCGGATCAAGTCCGGGGCGAACCCGTAGGGTGTGCATTCATGCCCACCAAGCCCCACGCCCACACCGCGCAATGAGAGGGCCGCGCCCTCCCTCGGGCGGGCGCTGCAACGGTCGATAGAAGCGCTTTATGGTTCAACCCCTCCCACCGCAGTTCGGGTGACCGCCGCCACAAAGCGCCCGCCCGGGGGGAGGGAGGGCGCGGCCCGGCGGGCTTACGCCCTTAATTCCGGGCCAGAGGATTTCACACCTACTTTGAAGCGTTTTTTTTAGGAATGCTAGAAGGAAGTGTATGTTTCAGTTGACCTCGCCCGTCCTTCTCTGCGAAATTACCGCTTCATTTATGGGGATCGCTATGGACCGCTTCTCGCTTCAGACATTTGTTAAGATTTGCCTGATGGATACGGGCGGCCGAATTGCAGAGATTCAGCGCAAGCTAGAGTCGGCGAGTGGCTACGACTTCTATAACTCGTTCTATCGCGCGACCCGCGCCTACTGTGAAGATAAGGCGAGTGACGAGCCGTCTGTGATCCTCGAAGCGCCTGTCAAAGATACAGAGCGTAAGTACAATAAGGACGCGTTTGAAGCGTTCAAGGAGAAGTTTGGTTCTTCAAAGTCGCTTGTGAGCATCAAAAGGCAGAAGCTGTATGTTCCAGAAGGCGCCAACTTTGAGATTTCGATTGATCCATTGTTCGGCGTAGAGAAGGCGAGCGTCAAGTATGCCTATCTTCCTCGGGCAATGCAGAAACCCGAGCTAACTCAAAGGTACGCTGCCGTAGCTTGCTTTATCATGCGGCAGGCTTACAAGGGCACCAATTTGAGCAACTGGCAGTTCAATACATATGATTTCACCAAGGGGAAATCTTACTCGGAAAACATGATAAATGACAAAACCCCGAAGATTCTCCTGTCCGATGCTCGGACAATATCGACCCTACTTGTGGATCTGTAGGGCTACGCGAGATTAGGTAAATTGCAGCGCGATAGCGTGTTCGACTATTTGCGCCTTAAGCAGAACGTTGGCTCAGTGCCCCAATCCCTAACATCCCCCTAACGCCCACGCCCAACTCCTTGATTTCCTTGACCCCGAAATCCTGTCCACCGTGGACACCTCCCTTCCCCGCCCCTACACTCCCCTGCGAACCGGAGGCCCCCCATGACCGACTACCAGACCCTCATCGACGCCCCCACCTGGGCCTTCATCCGGAAGACCAACGCCTCCTACCCCGAGAACACCGCGACCCTCTCCATCGCCGAGCAGCGGGCGATCTACGACCGGATGTGCGCGGCCTTCGACAGCCCCTACCCGCCCGGAGTGACCTCCCACGACCAACCCATCGCCGGCGTCCCCTGCCGGGTCTATCCCGGCGTGCAGCCGACCGTCCTCTACCTCCACGGCGGCGGCTTCGTGGTCGGCGGCCTCCACTCCCACGACGGCATCTGCGCCGACATAAGAGGCGCCACCGGCCTGACTGTCGTCTCTGCCGACTACCGGCTTTCCCCGGAACACCTCCACCCCGCCGCCTTCGACGACGCCTGCGCCGTGGCCCGCGCCCTGGCCGCGCAAGGCCCGCTGATCCTTGTCGGCGACAGCGCAGGGGGAAACCTCGCCGCCGCCACCTGCCATGCCCTCCGCCACGAAACCCGACAGATCAAGGGCCAGGTCCTGATCTATCCCGGCCTCGGCGGCGAGCTGGACCGGGGCAGCGCCCTCACCCACGCCCATGCCCCGATGCTGACCCGCGACGACCTGCTGTTCTACAGGGACATCCGCCACGGCCACACCCCGCCGGACGCAGACCCGACCGTCAGCCCGCTCCAGGACACCGATTTCACCGGCCTCCCCCCGACCCTTGCAATCGCCGCCGAATGCGACCCCCTGGCCGACGACGCCCCGGCCTACGCCGCGAAGATCACCGAAGCCGGGGGCCGCGCCCATTCGGTCATCGAGAAGGGCCTCGTCCACGGCTACCTGCGCGGGCGGCATTCCGTGCCCCGCGTCACCGAAAGCTTCGCCCGGATCACCGCGGCGATCACGGCCTTTGCCGAAGACCGCTGGCCTTTCTGAAAGCCGGAGCGGATGACCAGGATGCGGCCCAAGCGATGAGGTCAGGCTGGGCCGCCCCGGCGCTGATCGCGGTGCTGCTGTCCTCCTGCGGCAAGCCCGATGCGCCAGCTTCGCCGCCGCTCTACCAGGTGGAGGCTGGCCGCTCGGCCCGCCCCGAGACGATCACCGTCCTTCTGCCGGGCGCGCTGACCACCGCCGACATCTTCCGCCCGGCCCAGGATTGGGTCACGCCGGACCACCTGGTTGTCGAATACCGCCTGCCCGGAATGCAGGGCGAGCCGGTCTTGCCGCCGCTTGATCTCGACCGTTCGGCAGGCTGGGTGGCGGACCTTGCGAACCGCTACCCGGACGCCGAGATCCAGCTCATCGGCTATTCGACCGGCGCGGCCATCGCCATCGAGGCGGCCGGGCGCATCGAGCACAGCGAGCGGGTCAAGGTCGCGGCCATATCAAGCGCCACGCCCTTCCCCGGCGCCGTCCTTGCCGCGATCCGGGGCGGGCTGGACGTTGCGGGGATTGCCATCAGGATCGGCAGCCTGGACCGGCAGCGGATCTGGGAGGACTACTACAAGACGCTCTACCTCGGGAAAGGCTGGCGGCGGTCGGCGGCAAAGCGGGAACAGGCCGAACGGCTGGAGGACATTCTCAAGGGCCGGGTCGTGGCCCCCGGTGGCGGCGTCGGCAAGGCGCAATCCGGCAGCCTGCTGTTCTGGTCCCCTTCGGACGCGGCGCTGTCGAGCCGGGCGGAAATCCGGTTCTACCACGGAGACCTGGACCCGGTCTTCCCGCTGCCCACCGCGCGGCGCCTGGCCAGTCGGCTGCATTCGACAATTTGCATCCTTCCCGGACAGGGCCATCTGGTGCTTCAATCGGATCCGGAGCTGATGGAGAGAATCGCGACGTTCCTTGGCGGAAATGGTGGCAACGGACCCTGCGGATGAAGACGCCCAAGCTGGACCCTCGCGACAAGCGCGTCGTCAACCGGCTTCGTCGCGCGTCGAACCTGTCCGACTGGCTGATTTCGACCGGGCTGTTCACGCTGATCGCGCAGTGGGCGCTTGGATACAATCTGGTCGTCACCGAGGCATTCGACCTGTCGGACATCACCGGCTCCCTGCGGAAGATCCTCGACGCGACGCTTCCGTTCCTCCGGCGCGAATGGCCGGGCATCATCCTGGCGCTGGCACTGTATTTCTGGTTCTGGAGCTACCGGACCCATACCAATGCCGAAATGGACATCCTGGACGGCCTCTACCCCGAAGGTCAGTCGCCCGCCAACTGGGACAAGGTGACGAACAAGCGGTTCATCCATGTATTGGCGGTCGGCATCGTCACTGTCTTCATGCTCCTGGCAGCACTTCTGCACCATCCGACGCTCTTTGCACTGATCATGGTTGCGCTGTCCTGCCAGGACATCTTCGGGAACGAGATCCTGCGCGACAATCTTCGCCGCATCTTCGCCGAGTTTCGCTGCGATCTTCCCGAAGACGACCCGCGCTGTGCGCTTCATGCCGGACGGCAGGCTGCGGCGCGACACTACTGGCTTGATCGCCCGCAACTGCTCCGCATCGCGGTGATGATGTCGGCGACCGTGCTCGTACTCGCGCTCACGCAACTGCCCGCCTCCTTCCCCGCGCAGCTTGCCGGCATCGGCCTGACCGGGGACCGGACAAGGATCATCGCAACCCTGGCGCTGGCAGCCATTATTGTCGGCAACGAGCTGGTCATGCGCAACTGGCGCAGGGTCAGGGATGAAGAGTTGCTGACCGTCGAAATTGCCTTCGACGAGGCCCAGTCAGCCCGCGCGGCGGTCGAGAAATCCGCGGCGGGCGATTTGCCGGCGACAGGGGGCGGCGACGCCGCTCCTCCGACCGCCTGACGGGGGACGGTCGGATATTCTTGCCCTGCGCGCCGTCCGGTTCGCGCGCCGGTGATGCTGCTTCGCCCGCTGCGCCGGAACCTTGCGCCCCCACCTTGCGTTTTCGTGCATCGGAGCCGCCCTGGCCCCTCTTGCGAAAGGCACAACCCATGTCCCTCGGCACCATCCTTCTTGTCATCCTGATCCTCATCCTCATCGGCGCCCTGCCGAACTGGGGTTATTCCAGCGGCTGGGGCTACGGCCCCTCGGGCGCCGTGGGGGTGATCGTCGTCATCCTGCTGATCCTGGTCCTGATGGGCAGGGTCTAGTGCGCTTCACCCTGGCGGCGCCGTCTCCTCCGCAGGGAACCGCCCACGGGCAGCCGCGTTGATCCGGCAAGCAACCCTGCAAGGAGACCTGCCATGAAAGGCGTTCTCGCCTGGGTGATCGGCATCCCGATCCCCATCATCATCATCCTCTATCTGCTGGACGTCTTCTGACGCCCTGCCGCCCGGGCCGATACTCCCTGTCGGCCCGGGGGTGCAAAGCTTGCCAAATCCCTAACGCCCAAAGCCAATCATCTGGAATCATTGGATTTGGTGCAACTGTCCACTGTGGACACTCGCCGGAAGTCTGGCGGTCAGCCCCGCTCGATCTCGGCGCCAAGGGCCCGCATCAGCCCCTCGAACACCGGGAACGAGGTCTGGATCGGCGAGCCATCATCCACCCCGACCGGGGCTTTCGAGGCAAGCCCGCAGACGAGGAAGGACATCGCGATCCGGTGGTCGATATGGGTCGCGCAGGTGGCCCCGCCCGGCACCCCTCCCGGACCCATGCCATGGACGATCAGCGTGTCCTCGTCCTCCTCGATGCGCACCCCGCAGGCCTCCAGCCCCCGGGCCATCGCGTCGATCCGGTCGCTCTCCTTGACCCGCAACTCCTTCACGCCCCGCATCACTGTCTTGCCCGACGAGAAAGCGGCGACCACCGACAGGACCGGATATTCGTCGATCATCGACGGCGCCCGCTCGGGCGGCACCTCGATCCCCTTCATGTCGCCCGAGAAGCGTACCCGCAGATCGGCCACCGGCTCGCCCCCCTCCTCGCGGGGGTTCTGGAACTCGATCAAGGCGCCCATCTCGACCAGAGTGAGATACAGCCCGTTCCGGGTCAGGTTCTGGCTGACGCCGGGCACCAGGATGTCCGACCCCTCGACGATCAGCGCCGCGCAGACCGGGAAAGCCGCGCTAGAGGGATCGCGCGGCACCGCAACCGTCTGGGGCCGCAGTTCGGGCTGGCCGGTCAGGGTGATGACATGGCCTTCCTTCGTGCGGTCGACCGACAGCTTCGCCCCGAACCCCAGAAGCATTCGCTCCGAATGATCCCGCGTGGGTTCCTTCTCGATCACCACCGTCTCGCCCGGCGCGTTGAGGCCTGCCAGCAGCACCGCCGACTTCACCTGCGCCGAGGCGACCGGCAGCGCGTACCGCACCGGCACCGGGTTCGCGGCGCCCACGATGGTCATGGGCAAGCGCCCGCCCTGCCGCCCGTAGGCCCGCGCGCCGAACAGCGCCAGGGGGTCCGTCACCCGCCCCATGGGTCGCTTGCGAAGGCTGGCATCCCCGGTGAAGGTCGCCGTGATCGGCGTCGTCGCCATCGTCCCCATGATCAGCCGGACGCCGGTGCCGGAGTTGCCGCAGTCGATCACGTCCGCCGGTTCCTGGAACCCGCCGACGCCAACGCCGCCCACCGTCCAGGCCCCCTCGCCATGTCGCGTGACCGTCGCGCCGAAGGCCCGCATCGCCTTGGCCGTGTCCAGCACGTCCTGGCCTTCCAGGAGGCCGGTGATCCGCGTCTCGCCCACCGCCATCGCCCCGAAGATCAAGGAGCGGTGCGAGATCGACTTGTCGCCCGGCACTTCCGCCACGCCCCGCAAGGGCCCCGACTTGCGGGATTTCATCGGTTGCGCTGTGCCATGACCGGACATCTGGGACTCCCTTGCATTCCGGGTTGCCTGATAGCGCAACCGCTTGCCGGGGTCCACGGCCCGCTTTCGGGGGTTAGAGCCGCCGGAAGGTAAGGTAGTGCGGCTCGCGCCCCTCGCGCAGCGCCTTCTGTTCGTAGCGCGTCGATGGCCAGTCGTCCCAGGCCGCACCCGGCCCCGCCTGCCGTTCCAACCGGAACCCCGCGGGGGGCACTTCCTCCAGCGTCTGGCGGACATAGTCGGGAATGTCGGTCACCACGCGGAACTCGGCGCCCGGTGCGGCGATGCGGGCCAGCGGCAGCAGGTAGTCCGGCGTCACGAAGCGACGGCGGTGGTGGCGGGCCTTGGGCCATGGGTCGGGATAGTTGAGAAAGACCTTCGTGAGGCAGGCGTCGGGCAGGACGTCGAAAAGGTCGCGCACGTCGCCGGGATGGAGCCAGAGGTTCGTCACCCCCGCCCCCCGGATCTTGCCCAGAAGCATGGCGATGCCGTTCACGAAAGGCTCGGCCCCGATGATCGTCACACCGGGGTTCTGCGCTGCCATGTGAACCAGATGTTCACCGCCCCCGAAGCCAACTTCCAGCCAGAGGGGCTTGTTCGCGGCAAAGCCGAGTTCGAGCGCGGCCCGCGCCGGGTTGTCCTTCCGCGTCACCCCGCGCAGGGTCAGGGGACCCAGATCCTCGGCCAGGTAGTCCTTCTGGCTGGCGCGCAGGGTCTTGCCGTGGATGCGGCCATAGAAGTTGCGGCGGACGGGGAGGGGGCTTTCGGTCATGATGGGCCGCGCTTTAGGGGCGGTGTCGAGGATGGTCAAGCGCAGCCGCGACCGCGACCGGGCGCGATGCCCTGGTCGGGGAGCCAGACGCGCATGGGCGGGGTCCTTCCGGGGATCAGGTCGCCCAAACCCGGACCCCGGCCCGGTCTACCGCAACGGTCCTGTCGGGCCATCGAGCTGAAGGCATTCGAACCGAGCGCATTCGCGCCGCACAATACTTGCGACCTCGACTGTGCTAGTCTCGCTCGCGGCACGGCGCCTTGATGGCATTGGGCCGAAAGGCTGTGCCAGGGGAGGACTTGTCATGGCACGCTACATAGTCACCGGAAGCTACACTGCGGCCGCAATGAAGGGGATGCTTGCCAAACCCTCAGACCGCGAGGCAGCCACTGGGGCGCTGGTCGAAGCCGCTGGCGGCAAGCTGCTGTCGTATTATGTCACGACCGGAGACTCGGATTTCCTCATGGTCACGGAATCCGACAATCTTCAGAACATGCTGGCTGCATTGGTTGTCGCAGGCGCTTCGGGCGCGATCTCTGGCCTGAGGACCGTGCAGGCCTTCACGGCGGCAGAGTTCATGTCCGCGCAGAAGCGGGCGGGCGAAATCGCGATGAAATACGCCTCGCCCGCCTGAACAAACCGCGCCGCCCCCGTGCCAGGCGGCGGCGCGTTTTCGACAGACTGGGTATTGCAGGTCACACCGCCTTCTTCAGCGCCTCGACCAGGTCGGTGCGTTCCCACGAGAACCCGCCGTCGGCGTCTGGCGCGCGACCGAAGTGGCCGTAGGCGGCGGTGCGCTGGTAGACCGGCCGGTTCAGGTCCAGATGGGTGCGGATGCCGCGTGGGGTCAGGTCCATGACCTCGGCCACCGCCTTTTCGATCCGCGAGGCCTCGACCTGGCCGGTGCCGTGGGTATCGACGTAGATCGACAGCGGCTTGGCCACGCCAATGGCATAGCTGACTTGCAGCGTGCAGCGTTCGGCAAGGCCCGCCGCCACCACGTTCTTTGCCAGATAGCGCGCGGCATAGGCGGCCGAGCGGTCGACCTTCGTCGGGTCCTTGCCGCTGAACGCCCCGCCGCCGTGCGGGGCCGCGCCGCCATAGGTATCGACGATGATCTTGCGCCCCGTCAGGCCCGCATCACCGTCCGGCCCGCCGATGACGAAAGTCCCCGTCGGGTTGACGTGCCATTCGGTCTTGCGGGTGATCCAGCCCTCGGGCAGCACCTCGCGGATATAGGGCTCGACGATCTTGCGGATCACCTTCGAGGTCTGCCGCTTCGACGTGTGCTGCGTGGACAGAACGATGGAGGTGACTTCCACCGGCTTGCCGTTCACATAGCGCAGCGTCAGCTGGCTTTTCGCATCCGGCCCAAGGGTCGGCTCGGCCCCCGATTTCCGAGCCTCGGCCAGGCGACGCAGGATCGCATGGGCATACTGGATCGGGGCCGGCATGTATTCAGGCGTCTCCAGCGTGGCATAGCCGAACATGATGCCCTGGTCGCCCGCGCCATCCTTGTCGACGCCCTGCGCGATATGGGCGGACTGTTCATGGATGTAGTTGTGGACCTTGATCTTGTCCCAGTGGAACTTCTTCTGCTCGTAGCCGATGTCCCTGACGCAGTCGCGGACGATGCCGTCGATCCGGCCCATCATCGCCTTGGTCGCCTCTTTCGAGGACAGGCCGACCTCACCCCCGACGACGACGCGGTTGGTGGTGGCAAAGGTTTCGCAGGCGACGCGGGCGTTCGGCTCTTCCTTCAGGAAGGCGTCGAGGACGGCATCCGAGATGCGGTCGCAGACCTTGTCGGGGTGGCCCTCGGAAACGGATTCCGAAGTGAAGACGTAATCAAGGCGGCTCATGGGAAGTGCTCCGTTGGGTGAATTCCCGCCACGCCAGGAAGCCGTTGTGGCGGTCAAAGATGCGCCTGACTAGACGGGTGGGCCGACCCCGTCAATGGGAAGCTTTCCGCCTCCAGCCAAAGACCGCCAGCGCGAGGCCCGCCAGCAACAGCGCCACCGGGCCGTCGCCCCAGCGGCTGTAGGGCGTGGGGGGCAAGGCGCCGGGAATATGGGTGTCGAGCGCGGCCATCGTGCCGAAGGGCAGTTCCTCGACCACCCGGCCATGCGCATCGACCACCGCCGTCACGCCGGTATTCGCCACCCGGATCAGGGGCAGGCCCTGCTCGATGGCCCGCAGGCGGGCTTGGGCGAAATGCTGGAACGGGCCGGTGCGGATGCCGAACCAGGCGTCGTTGGTGATCTGCAGCATCCAGTCGGCCCGTTCGGGCGCTGCGTTCACCTCGCGCGCGAAGATCGCCTCGTAGCAGATCAGCGGCAGCACCTTGCCGAAGGGGCCGAGGTCAAGCACCCGTGGCCCGGGCCCAGCGGAATAGCTGTTGCCCGCCTGGGCCGCAAAGGCGCGCAGGCCGAACCAGTCATAGGCCAGGTCGCCCGCCGGGATGTATTCGCCGAAGGGCACCAGATGCGCCTTGTCGTAGCGGGCGGTCTCCTCGCCCTCACCTTCCAGCACGCGCAGGCTGTTGTAGAAGCGGTCGCCCTCCTCGCGCTGGATGCCGATCGCGACCGGTCGCCCGCCCGACACGGCGGCGACCATGCCCGCCACATCGGGCGCGTATTCCAGCATGTAGGGCACCGCCGTTTCGGGCCAGATCGTCAGGTCCGCAGGCCCGCCTTCGGCCGTCAGCCGCAGAAGCCGGTCAAGAAAGTCCTGCGCCCGCGCCGCCTCCCATTTCGCGGCCTGCTCGGCGTTCGGCTGCACCAGCCGCAGGGTGCCGGGGCGCGGCTCCGGCAGGGGCTGGTCCAGACGCCAGAAGCCGAAGCCCAGCGCCGCCGCCAGGATCAGCGCGGACCCCACCGCTCCGCGCCAGCGCCAGATCACCGGCAGGGCGGCGGCAAGAAGGGTGAGAAGGCTCAGCAGCGACGGCCCGCCCAGGGCCGCCAGCTGGTCGAGCGGAGTGCCGATCCAGACGTGGCCGAGCATCGCCCAGGGAAAGCCGGTCAGGATCACCCCGCGCAGCCATTCCAGCGCGACGAAGGCCACGACGAAACCCAGGGCGGGCTGCGGAAACCGTCGCGCGACCAGCGCCGCCAGCGCCCAGAACAGGCCAAGGCCAAAGGACAGGCCCACCACGGCGAAGGGCGCCATCCAGCCGTGCCGGACGATGTCGATCAGGAAGGGTTCGACGATCCAGCTCAACGCGAGCGCGAAATAGCCCGCGCCCGCCAGAAGCCCGGTCCAGAAGGCCGCGCGTCCGTCCGGCATCCGGCCCAGAAGCCAGACCAGCGCGCCCAGGGCGGCCAGCGTCGCTCCCCAGAACCCCCAGGGCGCCTGGCCGAGCGCCGCCACCGCCCCCAGACCTGCCGCCAGCGCCGCGCGGCGCCAGCCGGTCAGCCAGCCCTCAGCCATGCGTCACGCAGCACCCGGGACGGGCGCCCGGACCCGCAGCCGCTTGATCCGGCGCGGATCGGCATCGACGATCTCGAACTGCACGCCGCTTTCGTGGCCGATCACCTCGCCCCGCGCAGGCACCCGGCCCGAGCGCAGGAAGACCAGCCCGCCGAGCGTGTCGATCTCCTCGTCCTCCTCGCCCGCCCGCAAGGGGATGCCAAGCGCCGCCTCGATCTCTTCCAAGGGCGCGGTGGACTGCGCCAGGATCACGCCGGGCTTTTCTTCCTTCCACAGCGCGCCCTCGGCCTCGTCATGCTCGTCCTCGATCTCGCCGATCACCGTCTCGATCAGGTCCTCGATGGTGACAAGGCCGTCGACCCCGCCGTATTCGTCGATCACCAGCGCCATGTGGACGCGGTCCTTCTGCATCTTCTGCAAAAGGACGCCGGTCGGCATAGACGGCGGCGCGTAGAGGATCGGGCGCAGAAGCCGCTTCAGGCTGAACCGCCCCGTCGCCCCGAACCCGTGCTGCAAGGCAAGGTCCTTCAGCAGCACCAAGCCCTGCGGATGGTCGAGCGTACCCTTGTAGACCGGCACCCGGCTGAAGCCGTGCTGGCGAAACACCTCGACCAGCTCATCCTTGCCGATGTCGAGCGGCACGGCCACGATCTCGGCCTTGGGGATCGCCACGTCGTCCACCCGCATGCGGCGCAGAGCGTGCAGGCCCTGGGGCGCGGCGGATGTGCCGGACGCGGCCTCGGGAGTGGCCGCGTCGGACGCAGGGCTGAAGGCGGAAAGGAGCCTGCCGAAAAAGCCGCGCTGGCCTTCAGAGGCGGGGTCATCGGTCTCAAGCGGCGCGCCTTGCGCTGCGGGAGACCCGTCGGTGCTACTGCCCATTGGTCCTTTGTCCAGAAACGACCCGTCCGGCGGGTACGGCCCCTAATATGGGTCAGAAACCCCGAGGCTGGCAAGTATCCGCACCTCCAGCCCCTCCATAAGAGCGGCATCTTCCTCCTCGACATGGTCATAGCCCAGAAGATGCAGGACGCCATGCACGATCAGGTGGGTGACATGTTTCGCCATCGGCTTGCCCTGGTCGGCCGCCTCGCGCGCGCAGGTCTCCCAGGCGATCGCGATGTCGCCCAGGGGTTCGGGATCGTCCAGCGCCCCCGGCTGCGGCCGCTCCGGCGCTTCGCCGACGAACTCCGCCCCGCGCTCCTCCGACGGCCAGCTCAGCACGTTGGTCGGAACAGGTTTTCCCCGGAAATCGGCATTCAGGACCGCGATCCGGGCGTCATCACAGCCCATCAGGCTGATCGCGAAGCCCTCCACCGGCAGGTCCAGCGCCGCCAGCACCGCTCGCCCTGCGCGTTCGGCAAGCCCGGCCAGCCCGAAGGCCTCCCACCGCGCATCCTCGATCACTGTCTCGACCAGATCCATGCCCGGCCCTTAACGCCAGGACCCGCGCAGAACAAGCGCCCACTCTTTCATACTGGTGCAAATATCCTGGGGGTTTGGGGGTGAAACCCCCATCGCCCGAGGAGGAGGCGAAGCCCGACGACGAGACAAGAGCCTTGCGCGCCAGCGCTCCGCCGGAAAGCCGCCCCTCACCCCTTGGCTTCGTCGGCCTCGTAAGCCTCGATGATCCGGCCGACCAGCGGGTGGCGCACCACGTCCTTCGAGGTGAAGTAGTTGAACGTGACGCCCCGCACCCCCTTCAGGATCCGCTCGGCATCGGCCAACCCCGACGCGGTACCACGCGGCAGGTCGACCTGGGTCCGGTCTCCCGTGATCACCATCCGGCTGCCCTCGCCCAACCGGGTCAGGAACATCTTCATCTGCATGGTCGTGGCGTTCTGGGCCTCGTCCAGCACGATGAAGGCGTTCGACAGCGTCCGGCCCCGCATAAAGGCCAGCGGCGCGATCTCGATGCGCTTTTCCTGCATCAGCTTTTCCACCTGCTTGGCGGGCAGGAAGTCGTTCAGCGCGTCATACAGCGGCTGCATGTAGGGATCGACCTTTTCCTTGGCGTCCCCGGGCAGGAAGCCCAACCGTTCGCCCGCCTCCACCGCCGGACGCGACAGGATGATCTTCTCCACCGCGCCGCTGATGAACATCGTCACGCCCACGGCCACGGCCAGATAGGTCTTCCCCGTTCCCGCCGGGCCGATGCCGAAGCCGAGTTCATTCTGGAAGAGGTTCGCGACATAGGCCTTCTGCGCCTCGGTCCTGGGTTCTATCGGCTTCTTCCGGGTGCGCAGTTCCATCCCGGTCGAGAACAGCTCGATCTGTTCGGCGCTTTCCGCGTCGCCCCCACTTCGAGCAGAAACGGGCCGACCCATCCGCATCGCACCGTCGATGTCGCCCGCCGCCACATTGCGACCGGACTCCAGCCGGGCATAAAGGGACCGCAAGACCGCCGCCGCCTGCTCCCGCGCTGCCTTGTCGCCGATCACCGCCAGGCGGTTTCCGCGCCGCAGGATGTGCACACCCATCTGGTGTTCAATCTGGGCAAGGTTGCGGTCGAATTCACCGCACAGATCGATCAGCAATCGGTTGTCGGGAAATTCGAGGACAGTTTCCACGATATCCTCGGCGGACGGGGGGGTCAGCGCGCTGATGCCCAATGGGCGCTCCTTCTATAAGGGCCACAGCGAAAGTGTGCAGCCGGATACGTCATCTGGCAAGGAAAACCAGACGCCTCCACAAACTGTTGTATGGAAACATGCCATTTTCATGTCAGTTCCCGGCCCCAGAAAAGAAAAGGCCCCGGAAACACCGGGGCCCGCCATCGTCTCATTGGGCTTAGGTCTTCGGCTTGTTTCTTGCCGGACCCGAGACGCGGTCCGGTCCGGGCGCACTGTCGGTCTCATAGGGCCCAAGCACCGTGCCGGGCGGATACTTGCCGTCGCAAACCGGCAGGCCGGTTTTCGGGTCGAACCGGGGCGAGGAATAGCCTTCCACGCCATCATCGATGATCCAGACCTGGCAGCCATCCGGATCATAGGCAATCGCCGCCTGGCCATCGACCAGCGCCGCATCGTCCTCGCCGTAGTCTTCCGCCGTCGCGATCACCGAATCCGGCCCGGAATAGCGTTGCGTGCCCTCGAAAACCTCATAGAACGACCGGCCGCAGCCGGAGACGCCGGTCGCGACCAGCAGCAGGAGCCCGAGGCGCGTGAGACGCGCGCCGGTACCCATCCGAACCCTGTCCATCTTGTCTGCAAGCATCATCCCGGTCAGCCTTTCTTGCAGAGAACTTCGACACGGCGGTTCTTCGCCATGCCGTTGGCCGTGCCGTTCGACGCGACGGGCTGGCTTTCGCCGTAGCCGGTCACGCTGTCCACCACCGCACCGACCGAGCGCGCCACATCAGCCACCGCCGCGGCCCGCGCGTCGGAAAGGCCCTGGTTATAGGCATCCGACCCGCGGCTGTCGGTGTGGCCCGCGATGGCATACGAGAATGCCCCGGCCTGACGGAAATAGTCCTCCAGCTTCGACCGGCCCGCCGCCGTCAGCGTCGCGCTTGCCGTGGCAAAGTAGGTATCGGTGCTTTCGGTCAGGCAGCTGGTCTGTTTCAGGCAGACGGGCTTGCCGGTCTTCGGGTCGCGGCGCGGCACCATGTAGCCTTCGGTACCACCGTCTGCCCACCAGTGCTGGCAGCCGTCCGCATCGATCCACAGGCCCCATTCGATCTTGCCCGACACAGCCGGCTCCCCGTCCTGGGCCTTCGCGACCGGCGCGAGGATCAGACTTCCGCTCGCCACGGCCACGGCAAACGCCTGGCGAAGCATGCCCCCCAGATCCATCAATGTCCCTCACTCTGTTATCGTAACCCGGCCGAGTCAGCGCGGATGTTCGGGCCAATAAAGCAGATCAATCGCGGCGACGAGAAGGAATTTGACCGCCGCAAAGGGGTTTTTGCCCTGCATTCTGACGAATGAATCGATTCCGGGCCTTTGTGCAACAGGTTCCGGGGATCATCCGGCAAGGGCAATCGGCTCGGCCGCCAGCGAGTTGGGTGCAGAGGCAGTGATGCGCACCCGCACAAGTTGTCCGACTCGTCCCTCGGGGTGCTGGACATGCACCGCATGCAGGTGATCGGACTTGCCGACCATCTGTCCGGACTTGCGGCCGGGCTTTTCGTACAGCACCTGCACCTCGCGCCCGACCATCGCCTCCTGCGCCGTGTGTTGCTGCGCGGTGATCAGCGCCTGCAACTCTTGCAGCCTCGCATCCGCCACGTCGGCGGGGACGGGCGCCTTCTCGGCCGCAGGTGTTCCCGGGCGGGCAGAGTATTTGAAGCTGAAGGCCGCCCCGAAGCCGACCGCGCGGATCAAGTCCATCGTCGCCTGGAAATCGGCTTCCGTCTCGCCCGGGAAGCCGACGATGAAATCCGAGGACAGAAGGATGTCCGGCCGCGCCGCCCGGATGTGCCCGACCAGCCGCAGGTATTCCCCGGCGGTGTGCTTGCGGTTCATCGCCTTCAGGATGCGGTCCGAGCCCGACTGCACGGGCAGGTGCAGATAGGGCATCAGCTGCGGCAGATCGCCATGGGCGGCGATCAGGTCGTCATCCATGTCGTTCGGGTGGCTGGTCGTGTAGCGCAGGCGCGCCAGCCCGTCGATCTGCGCCAGTTCCCGCACCAGCCGCGCCAGACCCCAGCTGCCCCCCGGCCCCTCGCCGTGATAGGCATTGACGTTCTGGCCCAGAAGCGTGATCTCGCGCACGCCCTGCGCCACCAGCCCCCGAGCCTCGTCCAGCAGTCGGGAAACCGGGCGGCTGACCTCGGCCCCCCGCGTATAGGGCACGACGCAGAAGGCGCAGAACTTGTCGCAGCCTTCCTGCACGGTCAGAAAGGCCGTCGGCCCGCGCAGCGCCTTGCGTTCCGGCAGAAGCGTGAACTTGTCCTCGACCGGGAAATCGGTGTCGACCTGCCGCCCCCCGGCCTCGACCATCGCGGGCAGCCGGTGATAGGCCTGCGGGCCGACCACCAGATCCACGACCGATGACCGGCGCAGGATCTCCTCGCCCTCCGCCTGCGCCACGCAACCCGCGACGCCCACCTTCATGCCCGGCCGCTCCGCCTTCAGCGCCCGCAACCGGCCGAGGTCGGAATACAGTTTCTCCGACGCCTTTTCCCGGATGTGGCAGGTGTTGAGAAGCACCATGTCGGCCTCTTCCACCACATCGGTCGTGACATAGCCCTTCGCGCCCAGCGCCTCGGCCATGCGCTCGCTGTCGTACACGTTCATCTGGCAGCCGTAGGTCTTGACGAACAGTTTCTTCACATCGCTCATGCGGATCGGCCCTTGGGGATGACCCGGGCGTTTACACCCATCGGCCCCGAGCGGCAACGCCGCGTTCAGCCCGCCGCCGTCACTACCCCCGGCCCGTCACCCGGATACTGGGGCAGTCCATCGCTGATCCGGTAGAAGTCCGGTCGCCGCTCGGTGCAGATATGGTAGCCCGGATGCAGGCATTCCGGCCGGTCGAAAGCCCCGGCAAGCACGGCATAGCGCGGCTCGGCATTCGGTTTCCAGAACAGGATTGTACCGCAACAGGTGCAGAAGCCGCGCTTCGCGAACTCCGAAGCGGCGAACCAGGTGATGTACTCGGCGCCCACCAGGATCAGCGCGTCGGCGGCCACACTCGTGGCCGCGAAATAGAGCCCCGACTGCCTGCGACATTGCGAGCAATGGCAGAAGACCACCTCACGCAGCGGCCCGGTCGTGGTGAACCGCACCCTGCCACACAGACACCCGCCGGTCTCGACCTCGCCCATCGCATCCTCCCCCGTCACCGGAGCAGTCTTTCGCCGCCGCAGCGCCCCCGGCCCGCCAGCGCCGACCGATCCCGCCCGCTTCGCGACACCTTGCATCGCGCGCCCGGATCGCAGATTCTGCCGCGCGACCCCATCCGGACCCATGATGCGTTACCCCAGCCTCGCCGACCTTCTCGACCGAAAGCGCGCCGATCTGGGGCGTGGCCCGCTGTCTCTGGTGCTGGCCGAGGATGACGTTGCCCTGAACGAAACCCTGGCCCACCAGCAGGCCTGCGGCTTCCGCGACGTGGTGCTTCTGGCCCCCGAAGCCGTGACCATCGCCGAAGAGCTGGAGAGCCGCGTCCATGTCGTGACGCATGACGTGTTCGCCGAAGGCGCGCTGGTCGCCGCCGTCAACGCGCTGATCGCCCGGCTTCCCGGCACCTGGCTGCACTACTGCCACAATGCCGAATTCCTGTACTTCCCCTTCCGCGAAAGCCGCCGCGTCCGTGAGCTTCTGGCCTTCCACGCCGAGGAACGTCGCGAGGCGATGCTGACCTATGTCGTCGATCTCTACGCGGGCGATCTGGACCGGAACCCCGATGGCGTGGCGCTGGACGATGCCTGGCTGGACCGCCAGGGCTATTACGCGCTGACCCGCGCGGACCCCGCGCGCGACTGGCAACCCAAGGACCGGCAGCTCGACTTCTTTGGCGGGTTGCGCTGGCGGTTCGAGGAGCATGTCCCCCATGCCCGCCGCCGGATCGACCGCATCTCGCTTTTCAGGGCGAAGCCGGGTCTGAAACTCCAGCCCGACTTCACCCTGTCGGACGAAGAGATGAACACCTACGCCTGCCGCTGGCATCACAACCTGACGGCGGCGGTCTGTTCCTTCCGGACCGCCAAGGCGCTGCGCACCAACCCTGGTTCGCGCCATGCAATTCCGACTTTCCGCTGGCCCAATTCGGTGAAATTCGACTGGCACAGCCAGCAGCTCATGGATTTGGGGCTTATGGAACCCGGCCAGTGGTTCTGAACAGTCAGGCCTTGCGCAGACGGATCACCACATCGACGCGCGACAGCGTCATGCCGACAGGCACCTGCGGCAGGGAGGCGATCTCCAGCTCTTCCGCCGGGGCGTCGGTCAGCGTGTGGCTGTCTTCCCAGTAGAAATGCGGATGATCGTCGGTGCGGGTGTCGAAGTAGGATTTCGATCCGTCGACCACCACTTCGTTCATCAGACCGGCATCGCAGAAGGCACGCAACGTGTTGTAGACCGTGGCGAGGCTCACCCTTTCGCCCGCACCGGAGGACAGTGCATACAGGCTTTCCGCCGTCACATGACGGTTCATCCCGTCGCCAACCAGAAGCTCGGCCAGCGCAAGCCGTTGCCGAGTGGGACGCAGCCCCCCCGTCTTCAACCACTCCGCGCTGCGCTCCGTGCCGGTCAAATGCCTAGCCCCTGACGTTGCCTGCCCTCGATATAGGGCCGCAAACCCGACTGTTTCAATGCGAAATCGTGCGCATCAGCGCAAAATCGCGGCAAATCCGCGCCGAATCCCGCCCCAGACCAGCCCCGTGACGACGAAAGAACCGATCGCGGCCGCCCAGAACGGCAGCACCAGCGCCGCCCCGCGTGGCAGCACCGTCTCGCCCAGCGACACCACCAGCCCCGACAGGACCAGCCCCAGCGGCATCATCCCCCAGGCCAGCAGCCGGTAGATCGAGTTCACCCGGCCAAGAAGCGCGTCCGGGATCAGCCGCTGCCTTGTGCTGACCGAGACGACGTTCCAGACAAAGCCCGAGAACTCCATCGCCGCGAAGCAGAGACCGAGCGTCCAGGCCCCTGGCGCCAGCGCCATGGCCAGGAAACAGGGCCCCGAGGCCGCCAGCATCCATTGCATCGTCCGAACCGGCCCCAGCGCCCGCACGATCCGTTCGCCCATCAGGCTGCCCGCGATGCCGCCCACCGCGCCCCCGGCCAGCGTCAGCCCGTAGGCCTGCGCCGACAGGCCAAGGTTTTCCTGAGCGTGCAGCACGACACCGATCACGATCATCTGGTGGAACAGGTTCCAGAACCCGGTCGTCCAGGCCAGTGTCTTCAGCAGCGCCACGCCGCGCAGGAACGACAGCCCCTCGCCCAGTTCCGCCTTCCAGCCCCTCCGGTCGGGCCGCACCGCCCGGAACTGCCCGGCGAGCCCCGCCACGATCAGCATCGCCAGCCCGTAAGCCAGCGCGTTCAGTCCGAAGGCCAAGGGCAGCCAGAGCCCGATCAGGAACGCGCCCAGCGCCGGACCGATCAGCGAATTGGTCAGCAGCTCCGCACTCCAGAGCTGCCCGTTCGCGCGCTCCAGCCGTTCGGGCGGCACCAGCGCGGGCAGCATGGTCTGCGCCGCATTGTCGCGAAACACCTCGGCGCCCCCGACCACGAAGGCCGCCCCCAGCAGCGCGGCGTAAAGGCCCGGGGCCGACACCCCTTCCGCCGGAGCCACCCCCAGCGGCAGGGCCAGCCACAGCGCCAGCGCCGCTCCCAGGAAGGCCAGCCCCCGCAACGCATCCATCCCGACGATCAGTCGCCGCCGGTCGACCCGGTCCGTCACCAACCCCGCAGGCAGCGCCAGAAGCGCCCAGGGCAACCGCAGCGCCACCGGCACAAGTGCCACCAACAGCGCATCCCGCGTCAAGAGCGAGGCGATCCAGCCCCAGGCCACCACCGCCACCCCGTCCGCCAGGTTGGTCATCCCGCTTGCCGTGATGAACCGCTGAAGCGCCGTCATGCCCGCCCCTCCCCGATGCGCCAGACTTGCCAGTCTTCGCCCGCGAATGCTAGGGAGGGTGAGGGGCTAAATGGGGGACCACAAGGGATGGCGTCGTATCCGACCTTCTTCGACAAGGAAGCACTTCTGGCCTGTTCGCGGGGCGAGCTTTTCGGCCCCGGCAACGCCCAGCTTCCCGCCCCGCCCATGCTGATGATGGACCGCATCACCGACATCTCGGAAGACCGGGGCGAACACGGCAAGGGCCATGTCGTCGCCGAATTCGACATTACCCCCGACCTCTGGTTCTTCGAATGCCACTTCCCCGGCAACCCGATCATGCCGGGCTGCCTTGGGCTTGACGGCCTCTGGCAACTGACCGGCTTCAACCTCGGCTGGCGCGGCTGGCAGGGCCGCGGCTATGCGCTTGGCGTGGGCGAGGTGAAGCTGACCGGCATGGTCCGCCCCGACCGCAAGAAACTCACCTACTACGTCGATTTCACCAAGGCGATTCAGACCCGGCGACTGACGATGGGCGTCGCGAACGGCCGGGTCGAGGCGGACGGCGAGGTGATCTATCTGGTCACCGACATGAAGGTCGCGCTGAGCGAAGCATAAGGAGGGTGCCCGATGCCCAATCCGACCTTCCGCATCCGCCCCCTGGCCCAAGCCGCCCGCGCGGGGTGGGACGTGCTCTATCAGGGTTATGCCGAATTCTACCGCGTCGCCCAGACGCCCGAGATGCGTGACCGGGTCTGGTCCTGGCTGCATGACCCGGCGGCATCGCAAGAGGGGCTGGTGGCCGAAGCCGCCGATGGCCAACTGATTGGCCTTGCGCATTACCGC
>NZ_JAEULP010000037.1 GCF_016792905.1 Tabrizicola sp.
AGCACCTTGCCGGTCAGCATCAACGCCCAGGTGGAGGCGTTCACCAAAGACGACGCCGATTTCCCCAGATGGCGGCCCCAGTCCGAGGGCGCGATCTTGTCCTCGATCAGCGCATCCATCGTCTCGGCGTCCGGCACGCGCAGAAGCGCTTCGGCCAGGCACATCAGCGCGATGCCCTCGTCGGTCGACAGCCCGTATTCCGCCAGGAAGACCTCCATCAGGCCGGGGCGGGAACTTGCCCGGATACGCTTCACCAGGTCGGCGCCCTCAGCCACGATGGCGGCCCGCGCGGGGGCGTCCAGCGCGGCTTCGGCCGCAAGGCGCTGCACCAGCGCGGTCTCGTCGGTCAGGCTTCCGGTCTGGATCACGGACCAGGCGGACAGGGCGGATTGGGCAGTCATTCGGGCACCTCGCTTTCCGCCCAGCATATACCCAAATCGAAAGGCTGTTTTCCCGAAACTTTCGTGTTACTCAGGCGAATGACGGAATATTCGGGGAAAGACCAATGCCTTCCGACCGCGCCGATCTGGACCGTTTCGACCTTGCCATCCTGCGGGTCCTGCAAACCGAGGGCCGTATTGCCGCCGTCGAACTGGCCCGCCGCATCGGCCTGTCGAAATCGCCCACCCAGGCACGGATGAAGCGGCTGGAGGAAGCGGGGATCATCACCGGCTACCGCGCGATCCTCGACCCGATCCGCATGGGCCAGGCACATGTCGCCTTCGTCGAAGTCCGCCTCTCCGATACCCGCGAGGCTGCCCTGACCGCGTTCAACAAGGCCGTGCTGATCGTGCCCGAGGTGGAACAGTGCCACATGATGGCGTCCTCCTTCGACTACCTCCTGAAGGTGCGGACGGCCGACATCCAGTCCTACCGCCGCGTGCTGGGCGAGGTGATCAGCGCCTTGCCGCATGTCGCCAGTACCTCGACCTATGTGGCGATGGAGGCGGTGAAGGAAGTGTTCTGAAGGGCCGGTGGGTTGGCACCCACCCTACTCTTTCGGCTTGGCCGTGCTGATCGTGACCTTCGCATTGGTCGACGACACCGCCACCGGGGCCTTCGCGGCCTCTTTCTTCGGCTTCTTGGTTTCCTTGCGCTTGTTCATGCCCTTGGCCATGGTCGCCTCCCCTGTCGGCCCTGATGGCCGTACCGAATCCTAGGCTCACTGCCCCGAGATTGCACGGGCCAAATGTGCCCGGACTTGCCAGCCCGGAGCCGTCGCCGCAAACTGCTTGCCGGGAATCCGGAGCCGAGCCGATGAGCCTTGAACGTGCCGACCTGACTGCCGCCACGCAACCCTTGAACCGGGCGCGGTCGATGCCCGCCGGGTTCTATACCGACCCCGCGATCTTCAGGAAGGAACGCGAGCGGGTGTTCCTGAAGCACTGGTTCTTCCTGACCCGGGCCGAGGAACTGCCTGAAGCAGGCGACTACCGCGCCTTCGACAGCCCCGGCGGGCCCATCGTGCTGATCCGGGGCAATGACGGCAAGCTTCGCTGCTTCGCCAACTACTGCCGCCACCGCGGCTCGATCCTGCTGGAGGGCAAGGGCAACGCGGGGGGCCGCATCACCTGCCCCTACCACGCCTGGAGCTACCTGAACGACGGTCGCCTGTACGGCTGCCCGGACATGAAGGACGCCGAGGGCTTCGACAAGGTGGAAAACGGGCTGGTCGCATTGGACCTCGACGACTGGGAGGGCTTCGTCTTCGCCCGCTTCACCCGCGAGGGCCCCTCTTTGCGCGAGCATCTGGGCGACTTCCCCGACCGGATGGCCAGCCACAAGCTTGGGGCCATGCGCTGCACCTGGTCGGTGACGCTGGACGCGGCCTGCAACTGGAAGCTCATCCTGGAAAACGCGGTCGAGACCTATCACACCGGCATCGTCCACCGTGACACCGTGGGGGCGCAGCAGTCCCGTTCACCCGCAACGAAGGGCGACTGGATTGCCATCCAGGTCATCTCGGGCCGGTCGATCGCCACGCTCGGCACCGAACAGCCGCCCTTTCCGCCGATCGACGGGCTGGACGAGGAGGCAAAGCTGGGGACCTGGTTCACCGTCGTCTTCCCCACCGTGCAATTCGCCGTGGCGCAGGATTGCCTGTGGTGGCTCAACACGCGCCCGGTCAGCGAAAGCCGCACCGTGCTGGAGGTCGGCGGCTGCTTCCCCGAGGACCGGCTGGCCCTGCCCGATTTCGAGGCCCGCGCCCTGCCCTATTATGACCGCTGGGAGAGGGTCGCGAAGGAAGACGTGGGCATCCTGGAGAAGCAGCAGCGCGCGCTCGGCTCGGCGCTCTACCGGCCCGGCCCGCTGTCCTGGCGCGACGACATGGTGCAGGCGATGGGTGTCTGGGTTCTGGACCGGCTGGAGCTTTGACGGAGAGGTCAAGGGCTACCCCTGCGGCGTCATCGCCTTCCTTTGCCGCGCGCGTTCCAGCCCCAACTGCCGTTCGCGCCAGATGATCAGGATGCCTGCCGTCACGATCAGCGCAGCCCCGCCAAGCATGGGCATGGTCGGGACCTCGGCAAAGACGAAATAGCCGATCCCCAGCGCAAAGATCATCGAGGCATAGTCGAAGGGCGCGACCAGCGAGGCATCTGCCTCGCGATAGCTGGAGGTGAGGAGGATCTGCCCGACGCCGCCCAGAAGCCCGGCCCCAACCAGGATCGCGGTTTCGCCCGGCGTGGGCCAGACCCAGCCAAAAGGAATGGTCACAAGCGACAGCGCGGTGGCGGTCAGCGAGAAGTAGAAGACGATGGCGGCAGTTTCTTCGGTGTTCACCAGCCGACGCACGAAGACCTGCGCCAGCGCGGCAAAGACCGCGCCGCCGAGGACGACCATCGCGCCGAAGGCTTCCAGATAGCCAGCCGCGTCGCCCGACAGCACGGTCAGGCGCGGGTAGACGACGATCAGCACCCCCACCAGCCCCATCGCCACCGCGCTGATCCGGAAAAGCCGCACCTCCTCGCCCAGGAACATGGCTGCGAAGACCACGGTCAGGATCGGCGCGGCATAGCCGATGGCGGTGACTTCCGGCAGCGGCAGGTAGCCGAGGCCCGCGAAGCCGAGGCCCATCGCCAGCGTGCCCATCAGCCCGCGCCAGAAATGGCCGAAGGGGTTGCGGGTCCTGAGCCCGCCCGGAAGTTCGCGCCGAAAGGCCAGCCAGGCGAAGATCACCGGGATCGCGAAGAATGACCGGAAGAACACTGTCTGGCCCGCGGGAACGTGGTCGGCCGTCGACTTGATCAGCGAGGCCATGACGATGAAGACCATGACCGAGGCAAGCTTGAAGGCGATGCCGCGCAACGGACGCATGGGCCACTCCTCCGGTTTCCGGATGGCTGTTTCAGGCGGAACGCTCTGGACGCCGCGCCCGGGTTGAGTTTCCCTGTTCGGAAAGGAGAAGACCATGCCCAAAGCGCCGCTCGCCGACAGAATTGACCAGGGCCGCGGGTTGATGCCCGCCGATCTGGTGCTGAAAGGAGGACGGGTTTTCGACCTGATCACCGGCGACCTGGTGGAAACCGACGTGGCGATCTGTGGCGACACCATCGTCGGCGTGTTCGGCAGCTACCGGGGCAAGCGCGAGATCGACGTCTCGGGCCGGGTGCTGGTGCCGGGATTCATCGATACGCACCTGCATGTGGAAAGCTCCTTGGTGACGCCGCACGAGTTCGACCGTTGCGTGACGCCGCGCGGGGTGACGACGGCGATCTGCGACCCGCACGAGATCGCGAATGTCTGCGGGATCAAGGGCATCCGGTTCTTTCTTGAGTCGGCGTCGCAACTGGTGATGGACCTCAGGGTGCAGCTTTCCTCCTGCGTGCCCTCGACCCATATGGAGACGACAGGCGCGCGGCTTTCGGCGGCTGATCTGGTGCCGTTCATGGACCACCCAAAGGTGATCGGACTGGCGGAGTTCATGAACTATCCCGGCGTCCTGATGAAGGATCCCGGGTGCCTGGAGAAGCTGGAGGCCTTCGCAGGCCGCCACATCGACGGGCATGCGCCGCTGCTGCGCGGGAATGACCTGAACGGCTATATCTCGGCGGGGATCCGCACCGAACATGAGGCGACCACCTACGAGGAAGGGCTGGAGAAGCTGCGCAAGGGGATGCGTGTGCTGATCCGGGAAGGGTCGGTGTCGAAGGACCTGCACGCGCTGGCGGGGCTGCTGACCGAGAGGTTTGCACCCTACCTCTGCCTCTGCACCGATGACCGGAACCCGCTGGACATCGGCGAACACGGGCATCTCGATTACATGATCCGCACGGCAATTGCGCTTGGGGCGCCGCCACTGGCGGTCTATCGGGCGGCCTCGCTGTCGGCGGCGGAGGCGTTCGGTCTGAAGGATCGCGGGCTGATCGCGCCGGGGAAACGGGCGGATATTGCGGTGATCGACTCGCTCGACGGGTGCCATGCCTCGCTGGTGCTGGCGGGTGGGGTGGTGGCGGACGACGCGGCCTTCGCGGCGCGGGCGGGGACGGTGCCGGTGGCGCGGGGGTCGGTGAAGGCTCCGCGGGTGGAGGCGGGGCATTTCCGCACCGGCGGCAACCGGGTGGAGACGCCGGTGATCGGCATCCTGCCGGGCAAGATCATCACCGAACACCTGACCTTCGACATCGCGCCGCAGGATGGCGACAAGAAACCTGACCTGACCCGTGACCTGGTGAAGATCGCGGTGATCGAGCGGCACGGGGTGAACGGGAACCGGGCGACGGGGTTCGTCAAGGGCTTCGGATTGCAGCGCGGGGCCATCGGGTCGACGGTCTGCCACGACCACCACAACATCGCGGTGGTGGGGGCGGATTACGGGGACATGGCGCTGGCGGCGAACCGGCTGATGGAGATCGAGGGGGGCTTCGTCGTGGTGGAGAGCGGCCGGGTGCTGGCCGAGCTGGCGCTGCCGGTGGCGGGGCTGATGAGCCTGGCGAGCTTCGAGGAGGTGCGGGAGGAACTGGTGAAGCTGCGGGCGGCGGCGGCGTCGCTGGGGGTGGTGCTGGAGGAGCCGTTCCTGCAACTGGCCTTCCTGGCGTTGCCGGTGATCCCTCATCTGAAGATCACCGATTTCGGCATGGTGGATGTGGACAGGTTCGAGGTGATGCCCTGAACCCGTCCACAGTGGACATTTTTGCTATTTTCGTTTAGTGTCTGCGGCTTGCGCGTTGTCGTTGGGAATTTCTTAACCCGCGATCGCCCGCTCGCCAGGGCCCGTTCCCACTGTGGGGAGAGGGGGCGCGTGGTGCAGGGCCTTGCCCGGTTCTGAAGCCTCGCGCGGGTTGGGGCGGTTTTCAGATTGAGCGCTGACGCGCAAGCCTTCCATCTCGCCTCTGCGCGTGAAGAACGCGCAACCGGCTCGGACGCTTGGGGGTTTTCCACCCCCAAACCCCCGGAGGATATTTGGGCAAATGTGAAAGGCATACGGTGGAAGTGACCGGCCTAGAGCCAGCGCAGCTCGGCCATGAGCGGCAGGTGGTCCGAGGCCTGCGGGCCCCTTGTCCGTACCTGCGTCAGCGGCATGAGTTCGAGGTCGGGGGAATGCACGATCCGGTCCAAGGGCAGGAAAGGGCGGCGCGAGGGGAAGGTCGGCGCGGTGGGCAGGATCATGAAGGGCGTGGCGATCCGGCCGAGGCCGACGCGGCGCGAATGTTCGTTGAAATCGCCGAGGATCACGGTCGGCCGCGCCGGGTGACGCTGGAGCGCGATGCGGATCGCATCGAGCTGGCGGCGGCGGGCGGCGCGCAGGAGGCCGAGATGCACCGCCACCACCCGCAGGGGCGCGGGCGTGTCGAGATCGACGATCACCGCGCCCCGGGGCTCGTGCCCGGGCAGGTCGAGCCGTTCCAGCCCGCAGACGTGGATGCCGGGACGCGCGAGGAGCGCATTGCCGTGCCAGCCGAGGCTGACGGCGTTCGGCCCGATGGGCAGCGGCTCCAGCCCGGTCGAGGCGGCGATCCGGTCGCGCGGCAGGGCCGAGGGCCGGTCGCCCAGCCGGAAGTCGGCCTCTTGCAGGGCGAGGATGTCGGCCCTGAGCGCGGCGATCCCGGCCAGAACCCGTTCGGCATCGCGGCGCAGGTCGGTGCCGAGCCCTGCGCGGATGTTCCACGAACCGAGGCGCAGGCTGGGCTGTGAATCACTGTCCATTGCGGCAATATAGGGCAGAGCGGCAAGGAACGGAGGGGGCGTGTTTCCAGCATCGGCCATCGTGCTGCGGGCGATCCGGCTGCTTCTGGCGATCGAAGCCGGGGTGGCCATGATCCGCGGCGTGGGTCCGGCGGTCTTTGTCACGCTGGCGGCGCTGGTCCTGACCTTCCTTCCGGCCCTGTTCGCCAGCCGCGTCGGGCTGCGCCTGCCGCAGAGCTTTCTGGCCGCCATCGCGCTTTTCGTGCTGGCGACGCTGTACCTGGGCGAGGTTCATGCCTTTTACGACCGCTTCTGGTGGTGGGACCTGGCGCTGCATTTCGGCTCGGCCATGGGCTTCGGTATCCTGGGGTTCCTGCTGGTCTTCATGCTGTTCCAGGGCGACCGCTATGCCGCGCCGCCCTGGGCGGTGGGGGCGTTGTCCTTCTGCCTGGCGATCACGGTGGGCACGCTGTGGGAAATCTTCGAATATGGCATGGACCGGCTCTTCGGCTTCAACATGATGAAATCCGGGCTGGCCGACACGATGGGCGACCTGGTGGTGGACGCGGTGGGGGCAGCGTTGGCCGCGCTGGCGGGGGTGATCTACCTTTACGATCGCGCCGGGCGCGGCCTAAGGGCGCCGTTCGACCTGTTCATCGAGACGAACCGAAGCCGCTTTCGCAAGGTGCTGAAACGGAAGCGCTAGGCAGGGAGCGCAGTGGCGCCCCCTGCCCTTCCGGTCAGAGTGCCGCCTTGATGGTCTCGGCGATGGGCGTCGTCGGACGACCGATCAGGCGGCTGAGCGTATGGCTGTCATCGGCCAGCGCGCCGTTGCCCGCCTGGGCATCGCTGTCGGCCAACACCTGCGCAAAGCCTTCCGGCAGGCCGAAGCCCTGCAGCGCCTTGGCATAGTCTGCCTGCGACATCGGCACATAGGCCACCGGCTTGCCCGCAGCCTTGGCGACGGCGGCGGCAAGGTCGGCGCCGGTATGGGCGGTATCGCCCGCGAGCTCATAGGTCTTGCCGACATGGGCGGCGTCGAGCGCCGTCACGGCGATGGCCTCGGCATAGTCCTTGCGGGCGGCGGAGTTCACCCGGCCATTGCCCGCAGCCCCGATGATGGCGCCATGCTGGACGGCAGCGCCGAGCGCGCCGGTGTAGTTCTCGGTGTACCAGCCGTTGCGCAGGATGGTGGCGGGAATGCCACTGTCCCGGATCGCGGCTTCGGTGGCGACATGATCCTGCGCCAGGATCATCGGCGAGGCGTCGCCCTTCAGGATCGAGGTGTAGACCAGGCGCTTGACCCCGGCGGCCTTGGCGGCGGCGATCACCTTCTTGTGCTGGCCCGCGCGGTCGGTGAAGTCGTTCGAGGAGATGAGGACCAGCGTGTCCACCCCCTTCAGCGCGGCGGCATCGGGACGGGTATAGTCGAAGGCGCGGGTTTCGACCCCGAGGTCGGCCGCCTTGGCCGGGTCGCGGGCGAGGGCGACGGGTTTGCCCCCGCGCGCCGTTAGGGCGGCGATGGCATGGCGGCCAAGCTGGCCGGTGGCTCCGGTGATGGCGATGGTCATGGTGATCTCCCTTGTCGGATCGGTGGTGCGGTTGACGAGGCAGAGATAGACCATTACTTACGAAATGGAAGTACGCACAAATTTGTTAGTATTCCGAAGGGACGCACAGCATGACGGGCAGAAAGGCACAGGCACTGCTGGATGGGTGGCAGTTGGGCAACGTTCTGGCGGCGGATTGTCCGTCGCGGATCATCCTGAACCATCTGACGAACCGCTGGGGTGCCCTGGTGATGGTGGCGCTCGCGACCGGGCCGCACCGGTTTGCCGAGTTGCGGCGGAAGGTGGGCGGCGTCAGCGAGCGGATGCTGAGCCAGACGCTGAAGGATCTGGAGGGCGACGGATTCGTGCTTCGGACGGCGCATGCCGTGGTGCCGCCGCATGTGGACTACGAGCTGACCGCGCTCGGGCAGCAGGCGGCCGTGCATGTGGTGGCGCTGGCGGGCTGGATCGAAGGGGCGCTGCCGGGGATATTGGCCGGGAAGGCGGCGCTGGCGGCGGAATAGAGGCGGCGAGTGCCCACGGTGGACAGAAAATCGTACCGTTTTGAATCAATAAGTTACGCGCGGACGTTAGGGGTCTGGAAAGGTTTGCGCAGGCCCGGGCACAGCCTGTCTGTCACGCGGCGAGAAGCCAGTCGAAGGGCGACGGGCCGGGGTCGTCGGGGAGAGTGCCCGAGAGATCGTCATTGGCGGAAAGGACAGTGCCAGCGAACTCACCTCCTACGACATAGAATGGACCCGTAGGAATGTCCGAACGGGCCTGAACGGTCCAGTACTCGCTTGTTATGTCACCGTAGTCATACTCGTCCCACTGGGCAAACAGCCGTTCAGCAGACCTCAATGCATCTTCAATGACCTCGGACCGGGTGTCGATCATGGAGTCGGTTTCGAGGTTGTAACGGATGAGATATTCTTCATAGGTTTCGGTGTCCACAACGTCATACCCACCGTCTGACCGGACTGTGACGTCATAGTAGTTGTACTGAAGGGTGATTTCGTGAAGGGCGCGCACTTCGTTGCGGAAAACGCCTTGAATCGCGTAGGTCCCACCCGGAACGTCGGACGTGCGAACATCCAGTGATACGGGCGCCGACCCTGGGAGAAGCAGGTCCAACAATTCAGGATCGTCGCCGAAGTCCCACCAGTCCCGCAGGTTTACCGACGATGTCCCGAGAACTCCGTCATCGGAATAGAACCGGTCGGTTGCGTCCGGGTTGATGAAGATGGCACTCAGCCACGAAACATTGATCTCTCCCAGCCCAAGGTCTTCGAGCGTCAGGCGCGAGAAGGCTTCTTCGGTCAGGCCGTCGATGTTGACAACGGCAAGGCTGACGCAACCGCCGTTCTGGAACTCGAACACGTCCGCTCCGGACCCGCCCCAGAGGATTCTCGGGCCATACGCCTCCAGATTGTCGAGGATGAAGTGGTCTGAGCCACCACCGCCCGCCGCGAAGACTGGGTCGTTCTCATTGGAAACCGTGATCGTATCATCGCCGTCGCAGCCGATGACGCATTCCAGGCCCTGCGCGGCCATGTCGACCGTCACGCCATCCGACCCGAGCGCCACCGCCACATCCCGGCCCGCGCCGCCGTGGACGTTCCCGCCATCCGCAGCGTCGAAGAAGATGAAGTCGTCGGCACCACCGCCGAAGAGGGAGTCGGCGCCATCTGCGCCATAGAGAATATTTGCGCCGTCGTTGCCGATGATGACGTCGTTGTGGCTTGACCCTTCAATGCGCTCGAAGCCTGCCACCTCGACTTGGACCTCTCCGATCACCAAAGTGCCGACCTGCAAGTTGAGGGCCACGCCTTGCACTACATCGGCAAACGACAGAAGATCACCCTCCGCACCGTTTTCACCACCGTCGATCCGCTCAAGAGCATCTGCAAGACTGCTTACCCGGAACTCGTCGCTCTGGCTGCCACCGCGTATCTCTTCGATACCGAAGAGGCTTGCCTGAAGTATGTCGAGTAGTCCGGTGCCGGTGACATAGCCAACATAATCTGCCGTGCTTTGGGCAGTGCCGATCAGATTGAACTGTCGTGCCGAGTCCAGATGGGAATAGTCTACAACATCCCGGCCCTCGGCACCGTCAATGACATCACGTCCGAGACTGCCGAAAATCGTGTCGTTTCCCCCGCCGCCATGAATGAAGTCGGAGCTATCCGTACCGGAAAGGGAGTCGCTTTCAGCCGTCCGCCCAAGCGTGATGTTGGAGAAGGAGCGGATAAAGTTCCTGTCGCCATTCATATAGCTTGTTTGAGGGACGCAAGCGTATGCCGCCGACAGGAATGTATCCAGCGCGGACATTCCCGCAAGATAGGTCAGCGCACCTGACGGATAAGCCAGGGTTTGCACGATACCATCGAACCAGTTGGCCGCCCCGAAAGCTTCGTCGGTGAACTTGATCATGGCAACGGCGTCATAGGTGCTGCTGCCGGGTTCGACGACGTTGCTGTAGAAGGCATCGCTATAGCCGAGCAGCAGGAACAGGTGGTTCCCGGCCCAACCGCCCGTGTTTTCTTCGAATATTGTTTCCGCCGCGGGCGCAGCATCGTCGCTCGCCAACGCATCAATCGTTGGAAACTCGGCCGTCGGCCCGCTCATAAGCTTGTCGTAGACCTCTTGCGCAACAGCGTTGGACACCGCATCCATTTCTGCGTCGCTTAGAGTCTGGCCAGTGCGCGCCTCAACCTGCGCCTTATTGTACGCGCGGATGAAATCACTCTGGCTGCCTGCATTGGCATTCACCTCGGCTGCACCTCGCAGCCAAAGGATTGCGGCGCGATATTCGGCTGGAGGGGCATCAGGATAAGGATAGGCGTCATCCATGAATTGCGCGAGACGCAGATAGAAATCTGCCCTTGGATGTTCAGAAAACGCATTATGAAAATCGTCGATGAGGGTTTGACGCTGGGCTGAGGTAAGAGCTGGCAAGATAAACCCCTATTGCTGGGTCGAGAGGAGATTGTTGATGCCTGAGCCGAGGTCATCCAAATAAGGAGGCCAGCTTTTCACCCAGGTTTCGTCAAGGCGCGGCCAAGCTGGACCATTGGCCCAATCGACGGTGCCTAAGTGAACTTCAACCCAGATTCCAGGCGCCATCTGAGAAATTAATTGGCAGTCATGGGCGCCTTGAAGCCGTCTCCGTTCGAGTATCGCGTCTCGGCACTCCAACACAAACGGTTGGCCACTAAGTCGCGCCTTCACAGGGCGGAACCACCTTCTGGGGTCATTGGGAAAATTTCCTAACTTGGCAGAAGGCTCACGCATCTCGGGCAGAGCGGATGGTACGGTCTCCCCTGCCGAGGCAGAAAGGACTACCCCAGGAAAGCCCGGCGGCAAGCCTACGATGAGATAGAACGTACCTGGCGGCAACTGTACTTCTGGCGGGAACCGTTCGGGGTGGCTCCAAGTCAGGGAGCGAATTGAGCCATCCTCCCTTCGACTTATTTTCGGCATCGCCGCGTTGAGCAGGCAAAGCGTATGGCCAGCCATTTCGAGCGGCGTGTGATCCGCTTCGCAGGCGTCGGCTTCGGCAGTCGTGACGCTTGCAAGAACAAACAAGGCAACTGAAAGCCGGGTTTTCACTGAGCGCCTGCGACCGTTAAAGAAACGTTACCGCCAGAATGATGCAACCATCGAGGGTAAGTCAAGATCACATTACAGTCTTGGGCTGTAGAAAGCGGAGCGATGGTCAACGCCGCCCTACCCCTCCGTTGGCGGCCCAAACCTTGCCAGCATCCGCTCCCGGATCTGGTCCCGCGCCTGCCTATAGGCGGCCAATTTCGCCTCTCGCGTTTCACCCAATCCGGTGGGGTCGAGGATCGGCCAATATTCGATATCCAGGTGATGAAACCGGGTCAATTCCAGCGCCATCCTTTGCGAGGCGGGGCTCAATGCGATGATCAGGTCGAATTGCGAAAGATCGTCGCCCCAATCCTGCATCTCCTCGAAAGACCGCGAGCGGTGTCGCGACAATTCGATGCCCAGTTCCTGACAGACCGCGACGGTAAAGCCGTCGATCTCCATATCGTTCTTCACGCCGGCCGATTGCACATAGGCGCGCTGGCCGTAAAGCTGTTTCATCAGCCCCTCGGCCATCGGCGAGCGGACGGCGTTGTGGTCGCAGCAGAAGAGGACGGATTGGGGGAAGTCGCCCAAAGCCTCAGCCCCAGTGCAGGACGCAGATCAGGGTGAACAGCCGCCGCGCGGTGTCGGTGTCGACCTCGGCCTTGCCCTCCAGCCTTTCGCGCAGGATCGCGGCGCCCTCGTTGTGGATGCCGCGGCGCGCCATGTCGATGGCCTCGATCTGGCTGGGCGGCAGGCGCTTCACCGCATCGAAGTAGCTTTCGCAGATCTGGAAATAGTCCTTCACCACCTGCCGGAAGGGGCCGAGCGAGAGGTGGAATTCGGCGGCCTTGTCGCCCGCCTCGGTGGCGATGTCGAAGACGAGGCGGCCTTCGCGGATGGCGAGGAGTACGCGCCAGGGGCCGTCGGGCAGCTCCCGGTCGGGGCGGCGGGCGGGGATGAAGGAGTTCTCCTCCAGAAGGTCGAAGATCGCGACGCGGCGTTCCTGTTCGATCTCGGGCGTCGGGCGGGCGAGGCCCTTCTCGTCGATCTCGATCTGGCAGATACGGTTCATGGGCGGGGTCCCTGCGGTTCGGACCGTGATGCCCGAGCCCGCGACGCCGCGCAAGAGTCAGTCGTTCAGCCGGTCAAGACGGACACGGACGGAAAGGCCATGGGCCTGGAGGCCTTCCGACTGCGCAAGCCGTTCGGCGGCGGGGCCGATGGCTTTCAGCGCTTCCGGGGTCATCTTCGCGAGCGTGGTGCGCTTCATGAAGTCGAGGACGGAGAGGCCGGAGGAGAAGCGGGCGGAGCGGGCGGTGGGCAGCACATGGTTCGGGCCGCCGACATAGTCGCCGATGGCTTCGGGCGTGTAAGCGCCAAGGAAGATCGCGCCGGCATGGGTGATCTGGCGGCTGAGGGCCTCGGGGTCGGCGGTGCAGAGTTCGAGATGTTCCGGGGCGACGCGGTTGGAGAGCACTGCCGCCTCGCCGAGGTCGCGGGTGATGATGATCGCGCCGTGGTTCTCCCAGCTGGCCCCGGCGATGGCGCGGCGGTCGAGCGTTTCCAGCCGCTTCGCGACGGCTTTCGCCACGGCCTGACCAAAGGCCGGGCTGTCGGTGATCAGGATGCCTTGGGCGCTTTCGTCGTGTTCGGCCTGGGAGAGGAGGTCGAGGGCGATCCAGTCGGGGTCGTTGTCAGCATCGGCGATGACGAGGATTTCGGACGGACCGGCGATCATGTCGATCCCGACGCGGCCGAAGACCCGGCGCTTGGCCGCGGCGACAAAGGCATTGCCGGGGCCGGCGATCTTGTCAACCGGGGCGATGGTTTCCGTGCCATAGGCCAGCGCCGCAATCGCCTGCGCGCCGCCGATGCGGTAGACCGTGTCGACCCCGGCGATCCGGGCGGCGAGGAGGACGAGGGGGTTCACCTTCCCGCCGGGGGTCGGGCAGGCGATCACCAGCCGATCCACCCCGGCGACCTTGGCGGGAATGGCATTCATCAGGACGGAGGACGGGTAGGAGGCGAGGCCGCCGGGGACGTAGAGGCCTGCCGCCGAAACCGGCGTCCAGCGCCAGCCGAGCATGGCGCCGGTCGCGTCGGTCCAAGCCTCGTCCTGCGGTTTCTGGCGGTTGTGATAGGCACGGATGCGGTCGGCGGCCAGTTCCAGCGCGGCGCGGTCCTCGGGCGAGACGCGGGCGATTTCCGCGTCGATTTCGGTCGGCGTGAAGGCGAGGGTTTCCGGCGACAGGGTCAGGCGGTCGAAGCGCGCCGTCAGTTCGATCACGGCCCGGTCGCCGCGCGCGCGGACATCGGCGATGATCTGTGCCACCGCCTGATCGACGTCTTCCGCCTCTTCCCGCTTCTGGCCAAGGAGCGTCCGGAAGGCGGCCTCGAAGCCCGCGTCGGTGGTGTTCAGGAAGACGGGCATCGGGACCTCCGGCTGGTCGCGGTCCAGATAGCGCGGGCCGACGGGCGGCTCAAGCCGGGATGCGGCGTTGTGCGGCGGCAAGGGGACGATTTCTTCGAAGAAATCGGCGCGGAGCCTTTGAAGGCTCCGGTCCGGAGTGTTCGAAAACTCCGGCTTTTGCGTCAATCGTGGCGCGGAACCTTGCCCGAGGGCGCGCGGTAGGGGCGGGTCACATCGTCCAGGCGCAGGTCCAGCGCCTCGACGTCCAGCGCGATACCGCCGTCACCCGCCAAAGTCAGGGTCAGGCGGCCGGTGCCATCCTCCCCCGCCGCAAAGCCGATGTCGAGAAGCGACAGCACCAGATCCTTGTCGGCGCGGTCGAAGCCGAAGCTCTGCACCTTGAGCACATCCTCGACGACCAGCATCGCGCGCACGCGTTCATAGGCCCGGCCCACGCGCTCGGCCTCGGCCCGGTCTTCCCAGCGGAAGCGGTTCAGGAGGAGGGCAAAGCGGCGGCGGCGCGGGTCGAAGGACATCTCGGTGACGGGCAGGACGGCATCCTGCACCAGGGTCGAGATGACCTTCAGGTCCTCGGCATCCTGCGCAACGAGCCGCAGCTGGGCTTCGCCGCCGTCTTCGAACTTCGCGTCCGTCATGCCTGGATGCGCTCGATATGCGCCCCGCAGGCGCGCAGCTTCTCTTCCACCCGCTCATAACCGCGGTCGAGGTGGTAGACGCGGGAGACGACGGTTTCCCCTTCCGCCGCGAGCCCCGCCAGGATCAGCGAGACCGAGGCGCGCAGGTCGGTCGCCATCACCGGCGCCCCCTTCAGCTTCTCGACCCCGGTCACGGTCGCCGTGCCGCCGTGGACGTCGATCCGGGCGCCCATGCGGATCAGTTCCGGGGCATGCATGAAGCGGTTCTCGAAGATCTTCTCTTCGAGGACGCTGGTGCCCTCGGCGGTGCAAAGGAGCGCCATCATCTGCGCCTGAAGATCGGTCGGGAAGCCGGGGAACGGCTCGGTCGTGACATTGACCGCCTGCACCCGGCCGTTCTTGCGGCTGACCTTGAGGCCGCGATTGGTCTGCGTCACGCTGACACCCGCGGCGTCCAGCTTTTCGGCGAAGGCGCCGACAAGGTCCAGCGTCCCGCCGATGCATTCCACCTCGCCGCCGCAGATCGCGGGGACCAGCATGTAGGTGCCCAGTTCGATCCGGTCGGTGACGACCTGGTGCGTGGCGCCGCCCAGCCGGTCGGTGCCCTCGATGGTGATGGTGCCGGTGCCCTCGCCCTCGATCTTGGCGCCCATCTTCTTCAGGCAGCGGGCAAGGTCGACGATCTCGGGCTCGCGCGCGGCATTCTTCAGGACTGTGGTGCCCTTGGCGAGCGTCGCCGCCATCAGCGCGTTCTCGGTGGCCCCGACCGAGACGAAGGGGAAGTCGACGACAGCGCCTTTGAGCCTGCCGCCGGGGGCTTTTGCGTGGACATAGCCGTCGCGCAGGTCCAGGTCCGCCCCCATCGCCTCCAGCGCCTTCAGGTGCAGGTCGACCGGTCGCGCGCCGATGGCGCAGCCTCCGGGCAGCGAGACCTCGGCATGGCCGTAGCGGGCGAGCATCGGCCCGAGGACGAGGATCGAGGCGCGCATCTTGCGGACGATGTCGTAGTCGGCCTTGAAATTGGTGATCGAATGGCTGGAGAGCGCCAACACCAGCCCGTCCTGCAGGCTGGCGACCTCGGCCCCAAGCGATTGCAGCAGCTGGGTCATGGTGCGGATGTCGGACAGCCGCGGCGCATTGGTCAGCGTGAGCGGTTCGTCGCTAAGGAGCGTCGCGGGCATCAGCGTCAGGCAGGCGTTCTTCGCCCCCGCGATCGGGATCGCCCCCGACAAAGCCCCGTTGCCGCGCACCAGTATCGAATCCATCTGCCCTAGTCCTTTTCGCTGTCCCGGGCCGCGTCGTCGGCGTTGCGGGCCTTTGCCTGTGCCTTCCGGCGCGCCATGTTGGCCTTGAGCGCCGCCTTCAGCCGGTCTTCCCGGCGGACGGGGCGCTCGGGCTTCCGGGCCTTTTCGCTTGCAGGCGGGTCCGAAGGGCTGCGCATGGGGAAGGCTTCTACCCCAAGGGGGAGCAGGGGTCCAGAGAGCGCCGGGATTCCCGCCCATACCCCCTTGCGCCCCGTTTCGATTGCGTCTAATCACCCGCCCACCAACGGCGCTGCAGTAGCTCAGTGGTAGAGCACTCCCTTGGTAAGGGAGAGGTCGAGAGTTCAATCCTCTCTTGCAGCACCATCCATCCCCTTGATTGCAAATAAAACCCTTGATCTCAAGGGCTTTGTGCCATTTCTGGTGCCTGAAATGATCCCAGAACGAGGGTGAGATGGCCGGGCGGCTGCACTGCTTCAAGGTACAGAACGGGCTCTTCGTGGCGCATCCGTCATAGCGGGTGGCGAGACGCGGCCGGTCCTTGAGCTTTCGGAATGTGTCTCGATCCGATGCCTCTTTCGATAGAGCGCACGGTCGTGGTGTATCTGGATATTTCTGTTGAATTTTGATGGGATGCAAGCTTCGATCCGGCGCTTGGCCAGGGCTTTGCGGAGCAAGTCGGCCTCACGGCCCCGGTCGGCCAGAAGCACTTTGGCAGGCGGCATCGTCGCCAGCAGGTCCGCCGCCCCCCTATGGTTTCGGACGTGGCCAGCGGTGCGGAACAGGCTGCGGGGGCGCCCTTGGCTGTCGCGAACGGCATGCAGCCTCGGGTTCAGCCCGCCTTTGGTGCGTCCGACATGCCGGGAAGAGCCCCCGCTGAGCAGACTGGCCGCCGTTTGGTGCGCCTTCAGATGGGTCGCGTCGATCATGAGTTCCGCCGTCTCGGCGCCGCCCTTTGCAGGCTCGACGAAGATGCGCCCGAACACGCCCAGCCCGCTCCAGCGGATGAAGCGCTTGCAGATCGTCTTGTGCGGCCCGTAGCCTGGCGGAACGTCGCACCACCGCAGGCCATTGCGGATGATGAAGACGATGCCGCTGATGACCCGCCGGTCAATCCACCCGAGGCATACTATGAGACAACGGAAGGAACGGAGAAATCCGCGCCAAACGGGCGTCGGGAAGCAGGATCAGATCGGTCATGGCGGCACCCCCTACACTGCCGCCGGTGAATCGATGCCTCGCTGCAACCGCAAGCGATTTAGTGGGTCCTGAGCCTGGGTCGGCCTTAACATCTGCGTCGGGTCATGTTCGAGAATCTGAATTTCTCCAACATGACCCGTCGAGCGTGATGTCGAAAGCGCCACTTGGTTAACATGAAACTATGTCGAAGCCGCGCGCTTGAGCCACATCGGTTGATGCGGCTGGTCGTGGAGATCCCCGAGCTTCGGGCAGACGATTTGACTACCGGTGCCAGCGGAGTGTTCCAAGGTTAGGCCCCGGAGGATCGAGTAAGGTCAACCACACCACGAACAGCCACGCGCCAAAATCGAAACGCGGACCGCAGCCCGCGCTTCGATTTGGTGCTCTGTCGAGCTTGTTGGCCGCTCAGCAACCGCGTTGCCCGACGGGCTGGAGCGGCTGCGAGTGTACACGCGCAGGTTCGTCTCTCATTTGACCAAGCACAGGAGAGACTAAATGACCCGACCCCTACCAGAACACTGCGACCGCGCGACTTGTCGCCGACCGCATTCGTGGCCTCGTGCACAAGAAGATCCAGATCGAGATTTCTTGCGGTGCACGCCTCGGGCGGCACCGAAAACGATTCTTGTGGCGTGAATCCTGTTTGCCTTAGCCTGACCATCCCATAGCATTTCCGGATGGAAGCAGCCGGCATTGGCAGAGTGTTGTTCTGGGAAGGCGGCAGCCTCTGGCTGGCGCTGATCACCGGAGCCATGGGCTGGCATTCGCATCACGCGATCCAGCTTTGCCTGCCGATCCAGGGGACTGCGCAGTTCAGGACCGACCCGGGCAGTGACTGGATTACCTGCGATGGCGCGCTCATTGCGCCAGACGTGCCGCATGTGTTTCACGCACCCGGAAGCGTGGTAGCGAACATCCTGTTCGAGCCGGAGTCAGTGGTCGGGCGAGGCGTGCTGGCGAAACATGGCTCGGTTGGGCTTCAGCTACTGCCAGGGGCAGAAGCCAGGCAACTCGCGCAGCCGATTGCCACCGCCTACTTCGAGGGTGCCGATGACGAGACGCTGGCCTTGCTGGCGCGGCATGTGGTTGCAAGATTCTCCGGCGTGGACACACTGCCGGTGATCGCCGACCCGCGTGTCCTGCGCGCCATCACCGAGATCCGCCAGCATCTGGACGAACCGATCACGCTGCCTGCTCTCGCGCGCAAGGTCGGCCTGTCCCCTGGGCGCCTTCGACATCTTTTCGTCGCGGAGACCGGCGTTTCCTTCCGGCACTACCTGCTTTGGGAACGGCTCAACAGGGCCCTGTCCCTTGGCTTTGCCGGGGCATCCTGGACCGACGCGGCCTATGCGGCGAACTTCGCCGATTCCGCACATCTTTCGCGGACATGCCAGCGCATGTTCGGCCTTGCCCCGACCCGGGCCCGGATCGAGCCGCCAAATGCCCAGCATTCCCTGACCGCCTGAATTTTCGGAATAGCCCCTTCGTTCAAGCCTGCCTTCGGCCATTGGCGTAAATCCTGGGCATCGCAAACGAAGGAGCCTCCCATGTCAAACCCGATCACCCGCCGCCGCCTGCTCTGGTCGGTGCCGGTCATCCTGATCGCCGTTGCCGGAGTCGGCGTCGCCAAGATGATGCAGCCCCCACCTGCCGACCTTGACCTGTCGCTTGCCAAGCCGACCGACCAGGGCCTTTACACCGCCGCGGTCGAGCCCGGCCTCTCACCCATCGCCGTCGGCACCATGCACGGCTGGGTGGTCAGCATCACCACGCCGGACGGCACCCCCGTCGAAACGGCCGAGATCACCGTTGATGGCGGCATGCCGCAGCACGGGCACGGGCTGCCGACCGAGCCCGAGGTCAGCGCCAATCTGGGCGGCGGGCGCTACCAGATCGAGGGCATGAAGTTCAACATGCCGGGCTGGTGGGTGGTCAACCTTGCCGTTGACGGCCCCGCCGGTCCGGACACCGTGACTTTCAACATCGTCCTTTAGGAGGGATGGCGATGCGCGCTTCGACCCTTCTCCTCGCAGCCCTGATCGCCGGATCGGCGACGGCCACATACCGGGCCATTTCACCGAAGACGAACTGGACGGACGAGGAAGCCAGGCTTGTGCTGTCGCTGGGATTGTCGAAGCTGCCACCCCTTCCGGCCGATCCGTCCAATGCCGTCGCGGACGACCCGCGTGCTGCGGAACTGGGAAAGGCTCTGTTCTTCGACACCCGTTTCAGCGCGAACGGAAAGGTCGCCTGCGGCACCTGCCATCTGCCGGACCGCCAGTTCCAGGACGATCTGGCGCGGGCCAAGGGGGTGGGGGTGACCGCCCGCCGGACCATGCCCATCGCAGGCACTGCCTACAGCCCCTGGCTCTTCTGGGACGGGCGCAAGGACAGCCAGTGGGCCCAGGCCTTGGGCCCGCTGGAAAGCGCGGTCGAACATGGCACCGACCGGGCCTTCATCGCGCATCTGATCGAGACGCATTATGCAGATCAATACGCCGCCCTGTTCGGGCCTCTGCCGTCACTTGCCGACGTGCCGAACCACGCGAGCCCGACCGGACTTGGTCCCGTGCTGGACGACTGGATGGCGCTCGACGACACCCGGCGCGACGCCGTGAACCGCGTCTTTGCCAATGTCGGCAAGGCAATCGCCGCCTTCGAACGCACGATCACCCCGCGGCCTTCGCGCTTCGACGCCTATGTCGATGCCCTTGCAGCGGGCAAGGACACTGTGGGTCTCCTGAGCCTGCAGGAAGAGGAAGGTCTTCGGATCTTCGTCGGCAAGGGTGAATGCACCAAGTGCCACAATGGTCCGCTCCTGACCGACAACTTCTTTCACAACACGGGCGTGGCCGCCGTCCCCGGCCTGCCTGAGGACCAGGGTCGAAGTCTCGGAACGGACCAGGTTCTGGCCGACCCGTTCAACTGCCTCGGGCCCTACAGCGACGCCGATCCCGGCGATTGCGCCGAGCTGAAGTATCTGGCCAAGGCCGGGCACGAGATGACCCGGGCCTACAAGCCGCCGTCCCTGCGCGGCGTCGCCGGTCGTCCGCCCTACATGCATGCAGGCCAGATCGCGACGCTGGGCGACGTCCTGGTCCACTACAACACCGCGCCTGCCGCCCCTGACGGCCACAGCGAACTGGAGCCGTTGAACCTGACCTCGACGGAACTCGCCTCTCTTGAGGCGTTCCTCGTATCTCTTGACCCCATCTCGACGGAAGCTCAGCCATGATCAGCCGATCCGCCATCAAAGAACATCTCGCCCTTGACCGCCGGTCCTTCACCGAACTGGCCACCGGCTTCACCGCCATCGCCGTCGCGGGGGCAACGCTTTACAATCTCGGTTACTTCTCACCGATCGAGTGGAGCCTGATTTCCCTGCTCACGGTGCAGGACCTTCTGATCGGGTCGGCCATCGGCGCAATTCCCATGGCGGTCTCGGCAGGGCTGGCCCTGGTGTTCGGCCGCCTGATCATCCTGGCACCGTTGCACAAGGCACGCGCGCTTGTGGTGGCCGGCCTGGCACTTTCCGTCACCGGCTTCGGGTTCATCCATTTCTATTCGGGTCCCGGACAATCAACCCTTGGCCACATGGCCTGCGGTTATCTTGCCCTTGGCGTGATCGCCGCAGCGATGAATGTCGTGGTCAACTGGCGCCACATGGCCAACCTGTGGCTGGTGTTCTCACTGCTATACATCCCGACGGTCCTTGGCATGACCGACAGCGCAGCCGCGACCGACACGACCCGCGCCCTGTCCGAGATCGAGACTGACAGGGGCGTGATGCAGGGGCGGATCGTGCGCGTGACCTCGGCCTATGTGCTGATAGCCAAAGACCATGCCATCATCACGATGCCGATGAACAAGGTCCGGGAGATCCGGTGGTTCTTCGTCGACTCGCCTGCCGCCGACTTCCTGGACGGAAGGCCGGAGACCGCCGAGGGGGGAGCCGATCCGGTCCTGGCCGAGAAACCTCAATCCTGATGGCGCAGCCCGTTGGATTGCGCCGGGCGCGGGACCTGCACGATGTGCGAACTGCCCGCGTCCGCGAGCAGCGGAGTGCCCCCAGCGACTGACCCGTGAGTGCCATGTCGTCGAACGATCGCGCAAGCCCTTCCTGTTCCGCCGCTCGCAGCGAGTGCGGTTGCGTCCGGAGCAGCGCCAGTTCGGCAGCGAGGTCCGCTGGCAGAGCTGGGGCGTCCGTGGCGACAGATCCGGAAAGGCGACCTTCCTCACCGGCGGCACCAGCGGGATCGGGCTGGCGACCATGGCAGCAGCCCTGGCGGGCTCACCGCGACACGGGGGGGGTGAGCCATGAGTCAGCTTGTTGCCAGGGCTACCGGCTTGCTTGGTGGCGTGATGCAAACCCCAAGTGCTGGCGAGATCAAGGCCCGAACCAGACCGCGCATGCCGACCTTGTTCCAGGCGAGGCGGGCGAAACGAAGAGCGGGAAGAAGATCGACAGAGATGGGGCCACCTCCTGTCCACCGGGCCACCCGTCGTCGGCCTTGCCAACACCGGCCGAACATCACTTCCAGGGCGCAATGGTCTCGGGTCGGGCGAAAAACTCCTTTCGTCCCAAAGGGCCAGGCAGACTACCGTCCTTGGGCAAATGCCGTTCAAGCCCTGAGCTTCAGGTCCTTCGCATGGCGCGGCCACCCCGCGCCCCGGTTGCGAAAGAGACTGCCGTCAAGCCAGTCCGGCCATGTCCGAAAGCATCGTCAGGTGCCGGATCTCGACCGGCCGCGCCAGCAGCCGGTCCAGCTGGGAAAATAGCGGCGCAAGATGGGGCATGGCCAGGTGCGCATCCAGATCACCCTGCGTGCGCCAGTTTTCATAAAAGACGAAGCAGCATGGATCACCCGCATCGACGTGAAAGTCGTAGTTGAGGCAGCCCGGCTCGGCCCGTGTGGGGGCGACCTGCGCGTCCAGCAAGGCCAGAAGCTCGTCGCGCGTGCCGGGCCGGGCGGTGACGGTTCCGATGATGGTCACATGCGCCATGGTTTCACCGCTTCTGGCTGAGAGCGACTGCAAGGATGATGATCCCACCCCGCGCGATCAGTTGCTGGCTGAACTCCAGCCCGAACAGGATCAGCCCGTTGTTGATCAGGCCGATCATCATCGCGCCCACGATGGTGCCGATGACGGTGCCCTTGCCGCCGAAGAGGCTCGTGCCGCCCAGAACCGCCGCGGCGATGACCGACAGCTCGTCGCCTTCGCCAAGCTGGAAGCGGCCGGATTGCAGGCGTCCCGCGTAGAGCATCCCGGCCAGCGCCGCCGCACAGGACGACAGGACCAGCACCTTCATCTTGATGTTGGCGGTCTCGATGCCGGAATATCGCGCGGCAGTCTCGCCCCCACCCGTCGCCAGAACCCGGCGGCCAAAGCCCGATCGGCGCAGCACGACATGCCCGACCCCGCCCAGCACCGCGATCCAGACCAGCAGCAACGGGACCGGGCCGATGGACCCGCCACCAAACACCCAGGAATAGCCCGGCGACAGGATCGGCACGGCGGCTGTGTCCGAGATCCACATCGCCACTCCCTTGGCGATGCCCATCATCGCGAGGGTGGTCAGAAACGAGGGGATGCCGATGCGCGTCGTCAGCCAGCCGTTGAACATGCCCACCGCAAGCCCGGTGCCGATTCCGGCCGCGACCCCTCCCAGAGGGCCGGCCACGGCGATCGCCATGGCGACGGTTACGGTCGTCAACCCGGCGACCGCCCCGACCGACAGGTCGATCTCGCCGGCCGAAAGTACAAAGGTCATGGCAATGGCCATCACCGCGATCATTGCTGTCTGCCGGACGATGTTCAGCAGGTTGTTGGGGTTCAGGAACCCCTTGTCGTTCAGCGTCAGCGCGAAGATCAGGAAGATCGCGACAAAGCCGATGTAGATGATGTTCTGCCTCCAGTTGGAGAACAGGGCCCCGCCGGGGGCTGCAATCGCCTTAGCCATCTGTGGCCTCCTTTGCGGTCAGGGCTTTCTGAATCTCGATCTGCAGGCGGCGCTCGGCGGCTTGCAGGGCATGCTCGGGGATGGTTTCAGCCGGATCGTCCAGCTCTGAGCGGTCCAGCATCTGATGCGCGCGACCATCGGCCATGACCAGGATGCGGTCGCAGGCGGTCAAGAGTTCCGAAAGTTCGGACGAGATGACGAGCACTCCCTTGCCCGCCATCGCCAGGTCGCGCACCAGGCGGATGATCTCGGATTTCGATCCGATGTCGATGCCCGCGGTGGGTTCATCAAGGATCAGGATGTCCGGATCGGTGGCCAGCCATTTTCCGATGACGACCTTCTGCTGGTTGCCGCCCGACAGGGTCGAGACTGCATGATCGCGACTGGCGGTCTTGACCGACAGGCGCTGGATCATCTGATCGGTGACCTCGCGGGCGCGCGAGCGGTCCACGAGACCGGCTTTGGTGATCCGGCCCAGGATTGCCATCACCATGTTTTCGGCAACGCTGTGGGCCGGGATGATGCCTTGCGTAGCGCGGGCCTCGGGCACCAGTGCTATGCCTTCGGCAATTGCATCCGCCGGGCGCCGGATCTGCACCGGGCGACCCTTGATCCGGATTTCCCCGCCAGCGGCAGGCTCGATCCCCGCGATCACCCGTGCGAGTGCCGACCGGCCGGAGCCGAGTAGTCCGGCCAGGCCCAGCACTTCGCCCCGGTGCAGGGTGAAGCTGACGTTGTCGGGCTTGTGGGGGCCGGTGACATTCTTCAATTCCAGGAGCGCCTCGCCCCGGGTCGCGCCGCTGCGCTCCACATCGGCAAGGCCCTTGGATCGTTTGCCGACGATGTGTTCGATCATCGTGTCTATCGGCAGGTCCGCCATCGGCGCGGTGATGACGTGCCGCCCGTCGCGCAAGATCGTGGCGCGGTCGGCGATACGGGCGATTTCGTCCATCCGGTGACTGACATAGATGATCGCCACGCCCTGCGCCTTCAGCTTGCGCAGAAAGACGAAGAGCCGCTCCACATCCGATACGGCCAGCGCGGTCGAGGGTTCGTCCAGGATCAGCACGCGGGCGTCCTGGCTGATCGCCTTGGCAATCTCTGTCAGCTGCTTTTGCCCCGCCCCCAGGTCACCCACCAAGGCGCGCGGATTCACCTCGACCTCCAGCATCCGGAAGATTGCCTCGGCGCGCCGGATGGAGTCCTCGTCGTCGATCAGTCCGCGCGCATCACGGACCTCGCGCGTCAGGAACACGTTCTGCGCCACGGTCAGGGTGGGGATCAGCGACATTTCCTGAAAGTTCATTGCCACGCCGGCGGCACGCGCCGCTTCCGGGGTGGCGGCGGCAAGCTTGTGGCCTGCCACTTCGACCGTGCCGTCGTCGGGGACGTGCACCCCGTTCAGCACCTTGAGAATGGTCGATTTCCCGGCCCCGTTTCCGCCCAGCAGGGCATGAACCTCGCCCGGAAGAACCTCCAGATCGACAGTATCCAGCGCGCGGACGCCGCCGAAGGATTTGGAGATCCCCGTCATGCGCACGGCCGGAACAGTGGCATCGGGTGTCGGGGCCGGGGCGATCATCCGACCGTTTCCCACTTGCCGGTTTCACCCGAGCGCAGCATCGCATCCGCCACCAGTTCGGTCAGCAACCCGTCCTCGAAGTTCGGGCTGGGCTGTTTTCCCGACGCGATGGCGCTGAAGAAGTCGAAGCATTCGACAATCTTCGTTTCCGAGTAGCCGATGCCGAGGCCCGGGATCGGCCACAGCCCGCCGCCGTAGGGATGCGCCGGACCCGTATAGATCGTGCGGAACCCGCGCGCCTCCGCCGGATCGTCGGCGAACATCACCTGCAACTCGTCGCGGCGTTCGTAGTTGAAGTGGATCGATCCCTTGGTGCCATGGACTTCCAGGGTGATGAAGTTGTTGCGGCCCCAGGCATTGCGCGTGGCCTCAAGGCTTCCCACAGCCCCGTCGGCGAAGCGCAGCATCGAGATCACCTCATCATCGACATCCACCGGCGCGCGGTCGGCACCGGCGGACTTTTCCGAGGCCCCCAGCTTGTCGACACCACCCTGCTGCATCGGTCGGGTCTTCACATAGGTATGGGTCATCGCGATCACCTCGGCGATGGGGCCGACAAGGTAATGCGCCAGATCGACGACATGCGTGCCGATATCACCCACCGTGCCCGACCCGGCGATCTTCTTCTGGAAGCGCCACGACAGCGGGCCGTTCTCGTCGGCCGACCAATCCTGCAGATAGGTGCCCCGAAAGTTCAGGATGCGGCCGATGCGGCCCTCGTCGATGATTTTCTTCGCCAGAGCCACGGCGGGGGTGCGGCGGTAGTTGAAGGCGACCATGTGGATGATGCCCGCAGCCTTCGCCGCCTCGGTCATCGCACGGGCTTCTTCGACCGTGCGCGCCAGGGGCTTTTCGCAGATGATGTGCTTGCCGGCCCTTGCCGCCGCGATGGCGATTTCGGCATGGACGTTGTTGGGGGTGCAGATATCCACCACGTCGATATCAGGGCGCGCCACGACGGCACGCCAGTCGCTGCTGGCCTCGTCAAAACCGAAACGGCGGCGGGCCTCCTCGGCGGCCCCGTCGGTGATGTCGACGATCACCTTGCGATGCGGAATGGCCGGGGCGGGCCAGAAGAACATCGGCATCGACGCATAGGCCATGGCATGCGCCTTGCCCATGAACCCGCCGCCGATCATGGCGACATTCATCACTTTGGTCATTTTCGGTCTCCGCGAATTGAGGGGAGCGCCTTCGGTCACGCCAGGGGCAAGCTGCCGGGCCGAAGGCTCTGCTTTCGCGCGGGAATGATCCCCGCGCCGAAAGGATCACTGCATCATCGACTTGATGTTGTCGGTCGCCTCGGTGGAATAGACCTGTTTCCAGGCGTCCAAGAGATTGTCCTTGCTGACGGGAAGCGCCGGCAGGGCAACAAAGGCCGGGGCCTCCTTGCCCAGAAGCGCGTAGCCGGCCAGCTTGGCCTCGACCACGCCCGCATCATAAGGGCGCTGCGCACCAAGGCCCTTGATGAAACCACCCTGCGCCATGCTGATCGCCACGTTTTCCCCGAGGTCCACGGTGGTGATGATCAGATCATCCCGGCCCGCAGCCCGCGCGGCCGAAATCACGCCCTCGGCCGGCACATCCCAGACTGCCCAGATGCCCTTGATCGACGGGTTCGCGGTCAGCATCGCCCCCGCCGCCTTTTCCGCGTCGCCCGAAAAGTCCGGCCCGCCGATGCCCTGTTCGTCCACGATCTTGATGTTCGGGTAATCGCTGGCGATGGTCGCCTTGAAGGCGTCATAGCGCTGCTTGGTCACGAAGAAGTCGGCGGCATGGAACACGAGGCCGATATCCCCGCCATCCGGCCCCAGCGCCTTGGCCATCAGATGCGCCGCAGCCACGCCGTTGCCGTAGTTGTCGGCCGAGACAACCGAGACGAAATCCGTGCCCGCCACGAAGCCCGTCGGCACGTTGTCCATGAACACAAGCTTCGCCCCAGCAGCAGAGGCCGCGCGGTAGGCTGCGGCGGTGGCGGTCGGATCGGTCGGGATCGACACGATGATGTCAGGCGACTGCGCCATGATGGTTTCCAGGTCGCTGACCTGCTTTTCCGGCTTGAAGCCGGCGTCGGTGATGGCAATCACCTCGATACCCATCGCGGCGAACTGCGTCTGGAGCCCGTTGATTTGCGCGCGCGCCCAGTCGTTGCCGCCGTAGTGCATGACGATGGCGGCAGAGGCCCCCATCTCCTTGATCTTGGCAATCTCCTCGTCGCTCAGCACAACGGTCGAAGGCGCCGTCGGTTCTTCACCGTTCGGTCCCTTGGAGAGCACGGTTTCCTGCAAGGCGGCCAGTGCGGAGTCAGGATCGGCGAAGGCCGGGGCGTTCAGGCCAAGGGCCAGCGCAAAGGCGGTGGCCGAGCCCAAGAGAGCACGTCTGTTCAGCATCACGTCTTCCTCCCATGGAAGAGATGGGGTCGCCCCCGGTAAAGGGCTTGGCAGTCAGTCCGCCATCGCCCGGTTCAGGTAGTCCTTGCTGATCCGCGCCCCTTCGGCGGGATCGTCCCAGCCGTCGAGTTCGGTGCAAACCCAACCCGCAAAGCCCACGTCCCGCATGGCCTGAAGAATGGGGCCGGTCGGAACATCACCCCGGTCAATCGGCGTGAAGGCAAAGGGCTCTCTTTGGAACCCCTTGAGGTGCACATAGGAAATGCGCGCCGCATGATCACGGATCAGTTGCGCAGGGTCGCCCCCGGCGGCGGCCAGGTGGGCGGTGTCGGGGCAGAAATCGATGGCGGTCAGGTCGAAGATCTTGGCAACTTCGTCCGGGCCTTCCACGATGGTGGACAGGTGCGGGTGGTAATGCGCGCGCAGGCCCCGGGCATCTGCCAGTGCCTTCACCCGGTCCAGCGCCCCGCCCAGCTTGTGGTAATCGGTCTCGCGCACGCCGTCGAAACGCTTTGCTCCACCACCCACCACCAGATGCGGCGCGCCAAGTTCTGCGGCACGGTCGGCGGCCCGGATCACCCGGGCCAGTTCCTCGGGCAGGATGTCGTCGAAGATGAAGTTTCCACCGGCATAGGTCGCGACCAGCGCAAGCCCGTTGTCGGCGAGAAGCCGACGCATTTCCGCAGCCGTCGCGCCCAGCAGGTTGCCGTCGAACAGTTCAACCCCCTGATACCCCGCGGCGGCGATGTCGGCGAGGGCACGGTCCATCGCGCCAAAGGTGAGGTAGCTGAGTTGGGTGATCGAGGTCACGCCCACGGCATTGCCGCCAAGCGCACCCCAGCAATTGGCGTGATACGCCAGCTTCCACTCATCCATCTGTGATCCCCCGTTCGTGGCTCGGAGCGGCCCTGCCCGCTCGACCGATCCGCATGCGGCCTCCTCAGGCCGTGAAAGGCTGCTTACGCTCCGAATCTGCTCTGGTCAACTATTTTCAGTCATATCTACGCTATCTTTTGCTGATTTTCTGCAAAAGTATTTACTTGAACGGCCGAAGGTAGCCAATTATCTCTGTGAGGACTGGCCAAAGGAGCTGTTCTTGCCGCCGTCCTCTGCCGCCCTCGCCGAATCGACGCGCCCGCGCGGCAAGGGACGTCCGCGCACCAGCGAGACGGCAGCGCCGTCACTTGTGGAAATCCTGAACCTCATCAGGAGTGAACGCGCGACCACGCGGCAGGCGCTGGAACGGGAAAGCGAACTCGGCCGGGCTGTGGTGGCGGATCGGTTGCAGCTCTTGTCGGACCTCGGCCTTGTCGATGAAAGCGAGCTTGGGCTGGCCACCGGCGGGCGCGCCCCGCGCCTCGTACGATTTTCGGCCCGGCGCGGGCTGGTGCTCGTGGCAACTCTGGACCAGACGGCGATCGGGGTCGGCGTATCGGACCTTTCGGGCAACCTTCTGACCGAGCATCACGAGGCCGCCGACCTGACTGCCCCCGCCTCTCACCTTGCAGGTAGCCTGTCGGCCCTGTTCACCTGGTGTCTGGAACGGCATGCCACGCCGACCGCGCCTTGGGGCATCTCGCTTTCAGTCCCGGGAACGGTGCCTACTGGGCGCGACGCTCCCTTCTTGACCGCCACCCCCCCTGTCCTGCCCGCGTGGGAGGGATTTCCGCTTGTCGAGACCCTGACCCGTCAGTTCGGGGTGCCAGTCTGGATCCGCTCCAGCGTGGAGACCATGACGATGGGTGAACTGCACGCCGGTGCGGGCCTCGGCCTGCGTTCGATGCTGTTCATCAAGGTCGGGCGCCGGATCGGGGCGGGGATTGTCTGCGACGGGCAGCTTTACAGAGGCGCGCAGGGGGCGGCGGGGCTGATCGGCGCGTTGCCGGTCGTGTCGGACGGCGTGACCGGCACCCTGGACATGATGGCGGGGTCCGACATGATCCAGCGCGAAGGGCGCGCGGCGGCCGAAGACGGCCGCAGTCCGGTTCTGGCCGATCTGTTGCGGCGCGGGGCCGAGATCACGCCGATCGAGGTTTCGCAGGCTGCTCAGGTCGGCGATGCGGCAGCGGCAGTCATTTTCTCGAAATCGGGGCATCTGATCGGGCAGGTGGTGGCCACGCTTGCCAACGCGCTGAACCCCGAGATGATCGTGCTGTCTGGCACCCTTGTTCAGACCAACGACAACCTGCTGGCGGGCATCCGCGAAGCCGTCTACGGCGCGTCCCACCCGCTTGTGACACGCGACCTGCGGATCATCAGGTCGCAGATGGGCAGTTCGGCCGGGCTGGTAGGCGCTTCGCGCGTGGCATCCGAGGCACTGTTCGCGCCGGGTTTCCTCAAGGACTGGATCCTTCAGGGCAAGCCGACAATGCACCCCGATTTCGTTGCCTTCCGCGCTCAGGCCGACAAGCTCGGCGGCCCGCCATCGACCACTGCACCTCCATCCCGGCCGGAGAGGGGCACACAATGACGATTGCCGGACTTGGCCCGCACGGAGAACGCGCCGCCCCGCCGGAACGGGTCAACCTGCTGCCCGAGGATATCGCCGCCGCCAGGATGGTCGCCCGAAGGGTTGCCGTCGCCCTGCACACGCTGGACAGCGACTGGACGCGACTGCAGATTTCCGGAATGCTGGGCATCTTCGGCGATTGCGGGGTGGTCGTGACCGAGGTCGCCGATTGCGGCTTCTCGGCGCAACGGCAGGTGGACGAACTTGATCGCCTGATCGCAGCGGCACCCGACGCCATCGTCGCCCTGCCGGTGGCCAACGAACAGGTCGTGGCGGCCTTCCGGCGGGTGTCTGCCGCGGGAATCCGACTGGTACTGCTGGAAAACGTGCCGACCGGCCTTCTGCCCGGTTCGCACTACACCTCGCTGGTGTCATCGGACAGTTTTGGGCTTGGCATGATGGCCGCCGCTGGTCTTGCACCTCATCTCGCCCCGGGTGCCGTGGTGGGGGTTCTTGGCTTTGCCGCCGACTTCTTTGCCACCAACGAACGCGAGATCGCCTTCACCAACTGGATGCAAGCGAACCGGCGGGACGTGCGAACCCATGTGAGACGGTTCGGCTCGATGGACGAAGCCGCCGATCTGGCCCAGCGGATGATCGAGGATCATCCGGATATCTCGGGCTTCTTCGTGGTGTGGGACACACCGGCGCATGCGGTGGCGAACCGTCTCGATGTCGCAGGCAAAGCCCCCGCAATGGCCACGGTCGATCTGGGAGAGGATGTCGCCATTGCACTTGCGGCAGGTCGGCCATTTGTCAGCGTGGCAGCCCAGCAGCCTCTCCAGCAAGGTGTGGCCGCTGCTCGCACGACGATCCTCGCGCTTCTGGGCCGCACGGTCCCGGCATGGATTGCCGTCCCCGGGGTATCCGTGACCCGAAACAACGTGGCCGACAGCTTTCAGATCATCTGGAGAAAGCCCGCCCCGCGAGAGGTCCTGCGCTTGCTTGGCTTGACAACCTGAAGTCAAAAGGGAACGCACCGGTCCGGAATTGAGCGGTGGGTTCGCACCAGAGGTTGCCGCGGTCGTGATGAAAGGCCGGCCTGCCGGGATGAATTTACGCGAAAGCGCCGCCGGTCACTTACCGCTATGGACCGAAGTCGCCCCCGAATCGCCGGAGCGGAGGATTCAGCCCGCCCCGACCGGCTGTGACAGAAAGCACCCCCCATCAGGGGAAGCAGGTTTCCCCGGCACCTTAAGTTCACGGAATATCCAAAGCCCAGCACCTGGTCCCTACCTTACCACTGCGACGCATGAAGGTAAGTAACGCACGTGACCAACCACATGAGAGACGCCAGGACCAACCCCTATCCGCGTCGGCCCTGTCGCAACTTGCGCCGCCCGATCTGGCCGCTTGATGCGGATGCCAGCTCCTGACCGGGCCTGCGGTATCCGGTCTTCCGCAACGGCAGCGAACCATGCGTTGCTTCGGAATTGACAAAGTTTGATGCTGCGTGCTCGATGGTCCCGCCGCCAGAATGCGCGATCCGGAGAGGTCCCAGATGTCGTTTCGCCCGCCGGAAAGCTATGAAGAGCTGATCAAGCTGATCCACGACCGCTATGACTCGATGTCGAAGTCATACCAGAAGATCGCGCTCTACCTCACTCAGAACCCGAACGACGTGGCGGTGCTGTCGGTCAATGCCATCGGCCAGAAATGCGGCATCCACGCCTCAAGCTTCGTGCGCTATGCGCAGTCGCTGGGCTATCGCGGATTCAAGGAGTTGCAGGCCGTGTTCCAGCGGCGGCTGTCGACGGCGGCGCCCGGCTTCGACGCAAGGGTGCGGGCGCTGGAGGTCGAACTTGGCGGCGCGCGCGAAGGCGACATGGGGTTCCTGGCCGATCTCGTCGCGCGGGACCTCGCCTCGCTGCAGGAGCTTCTGGCCAGCATGGAGCCTGCCGCGCTGGGCCAGGCCGCCGACCTGATCGAGGCGGCGGACACGATCTATCTCCTTGGACAGTTGCGGTCGGCGCCGGTGGTCGATCTGTTGCGCTATGTGCTGACCATGCTCGGCAAGCGCACCGTGCTTCTGGATGCCAGCGGCGGCCTTGCGACGCACATGGCCAGAGCGGCCCGACCGACAGATGTGCTGTTCGTGGTGTCCTTCCGCTTCTACGCGACCGAGGTGGTGAACGTGGCCGAGGAAACCGCCGCGCGGGGCGTGCCAATCCTGGCGATCACCGACAGTACGCTTTCACCCTACGCGAAGCTGGCCAAGGTTCTGTTCGCGGTGCCCGAGCACGAGTACACCTTTTCACGCAGCCTGGCCGCACCGATGTGCCTGGCGCAGGCCCTGTGCGTGGCCGTGGCGGCGCGCTTGCAGAAGGACGGCGGCGAGCCGCGGATTCCAGTGGTTACAGGGCCCTAAAGCCGCATCGGCCCGTCCGGAACCGGCATTCCGCCCGCCACCGCGCCCCAGACCGACTGGTCGAAGTTGACGATGGCGCCGGTCATCAGCCCAGCATCGTCCGACACAAGGAAGTTCACCGCCCGCGCCGCCTCGTTCGGGTCGACCAGCCGCCCGAAGGGCAGCGCGGCGGCGGCCTTGGCCTCCCAGTCGGGATCGCCGCCTTCGGCCTGGATCTCGCGTTCGTGGTCCGAGGCCATCCAGCCGACGTTCAGCTGGTTCACCCGGATGCGGTTGGCCATCACCGAAAACGCCGTGTTGGCGGTCAGCGTGGTCAGGGCCCCCTTGCTGGCGCAATAGGCGTTGATGAAAGGTTGCCCGGCAAGCGCGGAGATCGAGCCGATGTTGCAGATCGCCCCTTCGATCCCCTTGGCGATCATCAGCCGGATCGCCTCCTGCATCAGGAAATAGGGGCCACGGACGTTGGTGGCGAAGAGGGCGTCGAAGGTTTCGGGCGTGGTGTCGAGGATCGTGCCCCGGGCGGTGGAGGCCCCGGCGTTCACCAGCACATCGAGACGGCCGAACAGCCGGTCGGTTTCCGCCACGACCATCCGGCAGTCTTCGACGCGGGAGAAGTCGGCTTGCAGGAAATGCGCCCAGATGCCATGCGCCTCGGCGATCTCGCGGGCGACATGCGCGCCGCGCTCGGCATTCCTGCCGGTGATGACCACGCCCTTCGCGCCCGCCGCCGCCAGCCTGCGCGCGATGGCAGCGCCCAAACCTTGCGTTGCCCCGGTGACGACGCAGACCTTGCCGTCCATCCGGTTCATGCGACGACCTCGTAACCCGCCGCCGTCATCACCCGCATCAGTTCCTTGTGGCCGACCTGCGCCATTTTCAGCGGCGAGTTGGCCTTGGGGTCCTGTTCCGCCTCGACCACGAACCAGCCCTCATAGCCATGATCGGCCAGCCGCTGCACGATGGCCTTGAAGTCCAGCGAGCCATCGCCGGGCACGGTGAAGGCGCCCTTGATCACCGCATCAAGGAAGCTGTCCTTCGACCAGTCGAGGCTGTCCAGCACCGACTGCCGGATGTCCTTGGTGTGGACATGGCGGATCCGGGCGTGGTGGTTGTCGATGGCGCGCAGGACGTTGCCGCGCGCGAAATGCAGGTGGCCCGCGTCCAGAAGCAGTGGAATTCCCTCGCCGGAGTTCGCCATGAAGGCGTCAAGCTCGGGTTCGAACATCACCACCGCGCCCATGTGGTGATGGTAGACGAGGGGCATGCCCTGATCGGCGCAGAATTCGCCCAGCGCCGTGACCTTGCGGGCATAGGCGGCCATGTCGACATCGGACAGCACGGGCTTGGTCGCCAGTGGGGCGTTGCGGAGGCCCTGCACCGACCGCCCGACCTCGCCATAGACGATGCAGGGGGCGTCGACCGCCTTGAAGAGGTCGATCATCGGCTGGATGCGGTCCTTGTTGGCCGCAAGGCTTTCCTCGACCAGCGTGCCCGAAAACCAGCCGCCGCAAAGGGTGACATCGGCCATCTTCAGATAGGGCAGCATCTCGGCAGCGGTTTCGGGGAAGCGACGGCCCTTCTCCATTCCGGTGAACCCGGCAGAGCGGGACTGGCGCAGGCATTCTTCCAGGCTCACGTCGTCGCTGAGGTCGGGCAGGTCGTCGTTCCACCAGGCGATTGGCGACATCCCGAGTTTGGCTTTCAGCATCTTACACTCCCACACGCTGCTTGGCGCGAATCGCGATCTGGCTTTCGCGCGCCTTGTTGACGGTATCCCGGTCGGACACTTCCGGCACCCCCACGTCCCAGTCGGCATCCCCCGGCACCCAGGCATAGGCGTCGGTGGTGATGCTGATCACGGTGGTGCGGTCATTGCCTTGCGCCCATTTGAGCGCAGCCTCAAGGTCGGCAAGGCTTTCCACCTTGCGGGAGGCGGCGCCCATCGCGGCGGCATGGGCGGCGAAGTCGACGTGCAGCGGGTTGGCCTTGTCGGTGATCCGGCAGTCCTTCAGCAGGTTGTTGAAGCCCGGCACGCCCTTGAACTGTTGCAGGCGCGAAATCACCGCATAGCCGCCGTTGTCACAGACGATCACGATCATCTTGTGGCCCGACAGCACCGTCGAATAGATGTCGGAGTTCATCATCATGTAGGTGCCGTCACCCAGCATGACGATGGGCGTGCCACCCAGCCCTCCCGGCCCGGATTGCGCCATGGCGCAGCCCCAGCCCGCAGCGATTTCGTAGCCCATGCAGGAAAAGCCGAATTCCAGGTCGAAGGTATTCGGCGCCTTGACCCGCCAGCCCTTCGCGACCTCTCCGGGGATTCCCCCTGCGGCGGAGATCAGCGTGTCGTTTTCGGCGGCCGACTTGTTCACGACGTTGACCACTTGGGCGTAGGTCGGGATCGGCGCGTTGGTCGGGGTCTGGTGGTCGTCCAACAGCGCGTCCCATTCCTTGAACAGCGCCTTCGCGTGGGGCAGGTGGCCCGCCGACGCCTTCCACGCGCCAAGCGCCGCGTCAAGTTCCGCCACGCTTTCCAGCGCGTCGCCGACCACGGCCAGCGCCCGGTGTTTCAAGGCGTCGAAGCGGGCGGCGTTGATCGAGATGAACAGGGCGTCACGCGAGAAGGCGGTCCATGAGCCGGTGGTGAAATCCTGCAACCGGGTGCCGATGGCGAGGATCACGTCGGCTTCGGCGGCCAGCGCGTTGGCCGAGGTCGAGCCGACGATGCCGATGGGACCGGCATGGACGGGGTGGTAATGCGTCAGCCCGCCCTTGCCCGCGATGGTTTCCACCACCGGGATACCGCGCTCGGCCGCGAACTTCGCCACGGCCTCCTCGGCGCCGGAATAGCGCACGCCGCCGCCTGCGATGATCAGCGGCTTTTTCGCGGTCTTGAGGAGCGCGGCCGCATCCGACACGGCTTTCCGATCCGGGCGCGGGCGCGGGATGGTCCACAGGCGCTCCTCGAAGAACTCGACCGGATAGTCGAAAGCCAGTTCCTGCGTGTCCTGCGGCAGGGCGAGGAAGGCGGGGCCGCAGTCGGCGGGGTCGAGCATCGCGCCAACGGCCTGCGGCAGGGACTGGAGGATCTGGGCGGGGTGGGTGATCCGGTCCCAGTAGCGAGTCACCGCCTTGAAAGCATCGTTCACGGTGATCGAGGGGTTATTGTAGTGTTCAACCTGTTGCAGCACCGGGTCGGGCAGGCGGTTGGTGAAGGTGTCCCCCGCGATCAGGAGGACCGGAAGGCGATTGGCATGGGCCGTCCCCGCCGCCGTCACCATGTTCAACGCGCCCGGCCCGATGGAGGAGGTGGCGACCATGATCTGCCGCCGCCGTTTCGCCTTGGCAAAGCCCACCGCCGCCAGCGCCATCGACTGTTCGTTCTGCCCGCGCCAGGTCGGAAGCCTGTCCTGCACCGCCTCCAGCGCCTCTGACAGGCAGGTCACGTTGCCGTGGCCGAAGATGCCGAACACGCCCGCGAACAGGGGGATGCGCTGGCCGTCGATTTCGGTGAATTGCGTGGTCAGCCAGCGCACAACGGCTTGCGCCATGGTCAGGCGAATCGTTCCGTGGTCCATGATCTCTCCTCCCCTCGGGCTCGGGCGGACCATACACGCTTGCATTGGGTGTTGACAATAGATGTCACAAGCAATGATTATTGCAAAAGTGACTCGGGGGAGGTGGCGGCGCATGTATCGGCAGTTCGGATTGTTCATCGGCGGCCAGTGGCAGGCCAGCGTCAGCGGTGCCACGGCGCCGGTGTTCAGCCCGGTGACGGAACAGTCGCTGGGCAATTGCCCGGTGGCTTCGGTTGCCGACACCGAGGCGGCGTTGGCGTCGGCAGACGGGGGGTTCAGGGCCTGGGCGGCGACGCCCGCCTTCGACCGGGCCGAAGCCCTGCACCGGATCGCCGACGAGATGATCCGGCGGGCGGACGAAGCGGCGCGGATGATCTCGCTGGAAACCGGCAAGCCCATTGCCCAGGCCGGGCGGGAATGGGGTCTGAGCATCGACCAGTTCCGCTGGTACGCCGAGGAAGCCCGCCGCATCTATGGGCGCATCGTCGAAAGCCGCGTTCCCGGCGGGCGGTTCGAGATCCACCACGAGCCGGTGGGCGTGGTCGCCGCCTTCACCGCCTGGAATTTTCCTGCAGCCCTGATCGCGCGCAAGGTCGCTCCCGCCCTTGCCGCAGGCTGCGCCGTCATCGTCCGGCCCTCGTCGCAGACGCCGGGCGTGGCGATGGTGATGGTCGACTGCATCCGTGCGGGTGCCTTGCCTGCGGGCACGGTGAACCTGGTTGTCGGGCCGACGGCGGCAACCTACGCGCCGCTGATGGCCTCCAAGGCCGTGCGCAAGGTGTCGCTGACCGGCTCCACGCGGGTGGGCCAGCAGATGATCCGCGATGCCGCCGCCACGCTGAAAAAGGTTTCCATGGAGCTGGGCGGCAATGCCCCGGTGATCGTCTATGACGACGCGGACCTTGAAGCCTGCCTGAACGTCGCGGTGCCCACCAAGTTCGCCAATGCGGGTCAGGTCTGCGTGACCGGCGACCGTTTCTATGTCCATGACCGCCTTCACGATGCCTTCGTCGATGGCTTCGTGAAGCGGGCGCAGGCGATCAGGCTGGGCGACGGGCTGGACCCGAGCGTGGGCATGGGGCCGCTGATCAATGCGGGTCGCCTGGCCGAGATGGAGAGGATTGTCTCTGGGGCGGTGGCTGCAGGGGCGAAACTCGCTACCGGCGGTGCGCGAGCCACGGGTTTCAACGCGGGGCATTTCTTCGAACCCACGGTCCTGACCCAGTGCACCGACGACATGGCTGTCATGGCCGAGGAAAACTTCGGCCCGATCGCCGCCATTACCCGCTTTGAGACCGAGGACGAGGTTCTGGCCCGCGCCAACGCCAGCGACATGGGCCTGTCAGCCTATGCTTTCACCACGAACCCCGCCCGGGCCCGGCGCACGGTCAGCGCGCTGAAGGCGGGGATGGTCGGCATCAACTCCTTCGCGATGGCGGCCTCCGAGGCGCCCTTCGGCGGCACCAACCACTCTGGCATGGGCCGCGAGGGCGGGACCGAGGGCATCCGCGACTATCTTGACGTGAAATCCAGCCAGATGGTGTGGGCATGATCCCGAACAAGCTGAAAGCGCTCTGGGCCGAGGGGAAGCCGACAATCAACGGCTGGTGTTCCATCGGCAACCCCTTCACCGCCGAGATCATGGCGGCGCAGGGCTTCGACTCTGTGACCATCGACATGCAGCACGGGGCGCTGGACTATTCGCACCTGCTGCCGATGTTCCAGGCAATGCGCGCCAGCGGGGCGACCCTGATGGCGCGGGTGCCGTGGCTGGAGCCGGGCATCATCATGAAGGCGCTGGATGCCGGGGCCTACGGGATCATCTGCCCGATGGTCAATTCTGCCGAGGAAGCCGCGCGCTTCGTCAGCTACTTGCGTTATCCTCCCCTCGGCCAGCGCAGCTTCGGCCCCACCCGCGTCTCTTTCGCTGCGGGGGCGAACTACGCGGGCGAAGCGAATGACAACATCCTCGCCTTCGCGATGATCGAGACGGCGGAGGGCATGGCGAACCTTGACGCCATCGCCGCGACGCCTGGCCTCGACGGGATCTACGTCGGCCCCGCCGACCTCACACTGTCGCTGACCCAAGGCCGCCTCCCCCCCGGCTTCGACCGGGAAGAACCGGAGATGATCGCGGCGCTCCAAACCATCGTGGCCGCCTGCAAGAAAAACGGCCTGCGCGCCGCGCTGCATTGCGGGACGCCGGACTATGCCGCCCGCGCCATCGGCTGGGGGTTCGACATGACCACGGTCGGGGGCGACTCGCGCTTCCTTGCGGCGGCGGCCGGGGCGGCGGTCGCAGGCTTCCGCAAGTTGACCGACGGGGCGGCGTCGAAGACCGAGAAGGGGGCCTACTGATGCCGCATCTTCTGGTCGCCGGGAAGCTGCATCCCTCGGGGCTGGACCTGCTGCAGCAGGCGCAGGACGTGACCTTCGACTATGTCGAGGAAATCTCGGAGTCCTCCTATCAGGCGCATCTGCCGAAGGCGGACGGGATGGTGATCCGCACCCAGCCGCTCGGCGCCGCCTCCATCGCCAAGGCCCCCGGCCTGCGGATCGTCTCGCGCCACGGCGTCGGCTATGACGCGGTGGATGTCCCGGCGCTGAACGCCCGGGGCATCCCGCTCTGCATCGTCGGCGACGTCAATTCCTCGGGCGTGGCGGAACATGCGATGATGCTGATCCTGGCCGCGACCCACCGGCTGATCGCCGCGGACAAGGCCACCCGCAGCGGCGACTGGGGCTGGCGCAACGGGCTGCAAACGCATGAGGTCGCGGGCAAGCGGCTTCTGATCGTCGGCTTCGGGCGGATCGGCCAGAAGCTCGCCGGCATGGCGAAGGCCTTCGGGATGGAGGTCCATGCCCATGACCCCTACATTCCCGCCGACCGCTGGCCCGATCTTGCCCTCCGCGAGCCCGACCTTGCTGTCGCACTGGTCAGGGCCGACGCCGTCTCGCTGCACCTGCCGCGTGCCGAACGGGCGGTCATCGGCCCGGCGGAACTGGCGCTGATGAAGCCCACAGCCGTCGTGGTCAACACCGCGCGCGGCGGGCTGGTGGACGAGACGGCGCTGGCCGATGCCCTCCGTGCGGGCCGCCTTGGCGGCGCCGGGATCGAGGTCTTCGCGGCGGAGCCCCCCGGCGCCGATCACCCGCTCTTCGCGCTGGACCGCGCCGTCCTCACCCCGCACAACGCCGCCCTGACCGTGGAATGCGCCGAACGGATGGCCATCGCCTCGGTGCAGAACGTGCTGGACTTCTTCGCCGGAAAGCTCGACCCGGCCCTTGTCGTCAACGCGGCTGCCATCGGCGGCCTGAAGGAACCTGCAAAATGACCAAACCCCGCCTTCGCATCGGCCTGATCGGCACCGGCTTCATGGGCAAGGCCCATGTCTTCGGCTTCACCTCCGCGCCCCGCGTGTTCGAGCTACCCTATGATCTGGAGCTGCACACCGTCGCCGACATCACCCCGGAAGCCGCCGAACGCGCCCGCGTGACGCTGGGCTTCGCGCATGGCACCGCGCGCTGGCAGGACATCGTGGAAAACCCCGAGATCGACCTCGTCTCGATCACCGCCCCCAATGCGCTCCACAAGGAAATGTCGCTGGCCGCCATCGCCGCCGGAAAGCATGTCTATTGCGAGAAGCCGCTGGCCCCTCTGGCGCAGGACGCGCTTGAGATGACCCTTGCCGCCGAGGCGAAGGGAGTGAAGACGCAGGTCGGCTTCAACTACCTCTGCAACCCGATGCTCCAGACCGCACGCGAGATGATCGTGGCGGGCGAACTGGGCGAGATCCGCGGTTATCGCGGCCTCCATGCCGAGGATTACATGGCCGATCCCGCCGGCCCCTGGGGCTTTCGCCACGACCCGGCGGGCGGCGGCGCGCTGGCCGACATCGGGTCGCACGCGCTGGCCACGGCCGAATTCCTCTGCGGACCGATCACCCGCGTCATGGGCGACTGCGTGACCATGATCGCCGAGCGTCCCGACGGCAAGGGCGGCCGCAAGAAGGTAGAGGTCGACGACCTCGGCCGGGCCTTCCTGCGCTTTGCAAGCGGCGCCACCGGCAGCATCGAGGGCAACTGGATCGCGACGGGCCGCAAGATGCAGCATGACTTCGAGGTCTACGGCACCAAGGGCGCGCTCGCCTTCAGCCAGGAGCATTTCAACGTGCTCCACTATTTCAACGCCGCCGATGCGAAGGGCCGCCAGGGCTTCCGCCGGATCGAGGCCGGGCCGGACCATGCGCCCTATGGCCTCTTCTGCGTCGCCGCCGGGCACCAGATCGGCTTCAACGACCTGAAGGCCATCGAGGTGGCGGGCTATGTCAACGCCATCGCCGGGGCGCCCGAGCCCTTCAACTTCCGCAAGGGCCTGCGCATCCAGACCCTGGTCGAGACGATCCAGACCTCCAGCCGCGAGGGCCGCTGGCTGGAGGTGAAATGACCCTCGGCGTCGGGGTCATCGGCACCGGCGTAATGGGGGCGGAGCATGTCCGCCTCCTGCGCGAGGAAACCGCCGGGGCGGCGCTGGTGGCCGTCTGCGACGCCGATGCAGCGCGGGCCACGGCTGTTGCCGGGGACGCGGCGGCTTTCACCGACCCGCTGGCGCTGATCGCGGATGACGGGGTGCAGGCGGTCGTCATCGCCTCGCCCGACGCGACCCATGCCGGGCTGACGCTGGCCTGCATCGCTGCGGGCAAACCCGTGCTCTGCGAAAAGCCGCTGGCGCCCTCGGCAGACGAAGCGCTGCGCGTGGTGGAAGCCGAGGTCGCCGCAGGCCGACGACTTGTCACGGTGGGCTACATGCGGCGTTTCGACCCGGCCTATGCGGCAATGAAGCAGGCGCTCGACGGCGGAGCCATCGGCGCGGCGGTCCTTCTGCACAACATCCACCGCAACGCCGCCGCCCCCGACTGGTTCACCGGGGCGATGGCCGTGACCAACTCCTTCGTGCACGAGATCGACATCAGCCGCTGGCTCCTTTCCGCCGAGATGACGACCGTGCAGGTCCACGCCGCCCCGGGCGGGGATCCCTTGCTCATCACCATGGAAACCGATGCGGGCCAGATCGTCTCGACCGAGGTCTTCATGAACGCGGCTTACGGCTACCACGTCCATGCCCAGCTCGTCGGGCGCGACGGCACCGTGGAAATGGCCCCGCCGACCACCACGCTGACCAACCGCGCGCTGCACCACGGGCACCAATGGCCGGAAAACTGGGTGCCGCGCTTCCGCGATGCCTACCGCATCCAGATGAACGCCTGGGTGCGCTCCTGCACCGTTGGCCCGCCGGTCGGCGCCTCGGCCTGGGACGGCTACCTCGCCACCGCCATCGCCGAACAGGTTGTCGCGGCACTGGCCACCGGAGCCAGGACCGCCTTGTCCCTCGCAACACCGCCCGATCTCTACCGCTGACCCCGAAGGACGCACAGATGCCGATCCGCTTCGCCCTGAACCGCACCTGCGCGCCGCAGCTTGCCCTGCCCGAGTTCATCGCGCTGGCAACGACCGTCGGCGTGCAAGCGGTGGAAATCCGCAACGACATAGAAGGGCGCGAATTCGCCGACGGGACGCCCGCCGCCGAGGTCAAGGCACGTCTCGACGATGCCGGGTTGCAGATCGCGTCGGTCAACGCGCTGCAACGCTGCAACGACTGGACCCCCGACCGTGCAACCGAGGCCAGGACGCTCGTCGCCTATGCCGCCGCCCTGGGCGCGCCCGGCTTGGTCCTCTGCCCGGTCCATACCGAGGATCACGGCTGGACCGAGGCCGAGGCGGAGAAGAACCTGCGCGACGGGCTGCGCGCCTTGCGCCCGATCCTGCGCGACCATGGCGTGACCGGCTATGTCGAACCGCTGGGCATGCGGGGTTCGACGATGAAGCGACAGGCAATGGCCGTGGCCGCCGTCTCCGACATCGACGGCTGGGATGACTTCCGGCTGTGTTACGACACGTTCCAGTTCTACCGCTGCGGCGACACGCAGCTTTTCCCCGACCGGATCGGGCTGGCCCACATGTCCGGCATCACCCGCACCGATCTGGCTCCCGGCGACCTGACCGAACCCGACCGCGAGCTGATCTTCGTCGGCGACCGGGTCGGCAACATCGCGCAGCTGCGTGCCTTGCAGGCGGCGGGCTATGACGGCTTCGTCTCGATGGAACCCTTCAGCCCGTCGGTGCAGAACGACCCGCAGCTTGTCGCCCATCTGCGCGCGAGCCTAGACTATGTTGCGACGCTGCTCGCCGACACCCCGCCGAACGCTTGAGCGGCAGGACAGAAGGACGGACCCAATGATCAGATACGCAGTCGTCGGCGCAGGCTGGATCTCGCAAGAGGCGTTCCTGCCCGCCGTGGCCACGACCGGGAACTCCCGGCTTCAGGCCATCGTCTCTGGCAGCCCGGAGACCGCGAAGCGCCTCGCCGCGTTTCACGACGTGCCCGAGGTGCTGCCCTACGCCGACTATGACAGGCTCCTGGCCAGCGACCGGATCGACGCGGTCTATGTCGCCCTGCCGAACGACCTACATGCCGATTTCGCCATCCGCGCCCTGAGGGCGGGCAAGCATGTGATGGTCGAAAAGCCGCTCGCCACCACCCTTGCCGAAAGCAAGGCGATGACCGCCGCCGCGCGCGACAGCGGCGCCTTCCTGATGACCGCCTACCGCCTGCATTGCGAACCCGGCACCCATGCCATGCTGGGTGCCCTCCGCAGTGGCCGGATCGGCGACCCGGTCTACGTCGCCGCGACCTTCGGCTTCCAGACGCAAGCTGGCAATCACCGCCTGAAAGCCGGGCACTGGGGCGGCGCCCTGCCCGATGTCGGCGTCTACTGCCTGAACGCCACCCGCCATGTCTTCGCCGCCGAGCCGCTTGCCGTGCAGGCCATGGCCAGCCGCCCGGCGGGTGACGCCCGCTTCGCCGAGATCGACGCCAGCCTGGCAGTCACCCTGCGCTTTCCGGGCGACCGGCTGGCGCAGTTCTTCTGCTCCTTCGGATCGGCGCTGTCCGAAACCCTGCGCGTGATCGGTACCACGGGCGAGATGATCCTCGACCCCGCCTTCCGCTTCGAATCCACGATGCGCCTGACGATCCGGCAGGACGGCGGGGAGACGGTGGAGACCTTCCCGCAGGTCGACCATTTCGCCGGACAGATCGCCTATTTCTCGGACTGCATCGCAGAAGGCCGCCCCCCGGCGCCGGATGGCGAGGAAGGGCTCGCCGACATGCGGGCGCTTCTCGCCATCGACCAGGCGGCGCGGACCGGCGAGACCGTCACCCTCGCGCCCCGGCCCTTCGGGCGCGGGATTTCGCCCGACATGCTGCGTCACTTCCCCACGACCAGCCGGCGGCTCCTGCTCCCATAGCCCCCTGCCCCTCGACTCGACCCGCGGCAGGCGGCATACCTGTCCCATGTCGCTTCCACCCGGATTCCTCGACGAACTGCGCACTCGCGTCACGCTTTCTTCCATCGTGGGCAAGAAAGTCACCTGGGACATGCGCAAGTCGAACCTGGCAAAGGGCGACTTCTGGGCGCCTTGCCCGTTCCATCAGGAAAAATCCGCCAGCTTCCACGTCGACGACCGCAAGGGCTATTACTACTGCTTCGGCTGCCACGCGAAGGGCGATGCCGTCACCTTCGTCAAGGAATCGGAAAACCTCAGCTTCATCGAGGCGGTGACCGTTCTCGCCGGTGAGGCCGGGATGCAGATGCCCGCCCGCGACCCCCGCGCCGCGGAAAAGGCCGACCGGCGGACCGAGGTGCAGCAGGTTCTGGACGAGGCGGTCAAATTCTACCGCCTGCAACTGAAGACCGCCGCCGGGTCCGCCGCCCGCACCTACCTTGCCCAGAAACGCCGCCTTGATGAAAAGGCCTGGGATCGCTGGGACATCGGCTGGTCGCCCGACAATGCGCAAGCAGTGGTGGACCACCTGAAGGCCAAGGGCATCCCCGAAGACCTGATGACCGCCTCGGGCGTCGTCGCGAAATCCGACAGTGGCCGCCTCTACGACCGCTTCCACGCCCGCATCATCTTCCCGATCCGCGACGGGCGCGGCCGGGTGATCAGCCTTGGTGGCCGCAGCCTCGACCCCAACGCCCGGGCGAAATACCTGAACGGGCCGGAAACGGAACTTTTCGACAAGGGCCGCAACCTCTTCAACCACGCCCCCGCGCGCGAGGCCGCAGGCAAGGGCAAGCCGCTGATCGTCGCCGAAGGCTACATGGACGTGATCGCCCTCAGCGAAGCCGGGTTCACCGCCGCCGTCGCCCCCCTCGGCACCGCCGTCACCGAAGAGCAGTTGCGGATGATCTGGCGCATCGCGGACGAACCCGTCATCGCGCTGGACGGCGACGCGGCGGGCCTCAAGGCCGCCCAGCGGGTCATCGACCTCGCGCTCCCGATGCTGGAGGCCGGCAAGGCGCTGCGCTTCGCCGTGCTCCCCGGCGGCATGGACCCCGACGACCTGATCAAGGCGCAAGGCGCCCCCGCCATGCAGGCCGTTCTCGACGGCGCACGGCCCATGGTCCAGCTCCTCTGGCAGCGCGAGACGGAAGGCCGCGTCTTCGACAGCCCCGAACGCCGCGCCGCTCTCGACAAGACCCTCCGCGCCCATCTCGCCCGCATCACCGACCCCTCGATCAAGACCCACTACGCCGAGGAGATGAAGCGCCTGCGGCTCGACCTTTTCGGCACCGCACAGGTCCGCCCGTTCCAGCCCGGCCCCTTCCGCCCCGGTCGCCGCAACGCCCCCCCCGGCGGCGCACTCGCCACCACCCGCTCCTCCCTCCTCGCCCAAGCCCAGGGCCCCGTCGAGGAAACCCTGCGCGAGGCCGTCATCCTTGCGACCCTCATCCTCCACCCCGCGCTGATCCACCGCTTCGAAGCCGCCCTCGAACGGCTGGACCTGACCGGCGACGACCACGACACGCTCCGCCAGATGATCCTGGCCGGCGCCGATATGCCCGACCTTCACGCAAAGATCGCCCAGTCCGCGCCCACCGCCCTTGACGCCGTGCTGAAGCGCCCCCATGTCGCCATCGCACCCCCGGTCCGCAACCGGGAAGACGACGGCCTTGCCGCGCTCTGCCTGGCCGAGGAACTCGCCAAACTCGAAGCCCGCCGGGGCGCGCGCCGTGAAATCGAAGACGCGATGGAGGATATGGACGGCCTTCCCGACGAGGGCCTGACCTGGCGTCTCAGCCAGGCCGCCGAAGCCCGCCACCGCTCGGAAAAAAGCGGCACAAGCGACAGCACCGACCTCGGCGAAGACCGGGCCGCCCTGTCAAGACAATTGCAACGGCTGATCGACGATCAGGTCTGGGTCAAGAAGAACCGCTGATTCGGCCTTTCCCCCGGCCTGATTCGCGCTATTGATTCGACCAGCCCCCGCACCGATTCGCGCCGATAGGAGACTCCATGGCCCTCAAGGACACCGACGACGCCAAGCCGGAAACCGAAGACGCGGACGTCTCGCTCGACATGAGCCAGGCCGCGGTCAAGAAGATGATCGCCGACGCACGCGAACGCGGCTACATCACCTATGACCAGCTGAACACCGTCCTTCCGCCGGAACAGGTGTCCTCGGAACAGATCGAGGACGTGATGTCGATGCTCTCGGAAATGGGCATCAACATCATCGAGGACGAAGAGGTCGAGGAAGGCGAGGCCCCGGCAGCGGGCGAGCTTGTCGAAACCTCCACCAGCCGCGAAATCGCCGTGGCGGGGACCACCACCGAAACGCTCGACCGCACCGACGACCCGGTGCGGATGTACCTGCGCGAGATGGGCTCGGTCGAGCTTCTGAGCCGCGAGGGCGAGATCGCCATCGCCAAGCGGATCGAGGCCGGCCGCAACACCATGATCGCGGGGCTCTGCGAAAGCCCGCTCACCTTCCAGGCCATCATCATCTGGCGCGACGAACTTCTGTCCGAGGAAATCCTCCTCCGCGACGTGATCGACCTGGAGGCCACCTTCGGCCGCAGCCTCGACGGCGAGGAAGGCGAGCTGGACGGCCCGGCGCTGGACGAGGTGGGCGTCGGCGAAGCCGCCCCCCGCCGCGCGAACAGCGCCGAGCCGGAGCTTGACGCCGACGGCAACCCGATCATGGCCGAGATGGACGAGGACGAGGATGACGAAGCCTCGAACATGTCGCTCGCCGCGATGGAGGCCGCGCTGAAGCCGCGCGTCCTCGAAACGCTCGACCTGATCGCGCGCGACTACGACAAGCTGGCCGACATGCAGGAAAGCCGGATGAACGCGACGCTGTCCTCGTCCCAGCGGTTTTCCACCGCCGACGAGGCCGCCTATCAGAAGCTGCGTTCGGAAATCGTGCTTCTGGTGAACGAGCTGCACCTCAACAACTCCCGGATCGAGGCGCTGATCGACCAGCTGTACGGCATCAACAAGCGCATCATGTCGATCAACTCCGGCATGGTGAAGCTGGCCGATGCCGCCCGGATCAACCGGCAGGAATTCATCCAGGAATACCAGGGCTACGAGCTTGACCCCTCGTGGCTGGAACGGATGGGCCAGAAGGCCGGTCGCGGCTGGCAGGCGCTGATCGAACGGTCGCGCGAGAAGGTCGAAGAGCTGCGCAATGAAATGGCGCAGGTCGGTCAATATGTCGGCGTCGACATCTCCGAATTCCGCCGGATCGTCAATCAGGTCCAGAAGGGCGAGAAAGAGGCGCGGCAGGCCAAGAAGGAAATGGTCGAGGCCAACCTGCGCTTGGTCATTTCGATTGCCAAGAAATACACCAACCGGGGCCTGCAATTCCTGGACCTGATTCAGGAAGGCAACATCGGCCTGATGAAGGCCGTCGACAAGTTCGAATACCGCCGCGGCTACAAGTTCTCGACCTACGCGACCTGGTGGATTCGCCAGGCCATCACGCGCAGCATTGCCGACCAGGCCCGCACGATCCGTATTCCGGTCCATATGATCGAGACGATCAACAAGCTGGTCCGCACCGGCCGCCAGATGCTGCACGAAATCGGCCGCGAACCGACGCCCGAGGAACTGGCCGAAAAGCTGCAAATGCCGCTGGAGAAGGTCCGCAAGGTGATGAAGATCGCCAAGGAACCGATCTCGCTGGAGACGCCCATCGGCGACGAGGAAGACAGCCAGCTTGGCGATTTCATCGAAGACAAGAACGCGATTTTGCCGCTGGATTCCGCCATTCAGGAGAACCTGAAGGAAACCACGACCCGCGTGCTGGCCTCCCTGACCCCCCGCGAGGAACGCGTCCTGCGGATGCGCTTCGGCATCGGGATGAACACCGACCACACGCTGGAGGAGGTCGGCCAGCAGTTCAGCGTGACGCGGGAGCGTATCCGGCAGATCGAGGCGAAGGCGCTGCGGAAGCTGAAGCATCCGTCGAGGAGCAGGAAATTGCGGAGTTTCCTGGATCAGTGAGTGATCGGCCAAAATGGATCAGAACTTCGAGACTGTCCCCTTTCACTATCTGCGCGCAGATCGTCGCCTGTTTGTGAACTCAGAGTATCTGCTTCAGCTTGATGACGTTGAAAACCCGGACACACAGCCCGGTCGTCACTGGTTTGTGGATGCCCTTGTATTCGAGCCTGGGCGAAACAGACTCTTCCTATGTGAGTTTAGCTTCTCTAAATCACTCGGTGGTTTGAAGAAGCGACTTGAAGCTTGGGCGGCGCATTGGGATGCCGTCAAGGCCGCTGTGGTCAGAGATAGTGCTTTGGATGCCGACGTGTCCCTGCGACCTTGGGCCTTCGTTCCGGAAGAGTGCATCCCAGCTTTGCTGAGGATTGCAGAGGCGTCCGGATTCGATGGAAGCATCCCAGATCGGCCTCCAATCAAGATCACGAATTTAGAAATGACACTTCCTTGGAAATACCGGTTCTGGAAACGCACGGATGAGGCGAGAAAACCGGACTCAATTCCCGCGACGATGCGTTGATTTCCCCGAGCAAGGCTCCCCCGCCAAAGGAGCGCTCTAGTGCACCCTACACCTCCACCCACTCCACCACCGTCCCCGGCAGCGCATCGCCTCCAGCCTGCAGCCCCTCCAAATGGAACGGGATCACCTCCACCAGCGCGGCCTTGATCACCAAACGATGGCCCGGCCAAGATGTAGGTCGGGGTTCACCCCGACTCGCACACCAGCCCCCGACTCACCCCCATCCATGCTATCCTCCCGCCGCTTGCACCACCGGGGAGGGGATGCCATGACCGTCATGAACGTTGTGCACATGCGAGTGAAGCCGGGTATGGAAGAGGAATACGTCCGCCTGCACCAGGACCTCGACGTCACGTCCTGGTCGGGGGGCCGCAACTTCTGGCTGGTAAAGTCGGGCGAACGCAGCTTCATCGTCGTCGGCGAATGGGACGACATGGCGTCGATGGTGGCCGCCCGGCCGATGATGATCGCCAGCCTCGACAAGCTCCGGCCGATCCTCGAAGACCTCGGCGGCGGGCGCGGCGTGACCGAGCCCTGGTCGGGCGAGGTTGCCCTGCATCTCGGCCGGTAGCATCAACCGCAGCAAGGCCGGGCGCCCGTCCGGATGCCCGGCCTTGCGCCCCAGAGACGTCCGCCCCACACTGCCCGCAAACGGAGCCCCCCATGCGCGCAGCCCTGATCCTTGCCCTCCTCGCCGCCACCTCCGCCAGCGCCGCCTGTCAGGGCGACGAGGCCTTTTCCTGCAAGATCGGCCAGAAAACCCTCGAGGTCTGCTACTGGAAGGGCATGCTGACCTACAGCTACGGCCGCGACGGCAAGCCCGAACTGATCCTGACCGAGCCCCTTGAAACTGTCGCCTACACCCCCTGGCCCGGTATCGGCCACGCGATCTGGGATACGGTCGCCTTCCGGAACGCGGGCGTGACCTACGAAGTCTGGACCAGCTTCGACAAGATGGACGAAAACGCCGTCCTCGAAGGCGGGGTCTATGTGATGGAGGGCGAGACAATGCTCGCCAGCCCCACTTGCGACCGGGGCAGCGTCGCGCATGGCCTCGACACGATCTCGTTCATGAAGGCCGGGATCGGCCAGTGCTGGGAGCCCGAAACGCAGAGCTGGGGCAACTGCAACTAGCCCGCCTCGACGAAGGGCCAGACCGGATACTCCAGCCCCGCCGCCCGCAACAGCCCGCAAAGCCGCATCGCCTCGGCCCGCATCGGGGCGGACCGCCGGGCAAGGTCGGGGTTCAACACACCGCCCGCATCAAATTCGGCGAAGCGCGCGTCCAGCCGCGCCCGCTTCACCTCGGGATGCTGCGAATTCGCATGGCCCCGGGCCCGCTTCTCCGCGAATTCCTCCAGCGATTTCACCGCGTAATGGTGCAGCGCCGCAACCGCCACGTCCGGCTCCACCACCGCTGTCAGCCCGTCGAACACGGCCTCCCGGCCCGAAGGCATGACATATCTTCCCTCGGCCACCGTAACCCGGTGAATGCCGGTCCCCGCCAGGCAAGACCTTCGCCCGATCGCCTTGATCGTCCGGCTTTCGCGAGCCTCAGGCGGCAACGCATCGGTAAACCGCTCCGTCACCGGCTGCGCGCGATAGACCGCCTGCCCGCCACTCCCGAACACGATCCAGTTGACGGCAATCGCCGAGACGTCCCGCTCGAACCGCGCAAGGAAGGCGCCGATGTCGGCATCATCATGCAGCAGCAGGAACTCGTCGGCATCGAAGAAGGCCAGCCAGTCGACGTCGGCATGTTTTCTTGCATGATCATAGGCCCGCCGCTGCGGCCGCGGGCCCATTTCGTGCGGCCAGTCCAGATGGACAAGCTCACCGGCCTCGTCCAGCGCCCGCAAGACCTCGGTGGTGCCGTCGGTGCTGGCATTGTCGTAGATCAGGAAGTCGGTGAACCCCAGCGCCTTGTAATGCGCCAGCCATTCCACCACCCCCCGGATTTCGTTCCGGACGATGCCGCACAGCGCAATGCGTTCCCCTGCCATGGGCAGGGTTCTATCCGGCCAATCCGGCACCGATCAAGCTGCAACGGTCAGGCGAGGTTCGCCCTGAAGAAGTCCAGCGTCCGACCCCAGGCCAGCTCCGCCGCCGCAGCGTCATAGCGGGGCGTCGTGTCGTTGTGGAAGCCGTGGTTCACGCCGGGATAGATGAAGGCCTCGTACCTGATCCCCGCCGCCTTCAGGGCCGCCTCGTACTCCGGCCAGCCCGCGTTGATCCGCTCGTCCAGTTCCGCATAGTGGATCAGCAGCGGGCATTTGATCTTCGCCACATCCGCCGCCGCCGGTTGCCGCCCGTAGAACGGCACCGCGCCCGAAAGCTCCGGGTAGGCCACCGCGCAGGCATTGGCGACACCGCCGCCATAGCAGAACCCCGTCACCCCGACCTTCCCGGTCGATCCCTCATGCGCCAGCAGCCATTCCACCCCGGCGAAGAAATCGTTCATCAGCTTCGCCGGATCGACCGTCGCCTGCAACTCCCGCCCCTTCTCGTCGTCGCCCGGATAGCCGCCGACCGAGGTCAGCCCGTCCGGCGCCAGCGCCAGAAACCCGGCCTGCCCGAGCCTGCGCGCCACGTCCTCGATGTAGGGGTTCAAGCCCCGGTTCTCATGCACAACCAGCACGGCGGGCAGCTTGCCCTCGGGCCCCGCAGGCCGCACCAGATAGCCGTTCACCGTGCCATGCCCGTTCGGCGAGGGGTAAGTGACCCGCTCGGCCACGATCCCCGCATCATCGACCGCCACCTGTTGGGCCAGGGCATAATTCGGCGACAGCATGTTCAAGAGCATCGCCGCCGTGACACCCCCCACGGCCCATTTCCCGGCTCGGTCCAGAAACTCGCGCTTCGAAATCTTCCCGTGCGCGTAGAAATCGTACAGTTCCAGCAGTTCCTGATCGAAGTCCTTCGCCGTCATCCGTTCCATCGGTCGGTTCATCGGTGCCTCCTGTCGGTGGGAAAGCCCAAAGGTAGCCCGGACGGCACCCGGGTCCTGCACACGAAGGCGTGAGTCCCCGCCGCCACAGTCCCGCCCCCATATCCGGTGGGCCGAATATTGCCCTTCCCGAAATCATCGGCCTGCCCCTATAGTCAGTGGCAAGGAACCGGGGGAACACCCGGCCTTGAGGCAGGAAGACCAACAACAGCAAGGAGGGGGCCGATGCGCTGCCCATTCTGCGGCAACATCGACACGCAGGTGAAGGATTCCAGACCGGCCGAGGATCACGTCTCGATCCGCCGCCGCCGGTTCTGTCCGGCCTGCGGTGGCCGCTTCACCACTTACGAACGTGTCCAGCTGCGCGATCTCGTCGTCATCAAGTCCTCCGGCAAGCGCGAGGACTTCGACCGCTCGAAACTGGAACGCTCGATCCGCATCGCGATGCAGAAGCGCCCGATCGACCCGGAACGCATCGACCAGATGATCAGCGGCATCGTCCGGCGGCTGGAGTCCCTGGGCGACACCGACATTTCGTCGAAGGTGATCGGCGAGATCGTGATGGAAAGCCTCGCCCGGATCGACACCGTCGCCTATGTCCGCTTCGCCAGCGTCTACAAGAACTTCCAGACGGCGGACGATTTCGACGGCTTCGTCTCCGAGCTTCGGCCCGGAGCCGCCGGGGAAGAGTGATCCCCCGGCCGGAAGACGCTCCCCACATGGCCCATGCCCTGCGCCTTGCCGCGCGGGGCCTGGGCAATGTCTGGCCCAACCCTGCCGTCGGCTGCGTTCTCGTCAAGGACGGCCTGATCGTCGGCCGCGGCTGGACCCAACCCGGCGGACGCCCCCACGCCGAGGTGCGCGCGCTGGAACAGGCCGGTGACGCGGCGCAGGGCGCCACCGCCTATGTCACGCTGGAGCCTTGCGCCCACCACGGCCACACCCCGCCCTGCGCCGAAGCCCTGATCGCCGCCAAAGTCGCCCGCGTGGTGTCCGCCCTCACCGACCCCGACCCCCGCGTTTCAGGCAAGGGCCACGTCCTGCTCCGCGCCGCCGGGATCGCCGTCACCGAAGGCGTCCTCACCGCCGAGGCCACGCGCCTCAACGCCGGTTTCCTGAAGCGCGTCACGCAAGGCCTGCCCTTCGTCACCCTGAAACTCGCCGCATCGCTCGACGGCCGCACCGCCACCGCCACCGGCGAATCCCGCTGGATCACGGGACCGGAAGCCCGCCGCAAGGTCCACGCCCTCCGCCTCTCCCACGACGCCGTCATGGTCGGCTCGGGCACCGCCCTCGCCGACGACCCCGACCTCACCGTCCGCGACCTCGGCGCCACCCGCCAACCCGTCCGCATCCTCCTCGACCGGATGCTCAAGCACTCGCCCGAAAGCCGCCTCGGCCGCACCGCCAGCGATCACCCCGTCTGGCTCCTGCACGGTCCCAACGCATCGGAAGCCGCCCGCAAGGCATGGGCCACCACCGGCGCCACCCTGATCGAGACGCCCGAAACCCAAGGCCGCCTCGACTTGAAGACCGCCCTGCAAACCCTCGCCGTCAAGGGCCTCACCCGCATCCTCAGCGAAGGCGGCGCCACGCTCGCCGCCGCGCTGATCAAGGCGCGCCTCGTCGACGACCTCGCCCTCTTCACCGGCGGCCTCCTGATCGGAGCCGAAGGCCACCCCGCCCTCGGTCCCCTCGCCCTCGCCGCCCTCGCCGACGCCCCCCGCCCAAGCCTCAGGGAAACCCAGACCCTCGGCCCCGACACCTTCAGCCTCTGGTCCCTCTGACCCGCCAGCCTTTCATACTGGCGCAAATATCCCCGCCGGAGGCGCCTACCAGCTCCCCGACGACGCCATGCTCGCCCAGGGCTCCGCCGGAGCCTTCGCCGCCCCGCGCTGCAACAGCTCCACCGACACATTGTCGGGCGACCGGACAAAGGCCATCCGCCCATCCCGCGGCGGCCGGTTGATCAGCACCCCGTTCTTCGCCAGATGCGCGCAGGTCGCGTAGATATCGTCCACCTCATAGGCCAGATGCCCGAAATGCCGGCTGTCCGACGGCAGCCCCGTATCCCCGTCCCAGTTGTAGGTCAGCTCCACCGGGCAGTCCTCCTGCCCCGGCGGCGCCATGAACACCAGCGTGAAGCGGCCCCCCTCGTTGTCATAGCGCCGCGTCTCTTTCAGGCCCAACAGCCGATAGAACGCCATCGACTTCTCCAGATCCTTCACGCGCACCATCGTGTGCAGATACCTGATCGCCATTCCACCCTCCATTCATTCATCTAGCGGTATCACACCGATCAACCGCAAGCTATAGTCAGCCCCGACTCGAACCAACGGAGGCCCCGACCATGCCGCTGACCCCCGAACAGACCGCCGAAATCGAGGCCGCAAGGGCCACCCCCCGCCCCACCCTCCGCGCCGTCTCCGAGGGGATGGAGGCCCATCTCTACCGCGCCCATCCCGTCCTTGACCACGGCTTCATCCGCGTCATCGACTACATGGGCGACGACAGCGCCATCGTCCAGGCCGCCCGCGTCAGCTATGGGGCCGGCACCAAGCACGTCCAGAACGACGAGGGCCTGATCCGCTACCTGATGCGCCACTGGCACTCCACCCCGTTCGAGATGTGCGAGGTCAAGCTGCACGTCAAGCTGCCGGTCTTCGTCGCCCGCCAGTGGATCCGCCACCGCACCGCCAACGTCAACGAATACTCCGCCCGCTACTCGATCCTCGACCGCGAGTTCTACATCCCCGCCCCCGAACAACTCGCCGCGCAAAGCACCGTCAACAACCAGGGCCGGGGCGAGGTCCTGACCGGCGAAGAAGCCGCCCGCGTCCTCGACCTCCTGAAATCCGACGCCAACCGCGCCTATGACCACTACGAGGCGATGCTGAGCCAGGACGGCCAGCAGGGCCTCGCCCGCGAGCTGGCGCGGATGAATCTCCCCGCCAACATCTACACGCAATGGTACTGGAAGGTGGACCTGCACAACCTCTTCCACTTCCTCCGCCTGAGGGCCGACGAACACGCCCAATACGAAATCCGCGTCTACGCCGAGGCGATTGCGGCCACCGTGCGCGACTGGGTCCCGCTGGCCTACGCGGCGTTCGAGGACTACCGGATGGGCGGCGTGACGCTCTCGGCGAAGGCGATTGCGGTGTTGAAACGGCGGCTCGCGGGGGAGGTTGTGACGCAGGAGGCGTCGGGGATGAGCAAGGGCGAGTGGCGGGAGTTTGAGGGGGTCTGGGGGTAATTCTTCTGTCGTGCTTTCAATACCATAAATCGTTAGCTCGTCGCTTCAGTCGCATTGACGGCGTCGGGATTCATCTTCAGGTTGCCACGTTTGCGTCAAATTCAGCTGATTGCCAAAACGTGAATAGTTCACCGTTTAGTGATACACTGGTCGAGTTCGAGAATTGATTCGAACCTGCACTTACCGAGTGAACCTCTGGATAAACGGAGAACTGGGATGACCTATTCGCCTAAATCTTTCCTACTGCCTGCACTTCTGTTTGCTTCAGTTAATGTGGCCTCAGTCAGCGCTGCCCACTCGCAAGAGTTCATGTCCCAAGAGGAGCTTCTTGCCGCAATCCCCGGTCACACCATTCGCGCAAAATCGAATGACGGTACCTCCTGGTACCAAGTTTACAGCACCGGAAAAAAGAAAGGCACCATCGAAGGTATGTTCGGCGACCAACCGATTAAGTCGAAATGGTCGGTCAAAGGTGACAAGTGGTGTGAAGACTGGGGCGATGGCAAGGCCTGCTGGGACGTGGAACGCGTAGACGCAAATTCGCTTCGCATCTACGAGAACGGCAAACCCAGAAAAAACCTCTGGAAGCTGGAATAACTTCGCGGCAAAGGGCGCCCGTAGGGTGTGCATTCATGCGCACTACGATCTCACGACCGGCCAAACCCCGCCCGGCTGCCATCGTCTTGGTGCGCATGAATGCACACCCTACAATATGCCCGGATCACCATCCGCGTCGCGGTGCCACGACGAAAACGGCCACTCCCCCGGATGCCCGACCAACCCGTGCTTCACCGGATTGATCCAGCAATACCGCACATGCGCCGCGAAATCCTCGTCCCCCCGGATGTGATGCTCCCAGAACCGCTTTTGCCAGATGGGCGCTTCGCCGCGTAGGTCGGGGTTCACCCCGACTCTTTCTTCATACGCCCCACCCCGGCGCACACGGCCGCCGTTCGCACCATATCCGTTCTTCGGGGAAAGAGTCGGGGTGAACCCCGACCTACGAACGTCCCTTGTGAACTGCGCCTTGATCGACGCCATCCTTGTCGCATAATCCGCGTCCCCCTCCGGCAATGACAAGACGCAGTGCATGTGGTCCGGCAACACCACCCAGGCATCAATCCCGAACGGTCGCTTCGCGCGGGTCACCGCCACCGCCTGCCGCAACACATCGACATGTCGGACCAGCGTATCCGCCCCCCGGTCCACCAGATTGACCGTGAAGAAAACGCAAGCGCCGGGAACCCTGGGACGGATGTATCGCGACATGGCGGCAGTCTGCCCGGGCGCGGTTAACCCGGTGTTACTACGCGCCCCTTTGCGGCCCCCGCGCCATTATGTTACCACCCGGTTAACGCCCACGGGCAACCACGGGAAATCAAACGACTATCTCAATCTGTCCACCGTGGACACAAGGACCGGAACCCCCATGATCCTCTACGGCATCCCGACCTGCGACACCTGCAAGAAGGCCCTCAAGTCCCTGGAACGCGCCGGCAAGGACGTCACCTTCCGCGACATCCGGGCGAACCCGCTCAGCCAGCCGGAAGTCGACCGCATCGTCCAGGAATTCGGCTCGAAGGCGGTGAACCAGCAGTCCACCACCTACCGCAGCTTCAACGATTTCCTGAAAGCCTCCGACCCCGAGGCGCAGATCATGGCACAGCCGACCGTGATGAAACGGCCGGTCATCCAGGACGGGGATCTCTGGTATCTGGGGTGGGACAGCGCGACCGAAGCCGCGCTGACCGACTAGATCAAAGCAGCCGCAGGTCGCCGGCCGACTGCTTGCCGTCGCGGCCCGACTGCAGCTCGTAGCCGATCTTCTGGTTGTCGCTCAGGCCCTTCAGCCCGGCCCGTTCCACCGCCGAGATGTGGACGAACACGTCCTTGCCGCCATCATCCGGCGCGATGAACCCGTAGCCCTTGGTCGAATTGAACCATTTCACGGTGCCTGTCGGCATTCCGCTTCTCCTCTCAGAACCCCCCGGGGCGTCATTGCCCCGAGCCGTGCCACCAGGTCTTCCAGGGCTTCGTTCAGAGAGCCGGTCAGGAATTCTGTCGTCACTGCGGCGATGATGCCAAGGATTCGCCGAAAATCAAGCCGCAAGGCGAACCTGTTCAACCCCAAGGTAGCGATCCGCGCAGGCGGCCTGCCGCTCCTGCCCGCCAAAACGGCAGGCGGCAGGGCCAATCCGGTGCCCCGTGGCCCCCGGTCGCGTCAGGCCCCGGCGGGCGGCAGGGCCTCGAATCCGAAGGTCGCGATGGCCTGGTCCAGGCTGATCGTCTCGGTCCGGGTCTCGCCCAGGCGGCGGACGGAAACGGTGCGGCCCTCGACCTCCTGCATGCCCACGGCCAGGATCACCGGAACCTTGCCGACCGAATGCTCGCGGACCTTGTAGTTGATCTTCTCGTTCCGCACATCCGCCTCGGCCCGGACGCCCGCCTTTCTCAGCGCGGCGACCACCTCATGCACGAACGGATCGGCGTCCGAGACGATGGAGGCCACCACCACCTGCCGCGGCGCCAGCCAGAACGGCAGTTTGCCGGCATAGTTCTCCAGCAGGATGCCGATGAACCGCTCGAACGAGCCCAGAACGGCGCGGTGGAGCATGTAGGGCATGTGCTTCGCCCCGTCCTCGCCGACATATTCCGCACCCAGGCGGTGCGGCAGTTGCGCGTCGACCTGGAAGGTGCCGCACTGCCACTGCCGCCCGATGGCATCGGTCAGCTTGAAGTCAAGCTTCGGGCCATAGAACGCCCCGTCGCCGGGGTTGATCTCGTAGGGCAGGCCCAGGCTGTTGATCGCACCTTCCAGCGCGCCTTCAACCTTGTCCCACTGCTCGTCCGTGCCGATTCGAACTTCGGGCCGGGTGGACAGCTTGATGTCGAAGCTGTCGAAGCCGAGGTCCTTGTAGACCGATGACAGCAGCCGGATGAATCCGGCGCATTCGGACTCAATCTGGTCTTCCGTGCAGAAGATATGCGCATCGTCCTGCGTGAAGCCGCGCACCCGCATCAGCCCGTGCATCGAGCCGGACGACTCATACCGATGGCACGACCCGAACTCCGCCAGCCTGAGCGGCAGGTCGCGGTAGCTCTTCAGACCCTGGTTGAACACCTGCACATGGCAGGGGCAGTTCATCGGCTTCAGCGCGTTGATCCGCTTTTCCTTGGCGCCCTCTTCGTCCACCTCGACGATGAACATGTTCTCGCGGTAGGCCTCCCAGTGGCCCGACTTCTCCCACAGTACCCTGTCCACCACCTGCGGCGTCCTGATCTCCTTGTAGCCCGCCTGCCGCAGACGGCCGCGCATGTAGTCTTCCAGCACCCGATAGATCGTCCAGCCGTTCGGATGCCAGAACACCATGCCCGGCGCTTCTTCCTGGAGGTGGAACAGCTCCATCTCGCGCCCCAACTTGCGGTGGTCGCGCTTGGCCGCCTCCTCCAGCATCGTCAGATGCGCCTTCAGGTCGTCGCGGTTCCTGAACGCCACGCCATAGATGCGCTGCAACATCGGCCGCGAGGCATCGCCCAGCCAGTAGGCCCCTGCGACATGCGTCAGCTTGAACGCATCCGCCGGAACCTGCCCCGTGTGCTGGAGGTGAGGTCCACGGCACAGGTCCTGCCAGTTGCCGTGCCAGTACATCCGGATGTCCTCGCCCTCCGGGATGCGGTCCAAGAGCTCCAGCTTGAACGGCTCCTGCCGCCCCCGGTAATACTCCACCGCCCGCGCCCGCTCCCACAGCTCCGTCCTGACCGGATCGCGCGCGTTGATGATCTGCTTCATCCGCGCCTCGATCGCCCCCAGGTCTTCCGGAGTGAACGGCTCTTCCCGGTCGAAATCGTAGAACCAGCCCTGGTCGCGCACCGGGCCGATGGTGACCTTCACCTCCGGCCAGATCTCCTGCACCGCCCGCGCCATGATATGCGCGAGGTCATGCCGGATCAGCTCCAGCGCCGGACCCTCGTCCTTCAGCGTGTTGAGGGAAATCGTCGCGTCCGCCGGGATCGGCCACTGCAAATCCCAGTGCTTGCCGCCCACCTGCGCCGAAATCGACGCCTTGGCCAGCGACGGTGCGATGCTTGCCGCCACGTCGGCAGGCGTCACGCCCGCCGGATACTGGCGGATGATGCCGTCGGGAAATGTCAGGGAAATCTGGCTCATGGCCGTCTCCTCGTCAGTTTGGCGCCTACGAAACGCCCGGTTGCGGGTTATGTCGGGCGGTTTCTGCCAAGCCGCTGGGGTGAAGTCAAGCCATGCGCGACCTTCCGCCCGCGGGTTGCACGACCCCTGACGAATGCGCGTATCGCTTGCTATCTTCCTTGCATGACAACCTTCCTCACCACCCCGCAAGGTCGCCACATCGCCTATCACCAGACCCCCGGCAGAGGCCCCGGCGTGGTCTTTCTTGGCGGGTTCCGCTCGGACATGTCCGGCAGCAAGGCCCTTGCCCTGCAATCCTGGGCCGAGGCGACGGGCCGCGCGTTCCTGCGCTTCGATTATTCGGGTCATGGCGCCTCGCACGGCGCCTTCGTCGACGGCGCCATCACCGATTGGCGCGAGGATGCCGCCGCCGTCATCGACGTGCTGACCGAAGGGCCCCAGATCCTCGTCGGCTCCTCCATGGGTGGCTGGATTGCCCTGCTCCTGGCCCGCGACATGCCCGACCGGGTTGCCGCATTCGTCGGCATCGCCGCCGCCCCCGACTTCACCGAACGGATGTGGGAGGCCGAGCTCACCCTCGCCGAACGCACCACACTCCTGGAAGAAGGGGTCTTCCTGCGCCCCTCGGACTACTCCGACGATCCCTACCCGATCACGCTCCGGCTGATCGAGGACGGGCGACAGAACCTGGTGATGCACGGCCCCCTGCCCCTGCACATGCCGGTGCGGCTTCTGCAGGGCAGCGCCGATACCGACGTGCCGCCCACTGTCGCGATCTCGCTCTTCCACCAGATCACCAGCCCCGACCTGCGGCTCACGCTGGTCAAGGACGCCGACCACCGTTTCTCGACCCCTCCCTGCCTTGCGATGATCACCGAGGCGATCGAGGATGTGACCCGCGCGCGTGAGGCACTCCCGCTGGACGAAAGCCCCGGCTTGAAGGTTTCGAACATCCGCTGATGTTGCCTTTCCGCCAGCCTGGCGGGACTCGTTCCCGGGTCCGGATTTGAATCCAGCTGCTTGTGGGCTACGCTTCCCGAAAAGACCAAGACCGCCGCTTGCAGAAATCCTGCGCCGAGGGCCCTTGTTGTGAACGTACTCGTGCTGAGAGACCCCGACCCTGTCGAACCCCTTGTCCTGATCCCGGGGTTCATGGCGGATGCCCGCAGCTTCATGCCGCAACTGGCAAGGCTCGGCGCAGATCGTCCGGTGATCATCCTGTCCCCCGGCCTCGGCGACAGTCTGGAACGGATCACCGCCGACATCGCGCCACATCTGCCCCCGCGTTTCGCCCTTGTCGCGCACGGCCTTGGCGGCAACATCGCCATCGAAATCCTGCGCAGGCGCCCCGAGGCCGTGACCCGCGTCGCGCTGATCGCGACCGACCCGCTGCCCGAGACCCCGCAACTCGCCGCCCAGCAGGAGGCGCTGCTTGTTGCCGCGAAGACCGGCCACCTTCAGGCCTGCATGGCCGAGATGCTGCCCCTGACCGCGCTGCATGATGCCCCCTGGCGGGATGAGGTGATGGCGCTGGTCATGGACATGGCGGAAAACCTTGGTCCGATCCAGTTCCGGCGTCACTTGCGCGTGCTGCAACGGCGTCCCGACCAGCAGAAGACGCTGCGCAAGGTACATGTGCCGACGATGATCATCGCGGGCGAAAGCGATACGCTGGTCCCCCGCCGCCGCGCCGAATTCCTGGCGGCAATGATGCCGCAGGGCTGCCTGGAAATCATCCGGGAGGCTGGCCACCTGCCGCAACTGGAACAGCCCGAGGCGGTGACGAAGGTGCTTCAGACCTTCCTCGCGGGCCGCCTGCCGACGCTGGTGCTGCGCTAGCGTCTGCCCCTGAAACGATGCAACGCCGCGGCCTTATTGCGCCGCGGCCAGCGTGATTTTCGCCTTGGGCTTGCCCGCGGCCTTGTCGATGAAGTTCAGCACCAGCGGGCGGATGTTCAGCCGCCAGCTCTTGCCCGCGAAGATGCCGTAGTGGCCGGCACCCGGTTCCAGGTGGTGTCCCTTCTTGTCCTCGGAAAGCCCGGTCAAGAGTTTCAGCGCCGCAACGCATTGGCCCGGCGCGGAAATGTCGTCGTTCGCGCCTTCGACCGTCATGACCGAAACCCTGGTGATCGCGCCCATGTCGACCTTGCGGCCGGCCACCACGAACTCGTTCCGGGCAATCTCGCGGTTCTTGAAGATGCGCTCGACGGTCGACAGGTAGAATTCCGCCGTCATGTCCATCACGGCCAGGTATTCGTCATAGAATCGGTTGTGCGCGTCATGGTCCGAGGCCTCGCCCCGCGCGGCGCGCAGGATCTGCTCGGAAAACGCCTTGCCGTGCCGTTCGGCGTTCATCGCCATGAAGCTTTGCAGCTGCAACAGCCCCGGATAGACCAGCCGCCCCGCGCCCTTGTACTTGTAGCCGACGCGCTGGATCGCGATGTGTTCCAGCTGGCCCATGGTGATCCGGCGGCCGAAATCGGTGACTTCCGTTGCCGCGGCATCAGGATCGACCGGCCCGCCGATCAGCACCAGCGACTGCGGCTGCGCCTCGGGGTGTTCGGCGGCCAGATAGGCTGTCGCGGCCAGCGTCAGCGGCGCGGGCTGGCAGATCGCGATGACATGCGTGTCCGGCCCCAGCGCCTTCATGAATTCGGCAAGATAAAGCGTGTAGTCCTCGATGTCGAACTTGCCCGCCGAAACCGGTATATCCCGCGCATTGTGCCAATCCGTCACGAAAACATCGGCATCGGGCAGCAGCGAGGCGACGGTGGACCGCAAAAGCGTGGCATAGTGACCCGACATTGGCGCCACCAGCAGAACCTTCCGCGCCATGGGCGAGCGACGGCGGACGAAGAATTGCACCAGGTTGCCGAACGGCTTCTCGACAATGTTCTTGATGTCGACCAGGTGATCCTGCCCGTCCGGCCCGACGATCGAGCGGATGCCCCAGTCGGGCTTTGCGACCATCCGGCTGAAGGTGCGTTCGGTGACTTCGCCCCAGGCCGCCATCAGCGGCAGCACCGGGTTCATCGACATGGCGAAGGCAGGATAACTCGCAAAGGCCCTGGCCGAGGCGCCCAACCACTCATTCGTGTTGCGGGCGCTTTCCATCAGGTCGTAGGTGAACATATACTTCATCACGTCTCCTTGCCCCCGGCGGGCCGATGTCGCATGGCGGGGTACGGGACGCACCGCTATGCTGCATAGCGGCAACGATAGGGGGGAATGGTTAGCATGACAACAGAAGACAGGGCCCCCGATACCAAAGAACGAGTTGACCGGCTGAACGCCAACCTCGCAAAGGTCGAGGAACTGTCAAAGCGGCTGACCGCAGCCCTGACCCATCGCCGCCAGGTCGACCCCTCGCTGCATGGGCCCGCGCCCGACGTCTACATGAAGGCCGCCGCCGCCTATTTCGCCGAGATGGTCTCGAACCCCGCCCGCGTGGTCGAGCATCAGGTGAGCTACTGGGGCAAGACCCTGAAGCATTATGTCGAGGCGCAACAGACGCTTGCCAAGGGCGAATTCAAGGCGCCCCCCGACCCGAACCCCAAGGACCGCCGCTTCCAGAACCCCCTGTGGGAAACGCATCCCTTCTTCAACTACCTCAAGCAGCAGTACCAGATGAACTCCGACGCGATCACCACCGCGGTCGGCGACATGGAGACGCTTGCCCCCGAAGACCGCCGCCGGGTGGAGTATTTCACGAAACAGATTGTCGACATGTTCAGCCCGACCAATTTCCTGGGGACCAACCCCGAGGCGCTGGAAAAGGCGGTCGAGACCGATGGTGAGAGCCTGGTTCAGGGGCTTGAGAACCTGGTCCGCGACATCGAGAGCAATCACGGCGACCTTCTGGTCACGCTTGCCGACAAGGAAGCCTTCCACGTCGGCCAGAACATCGCCACTACCCCCGGCGAAGTGGTCTACCGCAACCGCATGCTGGAGCTGATCCAGTACACCCCCACCACCGAGACGGTCCACAAGACGCCGCTCCTGATCTTCCCGCCCTGGATCAACAAGTTCTACGTCATGGACCTCAAGCCCGCGAATTCGCTGATCAAGTGGATCGTCGACCAGGGCTTCACCCTCTTCGTCGTCTCCTGGGTCAACCCCGATGCGTCCTACGCCGGGACCAGCCTTGACGACTACATCCGCGACGGCTTCCTGCGCGCCATGGCCGAGACCCGGCGGATCACCGGCGAGAAGCAGATCAACGCCGTCGGCTACTGCATCGCGGGTACCACGCTGGGCCTGACGCTTGCGCATCTGCAGAAAGCGGGCGACGAGACGGTAAAGACCGCCACCTTCTTCACCACCCTCACCGATTTCTCCGATCCCGGCGAAGTCGGCGTCTTCCTCAACGACGATTTCGTCGACGGCATCGAACGCCAGACCGAACGCGACGGCATCCTGTCGCGCTTCTTCATGAGCCGCACCTTCAGCTTCCTGCGCTCGAACGACCTGATCTACACCCCCGCCATCAAGTCCTACATGCTGGGCGAGGCACCCCCGGCCTTCGACCTTCTTTACTGGAACGGCGACGGCACCAACCTGCCCGCGACCATGGCCGTCCAGTACCTGCGCGGCCTCTGCCAGGGCGACGGTTTCGCCAAGGGCGAATTCAAGGTCTTCGGCCATCCCGTCCACCTCTCCGATGTGAAACTCCCCGTCTGCGCCATCGCCTGCGAGACCGACCACATCGCCCACTGGAAGGGCTCGTTCAACGGCATCAAGCAGATGGGATCGAAGGACAAGACCTTCCTCCTTTCCCAGTCCGGCCACATCGCCGGGATCATCAACCCGCCCTCCAAGGACAAGTACGGCCACTACACCAACGATGCCCCCGTCGCCGGTGAACCCGAGGCCTGGCTCAAGTCCGCAACCTTCCAGAAGGGCAGCTGGTGGCCGCGCTGGGGCGCGTGGCTGGCCGGCAATTCCGGCCCGATGATCCCCGCGCGGAAACCCGCCGATTCGCTGGCTCCGGCCCCCGGCACCTACGTCACCGCCACGCCCGGCCCCTGACTTTCCCCGCCTTTCCGCAGGGTTATCCGGTGCAACTCCGGGTATTGCTGCAATGCAGAAAAAGACTTGAAATGCTGCACCGCAGCACGTATATGTTGCTCATGAAAACGGGCCGCCTCCTCCCCCCTCCCCGGCCCACAGGAGAGTGACATGACCAAGACCCCGGACTTCACCAAAGTCGTGCAGGACATGATGGCTTCGTTCCCGGTCGACGCTTCGGCGTTCCAGAACGCGTTCAAGACCCAGGCTGCCTTCGCCGAGAAATTCTCGAAAGTGGCGATCGAAGCCGCCGAGAAATCGACCGAAATCTCGGCCAAATGGACCAAGGACACCCTGGCCAAGGTCGCCGACATCGCCAAGGCGAAATCGGAGCCGGCCGACTACTCGAAATCCGTGACCGATTTCGCGTCGGCCGCTGCCGAGATGGCTGCCGAAAACCTGGCCGCCTTCGCCGAAGTCGCCAAGAAAGTGCAGATGGAAACCGTCGAGCTGATGCTGGCCGCGGGCAAGGACATCTCGGAAGATGCCACCGCCGCCGTCAAGAAAGCCACCGCGGAAGTGACCTCGGTCGCCAAGAAAGCCGCTGCGGCTGCGAAGTAATTCGTAACGAGTTCAGCGTCCCCCAAGGCGCAAGAAAGGCCCGGAGGCAACTCCGGGCCTTGTTCTTTTTCCGGCCCTCCCGCACCCTTCCCGGGTCGCATCGACCGGAGTGGCCCAATGACCGACCCCCTCACCATCTGGACCTATGACTGGGTGCCGCAGGGCCCGCGCGGCCATGTCCGTGATCTCCGCCTCCGCTGGGCCTGCGAAGAGGCGGGCCTGCCCTACTCCGTCGCTTCCATCCGCTTCGAGGACCGCACCGGCCCCGACCACCTCGCCCGCCAGCCCTTCGCGCAGGTCCCCGCATTGCAAGACGGCGAGATTCGGCTGTTCGAAAGCGGCGCCTGCCTCCTGCATCTGGCGGAAAAGTCCGAAACCCTGATGCCTCGCGACGCGAAAGGCCGGGCCGAAACCCTGGAATGGGTCATCGCAGGGCTTAACTCCATCGAGATGGTCACGGTCCCCTGGTGGTTCATCGGCCTCTCCAGCCCGTCGGAAAACCCGCTCGAAGGCTGGCTCGCCTCGCGCCTGTCCCGGCTGGACGCGGTCCTCGCCAGCCGCGACTGGCTCGCCGCCGGGCGCTTCACCGTGGCGGACCTGCTGATGGCCGACATCCTGCGGGTGAAGAAACTCCGCGCCGCCCTCGGCCCCTACCCAGCCCTTGCAGCCTACACCGAGCGCACCCTCGCCCGCCCCGCCTTCCGGAAGGCGCATCAGGACCAGCTCGACCACTTCGCCGCCGCCGATGCCGCACGGGCAAACTGACGCGCAGCCAAGGCTTTCTTTTTGCAGGCTCCTCCCCTAAGCTTCTCTGCAAGCGCGAAAGTCCCGGGGGAGGGAACCATGGCCGACACCGACAAGCCGCTTCTGATCAAGCGCTACGCCAGCCGCCGCCTCTACAACACCGAAACCTCGGATTACGTCACCCTGGAAGACATCGCCGGCTTCATCCGCCAGGGCCGCGAGGTGCAGATCGTCGACCTGAAAACCGGGGACGACCTGACGCGCCAATATCTCCTCCAGATCGTCGCCGAACACGAATCCAAGGGCGAAAGCGTCCTGCCCGTCGACGTGCTGACCGACCTTGTCCGCAGCTATGCCACCGGCATGCAGGCGGTGATGCCGCAGTTCCTTGCTTCCTCGTTCGAAATGCTGCGCGACAGCCAGGCCAAGATGGTGGAAAACCTCGCCGCCTTCCCGAACCCGCTTGCCGCCGTCCCGGGCTTCGACGCGCTCCGCAAGCAGCAGGAGGCCTTCCTGAAGACGATGATGGGTGGCATGCCCGGCTGGGGCGGCTCCGGCCCGGCGAAAGAGGAGGACGCCTCGTCCGCCGACGACATTGCCGACATCAAGAAGCAACTGGCCGAGTTGCAGAAGAAGCTTTCCAAGCTCTAGGCCCCCGGGTGCGGCGCGTCTCCCCTGAAAACCCCGCCCCGGGCCTGACCCGGGGCCTCGCCCTGCCACCCCGCGCAGCACCGGGCGCACGCGCCCCCCGCAGGTCCTGACCCGATGGCCGAGCCCGAAGGCCGCGTCACGCTCTGGGGGATCGAGGTCTTCGTCGCCGCCGCCGAGGAAGGCTCGATCTCCGCCGCCGCCCGGCGCCTCGGCGTCAGCCCCTCCGCCGTCAGCCAGCAACTTGCCGGGCTTGAAGCAGCCCTCGGTGCCGTGCTCCTCGACCGTTCCGGCCGCCCGGTGCAGGTGACGCCTGCGGGCGCCATGTTCCGTCGCCACGCCCAGACCATCCTGAACGCCGCCTCCGAAGCCCGCGCCGAACTGGCGATGGCCGACCTCTCCGGCATGACCACCCTCCGCCTCGGCGTGATCGAGGATTTCGACAGCGACGTCACGCCCCGGCTGCTCTCCACCCTTGCCCGCGACCTGAAAGGGTGCCGCTTTCTCCTCGAAACCGGCGCCAGCCACCGGCTGATGGACCAGCTCGAAGCCCGCGCCCTCGACATCGTCATTGCCGCCGATTCAGGCACCGACTCCGCCCCCGAAGACTGGCGCGAGGTGCATCCGATCCTCTCGGAACCCTTTGTCGCCGTCGCGCCCCCGGGGCAAAGCATCAACGACCTGCCCCTGATCCAGTACACCGCCCGGCACCTGATGGGTCGCCAGATTGCCGCCCACCTCGCGCGGCACGGGTTGAAGCCCGCGCATCGCTTTGAACTCGACAGCTACGCGGCGATCCTCGCCATGGTCGCGGGCGGCGAAGGCTGGACCATCCTCACCCCCCTCGCGCTCCACCAGGCCCGCGCCTTCCGCGCCAAGGTCGAGGTCCGTCCCCTGCCCTTCCCCGCGCTCTCGCGCACCCTGTCGCTTTCCGCCCGCGCCGGCATCCTGCACGGCGTCCCCGCCCAGATCGCCCAGCACCTGAAACCCCTCATCGCCGAGGTCGTGATCGCGCCGGCCCTCGCCGCCACCCCCTGGCTCGCCCCCGCGCTGCGCGTATTCTGACGAGGCTCCGCGCGCGCATCCCACACGCGCACCCTGCCTTTCATCTTTGCCCCAAATATCCCCACCGGAGCCAGCACCGATTGCGCCCCGCACAGCCTTTCATACTGGCGCAAATATCCCCGCCGGAGGCTCCGGCAGCGGGGCAGGACGCAACACCGGCCCTGTCCGCACGGCAGCTGCGCCAGGCGCCTCCCCTCCCCCTCCGTGGGGAGGGGCCGGGGGTGGGGGGCGCCCGACCAAAATCCTGACATTTCCCCAACGAAAAACGTCAACCCATTGATTTCAATTCAGTCCGAAAACTTGTCCACCGTGGAAAGCCTAGCCGCGGACATCCTTCGCCGCATCGACGATCGCCGCCGCGATATAGTCCAGCTCGCCCTCGGTCAGCCGGGTCGGCAGCCGCACGTCGCAGGCCCGCATCAGCATGGCGCGCGTCTGCGGCAGCTCCGGCACCTCGACCAGGAACTGCCAGTTCCAGAACGCCCGCGCATTGCCCTCGCTCAAGCCGAAGACCTGCACCGAGACCCCCCGCGCCTTCGCCGCCGCCTGGAAGTCCATCGCCTGCTGGTCGGTCCAGTCCCCCATCAGGTTGAACTGGATCGAATCCGGCGCCCGCTCCTCCGGCCCCAAAGCCTCCGGCACCTTGAGGTGAGCGGACCCGTTCAGGACGTCAGCCACCCGGTCATGCCCGGCGCGGCCCTTCGCCACCCGCTCCGCCACCAGTGGCAGCTGCGGGCGGATCACAGCCGCCGACAGGTTCTGCATCCGCAGGTTATAAAGCGGCAGCTTGTTCTGCCAGTGCGCGCAGGAATTGGTCAGCCCGGGATGCTTCTTCCAGTTCGTCTCGTAAGCCCCCGACATGATGATCGCCCGCGCCGCGACTTCCGGGTCGTCGGTGATCATGATCCCGCCCTCGCCGGCATTCACCAGCTTGTAGGACTGGAAGCTGAAACAGCCCACCCGCCCGATCGTCCCGATATTGCGCCCGCCCCAGACCGTCCCCAGCGAATGCGCCGCATCCTCGATCACCGGAACGCCCGCCGCGTCGCAGAGCGCCATGATCGCGTCCATGTCCGAGGTATGCCCCCGCATGTGGCTGATCATCACCGCATCCGCTTCCGGCAGCTTCGCCGCGAAGTCCGCCATGTCGACCCGGTAGTTCGCACCCACCTCCACCAGCACCGGCACGCAGTCGGCATGCACGACCGAAGACGGCACCGCTGCAAAGGTGAAAGCAGGGATCAGCACCTTCGCGCCCGCGGGCAGGTCCAGCGCCTTCAGCGACAGGAACAGCGCCGCCGAACAGGACGACACGGCAAGGGCATAGCGCGCGCCCAGCAGCTCGGCGAACTCCTGCTCCAGCAGCGCCACCGGCGCGTCCGAGGGGGCCGTGTAGCGGAACAGGTCGCCCGAGGACAGAAGCCGGTCGATCTCGGCCCGGGCAGCCTCGGGGATCGGTTCGGCATCATAGACGTTCGGAGCCAGGGTCTGACCGTCGGGGGCCATCATGCACCTTTTCTTAATCTCGCGTTAAGAAAAGATGTAAACCCCCGAATGATCACGCGCCAGTGACAAAATCTTCCCCTTGCGCCTTTCCGCCTAGAATTTCGTCCCCGCGCGGGCCGCCAGCATCTGCATCGCCGTATCGATCTCGTGCCAGGCGGTCCGCGCCATCGACCGGAACACCATGATCTCGAAGGCATAGTCGCCGCTGCGCAGGATGACGACGTTCATGTGGTTCGCTTGCGTGCGAACCGCCCGCCCCACCGGAAAGACCAAAAGTCGCAGGTCCAGCGGCACCAGCCGCGCCAGCGCATCGACCGCGCCGGTGCCAGTGACCGCCAGCACCGTCCAGCCATCCGACTGGTCCGTCACCGCCGCCCCCTCCAGCGCCAGAGCCGCCACGCCGGTCAGGAAGGCCTGATCCCGCCCCATCCAGACGATCCGCGCACCTTTCTTCTCGGCGAACCCGTTCGGCTCCGGCATCGCGAGCCCCAGCACCTTCAGCCCCTTCGCCACCGCCTTCGCCCCGCCGGGAAAGACCGCAATCGAGGTGATCGGGCCGACATCGACCTCGGCCAAAGTCACCGTCCCCAGCGTCACAGTTTGCCCCTCAAGGGCGGATTTCGCGATGAGTTCAGGCACGCAGCTTCTCCCCTTCCGGGTCGTGGAAGACCGGACCCGTCACCTCGCAGATCACGTCCAGCCCGCGCAGGTGGTCGACCAGCCGGATCTTCTCGCCGATCCGCGCGCGGCCATCCTTCAGGAACCCAAGCCCCAGCCAGGCCCCGACCGTCGGCGACCAGCAGACAGAGGTGACATAGCCCTGATCCGTCTCGCGATGCACCTCCTGCCCCGGCACGAAGAGATGCGCCCCGGCGCTGATCGGCGCCTGCGCCTTCAGGCCCACCAGCTGCTCGCGCTCCGGCCCCCACATCCCCGGTCGCGTGGCGGCGGCCTTGCCGATGCAGTCCTTCTTCGCCGAAACCATCTTCTCCATGCCGATGTCATAGGCCGTGACCCGACCATGAATCTCGGCGTGCGTGATGAAGCCCTTCTCGATCCTCAGGACGTTCAGCGCCTCCATTCCGTAGGGCCCGCCCCCCATCGTCTCGGCCCGCGCCAGTAGGTCGCGGAAGAGGGCCTCGCCATATCGGGTCGGCACCGCCAGCTCATAGCCCTCCTCGCCCGAGAAGCTGATCCGGAACAGCCGCCCGTCGACCCCGCCGATCCGCACCGGGGCCACGCCCATGAACGGCAGATCCACCGGGGTTTCGAGGAAGGAATTGACCAGCGCCCGCGCCTTCGGACCCGCCACGGCAAACTGCGCCCAGGACTCCGTTACCGAGATGAACCGCACCTGCCAGTCGGCGCAGAAGGCCTGATGCACGAAGTCGAGATGCCGCATCACCAGCCCCGCTGCCGCGGTGGTTGTGGTCATCAGGTAGTGATCCTCGCCCAGCCGGGCCGAGGTGCCGTCATCCAGCACCAGCCCGTCCTCGCGCAGCATCAGCCCATAGCGGACCCGGCCCACCGGAAGGGTGGAGAAGGTGTTGGTGTAGACGAAGTCCAGGAACCTTCCCGCATCCTTGCCCTGAATGTCGATCTTGCCCAGGGTCGAGACATCGGCCACCCCCACCGCCTGCCGCACCATGTTGACCTCGCGGTCGCAGGCCTCGCGCCAGGTGGTTTCGCCCGGCTTCGGGAAATACGACGGCCGATACCACAGCCCCGCCTCGATCATCGGCGCATGGCGGTCGCGGCTCGCCTGGTCCGAAGTCAGGAAGCGCTGCGGGGCAAACCCCTCGGCCCGCCCCCCCGCACCCAGGGCCGCAATCGACACCGGCACGTAAGGCGGCCGGAACGTCGTCGTCCCGGTCTCGGGAATACCGCGCCCCGTCGCATCCGCCAGCACCGCCAGCGCCGCAACGTTGGAGTTCTTGCCCTGATCCGGCGCCATGCCCTGCGTCGTGTAGCGCTTCATGTGCTCGACGGAAGCGTAGCCCTCCTGCGCGGCGAGCTTCACGTCCTTGGTCGTCACGTCATTGGCAAAGTCGAGCCAGGCCCGGCCCGTCCCTTCCACCGCCCAGAGCGCCTTCAGCCGATAGGGCGCATCCTCCGCCTCTGGCAGCGGGACGGAAACCTTCCGACCCAAAGCCTCCACCATCTTCAACGCCGCCGCCTGCCCCGTCGCCAGAGCGCCATGGGTGGACATGGAGCCATTCGCGGCGCCCACGGCCACCAGCCCCGGCACCGCGCCCTCCATCGGCACGAAGGCCGCAAGCTCCTCGTCCCAGCGCGGGCGTCCGTTCATGTGGCAGGTCAGATGGATCGTCGGGTTCCAGCCGCCCGACATCGCCAGGCAATCGGTCTCGATCTCGATGATCTCCGACCCTTTCCGCACCTGGATACCGGAAAGCCCCAGCCGCCCGCGAGAGCCCACCACCTCTGCCCCGACATGCACCGGGCAATCGCCCACGGCACTGGCATCGGGGCGCGGGTCGATGATCGCTGCCACGGTGATCCCCGCCGCCATCAGGTCGCGCGCCGTCGCCCGCGCCGCGTCGGTGTTGGCAAACAGCGTCACCCGCTTGCCGGGGCTGACACCATAGCGGTTGAGGTAGGTCCTGACGGCCGAGGCCATCATGATCCCCGGCCGGTCGTTGTTCTCGAAGGCCACCGGACGCTCCAGCGCCCCGCTCGCCAGCACCGCATGCGGCGCGACGATGCGCCAGAAGCACTCGCGCGGCAGGTTCGGGCGCGCGGGCTTGTGCAGCCCCACCCGCTCCAGCGCGCCATAGGTGCCATTGTCATAGGCCCCCGTGACCGTGGTGCGCGTCATGATCCGCACATTCGGCAGGGCGTTCAGTTCCGCCACCACCTGCGCCACCCAGTCGCCCGCCGCCATTCCCCCGATGGTCTGCGGGTCCGAGAGGAGACGCCCGCCCAGCGCATGGCTTTCCTCGCACAGGATCACATCCGCCCCCGCGCGCCCTGCCGTCAGCGCCGCCATCAGCCCCGCAGGACCCGACCCGATCACCAGCACGTCGCAGAAGGCGAAGGCCTTCTCGTAGGTGCCCTCGTCATGCCTGCCCGACAGGCTGCCCAGCCCCGCCGCCCGCCGGATGATGGGCTCATAAAGCCCTTCCCAGAAGGCGCGCGGCCACATGAAGGTCTTGTAGTAGAACCCCGCCGACAGGAAGGGCGCGAGGTAATCGTTCACCGCCAGCAGGTCGTATTTCAACGACCCCAGCCGGTTCTGGCTTTGCGTGACCAGCCCCTCGAACACCTCCTGCACCGTCGCCCGCACGTTCGGCGTCTGGTTCGAGGCGCCAATGACCTCGACCAGCGCGTTCGGCTCCTCCGACCCCGCCGTCAGCACGCCGCGCGGTCGGTGATACTTGAACGACCGCCCCACCAGCCGCACGTCATTGGCCAGAAGCGCCGAAGCCAGCGTGTCGCCCTTGTAGCCCGCGTAATCCTTGCCGTCGAAGCGGAACCGCACCGGCTTCGTCCGGTCGACCAGGCCCTTGCCGTCGATCCTCATGCCTTGCGCTCCGCCACCAGTTCCACCCCGGAAATCTCATGCGTCACCGTGTTCCGCGTGACCAGCAGCCACTGCGAACACCCCGCCTCGTGATACCAGAGGTCCCGCGTCACCCCCGCCGGATTGTCCCGCAGGTGCAGGTAGTTGTCCCAGTCGGCCAGAGGGGCCTCCGCCTCCGGACGGCGCAGGAAATCCTCCGCCCCGTAGTAATAGAACTCCCGCCGATCGCGTTCGCCGCACAAGGGACATGTCAACCGCATCTTCCGGCCCCCGCTTTCATACTGGTGGAAATATCCCCGCCGGAGGCATCTGTCAGTCGTGCCCGGCGGGCCGCCTGCGGGCTCGCGGGACGCCGATGCCAGGCGCCTCCCCTCCCCCGCGTGGGGAGGGGCCGGGAGTGGGGGGCCGCCGTCAGGGTCAAGCGCATCGCCACCTCAATGCAGGTTATGCTGCGACCCGGTGCCTTCTTCGTCCAGAAGATGCCCCGTCGCAAAGCGGTCCAGCCGGAACTTCCGCGCCACCTCATGGCTCTCGCCCGTCGCCATCAGATGCGCCATGCACCAGCCCGAGGCGGGCACCGCCTTGAACCCGCCGTAGTTCCAGCCGCAGTCCAGGAACAGCCCCTCGACATGCGTCTTGTCGATCACGGGCGAGCCATCCGGCGACATGTCCATGATCCCGCCCCAGCTCCGCAGCACCTTGGCCCGGCCGATCATCGGCATCAGGGTCATGCCTGCCTCCATCACATGCTCGACCATCGGCAGGTTCCCCCGCGCCGCATAAGAAGCGTAGAAATCAAGGTCTCCGCCGAAGACGAGGCCACCCTTGTCCGACTGCGAGATATAGAAATGCCCCATGCCGAAGCTGACGACATGGTTGATCACCGGCTTCAGCCCCTCGGTGACAAACGCCTGCAGGACATGAGACTCAATCGGCAGCCGCATCCCCGCCATCGCCGCGACCTGGCTTGACCGCCCCGCCACCACGATCGCCACCTTCTTCGCCCGGATCGCCCCGCGCGTGGTCTGCACGCCACGGACAACCCCGTTCTCGATGTCGATCCCCGTGACCTCGCAGTTCTGGATCAGGTCCACCCCGCGCCGGTCCGCCCCCCGCGCATAGCCCCAGGCCACCGCGTCATGCCGGGCCGACCCACCGCGAGGATGCAAGAGCCCGCCATAGATCGGGAACCGGGTCTGCTCGAAATCGAGGTAAGGCAAATGCTCCCGCACCCCCTCGCGGTCCAGAAGCACCGCGTCGTCGCCCTGGTTGATCATCGCATTGCCGCGCCGGGCGAAGGCGTCGCGCTGCCCGTCCGAATGGAACAGGTTGATCAGCCCGCGCTGCGAATGCATCACGTTGTAGTTGAGGTCGGCCTCCAGCCCCTCCCACAGCTTCAGGCTGTGAGAATAGAACTCGCTGTTCCCCGGCAGAAAGTAGTTGGCCCGCACGATGGTCGTGTTCCGCCCGACGTTGCCGCCGCCGAGATAGCCCTTCTCCAAGACCGCGACATTGGTGATCCCGTGGTTCTTCGCCAGGTAATAGGCCGTCGACAGCCCGTGCCCGCCGCCGCCGATGATCACCACGTCATACTCGGCCTTCGGCGCCGGGTCGCGCCAGGCCGGGGTCCAGCCCTTGTTGCCGAACAATCCTTCCGTGATGACCTTCAGGCCGGAATAGCGCATGGATGAACTCCCCTGACCCGGCCATCAAAGCGGGTCAGGAGGAGTTATTCAACCGCCAACCGATCAAACCTTTGCCAGCCGCGACATAAAGACGTCGCGGATCACCGTTCCTCGCCCGTACTGGCCTCAGTGCCCGCCGCTTTGCGCGGGGCGCAGCATCTCGAACAGGAACCAGACCCGGCGTTCCGCGCCGTCGATCCAGATCTCGATCATGCTGGCCGTCGCGACATCGCCATGCTCGTCGCAGAGGTCATGCACCTCGCGCAGCGCCCCGATATGCGCCTTGTTGTCCTCCATCAGCTCGGCCAGCATGTCGGCGGGCTCGACGTAATCCGCCTCGTTCGGCTTGACCCGCGTCATCGCCGCGACCTGGTTGATGGATTTCAGCGCCGCCCCGCCGATCTTGCGGGCGCGTTCGGCAATGTCGTCGGTCGCCGCCAGAATCTGCGCCGCCTGTTCGTCCAGCATCAGGTGATAGTCGCGGAAATGCGGGCCCGAAACGTGCCAGTGAAAGTTCTTGGTCTTGAAATGCAGCGCGAAACTGTCGGCCAGAAGCCCGTTCAGCGCCGCCGAGATATCCTTGACCGCATTGTCGCCCAGATCGGTCGGGGTCTTCAGCCTGCCGCGCGCAGGCTGTCTTTGTGCTGTGTCTGCCATGGGTCTTGCTCCTCGATCGCACCCGCAAGCGGGGTGGCAAGGCAACCCGAAACCCGGCCCGGCGGTTCCCGTCGGTGCCAATTCAGCCGTTCAGAGCCGTCCTGTCATGCGGGCCGATGCACTGCGCATGGTCGGCCAGGCTTTCCATGACCGCACAGCTTTCGACCGTGCCGCTGCGGCAGCCAGCCAGCATCCGCTCCAGCTCGACCTCCAGCGCCTGCAGGGCCGCGATCCGGCGGCGCACGTCCTGAAGCCGCGCCTCGGCCAGCCGGTCGGCATGGGCGCAGGGCGCTTCCGGGTGCCCGGCAAGGTCCAGCAGGTCGGCCAGCGCCGCCATGTCGAACCCCAGGTCGCGCGCATGGCGGATGAAACGCAGCCGGGCCACGTCCTTCGCGCCATAGAGCCGCTGCCCCCCCCTCGCTGCGCGCCGGGGCGGACAGCAGGCCCCGCTCCTCGTAGAAGCGGATCGTCGTCACCTTGACCCCGCTTTCCCGCGCTGCCTCGCCAATCGTCACCTCGCGCATCGCAGTCGCCTTTCCGCTTGCCTCTACAGTCACTGTAGATGCTATCCCCGAATCGACAGATCAAGGATGGAGCGGGAAAATGTCGGCCAGTTGCGGGCATCACGTCAGTTTCGATGGCACCTCTGCGGGCTATCGCCGCGCGCTCTGGGTGGTGATCGCGCTGAACGCCACCATGTTCGCGGTCGAGATCACGGCGGGCGCGCTGGCCGGGTCGCAGGCTCTGCGCGCCGATGCGCTGGACTTCTTCGCCGATGCCGCCACCTACGGCGCAAGCCTCTGGGTCATCGGTCGGCCGCTGGCCACGCGGGCGCGCGTCGCGATGGCGAAGGGGGTTTCGCTTCTGCTGATGGGGCTCTGGGTCTTCGGCTCGACGCTCTGGCTGCTTTTCGGCCCCGGCCTGCCGCGGGCCGAGGTGATGGGGATCGTCGGCGCGCTGGCGCTGGCGGCCAACCTGGCCAGCGTGCTGATCCTTCTGCGCTACCGCGACGGCGACGCCAATGTGCGCTCGGTCTGGCTCTGCTCGCGCAACGACGCCGTGGGGAACGTCGCGGTCATGGGCGCGGCGCTTCTGGTCGGAATTACCGCGACGCCCTGGCCCGACCTCGTGGTCGCCGCCGCGATGTCGGGACTGTTCCTGTCCTCGGCCTGGCAGATCCTGACCCGCGCCCGGGCCGAGCTGCGGCAGGCCGCAACCACAAGCCACGACCATCCGCATGACCACGACCCTGATCACGGTCACGTCCATTAGGCTTGGGAACCTGGCCGACCCGGCGACCGGGTCGGCCGGTCGGTCTTACAACCCCTTCGACCTGTAGGTCTGCGCCACCCGCCCGATCGACACGATATAGGCCGCGACCCGCAGGTCCTCCACGTCCTGGCGGGAATGCCAGGTCTCGCGCATTGCCTGATAGGCCGTGCGCATCGTGTCGTCGAGGCCGGAGCGCACCAGCGCCAGTTCGTCCGAGCCGGTCAGGAAGCGCTCCTTGAACCCCTCGGCAAGCGTCCAGCCCAGGCCCCGGTCGGCCGACAGCCGCTCCAGCTCCTCGACCAGAAGGCGGCTCCGCGCCTCCTCGGCCCGGCGCTGCATCCGGCCAAAGCGGATGTGGCTCAGGTTCTTGACCCATTCGAAGTAGCTGACCGTCACGCCCCCGGCATTGGCATACATGTCCGGGATGATCACGCAGCCCTTGCGCCGCAGGATCTCGTCCGCGCCGAAGGTGATCGGCCCGTTCGCCGCCTCGATGATCAGGGGCGCCTTGATCCGTTCGGCATTGCCCAGGTGGATCACCCCTTCCATCGCCGCAGGGATGAGGATGTCGCAGGCCTCTTCCAGGGCCGTCGCCCCGTCCGGCACATGGGTCGCATTCGGATAGCCGGCCAGAAGCCCGCCATGCCGGTTCATCCACTGCCGAACATCCTCGATGTCCAGCCCCTTCGGGTCCATCAATGCGCCATCGCGCTCGATCACGGCGATGATCTTGCAGCCGTCCTCCTCGGACAGGAACTTCGCCGCGTGATAGCCCACGTTGCCGAGGCCCTGCACGATGACCCGCTTGCCGTCGAGCCCGCCGGTCAGCCCCGCCTTCGTCATGTCGTCCTTGTGCCGGAAGAACTCGCGCAGCGCGTATTGCACGCCCCGCCCCGTCGCCTCGACCCGGCCCTGGATGCCCCCCGCATGCGGAGGCTTCCCGGTCACGCAGGCCTTGGCGTTGATGTCGGTGGTGTTCATCCGGGCATACTGGTCGGCGATCCAGGCCATCTCGCGCTCGCCGGTGCCCATGTCGGGGGCGGGCACGTTCTGCGCCGGGTGGATCAGGTCGCGCTTGATCAGCTCATAGGCGAAGCGGCGGGTGATCTGCTCCAGCTCATGCTCGTCCCATTGGCGCGGGTCGATGCACAATCCGCCCTTCGAGCCGCCGAACGGGGTCTCCACCAGCGCGCATTTGTAGGTCATCAGCGCCGCCAGCGCCTCGACCTCGTCCTGGTTCACCGACATCGCATAGCGGATGCCGCCCTTGACCGGCTCCATGTGTTCGGAATGCACCGACCGATAGCCGGTGAAGGTCTCGATCTTGCCGCGCAGGCGCACGCCGAAGCGCACTGTATAGGTCGAGTTGCAGACCCGGATCTTCTGCTCCAGACCCGGGCTAAGATCCATCAGCTTCGCGGCCCGGTTGAACATAAGATCAACGGACTCGCGGAAACTTGGCTCTCCGGAAACTTTCATGCCGTCCTCCCTGACAGGCAGGCGCCGTGGGCCTGGCGCCGTGACTGGGACGCTAGCCGATCCTCGCCCAAGGCGGAACCCGGAAAGCAAGCCTCGCGCGGCCGGGCCCGACCCGAGGGCGAATCGATCTGCCGAAGCTGCCTTGCCGAAAGATGAACGACGGGGAAACTTTTCGCATTCACGTCAGAACATATCAGATTCCCGCAGATTGTTTCCGGATTGTGGCAGCCAGAGGCGGCCCCATCAGGAAATGCCTTACTTATGCCTGATCCTGTGCCTAAATCGGCGGTTGGGAGCCCGCCGTCATAGCGGGACGCTGCTGCTATGGATAGTGACATGTTGAACAAGCCCGCCACGCGCACCGTATTTGCAGACGTCACCCGCAAGTTTTCGGATTTTCGGTCGGACGAAGGCGGGGCAATCGCCATCTTCGTGATCTTCATCTTCGTGATGATGGTGATGTTCGGCGGGATTGCCGTCGATGTGATGCGCTTCGAGATGCGCCGCGTGGCACTCCAGGAAACGATGGACCGCGCGACCCTGTCCGCCTCCAACGTCGTGCTGCCGCCGGACCAGTTGCCGCAGACGGTCGCGCTCGAATGGTTCAACAAGGCCGGTCTGGGCGATTACCTGACCTACGACTACACCATCGAATCCGTCACCGGCGAGGCGACCGCCAACTCGCGCAGGACAACGATGAAGGCCAAGGTCCGGTCGTACAACTGGTTCATGCACATGCTCGATGTCCCGTACTTCGAGGGACCGGCTGTTTCCAGCGCCCAGCAGGGCGAGGCGAAGACCGAGGTCATCCTGGCGCTCGACATCACGGGCTCGATGGCCGAATCCTCCGGTTCGACGACCAAGATCGCGGCCCTGCGCCAGGCGGCATCGAACTTCGTGACGATCATGAAGTACAACAAGGATACCAGTGGCGCCTATACCATCAACAAGGACCCGAACAACCTGATCTCGATCGGTATGGTGCCCTATTCGTCGAACGTGAACATCCCGGTCAACCTGCGCAACCAGTTCACCGTCTCGAACCTGTCGTCCTGGAACTACATTGCGAACCAGGGGGTGCCGAAGATCAACTGCTTCGAGATCCAGCCGAGCACCTTCACCACGACGGGGCTGTCGCTGACCACGCCGATCCCCATGGCGGCCGTTGCCCTCGTTGCGAAAAGCGCGCCCAGCGTCACGCCGACGGCTATCGGAAGCACCACCGGCGACGCCACGAACGGCGGCAAGGTGGGGATCTCGTGGACCGCAGCGGTTGCGATCGACACGAACTCGGGCACATACATGTGCAACCACGGCGACAACCCCAGCACGGGCGCAGATGAATCCGCCTCGAACCTGGTGATGCTCCCGTCGACCGACGTGACCGCGCTGAAAGCGCAGATCCTTACGCTCAACCCGCGCGGGAACACCTCGATCGCGGTCGGCTTTCGCTGGGCCACCGCTCTGATCGACGAACAGGCACGCCCGATCTACACCGCGCTTCGCGCCGGTGTTCCCGGCATGGCGGGGCGGCCCGCAAACAATGCCGACGGTGAGGGCGTCACCCACACCGACGGCAGCAAGGGCACCCGCAAGATCATCGTGGTGATGACTGACGGAACGCACGTTTCCAGCCAGCACGTCCTTGATGCCTACAAGTCCGGCCCGTCGCCGATCTGGCGCGGCACGGACGGCAAGATGGCGATCGAGTTCAACGACAGCGGTGTCGGCATCAACGGCGGCAAGCGTCCCGGCATCAACCCGACCGGCACTCCGGCGCCCGTCAACTCCTGCTCGGGCTGGTCGCTGGCCAACAAAGTGGTCAGCGGCGTCACCGTCAAGCGCAACTTCTTCGTCCCGCACTTGAAGGCCAGCTCTGTTACCAGAACAAACGATCCAACCCGCGCAGAAGGCAACGGCAACACGGGCTCCGCCGTCACTGGCGCCTGCGATCCGCGCGCCTGGATCACCCCGCCGACCGGCGCGACGACGCCCTGGTGGACAGGCAGCGGCACCGTCACCCGGCTCGACTGGAGCGAAGTCTGGCGCTACGCCTCGGTCGACTGGGTGATCGAACAGCTCTACATGCGCTCTAACGTGGTCGGCGCAACCGACTACAACACGATCTACAACCTGATGGTCGGCAAGTACCTGACCAGCACGGCCAACATGGACAGCCTGCTGGCGACCAACTGCACGGCGGCCAAAACGCAGGCCGGGATCGAGGTGTTCGGCATCATCCTCGGCGATGACGTGACCGAAGCCCCGATCAAGAACTGCGCCTCTCCGGGCACGGGCTACTACTACAAGGTGACGAACGCCGACGATCTGAACGCGGCCTTCGAACAGATCGCCAAGATCATCTCGCCGCTGAGGCTGACGGAATGAAACAGCTGCGCACCTTCCTCCGGGACGATTCGGGCGAGGCGTCGATCGAGTTCCTCTTCATCTTCCCGATCATTTTCCTGGTCTTCACGGCCTCGTTCGAAAGCAGCATGTACATGGCGCGCTATGTCATGTTCGACCGCGCTGTGGACCTGACCGTCCGCCAACTGCGCCTTGGAACATACGTCAACCCGACGCACCAGTCCCTGAAGAAGACCATCTGCGAATCCGGGATGATGATCGAGTCGGTCACCGAGTGCATCAACTCGATGAAGATCTGGATGCAGCCGGTGAACACCGGAACCTTCGTCATGGCGGCACCGCCGAAGTCCTGCGTCGACAAATCGCAGCCGATCAACACCGATGAACCGCCAGGCAACGAATACGCGCTCGGCACCGACAACGACATCATGCTGATGCGGATCTGCCTGAAGGAAGACCCGATGTTTCCCACCACCGCCGTCAGCGTGAAGATGCCCGTCGAATCCGACGGCAGCTATGTCATGCTGGTGACGACAACCTTCGTGAACGAACCGGGATGACCTGAGATGCGCAACTTCAAGCACCGTTTGGTCACGTTCCTCCGCGACGAAGATGGCCTGATTCTGGTCGAAGGCCTGCTCATGCTGCCCCTGGTGATCTGGGCGCTGGTCGCGATGTTCATCTACTGGGACGTCTTCCGCACCATCAATGTCACCCAGAAGGCCGCGTATTCCGTCGCTGACCTTCTGTCGCGCCAGCGCGATACCATTCCGCTCGTTTTCGCCAACGGGCTGCAGAACGTGCTCGATTTCCTCACTCCGGGCGGGCACCCGGTCAAGATGCGGATCACCAGCCTCGAATGCACATCCACCACGGGGCTCAAGGTCTGCGATTTCTCCAGCGGAAGCTACAAGCTGCTGTTCTCGTTCTCGCCCGGCAACAAGGTCACGCAGCTCACCCAAACGCAGATCCAGGCGTGGAAGGGCACGACCGCCACCAACGGGAAGATCGCCAAGCTGAACAACGGTGAAAGCGTCTTCGTCGTTGAAACCACCGTCGATTTCAAGGCGCAGCTTCCCACGGTGCTGGCCGGCCTCCTGATCGGCGTCGAGGACCAGACGTTTGGCGAGTTTATCGTGACCCGCCCACGCCATCGGCGCCTCTGCCTGGAAGGCACCACCACCTGCAGCTGATCCCCGCGCCGGTCCGGCTTTCCCCCGGAGCGTTCCGGCGTTAGCCTGTCGGCCGCGTCAAACCGGGATCACCATGTACCGAGCCGTCCTCCTCCTCTGCGGTCTTGCGGCGCTGGCCGCCTGCGCCCCCTTCCCCGAGCTTGAGGCAATGGGCCCCGACGCCGCTGCCCCGCCGCAGCTTCTGCCGATCGACGAGCTGCTGTCCCAGGCCGGTGCCACCACCCCCGACCCGGGCCCTGGCCTTGCCGCCCGGGCCGCCCGGCTCAAGGCACGCGCCGCCGCAATTGCCGCGACCCCGCCTGCGACCTGACGGCGTTGCACCCCGCCCGGCTTCCGGCTAACAGACACCAGCCACAAACTGCCCGAGGTTTCCCGATGTCCGTCGCCCCCCTGCGTCTTGGTCTTGCCGGTCTGGGCACCGTCGGCATCGGCGTGGTGAAGATCGTCCAGGCCCATGCGGACCTCGTCGCCGCCCGCGCCGGTCGCCCTGTGGTGATCACCGCCGTCTCGGCCCGCGACCGCACGAAGAACCGCGATGCCGACCTGTCCGGCTATGCCTGGGAAACCGACCCCGTCGCCCTCGCGAAACGCCCCGACATCGACGTCTTCGTCGAGGTGATGGGCGGCCACGAAGGCCCCGCGAAGCTGGCGACCGAAGCCGCACTCGCCGCCGGCAAGCATGTCGTCACCGCCAACAAGGCCCTTCTCGCCCATCACGGCCAGACCCTCGCCGAAGCTGCCGAGGCCGCGAACCTCGCCCTCCGCTTCGAAGCCGCCGTCGCCGGGGGCATCCCGGTGATCAAGGCCCTGACCGAAGGCCTCGCGGGCAACCGGATGAAGCGCGTCATGGGGGTGATGAACGGCTCCTGCAACTACATCCTGACCCGGATGCAGGCCGAAAACCTGCCCTACGAGACCGTGTTCGAGGAAGCCCGCCAGCTCGGCTACCTTGAGGCCGACCCGAACCTTGACGTGGGTGGCATCGACGCGGGCCACAAGCTTTCCCTCCTCGCCGCCATCGCCTTCGGCACCCGCGTCACCTTCGACGCCGTGGAACTGGAGGGTATCGGCAACGTATCCATCGACGACATCCGGCTCGCCGAGGACATGGGCTACCGCATCAAGCTCCTCGGTGTCGCGCAGATGACCGGCCGGGGCCTGGAACAGCGCATGACCCCCTGCCTCGTCCCTGCCGACAGCCCCTTGGGCCAGCTCCAGGGCGGCACCAACATGGTCGTCCTCGAAGGTGACTCTGTCGGCCAGATCGTCCTGCGCGGCCCCGGCGCGGGCATGGGCCCCACCGCCAGCGCCGTCATGGCCGACGTGATCGACATCGCCCGCGGCTTCCGCCTGCCGACCTTCGGCCAGCCCGCCTCGACCCTCAGCGCCGCCCAGCCCGCCCGCGCTGCCACCCCCGCGCCCTACTACCTGCGCATGACGCTCCTCGACAAACCCGGCGCGCTGGCGAAGATCGCCACCTGCCTCGGCGATGCCGGTGTCTCCATCGACCAGATGCGCCAGTACGGCCACCAGGGCGCCAATGCCCCGGTCCTGATCGTCACCCACAAGGCCGCCCCCGACGACGTCGCCCACGCCATGACCCGCTTCGCTGCAACCGGCGTCCTGGTGGGCCAGCCCGTCGCCATCCGGATCGAGGAAGTCTGATCCCCCGGGACGTTCCCGCTTGACAGACCTGCCCCCTGATCCGACCCTTCACCCATTGGTTCATGGGTTGGAGACGGACGATGCGGGCATTCCTTCTGGCACTGATCCTGGCGACCCCTGCCCTCGCCGACCCGATCCCCGGCGCCGACGACCCCGCCTTCCGCGCCCCCTTCGACCGCGCCCTGCAGGGGGACGATCCGACCGCGCTCGTCGAAATCCACGCCGCAGCCGAGGCCGGTAACACCGCGGCAATCCTCGCCTTGCCTGCCGTAAACGACTGGCTCCGCACCACAGTCACCTTCGCCGACCGCAAACGCATCGCCCGCGTGAACGGCACACCCATGGCCGATGCCTTCGCCGCCGCCGACCCCGTGGCCGCGCTCTGGAACATGAGCGAGCCCGGCACCGACATGGACGCGCTCCTTCAACGCGCCTTCGGCCTTTACGACGCGGGCGAGCCCGACAAGGCCACCTTCCTCTTCATGACCTGGGTCAACCAGACCGGCGGCTACGGCGACCTGCCCTCCGGCTTCTTCGACCACCCCGTCCCGCCCTGGGCCATGGCGCAAGTCCTGCGCAGCAGACTGACCGATGTGACTGCAATCTCCCCGGCTGCTGGCGAATACCTCATGGTCACGCGGCTGGACGCCAACGACCCCGCCGCCTGGATCGCCCTTGCCGGGTTCGCGGGCCTCCACCGCGCTGATGCTTCGCCGCCTGACACTGCCCGACTTGCCGCCATCTTCACTGCCGCCGCAATTCCCCAGGACACAGCCTCCCGCCGCATGGCTGATGCCGTGCCCGTCCTCAAGGCCATCACTCGCCCCGATCAGCCGCTTGACCCCGATACCGCCAAAGCCGCAACCGAGGCCTTCCGCACCGAACCCGGTTTCCAGCCGTTGCTCGCCCTTTGCGCCGCCGCCTGTCCGCAAACCAAAGACCAGTGCACTACCGCCTATGTCGCCGGCTTCGGCCACCCCTTCGGTCGCGCCGCCCAGTCCCAACCCCTCACCGCACTCATCTCCACCGAAGATTTCTTCGCCACCCCGCGCGGCCGCCTCCTGCTCCTCCGCTCCACAAGGGGCGCTCTCGGCGACACCCCCGCCACCTCTCCCGCCCTTGCCGCCGCCCGCCAGATCGACGCCTGCCTCGCCGACGCCATCCTCGCCGCCAATCCCTGACCCACTGTTAGCGCCAAACTCCTTGCCCCATCGCCAACCCCCGGCTAAACCGAAGAAAATCGCGCGAACGCCCTGGGGGACCCATGTCTGAGAAACTGAACTTCCAGGATCGTCTCCTGTCCTTGGGCCTTGGCCGGGTGTCCGAGGCCGCCGCCCTCGCCTCGGCCCGGCTGATCGGGCGCGGCGATGAAAAGGCCGCCGACCAGGCCGCCGTCAACGCCATGCGCGACCAGCTCAACCTTCTCGACATCAAGGGCGTCGTCGTCATCGGCGAGGGCGAGCGCGACGAGGCCCCGATGCTCTACATCGGCGAGGAGGTCGGCACCGGCAACGGTCCCGAGGTCGACATCGCCCTCGACCCCCTTGAAGGCACCACGCTGACCGCCAAGGACATGCCGAACGCGCTGACCGTGATCGCCATGGCCCCGCGCGGCACGCTCCTGCACGCGCCCGATGTCTACATGGACAAGCTCGCCATCGGCCCCGGCCACAAGCCCGGCACCGTCACCATGTCGATGTCCCCTTCCGAGCGCGTCTCGGCCCTTGCCGCCGCCAAGGGCTGCTCGACCGAGGACATCACCGTCTGCATCCTCGACCGCCCGAGGCACGAGGACCTGATCGCCGAAGTCCGCTCCACCGGCGCCGCGATCCGGCTGATCACCGACGGCGATGTCGCGGGCGTCATGCACTGCGCCGAGCCGGAAATCACCGGCATCGACATGTACATGGGCTCCGGCGGCGCACCCGAAGGCGTGCTGGCGGCGGCGGCCCTGAAATGCATGGGCGGCCAGTTCTTCGGGCGTCTCCTCTTCCGCAACGACGACGAACGCGCCCGCGCCCGCAAGGCCGGGATCACCAACTTCGACCGCGTCTACACCCGCGACGACCTGGTGCGCTCCGACGTGATCTTCTCGGCGACCGGCGTCACCAACGGCTCGCTCCTCGCAGGCATCAAGCGCGAACCCGGCTGGGTGACGCTGGAGACGATCCTGATGCGCTCCAAGACCGGCTCGGTCCGCCGGATGACCTACAAGAGCCCGCTGCGCTGACCCCCGCCTCCGACCTGCCCGACCTCGGCGGGCGGTTGAGCGAAGTCCTGTCCGGAACGGGCGGGAAGGCGTCGCAATTGCCATGGCCATTGCCCGGCATCTGCGCAATCATTGCCTTCCGATGATCCGGTGCAAGGACCTCCACCATGTCCGATCCCGTTGCCACGTCGCGTTCCACGCAACTCTGCGATCTGCTCGGTTGCGATGTGCCGGTGCTTCTGGCCGGCATGGGCGGGGTTGCGCATTGGGACCTGGCCGCCGCCGTCGCCAATGCCGGTGGCTACGGGATGCTTGGCATGGTGCGCGAACCCGTCTCGCTGATCCGGCAGGAGGTGACGGCGCTTCGCGCCGCAACCTCGCGGCCCTTCGCCGTCAACGTGATTCCCTCGGCCACCGAACCGGGCCTGCTTGAGGCGCAGATTTCCTGCTGCCTTGAACTGGCGGTACCGGCCTTCACCTTCTTCTGGGATGTGGTCCCGCGGGTGGTCGAGCGGGTAAAACAGGCGGGCGCGCAGGTCCTGCATCAGGTCGGCACGGTCGAGGCCGCCCGGATCGCCGAAGCCGCCGGGGCGGACGTGCTGATCGCGCAAGGTGTCGAGGCGGGCGGCCATGTCCACGGGCGGCGCCCGACCTTCGACCTTACCGCCGGGATCCTTGAACAGACAGCACTTCCCGTCGTGGCCTCCGGCGGGCTTGGCACCGGCGCCGATCTTGCCCGGGCGTTGCAGATGGGCGCTGCCGGTATCCAGTGCGGCACCGCTTTCCTTGCCACCGAGGAATCCTTCGCCCATCCGTATCACAAGGATCGCGTGGTCCAGGCCGGGGCGGGGGATACCGTCCTGACCGATGTCTTCGTGCTGAACTGGCCCAAGGGCGCGGCGGTCCGCGTCCTGCAAAACAGCGTGACCCGCGCGCTTGACGGTGCCTACCTGGGCCACGACCCCGACCTCCTCCCGCGTGAGACCATCGCCTGGGACAATGGCCAGCCGCTCCTGCGGTTCAGCACCGATTCCCCGATGCGCGGCACCACCGGCGATCTTGAGGCGATGGCGCTTTACGCGGGCGAAGGCGTCGCGAGCCTCCGGTCTGTGGTCCCGGCTGCGGTGCGATTGGCCGAAATCGTCGACGGTGCCCGCGCGATTCTTTCCCGGCAAAGCGAAGGGGCCGCATCATGACCGGGCGCCTGTCGTCCCCGCCCTGCTACGCCGAAGAAATCGCGCCGGATTATTTCGATCCGCTCGGGGTCGATCCGGAACAGGCCCGCGACGTGGCACGCTGGCGAAAGGCGGAACGCACCCGGCTCCGCGCCGAGCGCTCCGCCCTTTCGGTTGCCGAACGCGAGGCCGTGGGCACGGCGCTTGCCGCCCACCTGCGCGGCCTCCTGCAAGACCGGTTCGATGGCGCCCGGGGCAAGGTGTTCTCCGGCTTCTGGCCGATCAAGGGCGAACCCGACCTGCGACCGTTGATGGCCGAACTGCACCAGGCGGGCGTCACCATTGCCCTGCCGCTGGTGGAACAGAAAGCCGCGCCGCTGGTCTTCCGGCACTGGACCCCGGAAACCCGCATGGTCCGGGGTGACTGGAACATCCCGGTTCCGCCGCCGGATGCGCCGGTCCTCCTCCCCGACATCGCGCTCGCGCCCCTCGTGGGCTGGACGGCAGAGGGCTACCGGCTCGGCTATGGCGGCGGCTACTTCGACCGGACCCTCGCGGCGCTGAAGCCCCGGCCCTTCGTCATCGGCGTCGGGTTCAATGCGGCCCGGCTGCCGACGATCTATCCGCAGCCGCATGACATTCGCCTTGACATGATCCTGACCGAAGGCGGCGACCGGACCGCAGCGGCCCGCGAAACCTGACGCGCAACCAGCGCTGAGCCCGACGAGATACACTTCCGCAAGTGTGAACATCCGGTTAATGCCCGCGGCCAACCCCTTGAAATCTCTTGCGCTGAAAATCTGTCCACGGTGGACACCCCTTCCCCCCTTGCGTCCCTCGCCCCTTTCCGGCACCCCTTCCCGCATGGCTTCCTTCCTCTCCGTCGAGACCTCCCTCTCCGGTCGCCGCTGGGTCGGCCCAGATCCAGTCCAGGACCGGCTCGCCGAAGCCATGGCCCAGGCAACCCGTCTGCCCCTCCCCCTCTGCCGCGTGCTCGTCGCCCGCGGCGTCGAGCCTGCGGACGCAGTCGCCTTCCTCTCCCCCTCGCTGCGCGACCTCCTGCCCGACCCCCTGATCCTGAAGGACATGGCCCCCGCCGCCGACCGCCTTCTCCACGCCGTCGCGGCCCGCGAAAGGGTCGCCATCTTCGCCGACTACGATGTCGACGGCGGCGCCTCCGCCGCCCTCCTCCTCACCTGGCTGCGCGCCTTCGGGATGCAGGCCACCCTCTACATCCCCGATCGCATCGACGAAGGCTACGGCCCGAACATTCCCGCGATGGCCCAGCTTGCCGAGACCCACGACCTAATCCTCTGCGTCGACTGCGGCAGCCTCTCCCACGATGCCATCGCCGCCGCCAAGGGGGCCGATGTCGTGATCCTCGACCACCACCTTGCCCTCGAAACCCTCCCCCAAGCCCTCGCCATCGTGAACCCCAACCGCCAGGATGAAGACGGCACCCTCGCCCATCTCTGCGCCGCCGGGGTGGTCTTCCTCCTCCTCGTCGAGGCCAACCGCCGCCTCAAACAGCAGGGTCAGCAGGTCCCCGACCTCATGGCCCTCCTCGACCTTGTCGCGCTCGCCACCGTCGCCGATGTCGCCCCCCTGACCGGCGTCAACCGCGCCTTTGTCCGGCAGGGGCTCAAGATCATGGCCCGCCGCGACCGCCCCGGTCTCCGCGCCCTGGCCGATGTCGCCCGCATGGATCAGGCGCCCACCGCCTACGCGCTCGGCTTCCTCCTTGGCCCCCGGGTCAATGCGGGCGGTCGCATCGGCCAGGCCGACCTCGGCGCGCGCCTGCTGGCCACCGACGACGAAATGGAGGCCGCCCGCCTCGCCGCCCGCCTCGACCAGCTCAACACCGAGCGTCGCGAGATCACCGAGACGGTGCGCCTGGAAGCCATGGCCCAGGCCGACGCCCGCGGGCTCGACGCCCCCCTCGTCTGGGCCGCCGCCGAGGGCTGGCATCCCGGCGTTGTCGGCATCGTCGCGGCCCGGCTGAAGGAAGCCGCCAACCGCCCCTCGGTCGTGATCGGCTTCGAGGGCGACGAGGGCAAGGGATCCGCCCGCTCGATCCCCGGCATCGATCTTGGCGCGGCGATCCAGCGGCTCGCGGCCGAGGGGATGATCACCAAGGGCGGCGGGCACAAGATGGCGGCGGGCCTCAGCCTGACCCGCGCCAAGCTTGACCCTGCCATGGCGCGCCTGTCGGACCTCCTTGCCCGCCAGGGGGCTGGTGCTGGCGGCCCGCAGGACATGCGGATCGACAGCCTGTTGGCGACCGGCGCTGCGACCGTGGCCCTGGTTGAAGAGATCGAGAACGCTGGTCCCTTCGGCGCCGCGGCCCCGGCACCGCGCTTCGCCTTTGCCAATGCGCAGGTCAGCGCCCGGCGGATCGGCGATAGCCATCTCAAGCTCACCATCTCGGACGGAGCCGGTCCCGCTCTTGATGCCATCGCCTTCGGTGCCTTCGACGGCCCGCTCGGCCCCGCACTGGAAAATCCCGGCCACCGCCGGTTCCACCTCGCGGGCAAGCTGGAGCTGAACCACTGGAACGGCCGCACCAAGGTCCAGCTGCGCCTGGATGATGCAGCTTGGGCGTAGGCGCTCGCATTTTCCTCTTGCAGAACCCGGTGGCAGATTCTAGACACCGCGCACCGAAAGCGTGGCCCGTTCGTCTATCGGTTAGGACACCTGGTTTTCAACCAGGTAAGAGGGGTTCGACTCCCCTACGGGCTGCCACTTCACCAACATGTCAGCAACACCTGCCCGCCGATCACAAAGGCGTGCTTGATTGTCGCCACACTCTCAATAGATTGGCGCAAATTCCTTGCACAGGTGCCTGATCGTGAGCCTTCTGTCCCGTTTTGCTGCCGCCGCCTTCATTTCCGCCCTTCCATTCGCGGTCCAGGCCGCCAGTTGCAGCGATACCGGCGGCCAGTACGAAGGCTGGAAGGCCGAAATGGCCGCCGAGGCCAAGGCGGAAGGGGTCGGCAAGCGCGGGATCGATGCGCTGATGGCCACCTCCTACTCCAAGGCGACCATCGGCGCGGACCGCAACCAGAAAAGCTTCAAGTATAGCCTGGAGAAGTTCCTGAAGGTCCGCGGCGCCGATGCCATCGTCAGCCAGGGCCGTGCCCGCAAGGCGAAGAACCCCGATTTCTACGCCAGCCTTGAGGCGACCTATGGCGTCCCCGCCGGTGTCCTGCTTGCCATCCACGGGATGGAGACCGGTTTTGGCGGCTTCATGGGCGACACCAACGTCGTCTCGGCCATCGCGACGCTGACCTACGACTGCCGCCGGTCGGACTTCTTCCGTCCGCACCTGATCGGCGCGCTGAAGATGGTCGACAAGGGGATGATCTCGGCCAAGACCGTAGGAGCCAAGCATGGCGAGCTGGGTCACACCCAGTTCCTGCCCGGCAACGCCTATGCCTATGGAGTCGACGGCAACGGCGACGGTGCGGTCGACCTTTACAACCAGGCCGATGCGTTGGCGACCACCGCCAACTACCTGCGCAAGAAGGGCTGGAAGCCCGGCAAGGGCTATCAGGAAGGCGAGCCGAACTTTGCCGTGATCCGCGAATGGAACGCGGCCAAGGTCTACCAGCAGGCCATCGCCATCATGGGCGCAAAGATCGACGGCTGACCCCCTTGCAACCCCGCGCGCGCCCGGCTAGGACGCCGCCAGTGGCCCGTTCGTCTATCGGTTAGGACACCTGGTTTTCAACCAGGTAAGAGGGGTTCGACTCCCCTACGGGCTGCCACCTTCCCCAGTGAGTGTATGATATTCAATGGATTAATCCTTTGATGTGCTAACCTTGAGGGGCGGTTAGCAGTGTTCTTGCTTCAGCCGATGTCGGATAGCTTGCCCATGGCGTGTCTTGCCATGATTTTTTGATCCGCTGCCTTCGTGTAGCGTGTCACTTCTGCCTCGGTCTCATGACCAGTGATGGCCTTGATTTCTTGATTGCTGCAACCTGCCTCGGCCAAACGGCGGGCGCAGGCTTTGCGCAAGCCGTGGGAGGAACAATCTTCCAGTCCAGCTTCGTCACACCGGTCACGCATCCAGTTGCCGAAACCAGCCACACTAAAGGGCCTTCCGTACCTGGTCAGAAGGAATGTCATGTTGTTTTTCGGCGTCTGCTCCAGGACAGCCTTTAGTTTGTCATGGATCGGTATCTGCAACGTGGCCCCGGTCTTCAGTTGACGGACGGATATCGTTCCGTCGCTGACATGCTGCCAACCCATACGGACGGCATCAGACCGGCGCTGCCCGGTGTACAACATGAGCGCCAAGGCAAGTCTCGCCTTGGTGCCAATGGGGTGCCGGTTCTCGAAGGCTTCAATCTGGTCATCTGACCAGGTGTGATAGCCGTCTCCTTCTCTTTTGAAACCCTTCATTCCCGTGAGCGGATTGTGCGTGATTAGCTCCAGATCAACGGCGAAGTTCATCAATACCTTCAGACGCTTAAGCAATGTGTTTGCCGCCTCAGGTCGATCCTGCATCCTTCCAATGATGTGCGAGACGTGCTTACGCCGTAAGCCTTCTACAGGCTTGCTTCCGTACTCTTCCCGGAATTTGTCCAGTTGCCGCCGATAGGTGGCCCGGCTCGACGCAGCGAGATCGTGGAAAGCCGGCGACCTCAGATAGAGTTCGATCAGTCCTGCGAAGGTGTTTCTTGCAGCACACGGCTTCGCCACGACGCGCACTTCTGTGCCAGCGACTGCTTTTGCGTAGGCTTCAAAGAAGGCGGCGGAGTTCAAAGGTCCAGGCAGCGGAAGCTTTGGTTGCCCTGGTCGGTTGAAGTACATGCGCACTTTGCCATGCCGGTCGCGGAAAACGTGTACGTAGGGGGGCTTGGACAGTTTCGTCTTAGTCATCGAGGACATCGTCCCAAGCGTTCGGCGCATGTTTCAACGTCGGTTGAACGACTTCCGCCGATGCGATCACCCGGAAGCCTCCGTGGGGAAGAGCCTCGATTGCGAGAACCGCCTTTCCTACGCTTGCCAGCAGTTTTACGGCCTTCTTGACTTCCACTACCGGAAGCGAAGGTTTCGGATTTATCGTCTTAGACTTCCGCGCCCAAGCAAATGACTTCTCTGCCTTCGCGGGAAGGGCCGGTAGACTGAAGAGCGTACCCTCGGATGGGTTGAAGCAGCCCAGCTCTGCGATCGTGGCTTTCAGGGTATGCTTCATTTTGCGCCGTCTTGTCTGTCGCCTGTTTCCATAGAGGCCTTGATCATTTGCCTCAGCTCAGCCGTCATGTTTCGGTCGTTCGAATTGGCTCGATCCCTGAGCCACTCCTTCATAGTTCGCGGCAATCTCAGAATGATTGTCGTGTCAGCTGCCTCTTGCATCTTGCTTCCTAATCTGTTGCTCTGTTATATCTCATAGATATCATGGCGCGGCGCCGATGTAAATCTCATTGATGTATCGGAGATAGCAATGGCAGTGGGCAGACGGAAGCAAGCCGGAGAACAGTTGCTTGTGCGGTTCGCTGAGGGGTCGGACCTTCGATCACGCCTCGAGGCTGCTGCAAAGGCTAACAATCGAACTGTGACCAAAGAGGTTATCCACAGACTGGAAGCATCGCTCGTGGAGGAAGGCAAGGCCCTCGAAAAATCACAAGCCAGCGGTCTGATCAAATTACCCGTCCCAACTGGAAAGATTACGAAATTGGAGAACCAGCTTGTGGACTTAGAGGTCCAGCTCTTGCAGCGCATCGAGACGCTTGAAACCCGTTTGCTTGCTTTGGAAGCGAAAACATGAGCCGGGGACGCGGTTTAGTGCAGCGCAAGATTATCGAAATCTTCGCTATGGAGCCAGGTCGCAAATTTACAGTGCGAGAACTTGCTGAACGCGCCTACCCCGGCAGTCCGATAGAGAAGGCCCGCACGGATGCTGTGCGACGCGCATTGGTCGGCGTGGAACAGACCATTGGACTAGCACGTTCCAGGGTGGGAGTGCGCGGTCAACGTGGCTGGAAGTACAGGATTGGACTCGACCAAACTTAAGTGTCGTTTCTTGTGAAGCGGATTGCAAACAACTTTGGTTTTCATCCTGCGTTCGAACACATGTCCTCCACGGCAGCGCCAAACGCAATCACGGAAGCTGCCTGCAAAACAGGGTCACTGTGTAGAGCCGAGTTATACGCATCATCAACAATTGCACGGGCAAACACCCGATTTTCTGCGTTGTCCGAACTGGAAATGACTTCGAGAAGGTCCGCTTTCGATCCGCCAGCCTGGCGTACCCTCATGGCTTGTTCTGCAAGCTTTCCCCAAGCCGAGCAAGCGGCGGCAGAATGATCAGGAAAAGAGTTTGTAGAGTTGGCCCGTTCAAGGCGCGCATCGCGTCCATCAGGCTGATTGGATGAGTCATTATTCTTCCCGTAAATAATGAGCAGAGCGACCGCCCCGAGTGCGAGCCAGGGCAGCAACAGCGACTTCCCCGCCGATGGCGGCTGATTGAGGGAGGGTGCAGACCCTTCCAACACTTCCGATCCGTTGTCCTGTTTGAGTTTATCCATTGCAGCTGCCTCGCTTCTAGACCCACAACACCACCATTCAGACCGTTATGGTCGTTTTTGTCAGACCATATCTTTCGTGGAAAGGCGACGAAAGTACGACCAAAACGGTCATATGGACGGATTTGCCAGAAGGTTGCGCGAGCGAGCGGAGGAGCTCGGGATATCGAACGCCGAGGTCGCGCGCCGATGCGGTCTGGGTGAACGGCAATACGCATACTACACCGCAGGCACGAGGGAACCGAACCTCCAAGCGCTGGTGAAAATCTCTCGCATTCTGGGATCTTCTTCTGACGAACTTCTCGGCATGGCCGATCCGCCATCGCGGACCGAACGGGAACGGCTTCTAGACCGCTTGAGCCTAGCGGCAACCTCGTTGACCGACCAAGAACTGCGAACCGTCGTCGCCCAGACAGAGGCGCTAGCTTCTCCGCGTACCAAAAGAATCAGTAAGAAGAGCCCAACCTTCTAAGGCACTTGTGCGGACACTCCCGTGCTTGGCTTCTCTGCACCGAATTTCATATAGCGGTACCTGGCAGGTTTTAGGTCACTTTCAGCAGGGCAAAATCCTTTGGGAAGTGCCCTAGCTCACTCGCGGTATGTCTCCGCCTCAGGGAAATCGGCACAGTTCGCGGTCTCGCGTTCGCCGCACAATGCGCCTAAACTCTTGACTGGTTGAGCTTACCGGGGGTGGGAATTGAGTCTGAATTCCGATCAGATCGAACACGAAATGCGGCGGGCCGCGTACGACCATAATCACGCTTCCTTCCGAGCTCTCAATCAGCAGATGTGGCAAATTCCGCTCATCTCGATGACTCTGACAGGCGGCCTTTGGTTCGGCGTCTCACGGGTGCCTGACCTGCCATATTTTCAGCTGGCCTTGCTATTCCTCGCCTTTGCCGGAAACACGGCTCTCTGCTTCATCATTCTGCGACTTCGCTACGTTATGGAGCGGCATCTGAACTGGCTCGAAACATGCTACCCATCCGGTTTTGTGGCAGCGCGGGGAACACGCTGGTACAACCGACCATTCCTTGTTCGCACTTTGTTCCAGTCCATGCTAGGTTTGGCCGCAGCCCTCAGCCTAGTGTTGTTCTGTGCAACCTTGTGGAAAAACCGCTCAGAGGTCCTCGGGATCATGCCGCAAAAGCCCGCCATCGCCTACTATGACACACACGCAACAAGCCTGGCGGATGGTTATGAGACCGTCACCTTTGAACAAGCGCATCCTGATCTTGTTCAGATCATCGCGATGGAGAGGGCTGGTCAGCCGCTCACCGTGCTCGACATCGGTGCTGGCACTGGACGCGACGCCGCTTGGTTTGCGGCGCGCGGTCACAATGTTCTGGCGCTGGAGCCATCAGGGGCGATGCGCGCGATCGGTGCCAAGCTGCATGTTGGCGAATCGATTGTCTGGCGTGATGACGCGCTGCCCGAACTCACTCAGGTAATGCAGGCAGGAAAGACATTCGACATCATTGTCATCTCTGCCGTCTGGATGCATCTTGCGCGCGAAGAGCGCGCTACAGCTCTCAGCAATGTCTACGACCTGCTTGCCCCAGGCGGGACAGCCTACCTGACCTTGCGCCTCGGTCCGGCGGAGCCCTCACGAGGAATATACGACGTGACGCTGGCCGACTTTAAAGCGCTTGCACAGAGCCTTTCATTGCCGGTGACTGTCTTGCGTACTCAGCCGGATCTTCTTGGGCGCAGCCATATCAGCTGGCAAGCTCTTCGTATCGACAAGCCCGCTCCATGACCTACTTCCAGGCGGCGACCTTTCTAGCGCCGGGATCACCGCGCCGCTTTACCAAGCACTGACCCGTCTGTAGTGCACTAAGATTTGCGCCCTTACCGAGAATGCGCGTGGCGTTCTTGGGTGGCGCGTTCGTGGCGAAGGCGGCGACGAGGCCCATTTCAGACAAGAACTCATCGTCCTCGCCAGAAAAGTCATCCGGCGACTGCGAGATGAGCATGATCGCGCCGCCCTTCGAGCGGCTCATGCGGATCAGGTTGGCAAGCGAGGGCAACTTAGACCCCAGTATTTGGTGCGCTTCATCCACCATGCACAAGACGCGAAGGCCACGCGATCCATCCGCGCTGCGCTCTGAATCGACGAGGCTGTTCAGGTACTGATCGAGCGCATCAAGAACGAGGTTCACCACAATGGTGCGGCTGTCTTCCGCGACGTTCGGGGGCAGCTTGATGATCCAGCTTTGCTGGAAGAAGGACGCCGGATCGAAGGTCGGTTCAAAGAGCGGGAACCGGCACAACTCCTGCATCGTGGCGATTGCGCCATCTTCCTTCATTTCATGTTCGGCATATACACTGATCAATGCATCCCGGATGTGATGCAACTCGCAAGGCGTCTCGGCGGCGAGCGCCCGGCTCGCGGCTTCATGCAAGGCAGTCCTCTGACGATCCCCAAGGCGACTTCCTTTGAGGCGGGAGAACGACTCCCGAAATCGAGACGCGGCTTCGGCAAGGTCAATCTCGCCGCGCGAACGCAGCGATAGTACATCCAGCGGGATCGGCGCGCGCGGAGGCTCCAAGGTGCGCGCTTCAAACAGCTCATCGATCCGGTAGCCCCCACCGGTTGAATCGGTTCCAAGGTCACCCTTGAAATCGAAGGCGATCAGCGGGACCGCAGCTTGCTGCCGGATCGAACGGAGCATGGCAACCGCGGTGCGTGTCTTACCCGAGCCCACGCCGCCCATAATTGCGCTGTGCGGAGAGCCGCCGGACCCGTTCAGGTCCCAAACAATCTTTTCCTTGGACCCGGCATCTTCAGAAATCTCGCCAATCGGGACCGTGATCCGCCCGCTTGAAAAGGTCATGCCTTGGCTAGCGCCGCCTGACCGGAAAGAACCCTGTTTGGAAAGCGGCAATTCCGCCACCTCCACGAGGCGCTTGACGAACTTCGTCACGTCCTGATCAGCCTGATCCCATTCCTTGTCCAGAAACTTGAGCCCGCGCCGCCAGTGCGCCCCTACGAGGGCAATCAGCTTCTTGAGGTCAAGTTCGGGATCAGCTGAGCGCTCGACCATAAGCGCTAGCCAGACCGAAAGTGTCGTGCCGGTGCCAAAGAGCGTATCGCCCTTGATGGCCTTGCCCGGATCGGAGTCATCATCCCCTATTTCAGGCGGCGCAGGCATGGCCAGAGAACGGGCGATAGCAAGTCGCGCGGGCAGATAACGCTTCCGCATGCCAAGCCGTCCCATGAAGGCGGTGTTCAGCGTGTCACTCTTCTCATCGGTGCGGAAGTTCGCCCCAGCCACTTCTACGAGGGAAATGCTCATGCCCCGTTCCCCGCATTCTCGAAGTAGCCCGGCTGGACGCTTGATTGCCCGATATCGCCCACCCGTTCAAAATGGATGAGATACTTTTTCTGAACATGCTGTTCGATTTCCCGGAGGTACTCCCCCACCACTTCCGTGTTCGTCGAAAGCAGGATCACCTGGTGCTCACGCTTGACCAGGTGATTAAGGACGCCCTTGCGGTGCTCGATATCGAGGCGGCCCAAAGGCGTATCGACAACCATCGGGAAGCCGCGCCCTGAGACGGATGATACTGCCGAGATCAAGGCTTGGGTAAAAATCTGCTTCTCGCCAGCCGAGAGGTCATAGCGCCGCACATCAATGCCTTGGGCATTCAGTAGCTGCACGTCGCAGTTTTCATCAATCGCAATCCGCTCAACGAGGTCCTTCTTGTGGGCCATCGAACGGTGAGCGGCGGTCATGGCCTTGGCGATAGCCTCAATCTGGCTTGGAACCGCTTGAGCGACGATATCATCGACCATGCTGGCCACCTTGAGCGCCCGCATGGCGCGGCGCACCGACGGCTTGGCCTGATCCCACTGTCCGGCCAGCTTGGTGAGTTCCGTATTCTTCTGGTTGACCTGACTTTCAAGCGCCGCCAGCTCCCGCTTTAGTGCGCCGATTTCCTGATCAAGCTCCTGAATCTGCCCGTTCAGGACGGTCAGGCGCTCACGTTTCTTGTCTACATGGGGAGCAACCGATTCCGTTCGCGTTACATCCTGTTGCAGCCGCTCCAGCGCCTCTTCATTGAAGACAATATCGCTCAACAGCTCGACAATAGCGGGCGCGCCCAATTCATCCAGCTCATCCAGTCGGTCGATAACCTTGCTGCGTTCCAACTCGTTTAGATGCGGATGAAGGAAGGACGTGGCGCAATTCTCGGGCGGCGGGTACCAAAGTTGCTCCCACGCACTTCGCGCGGTGTCCAGCACTGAATCGCGTTGCGTTTCAGTCAGGTTGGGGTGAATCCCAGACATGCCGCTATCAACGGCCCGCAGGAACCGTTCAAGATTGGTGTCGCCCTGGTTCTTCCCGCTTTCCCAGCGCTCCAGAACAGTCTCACTCGCAAGGCGCGCCTTAAGCTGCTCCCGCAACCCGAGACCGGACAGGGCTAGCGCGATGTCCCTTGCCATCAAGTCTTCTAGCTGCGCCCGCCCGGCTTCAACAGAACGGCGCAGCTGGTTGAGTTGTTCAAGCTGTTCCTGCAACTGCGCCTGCGACCCAGCCCCGAAGCTTGCTAACTCACGGGTCAGATTGTCGCGTTCTTCCTTAAGCTTTGCGAGATCTGGCTCGATTTCTTCGAACCGCCTGCGCTTTTCATCGTACTGAAACTTGAGAACATCTCGGTCCAGCTCCAGCTTCTCGATGGTCTTGTCCGAGACGTTCGGGGATTCACGACGCCGAACGGCGGCATACGCCCGCAAATCCTCAGCCAGTTGTTTGAGGACGGGAATTCCCAGCAGGCCTTCAATCCCGGTGCGGACCTGCGCCGCCATCTCGCGCTCGGCAAACGCGCTGACCTGTTCGCCATCGAACAGGAAAAACGCAGCCAGGTAGTAGGGCAGGAAGGTGCGGGCAATGTAGTCCCGGTACCAGTCCATGCGGTCGCTGCCCTGCAATCCGGTTGGGCCAACCGCCTTGCGGGTCGGGCCTTCGAAGATATGGACTTCCTCATCAAGAGCCCGGTAGGCGCCGCTATCGCTGAAATGCCAGATGCGCTGGATTTCGAGGTGTTCGCCTTCGTCATCAACAAACGTGATTTTGACGGAACAGGAATTGCGCCCGCCATTGGTTGCACCCTGGTGAAGCGCCTTTTCAAGAAACGTCTTGTAGGATGTTGCCAGGCGCTCCTTGTCGCCCCCGGAGAACGGGGAGCGGGCAATCAACGGCAGTCCGTCACGGCCGAACATCCCCAGAACAATAGCTTCAAAGAGGCTTGTCTTGCCGTAACCGTTTGGCGCGCCGATCAGTATGATGTTGCGGCCCGCAGCCGGGGCCGGAAAATCAAACGTGGCAGTTGTATATGCTTTCCAGTCCCGAAGAGCGATCTGAGAGATGTGCATCGGAATCAGTCATCCACCTGGATGCGGTCGAGAATATCGTCGAAGTCATCCCACAAGCCCTTCTTCCGCTGCTTGCCGGTTTGCTCGACTTCAGCTTGCACCAGCTCCTGAAACTCGAAAAACAAGATGCCGCTTGTCCGGCAGGCGTCTCTCACAAGCGCCCGGCCATCAGGGTTATCAAGAAGAACAACTACATTTCTCGACATTTAACGACCCTTCTTGATCTCTCGGACATTCATCGGCTTGGCATTCACCTGACCGGCGATCTCATGAGCCCAGATTTCATATATGAGACCAACTTCCTCTTCATTTATCAAGGCTTGTCCGGTGGTCTTCTCTAGTGCGCGCAGGCGATCGAAGATCTCCGCCCGCGCCTGCAAGGTGAAGGGTCCTGGGACGAAGGTGCCTCCATCCGTGATGGTGATCCGCCCGTCCCGGCGGCGAGCCTGCCTACGGTCCCGGTCATTGCGGATGGAGGCAAGCCAGTCCCGAAAATCCAGCAAGGGGCCAAACTCGGCATACCCAGCTTCAACGAAGCCTTCCAGGCTGCGATCCTTCTCGACAACCGTACATGTCCAGCACCCAAATCGCGAAGACGTTGTGCCACACGATGGCACGTCCGACTTCTGGGTGACGACCGGGCACTCCCCGCCACTGGCGTCACGGTAAAGCCCGATTAGCTTGAGATGCGATCCGCCCCATGGAGGGTCCTTGAGTGCCAGAAACTCCCAGACATCATCGGTGTCCAGTTCAACGATAGGGCGGTAGACAAGGCAGCCAACTAGATCGTTGTGCTTGTTGAGGCGTTCGCCGTTGTCATAGCGCCCGACGGACGCCGCGCGCGTCGCGCTTTCCGACCGCCGTACTCCGAGCAGCAGGATGACCTGTCCCTCTTCGTCTGCCTTTGCCTTGATGTAGCGGCTGGTGGGCTGGATTTTCATACGGTCGGTACACCACCGGAACGAGCGGTTCGGCGGCGGGTATCCCCGGCCTATGACGTTCACCCAGAAGGACTGGTCCGCCGCAGGCCGCGTGATCTTGGTGACAAGAGGCAGCCCAAAGGCCAGAGCGGCCTCACCGATTTCCTCGACGCTCTCGGTCAGGTGCTGGACGACCAACGGGCTCTCGACGAGTGTGTCGTTTGCCACGATGTGAACCTGTCGATTACGCTGACTTGGCGGCAAGGACATGAGCATCTCGAAGACAAGATGCGTCACCAAGGTGCTGTCCTTGCCTCCTGAGTAGCCGATAATCCAGGGGTAGTTGTGGGGCTGTCGGTACTCGTCGAGCAGGTCGGCGCGGATGGCTGCCATGACCGCGCCGCTATCCTTAGTTCGCTCGACGATCTCAGCGTTGTCCAACCCCACGTCGCGCCCCTGCTTTTGAGTGCTCATTCTGCATGTTGTGTAGCAGTCAGAACATACCACTGTAAATTGCACTTTCCGCCAACTTCAACCGGAGCAAGTACAAAGTCAGTAGGGTGGGCCGATCCTCACAGCAGACAGCCGACTGCATTGTCGAGAAACAGGTTGCCATGGCGAATGTAGCGGGTGAGCATTGCGTCAGAGGCATGGCCAGTCTGGGCACGGATCCTATGCGCGGTGACGCCCGCATTTGCCGCGCTGGTTGCAAAACCTGCCCGCAAGCTGTGTCCCGAATATCCTTCCGGGTTCATCCCTGCCGCTGCCATACGTTCGCGCAGCAGAACCGACACCGCATCACCAGTCAGCGCGTTTGCGGCGAGATAGCCGTGCCGGGTGATTGGGCGAAACAACGGGCCGGTATCTAAGCCGGACGCAACGAGCCATGACTCGACCGCCGCAACGGGGCAATGACGGGTCCGACCGTGCGGAATGCCAAGACGTCGACCAGCCCCCTCTTGGTCCGTCTTGCTGCGCCGCACGGTCACGATCAGCCCTTGGCGGGTGGTTTCGATGTCAGCGTGCTCCAACGCCACCAGTTCGGATCGGCGGAACCCCCCGGCGAAGCCCAGAAGAAGCAGCGCTCGGTCCCGCTGATCCCGCAAAGTAGTCCCTAAGCGATCTAGCACCACAAAGAGATCGTCACGCAGCAGCGGCTTTGCTTGTCGCTGAGCCATCCCAAACTTACGCTTCAGCCCGCGCAGAGCGGCCTTTGTGATCTGTGCCCGGCACGGATTGACTAGTCCTGCCGCCTCATGGGCCTTTGACAAAGTGGCAATGCGGCGCTGGATCGTGGCCACAGACAAAGCGCCCGCGTGGGACGCTATGTATGAGCAGATCGTGTCCACTGACGCTGGCAGCCGTCCACCCCAGTCTCGGAAATGTCGCAGATCGCTTTCGTATGCAAGCTCGGTGTTCATGGCCAAGCTGTTTCGCAATAAATCTGCGACTTTATCTTCATTTGCGGAACCAGAATTCGCTTCTTCTAGCTCTTGCGCAATTAATTGCACAGATGAAGCTTCCAGGCGCTGATTTGTTGCTTCCTCCATAACCTGCGATAAGTGAAGATTATCCGAGGTTAGAACATTCAGATTGGCGACGTCGCCGAGCCGCCTGCGCGATCCACCAGCGTTCTTCAGGGGTTCAAACGGCACTTGGTGCTGCCCTCTAAACTGGGCGGGAGTCGCTTCGCGCCTTGCGTCATGGGGACTAGGGTCAACGTGGGAAGCCGGATCTAAGCCAGGACCGCCCTTGGCTTCTTCCTGGGTGTCGGGTTGCCCGCAATGCCAGAGGGCACCGGATGGGGCTATTTTAACCTGAGTGGCCGCACTAGACACCTGGGTGTGTCCGTCTGCCGTCAGCTGGTTGCAACCGGTGCAGATGCTTTTCCTCTTTTTGACTCTGGCATTAGTCAGATGACCTGATCCAGATTTCGGGTTTGCCCGTGGGCGGCGGCTCATGGCTTCAACCCCATCTTCAGAAGCTTCGCCATGTAGGCAATTTCCAGAATTTCCTCCCGATCGAAGAACAGATCACCGAAGCGGTTCGCACGCTGGATGAACCGGTCTTCTGCCTCTGCATGCGTCTCAGCACTTCCATCCCGGCGGATGTGGATGATCTCGACCGCGCGATGTTGAGCTAGATATCGAGACAGCACGAAGAACCGGTGGCAGTCTAGGACTTCGCCCTCTGCGCAGAGCAAGGCGGGCCGGCACCGTGCGGCGATCTCCAGGACACGCTCGATCCCTGCGAGAAAGCTCGGCATCGTCGTTCGCCTCGTATAGGACGCTTCGTGGTCGGTCACGTTCCCGCCAAGTTGGTCGCCAAGGTGGACATAGGCTATACCTCGTCTGTTCAGGCACGTTCTCAGCTGGGGCTGGTTGAAGTGTAGAAGCCGCGAGCGGGGGAACGACCGGACATCGATGATGCAGCCTATCTCCGCAGCATCTATTCGCGCGATGAACTCCGGCCAGGTCATGTTTGAGTAGCCGAGTGTGTAAACCGTTTGCGCCAAGATAAATCTCCATTTATTGTTTAAAAACAATAACATATTGAGATTACTCATGGCATGCCAGAACGGCTTACTGGACCAAGATCCTATATTGTTGGATCGATCTGGCGGATCAAGCGTTGCTGGAAAGGCTTGAGGTCATTGAACCGCACGTGGGGTTTGTATCGTTTCCACCATTCCGGAAGCCTGCGCGTCATGTGGACCTTCCAAGCCGTTTTGACCCACGTCGGCGTAAAGTGCTTAGGATCAATTCTCCCCATCTCCTTGGGTGTCGCCAGAAAGTATTCTGCGCCTTCAGTTTCTCGAATGAACTGGCAGTACTCGGCGTCACGCAGGAAAAGGACTTGCCCTGCATCTTCAGTTCGGTGGATGGGCTTTTGTGTGGTCGACGTTTGCCGACGAGTCTTCCGAACTGAAGCCAGCTGAGGATGGCATTGAGTCCCACGCCGGCCTTCAATGATCTCATCGTCTGACCAACCACGCTGATGTCGAGACCGGATCGTGTTCGGCGTTACCCTCTGCAGCTTCGCAAGTCGGCTGGTCGTGAAACTTTCGCCAGTGCGAGTGCTGTAGAATACAAGGGTGTCTCCCTTGTTTCCGTTCTGGGTTCGCTTGTCGGCCCAGCGGACTTTCCCTGGAGCGTACTCAGGGTCATCGTTGTCTATTCGGTCCACCGTCGCCTTATTGGCTGGGCATGGGCCAACGTGACGCAGAAAGTCTTCGAACCTGTTAAATTCGGGATGGATCACCGCGCCCTTAGACTTCGCACGTCCCTTCATGTTTCGATGCGCCGTTGCCTCTGACTTATATCGTGCACGGAGTTCCATTTTTGTCAGACTTTGGATTGCTTCGAGGTGTGCAGGAACGGACCCCAACCCATCAGAAGTTTTCTCATCGATGCGCTGCACTTTCGGTTTACTTATGAGCGGCTCAAGTCCACCCGCGGCGACGACCGAAGATACTGAATTTCTTACGCAAATCTTCGATTTTCTCAGCGGCTCTCCCTGCGGTGTCGCTTGAGAAAATCCCAGGTCAGGAACGACCTCGGGCCCATCTTCAGCAAAGGCAATTTTGGCTTTCATGGTCGCGGTCCTTGCACTTGATTTTGCGGCCCGCTAAAGTCTGGAGTAGGGCCTCGGATTGGTGTCTGGGGACATTCATATGGATAGCCCGTCACGGATCGCACCCCGTGGCGGGTTCTCTTTTTGCATTCAGTCGGGAAGGGTCTTGGCGAGTACCTTGGCGCGGACACCGGCAGCCTGGTCACATGCCAACGTCCTCAGCGAGCGTGCGTGGTAAACCGTCATCCGCGTTGGCGTGAGGGTAGCAAGTGCAGGAAATAGTCTTATGTTATCAATCGCCCAGTTTTCGGAGGTTAGCAGACCTAGGGCATTGAAAGTGTTCGATAAGGTCAGAACCCTACGGGCTGCCACTTTCCCATGCTTCGCCCCCGATCACCGGACGCGCCCCGCTCCCCGCCAGCGCTGACGCGCTAAGCCTTCGCCGCCAAGCATCCGCGGGCGGTCCGCCTTGATGCCCTGCGCATGGATCGAAGCCGGAGCAGAGCGCATCCGGCCGCGCATGACCGCTTGGTTCGCGTTCTTCCAGGATCACCTTCCCGCGCGGCGGAGCGAGGCCCTATTCCCCGCGCGAGACGAGCAGCACCGCCCGGCCGCGACCGGCGTGTTTTGCCGCATAGAGCGCGCGATCGGCGATGGCCAGAAGCTGGGTCGGGTCGGGTACCATCATGTCGGAGGACCGGGCGATGCCGATGCTGGCCGAAACACGGGCGATCTGACCATCGAACGGCATCGGCTGGCTGATGCGGGCGATGATCCGGTCGGCAATGGCTTGCAGCGTCTTCGGGTCGCTGCGCCCGGCCACGATCACCACGAACTCGTCGCCGCCGATCCGCGCGGCGCAATCCTCGGATCTCAGCTGTTCGCGCAGGATGCGGCCGACCGTCTCCAGCACGAAATCGCCCGCCGCATGGCCCAGAGTGTCGTTCACCGCCTTGAAGTAGTCGAGGTCCAGGTGCAGCAGCCCGAACCCCGCCCGCGCGGCACAAAGCCGTTCCAGCACCAGATCGACCGCCCGCCGGTTGCGCAGTCCGGTCAGCGGGTCGGTCATCGCCTCTTCCTCGGCGGCCACCCGCGCCCCTTCCAGCCGCAGGTTCAGCCCCCGCAACTCGCGCGTCACGGCGGCATTGGCCTCGGCAAGGTAAAGCAATTCCATCGCCAGGTCCGTGGCGGCGAAATCGGCGTCCGTCAGGGCAAGATCCCGCACGGCAGAGATCAGGTCGATCCCGAAGGACAGGTTCAGGAGGATCCGCCCGCCCGGCAGGCGACGGCCCAGCCCCCTCAGCCCCGCCTTGACCCGGTTGCGCGGCACCAGCCGGAACCGGTTTCCGGCCCGCGCCAGCACGTCGCCGACCGTCACTGCCCCGCCGGGTGCGCGCACGTCGAACAGCTCCTCGAACCGGGCGCCGGGCATCGCATCCCCGCCCAGGACCCGCGCCAGCGTCGGCCCGTAGCTCAGCGCGCGCCCCTCGCCGTCCATGAGAAGATGCATCGGCATGAAATGCGCCAGCGCGACGCTGTCGAGGTCTATGCGGTGGTCCGGGCGCCCGGCATGCATGAGCTATCCCTCCGGCAGGGCCAGGTCGAACCGCCGCCCCCTGGCATGTCGGCTGTCGAGCACCGTGATCGAGGTCCGCGCATCCGTGCCGGGTGCGATGAGGCACAGCGCGCCATAGTCATCGGCCATCGCCGTCAGCAACCCCACCAGCACCCGCTGCAACCCGGCAAGATGCGACTGGCAGCGTAGCTCGAACCGGTCGGGGCCGGTTTCGTCGAGCGTCACCTCGGGGAGGTCGAGATGCGGCATTGCCAGCCGGGCGCGACCGGGCAGTTCCTCCAGCGAATGCAGGAAGTCGGCGTAGCAGGTGCCGCCGAACCGCAAGAGCCTGCGCACACCTTCGCGCTCGGGGTTTGTCACCAGATAGGTCCCCACATCTTCCCAAACTGCATCGACCGACCGCCCCAGAACATCCGCCGCGACCTGCGCGATCCGGTCCGCCGTTCCGGGATCATACCGCAGCATCGGCTCGAATGTCTCGACCTTCGCATCGGTCGCGTTGCAGATCCGCTTCCAGCTTTCCAGGCCAAAGGTATCAATCACATAGCTTTGCAAGGACCGCAGCAGCAGCGCATCCATCTCCGACCCCGTCGCAGGTTCCGGGTCAAGCCTAGCGCGCAATCGTTAACGGAACCCCCCGAGTCACGGCAGGAACAGAAGCCCCGCCGCGTCGGTGCCAAGCTGGTTCAGCTGTGCCGCCGTCACCGGTGGAGGCGCGTCCTGGTAGCTCCGCATCAGCGCCATGGCGTCGGCGGCTTCGATGTAGCGCCCGTCGGGATGCGCCGCCATGCGCAGGACCGGCTGGCCCCTGTCATCCAGATACAACCCGGTGATCTCGGCATAGTCGGGGCTGCGCTGCAGGAACAGCATGGCCTCTTCGCCCGGACGCGACGGCAGAAGATCGGCAACCACCATCAGACAGCGGGGACGGCCGTCCGGCAGTTTCGAGTCGCAGACGCGCTGCCAGTCCTGCAGCTGGTAATCGTCCACCGCCGCGAACAGCATGTCGCGCGTGCCCGTAGCCGAGGCAGGCTGCAACGGCATCACCGCCGCAAGCTTCGCCGCCAGCGCTCCACGGTCCATCACCGGTGCGCCATCGCCCGCCAGTCGCTGCGCCAGCGCCTCCTGCCCCGGCTCGGCGGCCTTCGCTTCAAGCGCGGTGATCGCTGCGGCACCCGGCTTGCCCCAGGAACGCAAGGCCTGGACATCCAGCGCCGCGACCGGGGTCTTGCCCGCCTCGAACCGTGCAAGCTGGCTTGCCGCCGATATGCGTTCGGCGTTCAGCACCGGCGTCAGCCAAAGGGCGGCCAGCGCAACCACCAAAAGCGCCATCCGGATGTTGCCCTGCCGGATCCGCTCCATCCACTGCCCGCCACGCAGCACCGATCCGGCATAGACCAGTCCGTAGGCCACCCCGATCCCGGCAACGAGGAGGATGAAGATCCGCCCCGGGGTCCAGCCGTAGTCGCCGACCCGGATCCAGATCGCGTAAAGCGCCAGCCCGGCAACCAGCGGCAGCACCAGCGCCAGTCCCTGCGTGCAGCGCAGCAAGAGCGGGCTTTGCGTCGCGTCCGCGTCCGACTGGTCGACGGCGATCGACACCAGCCCGATCCCGCCCGCAACCATGGCGAGGAGCAGCCCGGCGGGCGACAGCCCGCTGACCAGACCGTCCAGCCCCCGGAACGGCAGCGCGACCAGGAAGACCGCCATCACCCCCAGCACGACCGGCAGGAACAGCCGGAACATCCGCAGGACGACGTAAGGCGACACGAGATCGGCGAGGTCATGGATCACCGCCATCGCAAGGCCGAAGACCGCACCGCTCAGGATCAGCGGCACGACATCATGCGCCAGCAGGCGGCGGATCACGTCGATCCCGACGATCCGCAACACTTCGTCCGACAGGTAGATCACCAGCCACACCAACCCGGTGAAGGCCGCTGCAGCAGCGACGCGCAGCACGATCGACCAGGCCTCCAGGAACAGTTCCGGATAGTCGTGCCAGCTCGACTTTGCCGCAGCGATCAGGAAGGGCACCGGCAGCGTCGCCACGGTCAGCGCCGCGAGGATCGGGATCGGCGGGCTGAACAGCGCATCGGCCTCACCAAAGCGCAGCGCGGTCAGCCAGACCAGTCCGGCCACCGCAAGCCCCAGCCCCAGGGCCCGCGGCAAGGCCCGCGTCAGGCCCAGGGGCCCGGCCATTGCCAACAGGGCGCCGAACGCGCTCAGGACCAGCGCGAAAAGCACGAAGGCCGGGTAATGGCCGATCCACTCCCGCTCGTCCGCCTGGAACACGGCCCAGAGCAGAGCGCCGCCGATTGCGCCGACCAGCGCAAGCTGCACCCGAGCCGCGATCTGCCCTGTCATCGTCGACCTCCCGCCTCTTGCCGTTGTTATTCGTTTGTGCAGTCCCGGCGCATAGTCAGGATTTCCCACCCGTTGCCAAGCAGATTGCGACACGGCAAGCTGGCCACGAGCCCAGGAGGGACTGCCATGCCGCCCGCCAACCCGCCCCCGGTGATCCGCCCGCTGCGCCGCGAAGACGAGGCCGACTGGCGCAGGCTCTGGACCGGCTATCTGCAGTTCTACCAGACATCCGTGCCCGAGGCCGTCTATGTCTCGACCTTCGCCCGGCTTCTGGGCGAGGACCCGCAGGATTTCAGCGCCCTTGTGGCCGAGGTCGACGGTCGGCTCATGGGCCTGACGCATTACCTCTTCCACCGGCATGCCTGGAAGATCGAGAGCGTCTGCTACCTGCAAGACCTCTATGTCGACCCCAAGGCGCGCGGCCTGGGCCTTGGCCGCAAGCTGATCGAGGCGGTCTATGCCCGCGCCGATGCCGCCGGGGCTCCCGCCGTCTATTGGTTGACGCAGGACTTCAACCACGAGGCACGCCAGCTGTACGACCGGATCGCCAAGGTCACACCCTTCATCCGATACGTCCGGCCGCTCTGACGCTGGCCTGACCCACCCGACCGGGCCGCCCTCACGCCGCCTTCGCGCCCTTGCGTCCCTCGACCAGCCAGGCCACCACGGCCAGGCCTGCTGCCAGCAGAAGCCAGGCCCAGGCGGGCAGGACAGGCATCACGTTCACTTCGGTCGTAAGGTAAGCCTCGCGCGGGGTGATGCCGATCCAGCCGCGGCCCACGGCGACCCTTCCCTCGGCCACGGTGCGGATGTCGGGAGTGCCCGGTTCCAGCCGGGTGACGCCGCCCTTCGTCGCCTCGGCCAAGGGCGTAAGGTCAGCCCCCGAGGCTATGGTCTCGACAAATTCGCGCGGGGTCGCCGGGCCGACGGCGATGACCCGGGTCAGCTCGCCCTGCTCCAGCCGGTAAAGCCCCAGCATCGGCGCCTTGAATCCGGCCTCATAGCGGCCCGGCGCGGCCTGCGGCATCGCCAGTTCCGTCACCGTTCCGTCCGGCGCGGTGATCGTGACCGGACCCGGCTCCTCTTCGGCCAGGGTCCGGCGAGTGATCACCATCGCCTCGCCCTTGACCTCTGCGGTGAGCGTCTCCTCCTCCAGCTCGGGCTCCTTCAGCATCCAGTGCGCCAGCCGTCGCAGCAGCTCCAGCTGCGGTCCGCCCCCTTCGTAGCCCCGGCCCCAGAGCCAGGACTGGTCCGAGGCAAGCACCGCGACCCGCCCCTGGTCCACCCGGTTCAGGACCAGAAGCGGCAGGCCATGCGCGCCCGACATCAGCACCTGCCCGGCAGTCTGCTCGACCTCGATCTGGCGGAACCAGCGGCCCCAGCCGCCTTCGGGCGCCTCCTTCTCCAGCCCTTCCGTCACCGGGTGGCGGCGGCCGAGGTCGGTGATCTTCGGTCGGAAGCCCTCCTCGATCACCTGCGCCGTGGGGGCAACCGGCAGGATTTCCGCGAGCGGCGAACGGTAGAGGCTGTCGACCGCGCCGAACTCCGGCCCGGCGGCGACCAGCACGGTGCCGCCTTCGCGGACGTAATTGACCACGTTCTCGATATAGGACGTCGGCAGGATGCCCCGCATCCGGTAGCGGTCGAAGATGATCAGGTCAAATTCCTTGATCTTCTCGACGAACAGCTCCCGCGTCGGGAAGGCGATCAGGGAAAGCTCATCGACCGGCACCCCGTCCTGCTTTTCCGGGGGACGCAGGATGGTGAAATGCACCAGATCCACCGCCGCGTCGGATTTCAAGAGGTTGCGCCAGACCCGTTCGCCTGCGTGGGGTTCCCCACTGACCAGCAACACCCGCAGCCGGTCGCGAACCCCGTTGATCTGCACCGCAAGCGCGTTGTTGCGGTCGGTGATCTCGCCCTGCACCGGGGCGACCGAGAATTGCAGCACGTTCGCCCCGCCATGCGGCAGCGTCACCGGCAGTTCCAGATCGGTGTTAAGCGCCACGGTGAAGGTCTGCGGCGCTTCGGTGTCGATCGAGATGGTCAGCTCGACCTCGCCCGCACCGGAGGGCGGGGCGCCGATATCCTCGACCTTGAGGTCCAGCTTGAACTCCTCGCCGATGATGGCGAAGGCCGGGGCGTTCTTCACCACGATACGGCGGTCCCAGTCGGCCTGTTTGCCGGTCAGCAGCACCTGCAAGGGCGCGGGCAGGTTCGGCACCACGCCCAGATCATGCACCCGCCCGTCGGTGATCAGGATCGCCCCCGCCACCCGGGCGCGGGGTTCCTCGGCCAGGGCCTCGGACAGCGCGGTCAGCGCCAGCGTGCCCGCATCCTCCTCGCCGTCGCCGACATGGCGGATGCGGAGTTCCGTATTCGGCATCTGCGCGATTTCCGCCTGGACGGCGGCCACGGCAGCCTCGGTCTGCGCCTTGCGGTCGCCAAGCGCCTGGCTGGCGCTGTCGTCGACGACAAGGATCACGATGTCCGACAGATTCTGCCGTTCCTCCTCCTGCAAGGCCGGGTTGGCCAACGCCATGACCAGCGCCGCCAGCGCCAGGGCCCGCAGCCACCAGCCCGACAGCCCCCGCCACAGCGCCAGCGCGACCAGAACCACCGCAGCCCCCGACAGCGCCCAGATCAGCGGCCAGCCGACCAGCGGCGCAAAGACCACGGTGGCACTCATTGCCCCAGCCTTTCCAGAAGCGCGGGCACATGCACCTGATCCGACTTATAGTTGCCGGTCAGCACATGCATGATCAGGTTGATCCCGAAGCGATAGGCGATCTCGCGCTGCTGCTCGCCCGCATAGCCGCGCCCGATGGGGACCAGCGGAATGCCGCTATCGTCCGTCGCCCAGGCCGAGGCCCAGTCGTTGCCGCCGATCACCACCGGCGTCACCCCGTCGTTCAGGTTGCGGAACGGCATCCCCTCCGCCGCTTCAGCCGCGGCATTCGGGGCGGCCTCCACCCAAACCTGCCCGCCCTGATAGCGGCCGGGAAAATCCTGCAGCAGATAGAAGGTGCGGGTCAGCACATGGTCGGACGGCATCGGCTCCAGCGGCGGAATGTCGAGGCCCGAGGCGATGACCTGCAAGGCCTGGCCTTCGGGCGTGGTGCCACCACCGAGGCCGGTCAGGTCGGCGTCCCGCGTGTCGAACAGGATCATCCCGCCGGTGCGCAGATACTGGTTCAGTTTGGCGTAGGCCGCGTCCGAGGGTTGCTTCTCGCCTGCTTCGATCGGCCAGTAGAGGAAAGGGAAGAACGCAAGCTCGTCCTTCTCGATGTCCACCCCCATCGGCATCATCGGCTCGACCGAGGTGCGCTGCCAGAGCTTGTCGCTGAGGCCAAGGAGCCCGGCCCGGGACAGCTCGTCCAGCTTCGGATCGCCGGTCCGTACATAGCCGAGGACCACGGAGGTCGTCGCTTCCAGTGCAAAATCGTCGCCGGGTTTCGGCCCGTCGTCCTGCGCCATCGCGCCCCTTGGCAAGGCCGCCAGCAGCACCACCGCCAGCACCGCCACACCGCGCGAAAGCCCGCGCAGGCGCCCGGCGAGCCACAGCGCAGCCAGCACGTCGACCAGCAGCAGCACCGTGGCGAAGGTCAGGAAATGCCCCTTCAAGGCCTGCACCGCCCGCGCCTCCAGCCGGTCGACCGGCACGCCCGCGGGCCAGGCCATCGGCTTCAGTTCCGTCTCGGTCCCGACCGCGTTCAGCGCCACGCGGCGGTCGGACCCGGCGTAAAGCCCCGGCGGATGCGCGGCAGACGGCCCCTCGGCCACCGCCTTGGCCAGCGCCTCGCCCTCGACCCCCGGCAGGTCGCCCGCGTCCGAAGTCTGGCCGAAGGCGTCCAGCACCACCTCCGGCACCCAGGTCTGGCCCGCCAGATCCTCGGTCCCCGGCGCAGCCGCCTTGGTCGAGACCGCAAGTCGTTCCAGCATCTGCACGAACAACCCTGACAGGGGCAGTGAGGACCATTCGGCATTCGCCGTCACATGCACCAGCACGATCTGCCCCGCCCCCATCACCTTGCGGGTCATCAAGGGCGTACCGTCATCCAGCGCGGCGATGGTGCGTTCGGCCAGGTCCGGGTCGGGCTGGGCCAGCACCTGTTCGCGCACCACCACGTCCGGCGGCGCGGTCAGGCCAAAGAAGGGCGAGCCTTCCGGGAACGGGGCCAGCGCCTTCGGCTCGCCCCAACTCATCGCGCCACCGACCGTGCGACCGCCTTCGCGCAGGCGGACCGGCATCAGCGGGTCTTCCTCGCTGCGCGAGACATCGCTCGCCGCCAGCACCGGCCCCGCGAAGCGGAGGAGGAGCCCGCCCTTCTCCACCCAGTCCAGCACCGCCTTGCGCTCGGCCTCGGTCACGTCGGCGACATCGGCCAGAATCACCACATCGGGGTTCGCCTTCAGTGCGTCGATCAGGTTGCCCTCGATCAGGTCGGCCGTGGGGGCCAAAGCCTGCCGCAGGTAGTGCAGCGGTGACAGGAGTTGCAGCGATTCCTGATCCGCCCCGGTCTTGATCAGCGCGATCTTGCGGCGCTTCAGGCTGTCGTCGGCCAGGCTGACCGTCCCCGCCGTGCGCGCACCTTCCAGCGCGAAGCGCGTCACGCGGTTGCGCAGTTCCGGCGGCAGGTCGATGGCAGCTTCCGCCGTCGCAGCCCCGCTGGCGAAGTCCAGCGTGACGCGGCCCAGATCACGCTCGATCCCCGCCGGGTCCGGCCCCTGCGCGATGACCTCGACCGACGCCGCGTCGCCCGCAGGCACCCGGCTGGCGCGGACCACGATCTTGCCATCCTCGAAGGCGGCAGGATGCAGGCCGAAGACGGTGCGCGGGTCCTCGATCACCCGAACGTCACCCTTCGCCTGCAAGGCGGCAAGGAGATCAGCCCGGCCCTCATGCTCCAGCCCGTCCGACAGCCAGACCGTCTCGAACCCGCCATCGGGCAGCGCTCCGGCCCAACCGGCCATCCCGGACGGCGCCCAGGCCTGTGGCTGCAACCCTGCGGCCCGGCCCGCCCAGGCCTCGGCCGTCTGGAAGGCCACCGCGTCCGGCGCATCGGTCAGGCGAATGACTGCGACCGTGCGCCCCGCCGCCCCGGCCTCGCCCACCAGCGCCTCGACCTTGGCCACCCGCTGCGGCCAGTCGCGGGCATCGGCCCAGCCCGCATCCACGATGATCAGCAAGGGCCCGGTCCCCGCCGCGCGATCCTCCGGGTTCAGGATCGGCCCGGCAAAACCCACGATCACCGCGCCGACGGCCAACGTCCGCAGAAGCAGGAGCCACCACGGGGTCTTGTCGGTCTCGGCCTCCTCGTCCTTCAGACCCAGAAGCAGCGCCACGCCGGGAAACCGCCGTCGGATCGGCGCGGGCGGCACGGCCCGGAGCAGAAGCCACAGCACCGGCAGCGCGATCAGCGCGATCAGAAGCCAGGGGACGGTGAAGCCAAGCGGCCCGAGGGTGAACATCTACCGCCCCCCCTCCAGCGCGGCATAGGCCCAGAGAAGCGCCGATTGCGCCGGCGCCCCGGTGTGATGCGTGGAGAAATGCCAGCCGACCGCGCGGGACAGCTGCGCGAGCCGATCCTTGCGTTCCGCCAGCCGCGCCAGATAGCGGTCGCGCAGGTCGCCCGCGCGCTGCGTCTCGTGCCGCATCGTGCCGCCCATCGATTCAAAGATCGTCCGCCCGTCGAAGGGAAACTCCTCCTCCGCCGGGTCGAGGACCTGGATCAGCACGCCCTTCACCCCCCGGTCGGCGGCGCGCGCCAGCCCGGCCTCGATCCCCGCCAGATCGCCCAGGAAATCCGACAGGAACACCCCGCGCCCGTGGCTCACCATGCCCTCGGTCTCCGGCGCACCGTAATCCTCGCCCGCCTCCTCGCCCGACAGCCGCGAGGCCAGCCGCAGAAGCTGCGCCCGCCCGGCGCGGGGTGCGGCAAGACCAGCAAGCCCGACCCGCTCCCCGCCCCGCAACAACAGAACCGCCAGCGCCAGGCCCAGAAGCTTCGCCCGGTCCGCTTTCGGCGCGCGGGACTTGTCGCCGGTGAAGGACATCGACTTCGCCGGATCGACCCAGAGCGTCACCGACTGCGCCGCCTGCCATTCGCGCTCGCGCACGAAATGCGCGTCCGACCGGGCCGAGCGCCGCCAGTCGACCATCCGCGCCGAATCGCCCGCATGCGCCGCGCGGTACTGCCAGAATTCATCCCCCAGCCCCGCCCTGCGTCGCCCATGCTCGCCCATCATCACCGTCGAGGCCAGCATCTCGGCCTCGGCCAGCAGGGGCGGCAGGGTCTGCCCCAGCGCTTCCGCGCGGGTGCGCAGGTCGCCGTTCAAAGCCTGGGGGGCTGCGGTCACGCCGCCGCCTCAAGCTTGAGGACGCGGTTGGTCACGCGGGCGATGATCCCCGCCAGCGTCTCGCCCCGCGCCCGGGCCGCGAAGGACAGCGCCATCCGGTGCACCAGCACCGCCTGCGCGAGGTCCGCCACGTCGGAAATCGAGGGTGCCAGCCGCCCTTCCAGAAGCGCCTTGGCCCGGACCATCAGCATCAGCGCCTGCGCCGCCCGCGGCCCCGGTCCCCAGCTGAGCGCATCCGCCAGATCGCGGCCCTCGGGTTCGCCCGGACGGCAGGCGCGCACGAGGTCGAGGATCGCCTCCACCACCTGCTCGCCCACCGGCATCCGCCGGATCACCCCCTGCGCCGCGATCAGTTCGCCGGCGGTGAACACCTGATGCGCCTCGGCCTCCTCGGCGCCCGTCGTGGCGATCAGGATGTCGCGTTCGGTCTGGCGGGTGGGGTAGTCGACATCGACCTGCACCAGGAAACGGTCAAGCTGCGCCTCGGGCAGCGGATAGGTGCCCTCCTGCTCGATCGGGTTCTGCGTCGCCAGCACATGGAACGGCTTGCCAAGGGGCCGATGCTGGCCCGCGATGGTCACTTCCTTCTCCTGCATCGCCTGCAACAGCGCCGACTGGGTCCGGGGCGAGGCCCGGTTGATCTCGTCCGCCATCAGAAGCTGGCAGAAGATCGGACCTTCGACGAAGCGGAAGGCCCGGCCCCCGTCAGCCGAGGTTTCCAGAACTTCCGAGCCCAGGATATCGGCAGGCATCAGGTCGGGCGTGAACTGGATGCGGTTGGCCTTCAGCCCCATCACCGTGCCCAGCGTGTCCACCAGCCGGGTCTTGCCCAGGCCCGGTAGGCCGACCAACAGCGCGTGGCCGCCGCAGAGCATCGAGGCCAGCACCAGGTCGACCACCTTCTCCTGCCCGATGAAGCGGCGGTTGATCGAGGCCTTCGCCTGACCAAGGGTCGCCCCCAGCGCCTCGATTTCCGCCACCAGCGCCTTCGTATCGGCCATGCCTCATGCTCCCTTCAGGGTCTGTCCCTGTCAGTAAATCGAAGTATCCCGCCGGGCACAAATGGCAAAAGGCGACTTGACACAAATGATCGTGAGAGAGGCGTCACCGGGCGCGACCCAAAATCCTTGAGCAAGGATTTTGACAAGTTTCTTGCTCAAGAAACTTGGCGCCCGTCCAACCCGCGCTTCGGAACCCCTTGCAGAAAGCGCCGGTTGCACCCTGCGGTAACACCACTACATTGCGCCCATGACGCAACCCAACGCCGACACGCTCGCCGCCGCCGCCAAGGCCGCCGGACAGAAAGGACCGCCGCCGGTCCATCTCTGGAACCCGCCCTTCTGCGGCGATCTCGACATGCGCATCGCCCGCGACGGCACCTGGTTCTATCTCGGCACCCCCATCGGCCGCGCGCCGCTGGTCAAGCTCTTCTCCTCGATCCTGAAGCGCGAGGGGGACGACTATTTTCTCGTCACCCCGGTCGAGAAGGTCGGGATCAGGGTCGACGACGCCCCCCTCCTCGCCGTGGACTTCGACGCCAAGGGCGCGCACCGCGACCAGATCGTGACCTTCAGCACCAAGACCGAGGACACGGCCACCCTCGGCCCCGACCACCCCCTGCGGGTCGAACGTGACCCGGACACCGGCGAGCCCTCGCCCTATGTGCTGATCCGCCGCAATCTCTGGGCGCTGATCGACCGGAAATCCTTCTACCGGCTGATCGATCTGGGTTGCCATGAAGACCACGACGGGCATAAGTGGTTCGGACTCTGGTCCTCGGGGCAGTTCTTCCCGGTGATCCCCTCGTCGGAATTGCCCTGA
>NZ_JAEULP010000046.1 GCF_016792905.1 Tabrizicola sp.
CAGGACGTGTTTGACTACATCGAGATGTTCTACAACCCGAAGCGCAAGCACACGAACAACGGCATGCTGTCGCCCGTTGACTTCGAAATCAGGCAGCAGAAACTGAACGAGGCAGGTGTCTAGGAAACTAGGGGCACCTCAAACCCCGGTCAAAGCTGCGAGGCTGACACGTCCGAGGCCCTCAAGGGCCAGTTCCAGTCCGACGACATACTGCTCTGGCCAAACGGCTCGACGCTCTCGGTCGTCGACAAGCTCGACACGAAGAACCGCAACCCCCAGCCGCTGCCCAAAGGCATCCGCCGGGTCGTCACCGAAGCGCTGGTCCTCTGACATGGACATCCGCCAGAGGATCATCCGCAAGCTTCAGTGCCCAGAATTGTTCACCCCGGGCACCGCGATCGAGCGGTGCCTCCCCTGGCCCACCAAGGCCCCCCCTACCCGTTACATCCTCCGGCGGGTCCGGGCCTATGACGGGGGCTGCTACATGGCCCCCGTCACCCTCAAGACCCGCCCCCGGCTCATGTTCGAGGTTATCCGGCAGGAGGTTCACCGGGTCATCCAGGAGCTGATCACCGACGCCCCCGGTGGCCGAGGCACTCAGCTCTGCAGGACTCCATTCTGCGTCAACCCGGGCCATTGGCACTTTTCGGCTACCACCCCCGCCGACGACCTCGAGGAGGCCCCTCCTGAGCCAGCTGACGAAGCGTGGGCCCATCCGACGTCCGGGAGCTCCTCGACATGTACCTCACCAGGTGCCCCTACCCCCGCTGAACCTCGATCACGACCTCATGATCGACGTCCCCCTCGACCTGCTCCGCGAGGCGCTCGCCCTCATCCACAAGGAAGATTGCCTGCCATGATCAACGTCGCCGCCTTGCAGCTGGAGGTCGTGCTGGGGCGGTTCCACCGGGTCACCCACCTGACCGCCGGCCCCCGCTACCTCGAGATCCAGAATGACCACGATCTGCTCTACCTGATCCCGGTCTATCCCGCTCGATCCCTCGAGATCATCGCGCCCGCTTCACCTGGTTCACCATCAACACCATTTGGGGTCGGGGTATTCCATGTCAGAGACCGTCGAAGTTCCGGCGAAGGTCGCCAACTACAATTTCGCCCGGGCCCTCCGAGGGGCCGCCTGGACGCCCGAGGCTGACGCTGACCTGCGGGTGATGTTCGAGAACGGCTCCGACATCTCGACCATTGCCGAGGAAATGGACCGCACCGAGCGAGAGGTGCTCGACCAGATCCGGGGGGTTGGGCCTTCGGAAATAGGCTCAAAAATTGGACGGACGGCAGAGACCCAAGGGGCACATCAGGAGCACATAAGAAGCACATGACTTCTAATGCTTTGGATTTATTTGATTAAAATATAAAGTCCATCCCATCCATCATCGGGGAGACGGAGAGGCAGCGGGGCGCGCGTGTGGCCGACGGATTCCGGTTGGGCGGAGTGTCCACGGTGGACAGAATGGGATACTCGTTTTGAGTCAATCTGTTAGCCGTGGGCGTTAACGGATTGGCAAGACTTCGGTCGGGCGCCCTCCTACTCTGCCCTCTCCGCCGGTGGAGGGGACTCGCGTGGTGGGTTGGGGTGGTATTAAATCGAGCGCTGGCGCGCGCAGCTTTGTCTCGTCGTCGGGCTTCGCCTCCTCCTCGGGCGTTGGGGGTTTTCCACCCCCAAACCCCCGGAGGATATTTGCAGACGAAGAATGAGACTTAGCCGGGGGACTGGATCAGGATCGCGCGGAAATCGTTGACGTTGGTCAGCGTCGGGCCGGTGACGACCTGCGCCCCGGCGCGGGCGAAGTAGCTGTGGGCGTCGTTGCGGGCCAGCGCCTCGGTGGCGCCCGGGGTTTTCAGAGTGTTGGGACCGATCACGGCACCCGCGACCTCGGCGGCTCCGTCGACGCCGTCGGTGTCGCAGGCCAGCGCGTGCATCTGCGGATGGCCGTCGAGTGCAAGTGCCAGGGCGAGGCAGAACTCGGCGTTCGGGCCCCCTACCCCGTCGCCGGTGCGGGTCACGGTCAACTCGCCGCCGGAGAGGAGGAGGACGGGGCGGTCGCCGGGCTTCAGACTTTCGGCAATGTCGATGGCGAGGGCGGCCTGAGCGCGCGCGACCTCGCGGGCCTCGCCTTCGAGGCTGTCGCCAAGGGTGCGGACCTCGGCCAGGGGCGCAGCCAGATCGGTGGCAGCGGCGAGGGATTGGGCGGGGGCGGCGTAGAGGAGATTTTCGGTGCGGGAAAGGCGCAGGTCTCCGGGGGGGACGACACCGGATCGTGCGAGGGCCGCGCGGGCAGAGGCAGGGACGGGGATTTGCCAGCGGTCGAGGAGGGCGCGGACGTCGCCGAGGGTAGTGGCGTCGCCCACGGTCGGGCCGGAGCCGATGAAGGCCGGATCATCGCCCGGCACGTCGGAAATCATCAGCGCGAGCAGGCGCGCTGGGTATGCGGCGGCGGCAAGCTGGCCGCCCTTCACCCGGCTGAGGTGCTTGCGGACGGTGTTCATCGCCGAAATCGGGGCGCCCGAGGCGAGGAGGGCTGCGTTGACCGCCTGCTTTTCGGCGAGCGTCATGCCCGCTGCCGGGGCGCAGAGAAGCGCGGAGGCGCCGCCAGAGATGAGGGCGAGGACGGTATCGTCTTCGGTGAGCCCGTCCAGGAGCGCGAGCATCTGTCCGGTGGCATCGACCCCGGCCTGATCGGGCACGGGATGCGCGGCCTCGACGATCCTGATGCCCTGGCAGGGGCGGCCGTAGCCGTAACGGGTGATGACCAGGCCCTCGCAGGGGCCCCATTCGGCCTCGACCGCTTCGGCCATGCGGGCGGAGGCTTTCCCCGCTCCGATGACGATGAGGCGACCTTTCGGCTTTTCCGGCAGGAAGCGGGCGAGCGAGCGCATCGGATCGGCGACCTCGACGGCACGATCGAAGAGCTGGCGGAGGAAGGCGGCGGGGTCTGGGATCATCAGCTCTGGCTCGACGCGCGGGGGATCAGCGTGACGGGTGTAACCGTCTCTGGCGGCGGGCGCACCCCCTCTTCCAGCCATTTCAGCACGGTTTCCGCCATCTGGCGCCCGAAACCGGCGATGTCGCAGCGGACAGAAGACAAGGCGGGAAAGGCCTGCGCGCAATCCTCGATGTCGTCGAAGCCGACGATCTTCAGCGACGCCCCCACGCTGCGGCCAAGTTCGGCGCAGCCGGTCAAGAGGCCGAGCGCGGTGAGGTCGTTGAAGCAGATAACCGCGTCGATGGCCGGATGCTCTTGCGCGAGGCGGCGGGCGGCCTCGCGCCCGAAGGCGCGGCCGGGGCGGCCAGGCAGGTGGAGGGGCGTCAGGCTGTGGGTGGCGAGGGTAGCGAGATAGCCCGACATGCGCAGTTGCGTGACCGCGCGGCCTTCAAGCCCGCCGACGAAGGCGATGTGCCGCGCGCCGTTGGCCAGAAGGTGTTCGGTCGCAAGGCGCGAACCGGTCGGGTAGTCGGGTGCGGCAAAGGGGAAGCGGGCAGTGTCCACCACCTGGCGCAGGACCTGCAGCGCGGGGACGCTGGCGCGGGCGATGGCATCGAAGGTTGCGGCCTCATCGCCATAGGCAGGGGAGACGATCAGCGCGGAGACGCCGTGTTCCAGCATCGCGCCGACGACCTGGGCCTGGAGCGCGGGGTCTTCGTCGGTGTTGGCAAGGACGGTGGCATAGCCGCGCGCCGACAGCGCCATCTGGAGCGAGGTCGCGAATTCGGTGAAGAACGGGTTGCGAAGGTCATTGATGACAAGCCCGATCAGTCCCGCATTGGCCGAGCGCAGGTTGGCGGCGGCGCGGTTGTAGACATAGCCGAGATCGGCCATGGCGCGGCGCACATCTTCGCGGGTCTCCTGTCTGACCAGCGGGCTTTGTTGCAGGACAAGGCTGACCGTCGATTTCGACACCCCGGCGCGGGTCGCCACGTCGATGATCGTCGGCCGCTTGTCCATGGCACCTTCAGTTCTGGTCGATCCCGTGCAGGGCGAGGAGGGTCTTCATCCGGGCTTCTGCCAGATCGGGGCGGGAAAGCAAGCCTGCCTGGTCGGCCAGCCGGAAGACGGCAGCATAGTGGGTGATGTCGCGCGAGGACTGGAAGCCTGCGGGCATGATGAAGTGGGTCTGGTGGCCGTTAAGCCAGGCGAGATACGCGATGCCGGCCTTGTAGAAGCGGGTGGGCGCGCGGAAGATCTCGCGGCTAAGCGGCACGGTCGGGGCGAAGAGTTTGTGATAGGTCTGGTGGTCGCCTTCGGCCAGGGCCTCAAGCGCCTGGGCAGCGGCGGGGGCGATGGCGGCGAAGATGCCGAGAAGCGCGTGGGAATGGCGGGCGCCGTCGCCCTCGATTAGCGGGGCGTAGTTGAAGTCGTCGCCGGTGTAGAGGCGGACGCCTGCGGGAAGGCGGGCGCGGAAGGCTTCCTCGTGGGACTGGTCGAGGAGGGATATCTTGATGCCGTCGACCTTGGCAGGGTTCTCGGCGATGAGGGTGAGGACGAAGTCGGAGGCTTTGTCGGTATCGGTGGTGCCCCAGTAACCGGCGAGGGCGGGGTCGAACATGTCGCCGAGCCAGTGCAGGATCGCCGGCTGCGCCGCCTGGTCGATCAGGGCGCGGTAGACCCGGTGGTAGATGTCGGGGGTGGCGTTGATCGCGGTGAAGGCGCGGGAGGCCATGAGGATGAGCTGGCCGCCCGCCGCCTCGATGGCTTCGGCCTGGGTGGTGTAGGCGGCGAGGATGGCATCGGGTGTGGCGAGGTCTTGCGGCGTCTTGTGGTCGGTTCCGGCACCGCAGGCAACGCGGGGCTGCATCGGGTGAGCTTTGGCGGCAGCCATCGTGCGCTGGATCAGTTCCAGCGCGGTCGGCCAGTCGACGCCCATGCCGCGTTGCGCGGTGTCCATCGCTTCGGCAAGGTGGAGGCCCTGGTCCCAGAGGTGCTGGCGGAAGGCGAGGGTCGCGTCCCAGTCGACTGCGGGGCGGCTGTCCCAGGGGTTCCTCTCCCGCAGGGGGTCGCTGACCACATGGGCGGCGGCGAAGGCGGTGCGGGTGAGCGGCAGCCTCGGGGCGCGCGGGGTCAGGGGGGTGCCGGTGAGGCGGTAGGGTTCGAGGCTCGCGTTGGCGGTGGGCAGGATCAGCATGGGCGGGGTCCCGTGATGGGGGCGGTTTCAGAATGGAGCGCTGGCGCGCAAGCCTTTTGTCTCGCCTCTGGCGCAAGCGCCAACCGGCTCGGGCGCCGGGGGTTTTCCACCCCCAAACCCCCGGAGGATATTTGTCGCCAGGTGAAAGGCATCAGGGCGGGGTTCATGGGATGGCGAGGTCGAAGACGAGGATGCCGTCGATGCCGCCCTGCGCTGCCGCAGTGAGGGCAGCACCGACGCGCTTGTGGTCGGGGTGGTCCTGGTAGGCGGCAAGCGCCTGCCAGTCGGTGAAGTCGACGGTGAAGCCGTGCAGGTAGCCGCGTTCGATCTTTTCGGGGCTTTCGGATCGGCCGGAATGGATGGCGAGGAGGCCGGGGAGGTCGAGGCGGTGGAGGTCGGCGAAGATGGTGGCGATCTGGGCCTCGGTGACGTCCAGGCGGGCTTTCAGGAGGACGATGTGGCGGATCATCTGCTGGCTTCCTTGATCATGTCGGCGGCCTTTTCGGCGATCATGATGGTGGGGGCGTTGGTGTTGGAGGAGACGACGGTGGGCATGATCGAGGCGTCGACGACGCGCAGCGCCTCGATCCCGTTGAAGCGGAGCTGGGGGTCGACGACGGCTTCCGGGTCGGCGCCCATGCGGCAGGTTCCGGCGGGGTGATGGTCGGTCTTGGCGTTCTTCACGGCATAGTCGAAGTAGTCCGCATCGGTCTTCACGGCGGGGCCGGGGAGGCGCTCGGCGAGGACGAAGGGTTTCAGCGCGGGCTGGCGCATGATCTCCTGCGCGAGCTTCAGGCCCTGGATCGACATCTCGCGGTCGTAAGGGTCTTCCCAGTAGTTCGGGTCGATCAGGGGGGCGGCTGTCGGGTCGCTTGATGCCAGCCGGACGGTGCCGCGGGAACGGGGGCGGAGGAAGGCGGAGTTGAGGGTGACGCCGCCGTTCGGCATGGCGGCGACGCCGGCCTCGATGCCGGAGCCGAGGCCGAGGTGGAACTGGATGTCGGGCGAGCGGGCGGAGGGGTCGGCATACCAGAAGCCGCCGGTCTCGAAGAGCGAGGAGGCGACGGGACCTTTTCGGGTCAGGAGGTATTGCAGGCCCGCGAGAGCGGACCAGTGCAGCTTGGCGTAGCGGTCATAGGTGTGGGGGCCGGTGCATTCGGCGATGACGAAGAGGTCGAGGTGGTCTTGCAGGTTGGCGCCAACCTGCGGGCGGTCGAGGATCACGGGGATGCCGAGGCGCCGTAGATCGTCGGCGGGTCCGACGCCGGAGAGCTGCAGGAGGCGGGGGGAGCCGATGGCGCCGGAGGCGAGGATGACCTCGGTCGTGGCGCGGATCGTGCCCTCGGGGGTTTCGACGCCGATGGCCCTGCCCTTTTCGGTGACGATGCGCAGGACCTGTTGGCCGGTTTTCAGCGTCAGATTCGGGCGGCTCAGGGCGGGTTTCAAGAAGGCGGTGGCGGTGGACGAGCGGCGGAACCAGCGCTGGGTCAGTTGATAAAAGCCGACGCCGTCTTGCGCCTCGCCGGTGAAGTCGCGGTTCCTCGGGATGCCAATCTCGGCCGCGGCGGCGAAATAGGCCTCGCAGATCGGCAGGGGAGCGCGGGGCTGGCTCACGCCGAGGGGGCCCTCACGCCCATGAAAACGGTTTTCGAAGCTGTCGTTGACCTCGGACTTGCGGAAATAGGGCAGCACGTCCTCGTAGCCCCAGCCGGTGCAGCCCATCTGGCGCCAGTCCTCGTAGTCGAGCGCATTGCCGCGGGTGTAGAGCTGGGCGTTGATCGAGGAGCCGCCGCCGATGACCTTCGCCTGCGTGTAGCGGATCTGCATGCCGTTCATGTGGCGCTGGGGAACGGTCTGCCAGCCCCAGGAGCCGATGCCCTTGGTCATCTTCGCGAAGCCTGCGGGCAGGTGGTAGAACGGATGGCGGTCGCGGCCCCCGGCTTCAAGGAGGAGGACGCGGGCCGAGGGGTCTTCGGTCAGGCGGGCGGCGAGGACGCAGCCTGCGCTGCCGCCGCCGATGATGATGTAGTCGTAGCCTTCGGTCATGCTTACAGTCTTTCGATGGACAGCCCGCCGTCGACGGGGATCACCGCGCCGGTGGCGAAGGCCAGTTGGCCGGTGACGAGGGGGATCACGGCCTGGCCGATGTCGGATGGTTGGCCCCAGCGGCCCATAGGGACGAGGCCGTCTTCGATGCGGGCGGTGTATTTGCCTTTGACCCCGGCGGTCATGCCGGTCTCGATGATGCCGGGGCGAAGTTCGAAGACGCCGATGCGATGGGGGGCAAGGCGCAGCGCAAGGGTCTGGGCGGCCATGGAGGCGGCGGCCTTGGAGATGCAGTAGTCGGCACGCTCGGGGCTGGCCATCCGGGCGGAGACGGAGGTGACGAAGGTGATCGAGCGGTAGTGCGGGCTGGTTGTGGCGAGCATGTGCTTCGCGACCTGCTGGGCCAGGAAGAAGGCCCCGGACAGGTTGATGCCCATGATCCAGTCCAGGTTTTCCGGCGTGAGGTCGAGCATGTCGCCCCTCACCTTCGCGGCCACCCCGGCGTTCTGGATCAGGGCGTCAAGCGGGCCTTGAGTGGCCTCGATGGCTTCGAGGAGCGCGGGGATGGCGGTAAGGTCGGCGAGGTCGTGCCGGTAGTAACGGGCGCCGGGGCCGAGCGTGGCGAGGGCGTCGCGGACGGTCGGGTCATCGGTGGGCGGCAGCGAGGCGATGGCGAGGCGGAATCCCTGCCCTGCCAGGGCTTGAGCGATGCCGAGGCCGATGCCCTGCTGGCCTCCGGTGATGAGGGCCAGGGGTCTCATGGCAAGGCCTTCGCGATGTGATCGCCAGCCCGCAAGGCAAGGGCGGCGATGGTGAGCGAGGGGTTCACGCCCGCCGAGGTCGGCAGGACCGAGGCGTCGCAGATGTAGAGGTTGTCGAGATCGTGGGCTTTCAGGTTCACGTCGACAACCGAGGTCGCGGGATCGGCGCCCATGCGGTTGGTGCCGCATTGGTGCGAGGGCTTCGACTTCGGGAAGCCGCGCGACAGGGTGATGGGCCAGCCCGCCTTGCGCATGGCCTGTTTCAGGCGCTGCACCAGCAGATCATGCGCGCGGGTGTTGGTGCGGCGCCAGTCGAGGACGACCTCGCCGTTCTTCCAGAGCACGCGGGAGTTCGGGTCGGGCAGGTCTTCCGACATGGCCATGATGTGGATCGAATGGTCGGCAATGAGGCGGGAAAGCCAGAGCGGCAGGCCGGATTCGCCCGCGAGGATCGGGCCGGTGATGCGGCCGAGCATCTGGATGTTGCCCAAGGGTTCGCCGTTCGGGCCACCGGTCAGGTAGAAGTCGTTGATCTGGATGGTCTTCTCATAGACCGCGCGGTTCCGGCGGAAGGGATTCCAGGCGACCATGCCGGTCAGGTTGTGGTTCATGAAATTGCGGCCGACCTGATCGGAGCGGTTCGCGAGGCCGGTCGGGTGATCGTCGTTGGCGCTGGCGAAGAGGAGGGCGGAGGAGAGGATCGCCCCGGCAGAAAGGACGACGATGGGGGCGGTCAGGTGCTGCACGCCATCGGAACGTTCCAACTCGACGCCCGTCACCCGCCGTTTCTGCGAGAGGATGCGCGTGACTTTTGCGCCGGTCATCAAGGTGACGTTCGGGTGCTTCAGTGCCTCGGCCAGGCCACAGCTTTCGGCGTCGGATTTGGCGCCGGTGGTATCGGGGAAAGCGTCCCAGCCGGTCGGCGCGCGCTTCAGCCAGGCGCCGATGTCGATGCCGAGGGGGAGTGCGGAAACGTGGAGGCCCTGGGTCTGGAAGGCCTGGCGGAGGGTGACGATGTCGGGTTCGTCGGGAACCGGGGGGAAGGGATAGGGGACGGAGTGCGGGGGCTCGGTCGGGTCGCCCGCGACATCGCCCCGGACGCGGTAAAGGGTTTCGGCGCGGGAGTAGAAGGGTTCGAGGGTCTCGTAGGTGATCGGCCAGCCGGGAGTGGTGCCGTCGATGTGGCGCAGGGGAGCGAAATCTTCGGCCCGGTAGCGCAGGAGCACGGCGCCGTAGAACTTGGTGTTGCCGCCGACATAGGCGTAGTTGCCCGGGTGCAGGGGGGCGCCGGAAATGTCGCGCCAGGTTTCGTTCGGCTTGAAATGGCCGCGACGGAAGATGGCGGACGGATTGCGGGCCTCGGGTGAATCCTTCAGCCTTTCTCCGCGTTCCAGGATCAGGACGCGACGGCCGGATGGGGCAAGGGCGGCGGCAAGCGTCGAGCCGCCCATGCCCGAGCCGATGATGATGACGTCAGCGTCCATCAGGCGGTGATCCGGTCCTCGGTTGCGGGGTCGAAGGCGACGGCCTTCTCCATGTTCACCGCGAAGTCGAAGACCTGCCCCGCCGTGACATTGGCGTCGGCGCGCATCCGGGCGATCACGTCCTTGCCGGAAAGCGTCATGGTGACGAAGGTGTCAGCGCCGGAGGGTTCGGTGACGGTGACGCGGTTGGTCAGTGGCTGGATGTTGCTCGACTTGCGGTCGGCGCCCTCCGGGTCGGTGATCGCCTCGGGGCGGATGCCGAGGAGGATGGGCTTGCCCTCCCAGGCGGCAAGGCCGGGCTGGCTGAAGCGCAGGTTGCGGACCTGGCCTTCGGCATCGGTGACGGCGGCGTGGGGCTGGCCACCTTCCATGACCACGGTCGCAGGGACGATGTTCATCGCCGGGCTGCCCATGAAGGTGGCGACAAAAAGGTTCGCGGGGGTGTCATAGATCTCCTTGGGCGTGCCGAGCTGCTGGACGAAGCCCTTGTTCATCACCGCGATGCGGGTGGAGAGCGTCATCGCCTCGATCTGGTCGTGGGTGACGTAGACGATGGTGGTCTTGAGGTTGTGGTGCAGCTTCTTGATCTCGGTCCGCATGTCGACGCGGAGTTTCGCGTCGAGGTTCGAAAGCGGCTCGTCGAAGAGGAAGACGTCGGGGTTGCGGACGAGGGCGCGACCCATGGCGACGCGCTGGCGCTGGCCTCCCGACAGTTGACCGGGCTTGCGGTCAAGAAGGTGGTCGATCTGGAGGAGCTTTGCGACCGAGGCGAGGGCCTTGTCCCGCTCGGGCTTCGGGACGCCGTGCATTTCGAGGCCGAAGGTCATGTTCTGTCCGACGGTCATGTTCGGGTATAGCGCATAGCTCTGGAACACCATGGCGATGTTGCGCTTCGAGGGGTGGACGCCGTTGACGACGCGGTTCTTGATGGCGATTTCGCCGCCAGTGATGGCTTCAAGGCCCGCGATCATGTTCAGGAGCGTGGACTTGCCGCAGCCGGAGGGGCCGACGAGGACGAGGAACTCACCCTCCTCGACCGCGATGTCGACGCGGTGCAGGACCTCTACGTTGCCGTAGGACTTGGTGACGTTGCGGATGTCGAGAAAGCCCATCGGGGTCAGCCTTTCACAGAGCCTGCCATCAGTCCGCGCACGAAATAGCGGCCCGCGACGATGTAGACGAAGAGGGTGGGAAGCGCGGCGAGGATCGCGCCGGCAAAGTGGACGTTGTATTCCTTCACGCCGGTCGAGGACTGGACGAGGTTGTTGAGCGCCACCGTCATCGGCTGCGAGGTGCCGCCGAAACTGACGCCGAACAGGAAATCGTTCCAGATGTTGGTGAATTGCCAGATCACGCTGACAACGGCGATGGGACCGGAGACGGGCAGGAGGATGCGCCAGAAGATGCGGAAGAACCCGGCGCCGTCGATCTGGGCGGCGCGGATCAGTTCGGTCGGGAAGCTGGCGTAGTAGTTGCGGAAATAGAGCGTGGTGAAGCCGATGCCGTAGACGACATGGACGAGGATCAGGCCGGGGACCGAGCCCGCGAGGCCGAGCTTGCCGAGGACCACGGCCATCGGGATCAGCACGATCTGGAACGGGATGAAGCAGGAAAAGAGCATCAGCCCGAAGACCCAGGTATCCCCCCGGAAGCGCCATTTCGTCAGGACATAGCCGTTCAGAGCGCCGACGATGGTCGAGATGGCGACGGCGGGGACGACCATCAGGATCGAGTTCAGGAAATAGGGCTTGAGGCCGGTGGGTTCGACGCCGATCTGGGCGGTGGACCAGGCCGAGCGCCAGGGGTCGAGCGTCCAGGTCTGGGGCAGCGCCATCATGTTGCCCCCGGTGATCTCGGGCAGGGGTTTCAGCGAGTTCACCCCCATGACGTACAAGGGCAGAAGGTAGAAGAGCGCAAACAGGATGAGGACGAGGTAGAGGAAGGCGCGGGTCGCGCGGCCGGTGGAGACGGCGGTGTCCTGTGTGACGGCGCTCATGCCTTCTTCTCCTTCAGCTCGGCGTAGAGGTAGGGCACCATGATTGCGGCAATCGTCATCAGCATGATCACGGCCGACGAGGCGCCAATGCCCATCTGGTTGCGGGTGAAGGTGTAGGAATACATGAAGGTCGCGGGCATCTCGGTCGCCCGGCCCGGGCCCCCGCCGGTCAGCGCGATGACGAGGTCGTAGGACTTGATCGCGAGGTGGCTGAGGATGACGAAGGCACTGAGGAAGGCGGGGCGGAGGAGCGGTATTACGATGCGGCGGTAGAGCTGCCAGTTCGAGGCCCCGTCGATCTGCGCGGCCTTCAGGATCTCGTTGTCGATGCCGCGCAGGCCCGCCAGGAACATCGCCATCACGAATCCGCTCGTCTGCCAGACGGCGGCGATGACGATGGTGTAGAGCGCCATCTCGCCATCCTTGATCCAGGTGAAGGAGAACGACTCCCAGCCCCAGAGATGCATGATCTTCTCAAGACCGATGCCGGGATCCAGGAACCATTTCCAGGCGGTGCCGGTGACGATGAAGGAAAGCGCCATCGGGTAGAGATAGATCGGGCGCAGAACGCCCTCGCCCCGGATCTTCTGGTCAAGGAAGATCGCCAGCATCAGCCCGATCAGGGTGCAGATGACGATGTAAAGCGTGGCGAAGATCGCGATGTTGACGATCGCGGTGTTCCAGGCGGGCAGCGCGAAAAGCTTCTGGTAGTTCTCGAAACCGACCCAGTCGTATTTGGGCAGCATCTTCGAGCCGGTGAACGACAGGACCACGGTGAACAGGATGAAGCCGTAGACGAAAAGGAGCGTCACGGCGAAGGAGGGCGCAAGGACGAGCTTCGGCAGCCAGTCCTGGAGTGTCGTGCGGAAATCGGCCTCGGTCGTGGCCATGGAGTCCTCCCTCTGGATCGGGGCGCAAAAGTTTTCGAAAACTTTTGCCAAATTCCTTCGAAGGAATTTGGGTCGAGGGGGGCGACCCGGGGCCGCCCCCTGCCGGTGGTTACTGCGCGGCAGCGACGGCGTCGGCCAGCGCCTTGGCGGCAGTGGCGCCATCGGCATATTCGCCGTTGAAGGCCGCGGTGATCACGTCATAGGTGGCGTTCTTCACCGCAGCAGGGGCGGCATGGCCATGAGCCATCGAGCCGAAAAGCGTGCCGTTGGTGTTGGCTTCCGCCAGGTCGGCCATCCCCTTCTTGCCGCAATCGTCGAAGGCATCGTTCGGCACATCGGTGCGGGCCGGAACCGAGCCCTTGACCACGTTGAACGCCGACTGGAATGCCGGGTCCATGATCGCCTTGGCCATCGCGACCTGGGCTTCCTGCTTCGCCGCGTCGGTCTGGTTGAACATGGCGAACTGGTCGGAGTTGAAGGTCACAAAGCCTTGGGTGCCGGGGAAGCGGATGCAGACGAAATCGGTGCCCGGCACCTTGCCGGCCTTCAGGAACTCGCCCTTGGCCCAGTCGCCCATCATCTGCATGCCGGCTTCGCCATTGATCACCATAGCCGAGGCCAGGTTCCAGTCGCGGCCCGAGAAGTTGTCGTCGACATAGGAGCGCAGCTTGATCAGGTGGTCGAAGGCGGTGGCCATTTCCGGTCCGCCCAGCGCCGCCGGGTCAAGGTCGATGAAGGCCTTCTTGTAAAGGTCTCCGCCCATGCCGAGGACGACACCGTCGAAGATGGTCGCTTCCTGCCAGGGCTGGCCGCCATGGGCGAGCGGCGTGATCCCGGCTTCCTTCATCTTGTCGAGGACGGCCACCAGTTCGTCCCAGGTGGTCGGGGCGGCAAGGCCGGTGGCGTCGAGCGCCGCCTTGTTGATCCAGACCCAGTTGGTCGAGTGGACGTTGACCGGGGCGGCGACCCATTTGCCGTCATAGGTCGAGAAGGCCTGGAGCGCGGCCGGGACAACCTTGTCCCAGCCTTCCGCCTGGGCGGTGGCGGTCAGGTCGGCGAGCGCGCCTTCCTTGGCCCAGTCCTGGATGTCGAAGCCCAGCATCTGTACGGCAGTCGGCGGGTCGCCGGCCGTGACACGGGCGCGAAGCGCGGTCATCGCCGCCTCGCCGCCACCCCCGGCGACGGGCATGTCGACCCAGCCGGTTCCCGCCTTGGCGAGGTTGTCCTTCAGCACGTTCAACGCGGCAGCCTCGCCACCGGAGGTCCACCAGTGCAGGACCTCGACGTCTTCGGCCTTCACCAGGCTGGTCGTGGCAATGAGCATCGCCGCGGCTACGAACCCGCGTTTCATGATTGTCATGTCTTCCTCCCTTTGATTTGTCCCTCTGGGACAGTGAATTTAAAACGTTGCAACTTCTCTGTCGTCAACCGATTTCTCGTTGAACTGCTGTTTCCTGTTGAAGAACGTCGGTTGACGGGGCAGCCTAAGCCGGGCAGCGGTGCATACTTCTGACGAATTTGCATCGTTGCACCGAGGATCGATTCGGGCCGGACGAAGGGGGCGGCGGGCATATCGTGGAGGAGACCGGCACCAGATCCGGCGGGCGCCAGCGCGCAACCCTTCGCACCGTGGCGCAGGCGACGGGGCTTGCAATCACCACCGTGTCGCGCGCGCTGGCCAAGGATCCACGGATCGCCGCCCAGACGCGCGAGCTGGTGGCCGAGGCCGCCCGTGCGCAGGGCTATGTCCCCGACCGCGCTGCACAGCGGCTGCGCACCGGGCGCACCAAGGTGGTGCAACTTCTGCTCAGCCTCGACCACGAGTTCCTGGGTTTCACCCATGACCTCCTTGGCGGGCTGACCGATGCGTTGCAGGGCACCGGCTATTCCGTGACGCTGTTCCCCGACGTGATGCACGCCGACCGGATGACAGCCGTCCGCACCATCGTCGAGAACCGGCTGGGCGACGGGATCGTGTTCAACCGGACCGAGCCCTTCGACCCCCGCGTGCGCTATCTCACCGAACAGGGCTTTCCCTTCGTCAGCCATGGCCGCACCGAGTTCACCACGCCGCACCCTTGGGTCGACTACGACAACGAGGCCTTCGCCCGCGCGGCGGTTGCAAGGCTGGCGTACAAGGGCCGCAGCCGGATCCTCATGATCCTGCCGCAAGATCGCTTCACCTTCGCCCAGCACCTGCGCTACGGCCTGGTGGCCGCCTGCCGCGAAAGGGGCCTGACCTGGGAGACGCCCGAGGCGGTCAGCCTCTCGACCCCGGCGACCGAGGTCGCGGCCTTCCTGCGCCAGCGTCTTGCCGCGCCGGACGCTCCGGACGGGGTGGTCTGCGTCGGCGAGGTGGCGGCGATCGCCTGCCTGTCGGCGATGGCCGACCTGCACCTGCATCCCGGTCGACAGCTGGACGTGGTGGCCAAGCGCGCCTCGGCGATCTTCGACCTGCTCAGGCCCACGGTGGACACCGTGTTCGAGGATCTGTGGGAGGCTGGTCGCGCGATGGGACGGACACTCCTGCGCTCCATGCAGGGCGAGGCGGCCGATGCGCTGCATGTCCTGCAAGCCCCGAAGATCGAGTTCAAAACTCATCCCTGACCCCTGACCCAGGGCGCCCGCGTGCGTCCGATGCGCATGACGAGCGACTTCACTTCCATGAATTCGTCGAGGCCGAAGCGGCCGATTTCCCGGCCAAGGCCCGATTGCTTGACGCCCCCGAAGGTCACCTCCGGGAAGCCGTCCATCCAGGTGTTGGTCCAGACCGTGCCCGCCTGTGCGCCGCGTGCGAAGGCCAGGCAGGTGTGGACGTTCTCGCTCCAGACCCCGGCAGAGAGGCCGTAGTCGGCATCGTTCACCAGTTTCAGCGCTTCGTCCAGCGTGCGGAACGTCAGGACAGTCAGGACCGGGCCGAAGACTTCCTCGCGGGCGATGGCCATGTCGGGGGTTACGCCGGTCACGACCGTGGGCTGGTAGAACTGCGGCCCGAGGCCGGGAACCTGCAAGGGGCCACCGCCAAGGGCGACACGGGCCCCGGCCTTGCGTGCGGCGGCGACATAGCCGTCGATCTTCGCGCCATGTTCGGGGCTGACGATGGCGCCGACCTGGGTGGCGGGGTCGAGCGGGTCGCCGAAGGCTACCTTGCGGGACAGGGCGACGACCTTTTCGGTGAAGGCCTCGGCGATGTCTTCATGCACGAGGATCCGGCTGCCGGAATTGCAGCACTGACCCACGTTGAAGTAGATGCCGAAGACCACCGCATCGGCGGCGGAGGCGAGGTCGGCGTCGGGGAAGATGACCTGCGGGTTCTTGCCGCCGAGTTCGAGCGCGACCTTCTTCAGCGTGGCGCTGGCAGCGGCTGCGATGCCCCGCCCCACGGCGGTGGAGCCGGTGAAGGTGATCATGTCGACGCGGGGGTCGGAGGCGAGCGTGGCGCCGACCGGCTGGCCGAGGCCGAGGACGATGTTGACGACGCCATCGGGCAGACCCGCCTCGGCGAGGAGTTCGCCAAGTATCACTGTAGTAGACGGGGTCAGTTCCGAGGGTTTCACCACGCAGGTGCAGCCTGCCGCCAGGGCGAAGGGCAGCTTCTGGCTGAGGATCCAGAACGGGAAATTCCAGGGGGTGATGATCGAGACGACGCCGATGGGTTCCTTCAGCACCACGGCCAGCATGTCCGCGCCAAGCGAGTTGTGGCTGTCGCCGTGCAGCGTGCGGGCCAGCGAGGCGGCATAGCGCCAAAGGTCGGCGGCACCCGAAACCTCGCCCCGCGCCTGGGTGATCGGCTTGCCGGATTCCAGCGTCTCGATCAGGGCCATGCGGTCAGTATTGGCCTCGATCAGCTCCGCGACTTTCAGCAGGACAGCGGCGCGGGCCTTGCCAGAAAGCTGGCTCCAGCGCCCGTCGTCGAAGGCGGCGCGGGCGGCGGTGATGGCGGCTTCGGCCTCCGCCGTGCCGCCCTTGGCAGCACGGCTGACGACGGTGCCGTGCGAGGGGGACCGACGTTCCGTCGTCGCACCATCGGCGCTGTCCTGCCACTTGCCGTCGATCAGGTGGCGGGCGTGAAAGACCGGCGGAAGCGTCGTTTCGATGGCGGAGATCAGGGTCAGGTCGAGCATCTCAGGTCCCCGGAAATTCTGCTTTGCGTTTCTCTTGGAAGGCCGCGACACCCTCCTGCCGGTCAGCGCTGGCGGCAATGGCGGCAGAGCCCAGCGCCTCGATCAGGGCGGCACTGTCCTCGCCCTGCCCCGCATGGATCATCGCCTTGGTGATCTCGGCCGCGCGGGGGGAGAGGGTTGCGGCCTTTTCGGCGATCTCCTGCGCTGCGTTGCGAACGTCCGCGGCTATCTCGGCAACGAAGCCGCAGGAGATAAGGCGGTCGGCCCCGATCCGGCGACCAAAGAGCGCCATTTCCTTGACCATCGCTTCCGGGATCAGCCGCGCCAGCCGCTGCGAGCCGGACCAGCCGGGGACGATGCCGACCCCGGCCTCGGGCAGCGCGATGGTGGCCTTGGGAGTGATGACCCGGATATCGCAGGCGGCGGCAAGTTCCAGACCGCCCCCGAAGGCATGGCCGTTCAGCGCCGCGATGGTGGGCTTCGCCAGCCGCGCCAGCCGGTCAAAGATGCGATGCCCGCCGCGCACCCAGTTGCGGGCAAACTCGGCGGGGCCAAGATCGCCCCAGGCGTTGATGTCGGCGCCGGAGCAGAAGGCCTTTTCGCCCTCGCCGGTGATGATCACGGCCCGGACTTCCGGGCGGCCTTCGACCACCTCCAGATGGCTGGCAAGCTGGCCCAGCATCTCGACCGTGAAGCAGTTGAGCTTGGCGGGGTTGTCGAGCCGCAGCTCGGCCACGGGCCCGGCGATATGCAGGCGGACCCCGGTCATGGCTGCCACCCCATCGGGCCTTCAGCCAGCAGCGACAGCGGCATGGTGGTGGCGTTTTCGGCCAGCGTCACCCGGCCCTGCGATGCCGCAACGATGTCGCGCGCCGGGTCGATGCCGGGCATGATCTCGGTCGCGACCAGACCCTGGTCCGTCAGCCGGATCACGCAGCGCTCGGTGATGTACAGGATCTCCTGCCCTTGCTGGCGGGCGCGGGTGCCGGAGAAGGTGACATGTTCGACCTTCTCGACCATCTTGCAGAACTTGCCGGGCGTGGCGACCTTCAGGCCGGTGGCGGTCAGCTCCACCCCTGCCCCGGCCTCGAACCAGCCGGAGAAGACGATCTTGCGGGCATGGGCGGTGATGTCGACAAAACCGCCGCAGCCGGCGGTCAGGTAGGGCTTCTTGCCCAGCTTCGAGACGTTGACGTTGCCCTCGACGTCGATCTCCAGGAACGACAGGAACGACATGTCGAAGCCCGCACCCTGGAAATAGATGAACTGCTGGGGCGAGGGGACATAGGCATCGGCGTTCGAGGCACAGCCGAAGGCGAAGCCGGTCAGGGGCATGCCGCCCACCGCGCCCTGTTCGATGGCCCAGGTCACGGCATCGGGGTGGCCTTCCTCCAGAAGGACCCGGGGCACCATGGCAGAGATGCCGAAGCCGAGGTTGGCGGTCATGCCTTCCTTCAACTCCAGTGCCGCGCGCCGGGCGATGACCTTTTCCACGCCATGTTCGGCCAGATGGAAGCTGGACCACGGCCGCATGATCTGGCCGGAAATCGCCGGGTCATAGCGGGTTTCGGTGGTCTGGCGTTGGTCGGGATCGAGGACGATCAGGTCAACCAGATGACCGGGCACACGCACGTCATGCGGGCGAAGCGAGCCCTTGGCGGTGAGGCGCGAAACCTGCGCGATAACGAGACCCCGGTTGTTGCGGGTGGCGATCGCCTGTTCCAGCCCGCCCAGATAGGCGCCTTCGTGTTCGTAGGTCAGGTTGCCCCATTCATCCGCCGTGGTGGCGCGCAGGATGCAGACATCGGGCGCGATGTTCGGGAAGTGAAGCCAGGTCTCGTCGGCGAAGTCGACGCGATGGACGATGGGTTGGGCGGCGCCACGGGCGTTCATCGCGCAACCCTCGCGCACCGGGTCGGCGAAGGTCTCCATCCCGACCTTGGTCAGCACGCCCGGGCGGCGGGCGGCAGCCTCGCGGTGCATGTCGAACATGATGCCGGAGGGGACGTTGTAGGCGGCGACACGGTCCTCGACGATCATCTTCCAGATCTCGGGCATCGGCAGGTTGGAAGAGCCGGAGGGATAGGAGCCGGCCAGCACGCGGGCCAGAAGCCCGTCCTGCGCAATCCAGTCCATGCCCTTGACGCCATACATGTCGCCTGCGGCGATGGGATGCAACGTGGTGATGGCCTTCGGGTGGCCCTCGGCGCGAAACCGTTCTCCCAGTGCCCTGAGCACAAGGTCGGGGCAGCCGAGCGCGGAGGAGGAGGAGACGGTGACGACAGCCCCGTCGGGAATGCGTGCGACGGCTGCGGAGGGGGAGACGAGCTTGGTCATGCGGTTCTCCGGTAGTCGACGGTCTGGCGGATACCCGTCCGGGCGGCCTCGCGCACGGCAAGGGCCACGGCCAGCGAGGCGATGCCGTCACGGCCGGTTGCCGCAGGGGCGCCCTGCCCAGCGACGGCGGACAGGAAATCCTGCACGCCCTGGGCGTAGAGGTTGTGCGTCGGGAAGGACACCGCCTCGCGCCCGGTTGCGGTGACCAGCTCGATCTCGCCCTTGGGCTGCTGCGTCATCACCCCCCGCGCAAAGATCGAGCCATGGGTGCCATGCACCTCCAGCCCCGATCCGGCGAAGGGATGGGTGAAGCTTTCGTGGCCGAACACCATCGCGCCCGAGGGCATGGACCAGACCGACATGACCGAATCCTCGACCCCCTGCCCCATGCCGGAGGCCGTCATCTGCGCGACCACGGCCACGGGGTCTTCGCCCAGAAGGAAGCGCGCCACGTCGGCGTCATGCACGGTGATGTCGGGGATCACCCCGCCGCCCGCGCCCGCGTCGTTGATCCGCCAGCCTTGCAGGTTGCCGGGCAGGTGGACGGCGTGGAAGAGGCGCAGCGACAGGACGCGGCCGATGCGGCCCTGCGCGATCAGGTCGCGGACGGCGCGATGCGAGCCGGAGCAGCGTAGATGGTGGTTGGTGGCGAAGATCACCCCCGCCGCTTCTGCCGCCGCGACCATTTCCGTTGCCTCGTCCAGCGTCATCGCCAGCGGCTTTTCGCACAGCACATGCTTGCCTGCCGCGATGGCCGACAGCGCCTGGGCATGGTGCTTCTCGTTGGTCGAGGAGATGTAGACCGCCCGGATCGAGGGATCATCCAGGATGAGGGCCAGTGTGGCACCATGGGTCGGGATGCCATGCCGCGCGGCGAAATCGCGTGCCCGCGCCTTGGTCGTGCTGACCACGGCGGCAACCTCGCCCCCGGTCGCCCGGATCGCGCCGATCATGTGCTGCTCGGCAATCGTGCTTGCCCCGATCAGTCCCCAGCGCATCGCGTCCTCGGTTATTTTGGATCGTTCCAATTCAATACTGGAACGATCCAATAGTCGTCAAGTGAGTCGTTTCACTGCACGGGCGGAAAGCAGGGATCAGGGAGTCAGCGGCGGGCTTTCTGGGCGGCTTCCGGGGTGCCGGACCGCAGGTCAAGCCGCTGCAAATCCTCAAGAAGATCCAGAAGTTGCTCCAGCCGGTTGTGACCGAACTCGGCCTCGATCCGGCCCAGGATCGCTGCGCTTTCACCGGCATGGGCGTTGACCAGGGCGAGTCCGGCAGGCGTGATCGCCACCACCGTCTTGCGCCGGTCCTCTGGCGGGGTCATGCGCGAGATCAGCCCCTCAGCGACCATCGGCCCGACCATCCGGGTCAGGCTGGACAGGAGCAGCACCGCCTCGGCGGCGACCTGGCTCAGTTCCTGCGGGCCCTTTTCCTGCAACACCCGCAGCACGCGCCATTTCTGTTCGTTCACACCCGAGTCCGACAGCATGTCGCGGATCGGACCCATGACCACCTCCCGCGCGCGCAGAAGCGAGATGGGCAGGGAACGGCGGGTTTGGCGGAAGGCGGGGGCGTCGGTCATGTCCAGCTTATGGCCTGTTTCGGGCACAGTCTCAACCTCCGCAAAATTACTTGACAAAGCAAGTATCATCCCGCTCAATCGGACTGGGAGGCCGCGATGCCGCATATACAGATCGACTATTCCGCGAATCTTGAAAGCCGACTTGATGTCGCGGGCCTGTGTCGCGTGCTGCGGGATGCGGCGGTCGCGACCGGCATCCTGCCGCTCGCTGGCATCCGCGTCCGGGCGCTGCGGGCTGATCATGTGGTGATCGCCGACGGCAACCCGGACCATGCCTTCCTCGACATCTCGATCCGCCTGCGCGGCGGGCGCAGCGACGCGGCCAAGGCCGAAGCGACCGCCCTTATCTTCGCCGCCGCCGAGACCTTCTGCGCCGAAGTCATGGCCAGCTCGTCCCTCATGCTGTCGCTGGAAATGCGCGACATCGACCCCGCGCTGTCGCCCAAGGCCAGCTCGATCCGCAACTACCTGCCCGGAGAAAAAGAATGACGCTCGCCACCCATCTGGAAAAGCTTGAGGGTCATCTGGCGCGGTTCCGGTCGGGCGGCATCCTGAACCTGATCGACGGGAAGGATGCGGCGGGCGCGGGCGGGGTGTTCGAGACCCGCTCGCCGGTCGATGAAAGCCTGATCGCCACCGTCGCGCGTGGGACGGCGGCGGATGTCGATCGGGCGGCACAGGCGGCGAAGGCGGCCTTCCCGGCCTGGGCGGCGCTGGACGGGGCAAAGCGCAAGGCGATCCTGCACCGCATCGCCGACGGGATCGAGGCGCGGGCCGAGGAAATCGCATTGTGCGAATGCTGGGACACCGGGCAGGCCTGGCGCTTCATGTCGAAGGCCGCCCTGCGCGGGGCGGAGAACTTCCGCTACTTCGCCGACCTGGCGCCGGGTGCCCGGGACGGCAAGTCGCTGCCGACGAAGGACCACCTGAACGTGACCAGCCGCAAGCCCATCGGGCCGGTCGGGGTGATCACGCCCTGGAACACGCCATTCATGCTGTCGACCTGGAAGATTGCGCCTGCCTTGGCCGCAGGCTGCACGGTCGTTCACAAGCCGGCCGAGTTTTCCCCCCTCACCGCGCGGCTGCTGGCCGAAATCTGCCACGAGGCGGGGCTGCCCCCCGGCGTGCTGAACCTGGTCAACGGGCTGGGCGAGGAGGCCGGGAAGGCGCTGACCGAACATCCCGCCATCAAGGCCATCGCCTTCGTCGGTGAAAGCCGCACCGGCAGCATGATCATGAAACAGGGCGCCGACACGCTGAAGCGGGTGCATTTCGAGCTGGGCGGCAAGAACCCGGTGATCGTCTTCGAGGACGCCGATCTTGAGCGGGCGCTGGATGCGGCGATCTTCATGATCTATTCGCTGAACGGCGAACGCTGCACCTCGTCCTCGCGCGTGCTGGTGCAGGAAAGCATCGCGGAAAAGTTCAACGCCATGCTGGCCAAGCGGGCCGATGCGATCAGGGTCGGGCATCCGCTGGACCCGGAAACCGAAGTCGGACCGCTGATCCACAAGACCCATTTCGACAAGGTCACGTCCTACGTCGAGATCGGCAGGCAGGACGGCGCGGTTCTGGCGGCGGGTGGCAACAGGGTGGGCGATGCGGGATGGTTCGTGCGCCCGACGCTGTTCACCGGCGCAACCCCGCAGATGCGGATCGCGCAGGAAGAGGTGTTCGGCCCCTTCCTGACCTCGCTGACCTTCAGGGACGAGGCCGAGGCGCTGGCCATCGCCAACTCCACCGCCTACGGGTTGACCGGATACCTCTGGACCAATGACCTGACCCGCGCCCTGCGGTTTTCCGATGCGCTGGAGGCCGGGATGATCTGGGTCAACTCAGAAAACGTCCGCCACCTGCCCACCCCGTTCGGCGGGGTGAAAGCATCAGGCATCGGGCGCGACGGAGGGGACTGGTCGTTCGAGTTCTACATGGAAACGAAGAACACCGCCTTCGCGATTGGCAACCACAAGATCCAGCGGCTTGGCGCCTGAAGGGGGAAGGTCATGGGAGAAATCGTTCTGGCGGCGAAATGCACGCATGTGCCGACGATGCTGATGTCCGAACAGGACGGCCCGGTGAAGGGCAAACGGCAGGCGGCCATCGACGGGCACCTGGAAATCGCCTGGCGCGCCAAGGCCTTGGGGGCCGATACGGTCGTCATCTGCGACACGCATTGGGTGATCAACGCGGGCTTCCACATCAACGCCAACCACCGATTCCGGGGCCTGTTCACCTCGAACGAGTTCCCGCAGTTCATCCAGAACATGCCCTTCGACCATGAGGGCAACCCGGCCCTTGGCGACGCCATCGCCAGGGCCGCGACCGAGGCGGGGGTCTACACGCTGGCCCATCACCTTGACACGCTGGAATGCGAATACGGCACACTGGTGCCAATGCATTTCATGTCCCGTGCCCACCGGATGAAGGTCGTTTCCGTCGCCGCCTGGTGCACGGTGCACAGCCACGACGAAAGCCGGGTGATCGGCGAGGCGATCCGCAAGGCGGTGGAAGCGTCCGACAGCAAGGTCCTGCTGGTCGCGTCCGGCTCGCTCTCGCACAAGATCTGGCCGAACCGGGACTATGCGGCGAACAATGGCACCTTCACCATCTCCAGCGAGTTCAACCGGCAGGTCGACCTGCATGTGCTGGACATGTGGCAGAGGGGCGACCATGCGACCTTCCTGAAGATGCTGCCGGACTACGCCCAGTTCTGCTGCGGCGAAGGCTCGATGCACGACACCGCCATGCTGTATGGCGCGCTCGGCTGGGACAGCTACAGCGCGAAATGCGAGGTGGTGACGCCCTATTTCCCCTCGTCCGGCACCGGCCAGACCAACGTCATCTTCCCCGTCAGCTGAGGCCCGCCATGCCCGTCCCCGCCCCGAACCTCTACCCGCCGTTCAACACCGTCCGCCTGAGCCATGTGGAATTCGGCGTGACCGACCTTGCGAAGTCGCGCGCCTTCTACGTCGACACGCTGGGCCTGCAAGTGACGGACGAGGACGCCGAAACGATCTGGCTGCGGGCGCTGGAGGAGCGCGGGCACCATTGCATCGTCCTGCGGAAGTCCGAAACGGCCGAGGCGCGCGACCTTGGCTTCAAGGTCTATGACGAGGACGACCTCGACCGCGCCGCCGCCTTCTTCAAGGGCAAGGGCCTGCCGGTTGACTGGGTCGAGCGCCCCTTCCAGGGCCGCAGCTTCCGCACCCGCGACCCGCTGGGTATCCCGCTGGAATTCTACGCCCGGATGGACCGCCTGCCGCCGATCCACCAGCAATATGCCCTGTACAAAGGCGTAAAGCCCCTGCGGATCGACCATTTCAACTGCTTCTCGCCCGACGTCGATGCCTCGGTCGCCTTCTGGAACGAGATCGGCTTCCGCGTCACCGAATATACCGAGGACGAGGCGACGGGCCGCCTCTGGGCCGCCTGGACCCACCGCAAGGGCGGCGTCCACGACATCGCCTTCACAAACGGCACCGGCCCTCGCCTGCACCACACCGCCTTCTGGGTGCCAACGCCCCTGAACATCATCGACCTCCTCGACCTCATGTCCACCACCGGCTGGCTGGCAAACATCGAGCGGGGGCCGGGCCGCCACGGCATCTCCAACGCCTTCTTCCTGTACATCCGCGACCCCGACGGCCACCGCATCGAGATCTACTGTTCCGACTACCAGACCGTCGACCCCGACCTGGAGCCGATCCGCTGGGACCTGAAGGACCCCCAGCGCCAGACGCTGTGGGGCGCCCCTGCCCCGCGGTCCTGGTTCGAGGAGGGGAGCCTGTTTGCCGGGACCACCCCCGTCCCCGCCACGCTCAACGCCACACCGATCATCGCGCCATGATGCTTGTGACCTTCACCGCCGTGGGCCGCCAGCACTGGGGCGTGACCGCACCGGGGGGCGTACTGGCGCTCTCCGACGCCTTCCCGCAGTGGCGCACCCTGCGCAATGTCATCGAGGCGGGCGCGATCCCGCAGGTGCTGGGCACCGCCAAGGGCCGCCCCGCAAGCCATCCCGAAGGATCGTTCACCTATGCCCCGCCGATCCCGGACCCGGAGAAGATCATCTGCGTCGGCGTCAACTTCCCCGACCGCAATGCCGAGTACAGGGACGGGCAGGACGCGCCGCCCAACATGTCGCTCTTCATCCGCTTCCCGCGCAGTTTCACCGGCCACGGCCAGCCGCTGATCCGGCCCCCGGAAAGCCCGCAGCTCGACTACGAGGGCGAGATCGCCGTGGTCATCGGCAAGGGCGGCCGCCGCATCCCGGAAGCGCAGGCGCTGACCCATATCACTGCACTTACCCTTTGCAACGAAGGCACGATCCGCGACTGGGTGCGCCATGCCAAGTTCAACGTGACGCAGGGCAAGAACTGGGATGCTTCGGGCGCGCTGGGGCCGGGGCTGGTGCCCTTCACCGACCCCGCCCAGATCACCGATGTCGCGCTCACGACCCGCGTCAACGGCGAGACCCGCCAGCATGACCGCACCAGCCGGATGCTCTTCCCCGTGGCCCGGCAGATCGCCTATATCTCGACCTTCACCACCCTTGTCCCCGGCGACATCATCGTCACCGGCACACCCACCGGTGCGGGCGCCCGCTTCGACCCGCCGGTCTGGCTGAAGCCCGGCGACGTGATCGAGGTCGAGGCCGAGGGAATCGGCATCTTGCGCAACGGCGTCGCGGATGAAAGAACCGGGGCATGACCCCGAGGGAACACCACGCCGCCGCCCTTGCGCTCCTGGATGCCGAGGCCACGCGCCGCCAGATCGGCCTTCTGTCGCTGGCCTATCCCGGCATGACGCTGGACGACGCCTATGCCGTGCAGGCCGAGCTTGTCGCCCTGAAACGCTCCACCGGCCGCAAGGGGATCGGCTGGAAGATCGGCCTCACCTCGCGCGCGATGCAGGAGCAGTTGAAGATCGACACGCCGGATTCGGGCGTGCTGTTCGATGACATGCTCTTCGCCGATGGCGCGACAGTTCCGAAAAACCGTTTCATTCAAGCACGGGTCGAGGCCGAGATCGCCTTCCTGATGGGCCGCGACCTGTCGGGCGCGCATGTCACGCGGGCCGATGTGCTGGCTGCAACCGCCCACGTTGCCCCGGCGCTGGAGATCCTTGACACCCGCATCCTGCGCAGCGATCCCGTCACCGGCAAGACCCGGATCATCACCGACACGATCAGCGACAATGCGGCCAACGCCGGGATCGTGCTTGGGGCACAGCGCCACACCGTCCACTCGTTCGACCTGCGCTGGGTTGGCGCGGTCGTGAAGCGCGATGGCGTGGTCGAGGAAACCGGCCTTGGCGCGGGCGTACTCGATGATCCCGTCACCGGGATTCTCTGGCTTGTCCAAAGGCTTGCGCGGTATGGTCAGGGCCTGAAAGCGGGCGATGTCGTCCTTTCCGGCAGCTTCGTCCGCGCCATCGAGGCCCCGCCCGGCAGCTGCTTCCATGCCGATTTCGGCGCCTTCGGCTCCGCCTCCCTCAGCTTCGAGTAGCCCCATGCCAGCTCCTGTAAACCGCCTGAAACTTCGCCTCGCCGCCGGGGAGACCGTCTTCGGCTCGTGGCTGGGCATGGCCGATCCCTATGCCGCCGAAATGGTCGCGACCTGTGGTTTCGACTGGCTTCTGATCGACGGCGAGCACGCGCCGAACGACCTGCGCTCCACCATGGCGCAACTGGCGGTCATCGAACCTTCGTCCAGCCTGCCTGTCGTGCGCCTGCGCGACGATGACCCGGCCCGGATCAAGCAGGTCCTGGACGCGGGCGCACAAAGCCTGATGATACCGATGATCGAGACTGCGGATCAGGCGCTGCGGGCTCTTCGGGCGACCCGCTATCCGCCCGAGGGCATCCGGGGGATCGGCTCCTCCCTCGCCCGGGCCTCTCGGTTTTCGGCGATCCCGGATTACCTCAAGACCGCGAACGACCAGATCTGCCTGATCCTGCAAGTCGAAAGCCGGGCCGGACTTTCCGCGCTGGACGACATCCTGGCGATCGACGGCATCGACTGCGTCTTCATCGGCCCCGCCGATCTTGCCGCCGACATGGGTCATCTCGGCAATGCGGGACACCCCGAAGTGCGCGCTGCCGTTCTTGACGCGCTGGCCCGCATCGCGGCCTCGGGCAAGGCTGCCGGGATGCTGTCGACCGAAGAGGGATTCATCGCAGATTGCGTAAAAGCCGGGGCGCGGTTCGTCGGCGTGGGCATCGACGTGGTGGCCTATGTCGGCGCAATGCGAACGCTTGCTCGGAAATACGTCAGGTAGTCTCCTGCCAGGGGCTTCGTGCCCCTCGTTTCAGTGCCGAGGAAAAGTCGAAGCCGATGGAAGAGGGATCAGCCCGGAACCAGCGCCAGCGCCCGGATGGGAGAGCCGGTGCCGTCCTTGATCTTCAGGGGCGTGGCGATCAGGATCGCGCCTTTCGGCGGCAGTCGGTCCAGATTGCACAGGCTTGCGAGGCCGAAGCAGTTGTCGCGATGCAAGAAGTTGTGCGCCGGGAACGGCGGGCTGAACTTGCCCGCCATCCCCGCATCGGTGCCGACGCATTGCGTGCCCCAGCCGACGATCCCCTTGCCCAGGAGATAGTCGATGCAATCGGTCGACGGCCCCGGTGAATGCGAACCGTCTTCGTAAGGGTCGGGGTCTTCGTTCAGGAACAACTTCTCGTCCTCTGATCGCTTGTCCCAGTCGGTGCGCATTACCACCCATTCTCCGGGCAGAATCTCGCCGTGTCGCGCTTCCCAGGCCTTCACATCAGCAGCGGTCAACAAATAATCCGCGTTCTCCGTTGCCATTTGTGAACAATCAATCACATTCACCGGCGCGATTAGCCGCTGGACCGAAAGGGTATCGGTGAAGCCATCCAGATGATCCTTGCCCGACAGCCAATGGTGCGGTGCGTCGAAATGGGTGCCGGAATGTTCGCCGAGTTCCAGCCAGTTCCAGGCCCAGAACGGGCCGTCCTTGTCGTATTCGCTGATCGGGTGGATGGCGACCTTGGGCGTGTTGCGGGCCAGGTCTTCCGGCAGCCGCAGGATCGGCGTCTCCGGCCCGAGTTGGGCGGTCAGGTCGACCACCCTGACGCCCCCCCCGGCAAGGCCCGAGGCCAGCGCCGCCAGCACCTCTCCGGCCCCGGACGTCGCCTCTCCCCGTCCGGCGAACCGGCGACGGCGGCGGGCCATCACCTCGCCGATCAGGTCGAAGGTAGCGTCGACTGCCCGTTCCTCGGTGACGAAGCCCGGGGACAGACGCAGGATCGGGCCGCGGAAATCAACCGAATAACCCTCCACACCCAGCGCGCCAACGCAGGCGGCGGCCTCGGCCTTGTCGGGCATGTGCAACATCACCGCGCCGCCCCGCTTGTCAGCGTCGCGGGGGGAGTGGAGGGCCAAGTCCAGCCGGTCGGCGCGGGCGATGATCCGGTCCACCAGACGGCGGTTGTGGGCGGCGACGTCGCGCAGGTCCTGTTTCGCGAACCACTCCATCGCCGGAAGCGAGGCGATGGCCGCCACCGAGCCCGGCGTGCCGCTGTCGAAGCGGCGGATGTCGGGGGCGTATTCGAACTTGTCGAGATCCCAGGAGAAGGGGTTGTTCTGGCTGAACCAGCCGCGGGCTTCGGGTTGCAGGCTGGGGATCAGGTCCTTGTCGGCGTATAGGATGCCTGCGCCGGGCGTCCCGCAGAGCCATTTCAGGCTGGTGGAGACGACGAAATCCACCCTCGGATTCATCGCGTCGAAGGGCATCAGGCCTGCCCCTTGGGTGATGTCGGCGACCATCAGGCTGCCCATCGCGCGGCCGTGGGCGACGAGGGCGGGGTAGTCCATCTTGGACGAGCCGATCGACGTCACCCAGGTCAGGAGGGCGAGGCCGACGTCGGGGCCCCAGTGGGCGAGGAAGTCATCGGTCTCGACCCAGGCGCGGCCTTCGGAAAGGGGGACGGTGGTCAGGGTGAAGCCCATCTTCGGGGCGAGGCCCGCGAGGAGGAAATGGACCGAAGGAAAGCAGTCGGCGGAGGCCAGCACCCGCTTTCCGCGCAAGCTTCCCTCGGGCAGGGCGCGCATCAGTTTCTGCATGCCTTCGGTGACGTTGTCGACCGTGGTCAGGCTGCCCTTGGGGACGTTGATCAGGCGCCGCCAGCGGTCGATGAAATCCTGCCGCTTCCGCAGGACGTATCCCCACTGCTTGTCGTTCGGGGCGCCCCAGACTTCGGAAAATTCGGCCATGGCGCGGGACAGGCCTTCCTCTTTCCCCGGGTAGATGCCGATGGAATGATAGAGGAAATAGCCGCCTGCGGTGGTATTGCTGGTCATGGAGTCGGGCCCTCCCCGGCCTTGGGCAGGACTGTGCCAGCAGGGGTCGGGGGCTGCAAGCGGGTTTGGCTGTCCACGGTGGACAGAAATTCGCACCCCATGAAATCAATAGCTTGCGCGCGGACGTTCAGGACTTCTTAACATTTCGTCGCGCCATCCGGCGGCTTCCGCGATGTGGAAAACCTCGCCCGCCAGCAGGTCCACGGTACCGTCCGGGTGTCGCTTGAAGGCGGTGGGCAAGCCTGCGGCGCGGCAGAGGGCGAGGCCTGCGGCACAGTCCCATAGCCCGCCGACCCGGGGCTCGATGTAGCCCTTGAGCCGAGCCGTGGCGACCAGCATCAGCGACAGCGCGCAGGAGCCGAAGAGGCGGGGCGCGAGACCGGCATTCTCGCAGGCGGCCTCGACCGCGTGGCGGTCGGCGGGGGGCCAGCGGGGGTTGCGACCGAGGCCGATGCAGGGGGGATCGGCGGCGCGGGAGGTCGCGCTCAGCCCGGTTTCCCGCAGGGTGCCGTACGCGTCGCCCACAGCCATCAGGCCCAGCGCGGGGGCGAAGATGCCGCCCGCGACGGGCTCGCCCTTGTCGATCAGCCCGAGGGAGATGGTCCAGAACGGAAGACCGGAAAGGAAGTTCGCAGTGCCGTCGATGGGGTCGACCGCCCAGAAGCGGCCCGAGGGGGTGCCGCCCATTTCCTCGCCAAGGATGCCGCAGTCGGGGAAGTGTTCGGTCAGAAGGCGACGAAGCGTGGCCTCGACCGCGCGATCGGCGTCGGAGACGAAGTCGCCTGGGGCTTTGGCTTCAACGGCGCGATCGTTGAGCGTGTTGAAGAAACCGAGGGCCTGGGTGCCCGCTTCGGTGAGGATGGAGCTGAGGGTATCGAGCATGGGCACCTCCGGGGCTTGCGCCTTCGGAGACTAGGTTCCCTGCTTGCGGGCGCAAGGCGAGGTTGACAGGCCGCCCTCCCCATCCCCTCCCCACGCTGGGGGAGGGGAGGCGCCTGGCGGGTGCCGTGCGCTTCGAAGGCGGCGGTGCGCATGGCCTCCGACACGGATGCCTCCGGCGGGGATATTTGAGCCAGTATGAAAGGGAGCGCCGGACGAAGCTGGGCAGCGCCTGAGGATATGGGCTCTGCCTCAGGCGGGGATATTTGGGGCAAAGATGAAAGGCGGGGTTCGGGACGTGATGGGTCGAGCGGTCTCGGGGAAGCGTGTCCGGGATAACGGGCGACAGCCGTCAGCGGGCCTGTGGCGAAGGCCGTTCGGGGTTGGGTGGGACAAGCAGTGGAGGGTTGGCGTGGGGCGGCGGCGTGCAAAGTCCCCTGCCCTTGCGCGGGTTGCCGGTGTCGCTGCCTCCGGCGGGGATATTTGGGCCAGTATGAAGGGATGAGCCAAGGCGGGCCGGGGCGGCACTTCGGAGAACCCTGGCTGCCTCCGGCGGGGATACTTGGGCAAAGATGAAAGACGGGGGTGGAGAAGGCGCCTTGGGGTGTTTTCGGGTGACTGGTTTGGGGGATGTGGCAGGCGGCTAGCGGGATGGATACCAAGGCCCCCGGCGCAAGGCCGGGGGAGTGGCGTGGGCCAGTCAGGCTTGCGGGACGCTGACCACAATGCCGTCCAGCGACGCGTTCATCTTCAGCTGGCAGGACAGCCGCGAGCTGGGCTGCCGCCCGGCCTCGGTGATGTCGAGCATGTCTTCCTCGAAGGGGCTTGGCCCCCCTGCCCTGTCGGCCCAGGCGGAGTCGACGACGACATGGCAGGTGGCACAGGACATCGAGCCACCGCATTCGCCGATGATGCCGGGGACGCCATGCCGGGTGGCGGCCTCCATCAGGCTGGTGCCTTCGGCGACGTCCAGGGTGATTTCGCGGCCATCGGCCAGGTTCCAGGTGGCTTTCATCGCAGGACCCTCAGACATACCAGATGTAATAGTCGCGCAAGGCAGCGCCTTCGAGACCCTCGGTCTTCGTCACCTCGATCCGTTTCATGAAGAGGTGATGTTCGACGAGGTCCGGGCCCAACGCCGCCGCAAGCGCGGTATCGGCCTCAAGGTCGTCCATCGCCTCGGCCAGCGAGGCGGCCACGCCATAGCCCGCGTCGGTGCGGTCGAAGCCGTCGCCCGCCTCGGGCGCGGGGAGGTCATAGCCCTTTTCAAGGCCCAGAAGCCCGGCTTGCAGAAGGGCCGCCAGCGCGGTGTAGGGGTTGCAGCTGGCGTCGGCCATGCGGTGTTCGAGACGGGTCTTCGGGCCGCCTTCTTCGGAGACACGCACGGTCACGCCGCGATGGTCGCCGCCCCAGTTGCACCAGTATCCCGACATCGAGGCCGGTTGCAGGCGCAGGTAGCTGCCGACGGTCGGGGCCAGAAGCCCGGCGAGGCCCTTGTGGTGGTGGAGCCATCCGGCGACCACGCCTTTCGCAAGATCGTTCATATGCGCGGGGCCGGCCTTCGGGCCGGTCATCAGGGCGTTCTTGCCGGTCTTGTCGGCGAAGGAGAGGTTGAAATGCAGGCCCGAGCCGCCCTTCTCCAGGATCGGTTTCGGCAGGAAGGTCAGGAGGACGCCGTGCTCCAGCGCGACTTCGCGGGCCATCTGGCGGAAGAGGACCATCTCGTCGATGGCCGACACGACCTCGTCATAGGCGAGGGTGAATTCGTACTGCGGGGTGTCGTATTCGGCGGTGATCAGTTCGAGGCGGAAGCCCGCTTCCTCGGCCCGGTTCCAGATGGCGTCGGTGAAACCGGCGGGGTCGGCGAAGGGGCCGGTGCCGTAGACGATGCCGCCGGGGGCGTGCATCGGGGCGACGGAGCCGTCCTGGGAGATCTCGAAGGCATAGGCTTCCAGTTCGACGCCAACCTTCGGGGTCAGGCCCTTCGCGGCCCAGGCGGCGACGGCGCGTTTCAGGGCGGCGCGGGGGCAGAGGGGAATGCGGGCGCCGTCGCTGTCATAAAGATCGCCGGTGACGACTTTCGTGTCGGGCTCCCAGCCGTCGCGGATTTCGGAGTCCTCCCAGCGCAGTTCCATGTCGGGGATGCCCTCGCGGCATTTGGTATGGGGCGCGTCGAGGATCAGGTCCTTGTCCCAGTGGACGCTGAACGTGGGCCGCGCCATCCGGGTGCCGTCGGATTTCAGCTTGGCGGCGGGCAGGTATTTGCCGCGCATCAGGCTGAGATGGTCGCAGAACATCGCGCGCAGGCGGTCGGCCATGGTGAATTCCCCCCGGAATACTGGATTATTGCAGCGTCACGCGGACGGGCAGGTTTTTCAACCCGGCCACGAAGTTGGAACGCAGGAATTTCTGTTCGCCTGCGGGCTCGATCGACTTGATCCGCTTGGCGAGTTCCTGGAAGAGGACGCGGACTTCGAGCCGGGCGAGCCACATGCCGAGGCAGAGATGCGGGCCCCCTTGCCCGAAGGCGAGGTGTTTGTTTGGGCTGCGGGCGAGGTCGACGCGGAAGGGCTGGTCGAAGACCGTGTCGTCGCGGTTGGCGGAGGCGTACCAGTAGAGCACCTTGTCGCCCGCCTTGATCTGTTTCCCGTGCATATCGAAGTCGCGGGTGGCGGTGCGGCGGAAATAGCTGGTGGGGCTGGCCCAGCGGATGATCTCGTCCGCCATGGTGTCGTCGACGGCGCCGGACTGGATCAGGGGCAGAAGCTCGGGCTGGTGGGCGAGCGCCTGCAAGCCTGCCGCGATGGAATAGCGGGTGGTGTCGTTCCCGGCGGCGACGACGAGGCAGAAGAAGTTGCGGAATTCGATCTCGGGCATGACGCTGCCGTCGTGACCGGGTTGCAGGATCATGTGGAGGACGCCCGAGGTGTCGCCGGCCGCCTCCTTCCGCTTCATCAGGTCCTTGGCGTAGACGAAGAGTTCCGCGCCTGCGGGCGAGTTGAAGGGCATCATGCGGAATTCGTCGGTGGTGAGCTTGTCGAGGACATGGGGAGTGAAGTCGGGGTCGGTGTTGGCGATGAGCGCGTCGCCCTTTTCCACCAGCCAGGGCAGGTCCTCGTCGGGCAGGCCGACGATGCGGCCGAGCATCCGCATCGGCAGTTCGCGGGCGATGTGCTTGGTGGCGTCGAAGGTTTCGCGTTGCAGGGCGGCGTCGAGGATGGTGTCGCAGAGGTCGCGGATGGATTGCTCGAAGGTGGCGATGACGGGCTTGGAGAAGGCCTTGGCGACCTTGACGCGGGTCATCATGTGCTCGGGCGGGTCGGTTTCCTGGAAGGTGCGGCGGGCGAGGTATTCCTCGTAGCTCTGGTCCTCCATCCGGATGCCGCGGGCGGAGGAGAGGAGGTCGGGCTTGCCGTTCAGGGAATGGATGTCCTCGTGCCTTGTGACAGACCAGAAGCCCTGGCCCTGGGCGTAGGGCGTCCAGTGCATCGGGTCTTCGCGGCGGAGGCGGGCGAAGGTGTTTTGCGGCGCGCCCTGGGTGAAGGTGTCGTGGCTGGTCAGATCGGCATGGCCGTCATCGGTGGGCGTCCAGACTGTCATCGATTCCTCCCTTGCCCTGCGGCTTGCTTTGTATAATGATGAACATGTTAAATATGTAAAGGGAAATCTCATGCATATCGCGGTGCTGGCGACCAATACGGATGACAGCGAATTCGCGGCCCGCCATCCGCGGGATGTGGAGAAGTTCCGGACACTGATGCAGGCCGTGCGGCCGGGGTGGACAATCACGGCCTTCGATTTGCCGAAGGGAGAATTTCCGACGACGCTGCAAGAGTTTGACGGGGCGCTGATCGGAGGCAGCCCGTCTTCGGTGCATGACGAGGATGCCTGGATCGAACGGCTGTTCGAGCTGATCCGCGAGGGTTTTGCCTCTGGCGTGCCGCTGGTCGGGGCCTGCTTCGGGCATCAGGCGATTGCCAAGGCGCTGGGGGGAAATGTAGGGCCGAATCCGGACGGATTCGTGCTGGGGACGGCAGAGACGGAGGTTGTGGCCCCAGCGCCCTGGATGGAGCCGGTCGCGGCCTTCAGGCTGGCGGCGGCGCATGGCGAGCAGGTGACGGGGCTGCCGCCGGGGGCGGTGGTTGTGGGGCAATCGCCGGGGTGCCCGGCGGCTGCCTACCGGATCGGAGACACGGTCTTCGCAACGCAGTATCACCCCGAGATGACGCCGGAGTTCCTGGCGGCGCTGGTAGACGAGTTTGCCCCGCATTTTCCGGCGGCGGTGGGTGAGAGCGCCAGGGTCTCGCTGGCGCTGGGGGCGGAGGGGCCGCGCTTCGCAGAGTGGATCGCGCGCTTCTTTGAGCAGAACCGGCGCCAAACCTGAGAGTTTCCTGGAAAGTTCCCAAGCTTGCGTCAAGAGAGCGCAGCGAGGAGGTCCATTGCCGTCACCTGGTCGAACTGGACATGCGACTGCATCAGTGTCTCGGCGCCCTGGGAATCGCGGTCGGTGATCAGCTTTGCGATGGCGCGGTGTTCCTGCGCCGACCGCGGGATCGCGCCCTGAAACCGATAGCGCGCCCGGTAATAGGCGAGGAGACGCCGCGCGTTGGTCTTCAGGCTTTCCAAAAGCACGCCATTTCCCGAGGCGATGGCGACGCAGGCGTGAAAGCGCAGGTTCAGCTGGTAATAGCCATCGGGGTCGCTGGCGGGGCTTTGCGTCGCCTTTGCCTCGCAGGCGCGGACGGCCGCTTCCAGATCCTCGGCCCCCTGGCGGGACAGGCGGCGGGCGGCGAGGCCGGCGGCCTGGCCTTCCAGCTTGGCATGGACTTCGAGGATGGCGAGGAACTCCTCAAGCGTGGGCCGGAAGATCGCGGCCCCCTTGCGGGGCAGGCGACGGACGAGGCCGAGGGCTTCAAGGTAAAGGATCGCCTCGCGCACCGGGGTGCGGGAGACGCCGTGCGTCTCGGACAGTTCCGCTTCGTCCAGAAGGTCGCCGGGGTTCAACTGGCCAAGGTCGATCCGGTCGAGGATGTGCTGGACAAGGCCCGGGATTTGCGGACCGGCGAAGGGGATGGACATGAGGCTTCTCCTTGCGGCGGACCCTGCCATGCCGACGCGTCCCCGTCGATGGCTTCGTCACGCCGCGCGGGAGGTTAACGGCGCGACGACGAAATCGCAGAAACAGGCGTCAGAGAAAGATGCGCTTGCCGTCATGGCCGATGTAGAGCGGGCCTGACCAGTGCGGCGCGCAGGCGCGGTGCCAGTCGGCCGGACCGAAGGCCGCGTCGTCCGAAGGGATCAGGTGATGCAACGCCAGCGCCCTGACCCCTGCGGACTGGGCCGTGCGCGCCACGTCTTCGGCCAGGGTATGCGCGCGCAGCCAGTGTTTCATCAGCCGGTCGTCACCGTTGCCGATCCGCTTCTGCAGGGCGGCGAGGCCTTCGGCCAGCATCGCCTCGTGCACCAGAAGGTCGGCATCCTTGGCAAAGGCCGCCAGAGCGGGGTTGTGCGCGGTGTCGCCGGAGAAGACGACATGTCGGTCGCCCGTGCGAAAGGACAGTGACCAGCTTTCCGTCAGCGGCGGATGGATCGAGGGCAGCGCGGTCACGGTCATCCCACCTTCGCGGATCGGCGCATTGGCCGCGATCACCCCGAAGCTGACCAGTCCGGCGAGGTCGGGGCGGCCCTCGTCCTCGATGCGGGTGGCAATGTCCTCCTCCATGGAGGCGAGGAACCCCTGCCAGTAGCGCGTCAGGCCCGATGGTCCCCAGACCTTGACAGGGGTCTTGAGGCCCGCCGTCCAGGCCGTGTGGATCAGGGGCCCGAGTTCGAGGTAGTGGTCGGAGTGCAGGTGGGTGATGAAGATGAGGCTCAGGTCCTTGAGAGCGATGCCCTGATCGACCAGGCCCTTTGTCACCCCCAGGCCGCAATCCACCACGGCCCATTGGTCCGCGAGCGACAGGAGCGACGAGGTCGGCATGGGCGAACCCTGCCGGATCGCCGGTCCGCCTTTGGTGCCAAGGAGGGCCACGAAATCGGTCATCTTCTACAACCCGTAGCTTTCTGCCATCTCGGCAAGACGGCGGTCTTCCAGTGCGACAAACTCGGTTGGCGGTTGCTGGGCTTGCAGGAAATCGAGGAAGGGGTCGATCACCTGGGTCTGCCGTCCCGACAGCGTTTCCACGATGGCCTGGCCGCAGAACGGCACATAGGCCTCGGAATAGCCGCCTTCGTGGACCATCACCAGCCTGCCGCCGCTCAGGGTATCGGCAGCCTGCATCAGGCGTTGGGTGAGCGCGCGGTAGGTGTCGGAATGCGCCAGCATCCGGGCCAGCGGATCGAGCGCGTTGGCGTCGAGGCCCGAGGCGACGACGATCAGCTCGGGCTGGAAGCGCCGGAGGGCGGGCAGGACGATGCGGTCCATCGCGGTGAGGTAGCTTTGGTGGCCGCCGCCAGGCAGGAGGGGCACGTTGATGTTCGCGCCTTCGCCGCGCCCTGCCCCGCGTTCGATCGTGGAGCCGGAGTTCACCGGATAGCAATTGTTCTGGTGCAGCGAGATGGTCAGGACATCGGGTCGGTCCCAGAAGATGGCTTGCGTGCCGTTGCCGTGGTGGACGTCCCAGTCGATGACGGCGACCTTGCCGATCTGGTGGCGGGCCTTCATCTCCTCGATGGCGATGGGGATGTTGGCCATGAGGCAGAAGCCCATCGGCGTGTCCGGCAGGCAGTGGTGGCCGGGCGGGCGGGAAAGGGAATAGCCGTTCTGCCACTGGCCGGTCAGGACCTTGTCCATCACATGGATGGCAAGGCCGGCGGAGAGGGCGGCGATGTCGTAGCTGCCCTGGCCAAAGGGCGATTCCTCGCCCAGCATCCCGCCGCCCGCGTCGGAGAGACGCTTGAATTCCGTCAGGTAGCTGGCGGGATGGATGCGGCGAAGGGCTTCCTCGGTCGCTTCGGCCGCGGTCTCGACGGCGAGGTGGCGGGAGAGGCCGGAGACGTCGAGAAGGTTCTTGAAGCGGCGCTTGGTTTCCGGGCTTTCGGCATGGCCGCCCCCGGCGGGAGGCTGGATCCAGCCGCCGGGTTTCAGGAACAGCGCCGCCTCGCCGGTGGTGTGCCAGAGGGTGCGTTCGTCGAATGCGAAGCCGGTGGTCATCGCGGGCCTAGAGCGCCTTGAAGCCTGAGTCGAGCGCGGAAAGGATAGTCGCGATGTCGGCTTCCGTCACCACCAAGGGCGGCGAGAGGATGATGTTCGGGCCGGACACCCGGACCATGGCGCCGGACTGGTAGGCCACCTCCTGCACCTTCGCCGGAACCGCCTTGTCGGCGGGCTTTTTCGAGGCGCGGTCGGCGACAAGCTCGATGGCGCACATCAGGCCGTGGCCGCCGCGGACGTCGCCGATGGCTGCGTGCTGGGTTTGGAGGTGCAGGAGGCCCTGGTGCAACTGGGTGCCACGTGCGGCGGCATTGACGGGGACGTTCAGGCGCTTCGTCTCGGCCAGGCAGGCGAGTGCCGCGGCAGCGCCGACCGGGTGGCCGGAATAGGTGTAGCCGTGGCCGATAGCGGCCTTGCCGGTGGCATCCGATTCGAAGACCTGCGCCACGCCTTCGGCGATCATCACCGCGCCGAAGGGGAAGTAGCCGTTGGTGATGGCCTTCGCGGTGCAGGCGAAGTCGGGCTTCACGCCCCAGAGACGGCTGCCGGTCCAGGCGCCGGTGCGGCCGAAGGCAGTGATCACCTCGTCGGCGATGAGGAGGATGCCGTGCTTGCGGCAGATCGCCTCGACGCCGGGCATGAAGGTCGGATGCGGGGGGATGACGCCGCCCGCGCCGAGGATCGGCTCCATGATGAAGGCGGCGATGGTGGCGGCGCCCTGGAAGGCGATCTCGTCTTCCAGCGCCTGCAGGCAGAGTTGCGCCAGTTTGGCGGGGTCGGATTCGTTGAAGGGGTTGCGGTAGGTGTAGGGGGCGGGGATGTGGAAGCAGCCGGGCAGGAGCGGCTCATAGGCGGTGCGGAAGTTGGCGTTGCCGTTCACGGATGCCCCGCCCATGTGGGTGCCGTGGTAGCCCTTCTTGAGCGACAGGAACTTGGTGCGGGCCGGTTCGCCCTTGATCTTGTGGTACTGGCGGGACAGGCGGAGTGCGGTTTCGACGCTGTCGCTGCCTCCGCTGGTGTAGAAGGCGCGGGTCAGGCCGTCGGGTTCGAAGAAGGCGCGAAGTTCCTCGGCCAGCTCGATCACCTTGTCGTTCGAGGTGCCGCGGAAGATGGAATAGTAGGGCAGCGCGTCGAGCTGGGCGGCGATGGCGTCCTTCACCGGCTGGCAGGAATAGCCGAGGTTGACGTTCCAGAGGCCGCCGACGCCATCCACCACCTCATGCCCGTCGATGTCGACGATCCGGGTGCCATGGGCGCCGGTGATGATCGCGGGCGGGTTCTTCAGGCTGTCCGACGGCGCGGTCATCGGGTGCCAAAGCGAGCGGGCGTTGTGGGCTTTCAAGAAGTTGGCGTCTTTCATGTGGGGGCTCCTGTGCGGATGGGGGGCTGGCCGCCCCAGAGGGCGGTGATCTCGGCCCCGGCGGCGATGAGGGCGGTGGTGATGGTGGCGTGCAGGTCGGGGGTCATCCGGGGCGCGGCGGCGGCGACGGCGAGCGCGCCGGTGCAGGTGCCGGTCGCATCGAACAGCGGCACGGCGAAGCTGTTCACGTCCTTCTCGAAGGTCGAGAGGGTTTCGGCGTAGCCCTTGGCGCGGGCCTCCACAATGCGGGCGCGCAGGGTGTCGGCGTTGGGGGCGGCGGCGATGAGGGGTTCGGCATCGGCAAGATGCGCCAGCACAGCGGCCCCGGAGGCGGTGGCGTGGAAGGGCAGGAAATCGGCGTCTTCCATCATCACCCGGACGCCCTGGCGCGAGGCATAGGCGAAGGCGAGGGTTTGCAGGCGACCGGCGACGATATGCGAGAGATGCGCCGTTTCGCCGGTGGCTTCGGCCAGACGGCGCAGGATGGGCATAGCGGCTTCGCGGGTCGGAACGGCAGCTTCGCGCAGGGCGGACAGGCGCAGCACGGCGGGACCAAGCCGGTATTCGCGGGCCGGGCCGGTCTGTTCCAGCAGCCCGCGCGATTCGAGTTCGGTCAAGAGGCGATGGCAGGTGGCCTTGTTGAGGCCGGAGGATCGCGCCAGATGCGACAGGCCGTGTTGCGGCTGGGCCTTGGTGAAAAGGTCCAGAAGGTCCAGTGCCTTGCCGACCGTTCCCATCGTCTGATCCGGCTCCTTCCCGCGAGAGATGCGTCTTCCCTGGCATTTTTGTTGACAGATGGGGGCGGTCGCTGTCAATCTATTTTTAAACCGATGGTTCAAATATTGAACCGATTTAGGGAGAGGACATGGCACTGGATCAGGCAATGATCGACCGGCTGGCCGCGGCCCCGGTCGCAGCGGGCAAGCTGTTGATCGGGGGACAGTGGGTCGATGGCGCAGGCGAGACGGCAGTCCTGTCACCGATCGACGGGCGGCAGTTGACCACCCTTGCTGCGGCGGGGCCGAACGATGTGGCCCGCGCCTGCGCCTCTGCCCGGGCAGCCTTCGAGGACGGGCGCTGGTCCCGCATGGCGCCTGCGGGCCGGAAGGCGGTGCTGCACCGGTTGGCCGACCTGATCGAGAAGCACGCCACCGAGCTGGCGGTGCTGGGCGTGCGCGACAACGGGACCGAGATTGCCATGGCGCTGAAGGCCGAGCCGGGAAGTGCTGCGGGCACCTTCCGCTACTATGCCGAGGCGATCGACAAGATTTACGGCGAGGTCGCGCCGACCGCGCCGAACGTGCTTGGCCTGATCCACCGCGAACCGGTGGGGGTGGTGGGCGCGATTGTCCCATGGAACTTCCCGCTGATGATCGGGGCCTGGAAGATCGCCCCCGCCCTGGCGACCGGCAATTCGGTGGTGCTGAAACCGGCCGAGACCGCCTCGCTGTCGCTGTTGCGGCTGGCCGCCCTGGCGCTGGAGGCGGGGGTGCCGCCCGGCGTGTTCAACGTGGTGACGGGGCCGGGCCGGGTGACGGGCGAGGCGCTGGCCTTGGCGCCGGATGTGGATGTGCTGGTCTTCACCGGGTCGGGCGCGACCGGGCGGCGGTTGTTGCAGTATTCGGCACAGTCGAACCTGAAGCGCTGCTATCTGGAACTTGGCGGCAAGTCCCCGAACGTGGTCTTCGCCGATGCGCCGGACCTGTCGGCGGCGGCGAAAGCGGCGGCAACGGCGATCTTCCGCAATGCCGGGCAGGTCTGCGTCGCGGGCTCGCGGTTGCTGGTCGAGGCCTCGGTGCATGATGCATTCGTTGCGGAACTCGCAACAGCGACGAAGAAGATGGCGGTGGGGAACCCCTTGCGGCTGGAGACGCAGGTCGGGGCGGTGAACTCGCTGACCCAGCTGGAGGGCAACCTCGGCTTTGTCGCCGATGCCACCCGCGAGGGCGGCGAGATCGTCACCGGCGGCAAACGGGCGCTAGAGGAGACCGGCGGCTACTACATGGACCCGACCATCGTGACGGGGGTCAGGCCCGAACATCGGCTGTACCGCGAAGAGGTCTTCGGGCCGGTGCTGGCAGTCACGCCCTTCACCGACGAGGCAGAGGCGCTGCGGCTGGCCAATGCCTCCGACTTCGGGCTGGCGGCGGGGGTCTGGACGGCAAACCTGTCCCGCGCGCACCGGATGGTGCGGGGCATAAGGTCGGGCGTGGTGCATGTGAACACCTATGGCGGGGCGGATGTGACGGTGCCCCTGTCCGGCATGAAGCAATCCGGCAACGGGGCCGACAAGTCCCTGCACGCGCTAGAGAAATATACCGACCTCAAGACCGCGTGGATCCAGCTATGACCCCCACCATCCTTGTCGCCGGCACCTGGGACACCAAGGACGCCGAGCTGGGCTACATGCGCGACGTGATCCTTGGGCAGGGCGGGCGGGTGCTGACGATGGATGTGTCCGTGCTGGGCGATCCGTCCAAGCCCACCGACATGTCCAAGCATCAGGTGGCCGAGGCGGCGGGTTCGTCGATCGCAGCGGCGATTGCGGCGGAGGACGAGAATACCGCGATGCAGGTCATGGCGACCGGCTCGGCGCGGCTGGCCGCGAAACTGCATGCCGAGGGTCGCATACAGGGCGTGATCGTGCTGGGCGGCACAATGGGGACGGACCTGGCACTGGACCTGTGTTCGGCCCTGCCCCTGGGCGTGCCGAAATATGTCGTCTCGACCGTCAGCTTCTCGCCCATGCTGCCGCCGGAGCGGCTGCCTGCGGATATCCAGATGATCCTCTGGGCCGGGGGGCTCTACGGGCTGAACTCGATCTGCAAGGCCTCGCTGTCGCAGGCCGCCGGGGCGGTGCTGGGGGCGGCGCGGGCGGTGGAGCTGCCACAGCGGGATCGGCCCCTGATCGGGATGACCAGCTTCGGCAAGACGGTCCTGCGCTACATGGTCGGCCTGAAACCGGCGCTGGAGGCGCGGGGGTTCGAGGTGGCGGTGTTCCATGCGACGGGGATGGGGGGCCGGGCCTTCGAATCGCTGGCCGCCGAGGGGGCCTTTGCCGCCGTGCTGGATTTCGCGCCGCAGGAGGTGGGGAACCACCTCTTCGGCTCGGCGATCACCGCGGGGCCGGACCGGATGACCAGCGCCGGGGCGAAGGGCGTGCCGCAGATCGTGTCGATCGGCTGCTATGACCTGGTCGATCTGGTGGGCTGGCACCCGGTCCCTCCGCATCTGGAAGGGCTGCCGGGGCACGCGCACAACCGGCTCTTGTCGTCCGTCGTGCTGGATGTCGAGGGGCGGCGCCGCGTGGCGCGGGCGATCATGGGGAAGCTCGCGGCGGCCAAGGGCGAAGTGGTGTTCCTGCTGCCGGTGCGGGGCGGCAACGAGTGGGACCGGGACGGTGGTCCCCTGTGCGACCCCGAGGGGCTGGCGGCTTTCGTGGCCGAGGTCCGCGCGGCCTGTCCGTCGAACGTGCGGCTGGTCGAGCTGGACGCCCATATCAACGACCCGGCCTTCAGCGAGGCTGCGCTGGCGGTGGTGGACGGCTGGATCGCCGAGGACCGGTTGCAGAGGGCTTGAGCCGAGTTCACAAACCACTTTCAAACATGCCGACAAAGCTTTGACGCGCATTGATTTTTGGCATTTCCGTTTGACCTTTCCCGGCCAGCTTCGCTCGACCGGGCGGGCGCAAACTGTTGCTTGTATCGAATCGGCAATGAGTTTTACCTTTTGGTAAAAATCAGACGACCAACACCAACAGGGATAGGCAGTCACATGACCATCAGGACATTCACGATCTCGCGTCGCGGCCTGCTTCTGGGCGGGGCCGCCGCGCTGGTTGCGGCGAACCTGCCGCGCGGGCTTATGGCGCAGGAGCCGCTGAAGATGGCGGGCATCTACACGGTGCCGGTCGAACAGCAATGGGTCAGCCGCATCCACATCGCCGCCGAGGCGCTGAAGGCGGCGGGGACGGTGGACTATAGCTTCACCGAGAACGTGGCGAACACCGACTACCCCCGCGTGATGCGCGAATATTGCGAGGCCGGGGTCAAGCTGATCGTCGGTGAGATCTTCGGGGCGGAAGCCGAGGCGCGCGAGGTCTGCGCGGAATACCCGGACGTGGCCTTTCTTCTGGGGTCGAGCTTCATGCCGGATGCGGCGGCGAACCCGAACCTGTCGGTCTTCGACAACTACATCCAGGACGCGGCCTATCTGTCGGGCATCGTCGCGGGCGGCATGACCAAGGGCAATATCGGCATGGTTGGCGGCTTCCCGATTCCGGAAGTCAACCGGCTGATGAACGCCTTCATGGCCGGGGTGCGCGAGGTGAAGGCGGATGCGAAGTTCCAGGTCAGCTTCATCGGCTCGTGGTTCGACCCGCCGAAAGCCAAGGAAACCGCCTTCGCGATGATCGATGGCGGGGCGGACCTGATGTATGCGGAACGCTTCGGTGTCTCGGATGCCGCGAAGGAGCGCGGGGTGCTGGCGATCGGCAACGTGATCGACACGCAGGGGGATTACCCGGAGACGGTCGTCACCTCGGCGCTGTGGCACTTTGAACCCACGCTGAACGCGGCGGTGGCGGCGATCCAGGGCGGGACCTTCAAGGCGGACAACTACGGCACTTATTCCTTCATGAATGCGGGCGGCTGTTCGCTGGCGCCGCTGGGCACGTTCGAGGGCAAGGTTCCGGCGGAGGTCATGGCCAAGGTCGCCGAGAAGGAGGCCGCGATCAAGGACGGCAGCTTCACCGTGGCCATCGACGATACCGAGCCGAAATCGTCGTGAGCGAGGGTAAGGGGGCGGAGGTTGTCCTCCGCCTCGACCGTATCACCAAGCGCTTCGGGGCACTGACGGCGAATGATGCGGTCAGCCTGACCCTGCGGCGCGGCGAAGTCGTGGCTTTGCTGGGCGAGAATGGCGCGGGAAAGACCACGCTGATGAATATCCTGTTCGGTCACTATGTGGCCGACGAAGGCAGCGTGGAGGCTTTCGGCCAGCCCCTGCCCCCCGGCAATCCGCGTGCGGCGTTGCAGGCGGGCGTGGGGATGGTGCACCAGCATTTCACCCTGGCGGGCAACCTGACGGTGCTGGAGAACATCCGGCTTGGGACGGAGGGCCTGTGGTCGCGCGGGCACGGCGGCGCGCGGGCGAAGGTGGAGCGGCTGTCGCGCGACTTTGGCCTTGCGGTGCATCCCGATGCCAAGGTGGGCCGCCTGTCGGTTGGCGAGCGGCAGCGGGTGGAAATCCTGAAGGCGCTCTACCGTGACGCGCGCATCCTGATCCTCGACGAGCCGACGGCGGTGCTGACGCCGCAGGAGTCGGAGGCGCTGTTCGCCACCCTGCGCAAGGCGACGGCATTGGGGCTGTCGGTGATCTTCATCAGCCACAAACTGCACGAGGTGATGGCGATTGCCGACCGTTGCGTCGTGCTGCGCCATGGCCGCGTGGTGGGCGAGGTTGACACCCATGCCACCGACAAGGGCGCGCTCGCCGCGCTGATGGTGGGGGGAGAGCTGTCCCTGCCCCGGGCCGAGGCGCGGGCGCCGGGGGCGGTGCTGATGAAGTTGGACAGCGTTTCGACGCCGGACCGGGGCGCGGCGCCGGGGCTGAAGAAGGTGACGCTGGACCTGCGAGCCGGGCAGATCACCGGCCTGGCCGGGGTTTCGGGCAACGGGCAGGCGGCGCTGGCCGAGATCATCGGCGGGCTGGCCCTGCCCGCAGAGGGCACGATCCTGCTGAAGAACGCCCCCGTCACCGGCTGGTCGCCGGGCGAGGCCTTGGCGCGGGGCGTGGCACGGATACCGGAGGACCGGCATCATCAGGGCTCCATCGCCGATTTTGACCTGACCGAGAATGCGGTGCTGGAGGCCTACCGCAGCCGGTTCTCGCGGCGCGGCTGGATGAACTGGCGCGCGGCTCGGGAGTTTGCCGAGACCATCATCGCCGGTTACGACGTGCGCTGTCCGGGGCCGGAAACGCGTATCCGGCTTCTGTCGGGCGGGAACATGCAGAAGCTGATCCTCGGGCGGGCCATGGCGGGTGGTCCGGAGACGGGGGGACCGGAAATCATCCTCGCCAACCAGCCGGTACGGGGCCTTGACGTGGGAGCGATTGCCTATGTTCAAAGCCAGCTGATCGCGGCGCGGGACCGAGGCTCGTCCGTTCTGCTGATCTCGGAAGACCTGGATGAAATCATGGGCTTGTCGGATGTCATTCACGTCATGTCTCAAGGCCGCCTGTCCCCCGGATTCGCGCGCGGCACGATGACGGCGGCGGAGCTGGGCCTGTGGATGGCGGGGCAGAAGTTCGGGGACCGCGATGCGGCTTGAAGCGATTGCGAACCCGTCGGCCGTGCGGCGGCTGGGATTGCCCGCCCTGGCGCTGGTCTTGACGATGGGCGTGGCGATGGCACTGGCGCTGGTTGCGGGGGCCAACCCCCTTGCCGTGCTGGGCCAGATCGCCACGGGGGCGCTGGGGTCGAAGCTCGCCATTCTGGAGACGCTGAACCGGGCGACGCCGCTGATCTTCACCGGGCTTGCGGTGGCGGTCGCTTTCCGGGCGAAGCTCTGGAACATCGGGGCCGAAGCGCAGCTTTACGCGGGGGCCATCGTCGCGGTGGTGCTGGGGACCGGGGCGCTGGGGAGTCCGCTGGTTCTGCCGGTTTCAGCAGCGGTAGCGATGCTGGCGGGCGCGCTTCTGCTTCTGGGGCCTGTCCTCTTGAAGACGCGCCTCGGAGTGGATGAGGTCGTCACCACGCTGCTTCTGAACTTCATCATGCTGTTGTTCGTCAGCTACCTGCTGGAAGGCCCGATGAAGGATCCAGGTGGCATGGGCTGGCCGAAGTCCACCCCGCTGATCCCCGAGGCCCGCCTGCCCCGCATCGTCGAGGGCTTGCGGCTGCACTGGGGCTTCGCGCTGGCGATCCTTGCGGCGGTGGTCGTCTGGGTGATCCAGACGCGCACGACGCTGGGCTTCGAGATCCGGGCGGTGGGCCAGAACCCCGAGGCGGCACGGTTCGCGGGGATGCCGGTCAACGCGGTGCTGGTGAAGACGGCTCTGCTGTCAGGTGGCTTGGCGGCGCTTGCCGGGTGGTCGGAGGTGGCGGGGCTGAAGGGGCATCTGTCGTCGGACCTGTCGCCCGGATTCGGCTATACCGGGATCATCGTCGCGATGCTGGCGCTGCTGCATCCGCTGGGGGTGATCCTGACGGCGATCTTCGTCGCGGGCATCTTCGTGGGCTCCGACGCGATGAGCCGGGCTGCCGGGGTGCCGACCTATATCGCCGACATGCTGATGGCGACCGCGCTTCTGTTCATGGTGCTGGCGATCCTCTTGACCCGCGTCCGGGTGGTGCGGGGATGAACGCGGTGGTCGACATCCTGATTTCGGCAAGCTTCTGGGCGGCGGTGATCCGCATCGCCTCGCCGCTGATCCTGGCGACGATGGGGGAACTGATCTGCGAGCGCGCGGGCGTGCTGAACCTGGGGATCGAGGGGATCATGGTCATCGGTGCCTTTGCGGGCTGGATGGCGGTCTACCAGGGGCTGCCGCTCTGGGGCGGGGTTGCGGTGGCGATGGCGGCGGGGATGCTGTTCGGCCTCCTGCACTCCACCCTCACGGTGCCCTTCGGCTTGTCGCAGCATGTGGTCGGGCTGGGGGTGACGCTGCTGGCCACCTCCTCGGCGTCGTTCGCCTATCGGCTGATGCTGCCGGAAGTGACCAGCCCGCCGAAGATCGCGCCGTTCCAGCCGCTGCATGTGCCGGGGTTGTCCGACCTGCCGTGGCTGGGAGAGGCCCTGTCGCAGACCGCGCTGACCTGGGCGGCCTTCGCGATGGCGGGGCTGGTGGCCTTCATGCTTTACCGCACGCCGCTGGGACTTGCGGTCCGGGCGGTGGGGGAAAACCCGGCGGCGGTCGAGGCGCAGGGACTGTCGGTGACGGGATTGCGGATGGGGGCGGTGATCGCAGGTTCCGGCCTGATGGCGGTCGGGGGCGCGTTCCTGACCCTCTCGGCCTTCTCCAGCTTCTTCTTCGAGATGGTCAACGGACGCGGCTGGATCTGCATCGCGCTGGTGGTGTTCGGGGCGTGGAGGCCGGGCAAGGCGGTGCTGGGGGCGATCCTGTTCGCGGCGTTTGATGCCTTGCAGATCAGGCTGCAACAGACGCCCTTGGGCGCAGCCCTGCCCTACCAGCTGTTCCTGGCGCTCCCGTTCATCCTGTCGATCCTGGCGCTGATCCTGATGTCGCGCCGCGCCGAGGTGCCGGCGGCGCTGATGGTGCCCTACAACAAGGGGGAACGTTAGATGTTCGATCTTCTGGTCAAGGGCGGGACGCTGCCCGACGGGACGGTGGCCGACATCGGCATCCAGGGCGACCGGATCGCGGCGGTCGGGCGGCTGGAGGCCGAGGCGGGCCGGGTGATCGACGCGGGCGGTGATCTGGTGTCCCCGCCCTTCGTCGACCCGCATTTCCACATGGACGCGACGCTGAGCTATGGCCTGCCCCGGGTGAACGCCTCCGGCACTCTGCTGGAGGGGATCAGCCTTTGGGGGGAGTTGCGCGAAGTCGCCACGGTCGAGGAGATGGTTGAGCGCGCGCTCCGCTACTGCGACTGGGCGGTTTCGATGGGGCTTCTGGCGATCCGCACCCATGTCGACACCACGCCGGACCATTTGCGCGGCGTGGAGGCGATGCTGGAGGTGAAGCGGCGGGTAGCGCCCTATCTGGACCTGCAACTGGTCGCCTTCCCGCAGGATGGTCTCTACCGCACGAAGACGGGGCGGGAGAACCTTCTGCGAGCCTTGGACATGGGGGTGGATGTCGTCGGCGGCATCCCGCATTTCGAGCGCACGATGGAGGAAGGTGCGGAGTCCCTGCGCGACCTGGGCCGCATTGCGGCGGAGCGCGGGCTGATGTGGGACGTGCATTGCGACGAGACGGATGACCCGATGTCGCGGCATGTGGAAACAATGGCGCGCGAGGTGACGCGGCATGGGCTCGGCGGGCGGGCGGCGGGGAGCCACCTGACCTCGATGCATTCGATGGACAACTATTACGTCTCCAAACTGCTGCCCCTGATCGCGGAAAGCGGCATGACCGCGATCCCCAATCCCTTGATCAACATCACCCTTCAGGGCCGCCACGACAGCTATCCCAAACGCCGGGGACTGACGCGCGTGAAGGAGATGCAGGCGATGGGCATCGCGGTCGGCTGGGGGCAAGATTGCGTGCTTGACCCCTGGTATTCGCTGGGGACGGCGGACATGCTGGATGTGGCCTTCATGGGGCTGCATGTCGCGCAGATGACGCATCCGGCGGAAATGGCGCGGTGCTTCACGATGGTCACGGCAACGAATGCACAGATCATGAACCTGCCGGACTACGGGTTGCGGCCCGGCTGTGTGGCCAGCCTCGTGGTGCTGGACGCGGACAACCCGACCGAGGCGCTGCGGTTGCGGCCCGACCGGCTGGCGGTGGTGTCGAAGGGAAGAGTGGTCGCCGAACGACAGCGCAACGATGCCCGGCTGGACCTTTCCGGGCGGCCCGCAAACATCAGGCGCAGGCTGGGCTGAGCGCCACACGCGGACAATCGCAGAGCCCGCCAGATCACCTCGCGATTGATTCCCGCCACGCGACAGTTGCCCGTCGTGGGCCGATGAATCCCCTTGGAACCCCCTACCCTGCCAGCGCTTTCGCTCAGCGGTTGAGCCCGCCCATCCTTCAAATCTCCTCCTGAGCGCCCCATTTTCGCCCCGTTCCACAACCATGACGGAAGCAATGGATTGGTGCGCTTGTGTGAACGATTTATCCCGCGCTGCGACCTGGCCGCCAAACGCCCGTCCGGCGTGAACGACAGGGTTCCTTCTGTGGTGCATCATTGTGAGAAGGGTGAACGACATGGCTCAGCAGAAGGCGGTTGATCCGTTGGCCGATGAGGCCGACGACCTGATCGACGAGCTGCAACCCGGCGCCAAGCTTCTCAAGGGCCAGTACACGATCACCCGCTATCTCAACAGCGGCGGCTTCGGCATCACCTATCTCGCCAAGGACAGCCTCGACCGCGACGTGGTGATCAAGGAATGCTTCCCGTCTTCGGTCTGCCGCCGCTCGAAGGTGATGGTCGCGGCACGGTCGCGTGCGCATACGGCGGAACTGCGGTCGGTCGTCCAGCTGTTCGTGCGCGAGGCGCGGAACCTTGCGAAGATCGTGCATCCGAACATCGTCGCCGTTCACCAGGTCTTCGAGGACAACGGCACCGCCTACATGGCCATCGACTTCATCGACGGTCTGGACCTGCAGCAGGTCATCGACGGCGAGGGCGCGCGCCTTGCGCCGGATCACATCGTCCGGATCACCGACAAGTTGCTGAACGCGGTCGGCTACATCCATGACCACGACATGCTGCACCGCGATATCTCGCCCGACAACGTTCTGATCGACAAGATGGGCGAGCCGATCCTGATCGACTTCGGCGCCGCGCGGGACAAGGCCTCGCAGACCAATCGCGCGATGTCGGCCTTGCGGGTGGTGAAGGATGGCTACTCGCCGCAAGAATTCTACATCGCCGGGTCGGAACAGGGCCCGTGGAGCGACCTCTATGCGCTTGGCGCCACCCTCTACCACCTGATTTCCGGCGATGCTCCGGTGAATGGCCAGGCCCGGCTTGCCGCGCTGGCCGAGGACCGCCCCGACCCCTATGTGCCGTTGACCGGCCGCTTCCCCGGCTATCCGAAAGGGTATCTGGAAGCGATCGACCGCGCGATGAGCACGCTCCCGAAGCAGCGCCTGCAATCGGCACACGACTGGCTGGCGATGTTCCACCTTGACGCCGCAGCGCCGACCTCGGCCCCGGCCGGGGTGGACGATGCCGTCCATCGGCTGGTCAGCGACTTTCGGCAGAATGAACGTTCTGTCGATGTCGCCGCCGAGGTTCCGGCTCCACCGCCACTGGCCAAGGCGGCAACGCGCATTCCCGAAGCCGTGGCAGCCCCGGTCGATGTTTCCCGCGCGAAGAGCCCGCTACAGCTGGTCGCGGGGGTTGCCGTGGCGCTCCTGGTCGTCGGCGTCGGCTATGTGATGATCGGAGGCAAGAAGCCGGTTCCCGCAGCGGAAAGCACGGTCGCCGCGGCCGAAGTCGCGCCAAAGGCAACGGAACAGGCCGCACCTGCCAGCACCACCGAGATCGCCGTCGCCAAGGATCCGGCGCCGCCCGCGCCCGAACCGGCTGCCACGGAAACGACCAAGGCGCCGGACCAGGCGTCCGCCGTGGCGGCAGAGCCTGCGGCAGTGGCAGAGCCTGTGGCCGTGGCAGAGCCTGTCGCTGCGGCGGCAGAGCCTGTGGCCGTGGCAGAGGCCAAGCCCGAGATTGCGGCCCCCGCAGCCGTTGCCGTGCCCGCCGGCAAGCCCGCAGCGAACCAGATCGCCTTCGCGGCCTGGGATGTCGAGATTCCTTTCGCCTCAGACGACCGGATGCAGGACGGCAAGCGCGTCGCCGTGGTGACGCGGATTCCGCCGAACATCGATGCCAAGGCGGCGGGCGACTGGTTGGCGCCGGGCGTTGCGATCTATGCGGTCAATGGCACGCCGATCCAGTCAGCCGGGTCGATCACCATCGCGGTGATGAACGCCATGGCCGTCGACCCGGATGGCAAGGCTCGCGTTGTCGTCGAATATTCCGATGCATCGAAACAGCGCAAGACCGGCCTGCTGACGGTCACTGCCGTGCGGCTTGTCAACCTGGAGAACGGGGTGGAAACCCGAGCCTCGGTCATCGACGGCGTCTGGAGGACCGAAGTATCGGGCGTGACCCAACCGGAGCTCACCTCCCTGCGGCAGGGCGACATCCTGTTCCGCGACAAGACCACCACCACACCGCTGAACGGCCCGACCTCGCTGGAGACCATCGTTGCCGACCTGATCGCCGCGGGCACGGTCGCGACCGGCTTCTCCATCATCCGTGACAACAAGGTCGGCGAAGCACACATGCAACTGATCCCGGAGGGAGAGCAGTAGACATGGCCACGCAGATCGCCCGCAAGGACACTGTCGACTACCCTGGTGAAGCGCGTTTGCGGACCCTGGCTGCCGGAGACATCCCTGCCTTGGACAGCACGTCAACCGGCCCGGCCACGCCCCTTGATCCCCTGGTCATCGCCCTTGCGCGGGCGGTCGACCGCATCGGAAGAACCGCAAGCTAGTCCGAAGGGGCCGGGTTTGCCGCAACAGAGATCGACCCCGGTCAGCCAGGCCTGACGGCGCAGTGCCGGACGCCCTGGTCGGTCGCCGGTCCAAGGAGTAGAGACGATGCCATTCTCGCGGACCTTCACCTTCGGCGGCATCGCCGTGCTGCTGACCGGGACGGCGGCGCTGGCCCAGGAGGCCTGCTCGACCTACACGGTGCAGGCGGGCGACAACCTGCGCTACATCGCCCGCGCCGCCTATGGTGACGCCGACATGTACCGGGTGATCTATGATGCGAACGTGGCCGAGATCGGCGAGAAGGCCGATCTGATCGAAATCGGGACCAAGCTGACCATCCCCTGCGATCCGAATGCCACCACGACCGAGGTCGCGACAGCAACCCCGGCCGAGGCACCGGAGCCGACGACTGCGACGCCCGTCGCTGCCGCATCCGAAACCGCGGCGGTCGAACCTGCCGCTCCCGCGGTGAAGCCGATCAGCTTCGTCACTGGCAACGGCTATGCCCCCTTTGCCGACGAAACCCTGCCCGGGGGCGGGATGATGACCCAACTGGTGGAGATGGCCGTCTTTCGCGCCGATCCCGGCATTGCCTACAACCTGACCTTCATCAACGACTGGGAGGCGCATATCGACGCGCTCTTGCCCTCGGGCGCCTATGACCTGAGCTTTCCCTGGATTCGGCCAAACTGCGAGGCGCCCGAGACGCTGTCGCCCGGCGACCAGACCCGCTGCAACGAGTTTGTCTTCTCGGGCCCGTTCTACGAAATCGTCGACGGCTTCTTCGCGATGCGCGACAGCGGGCTGGGCAGCGTCACGAAGTATGCCGACTTCGAAGGCAAGCGCATCTGCCGCCCGGAGGGCTACACCACGGGAGTCCTCGATGCCGCGGGGCTGACGGCGGCGACCATCACGTTGACCCGGCCGACAGATGCGATCGACTGCTTCCGGGCCCTGTCGGCAGGTGAGGTCGACCTGGTGTCGATCGACGCCGAAGTGGGGGATTCCGCCCTGGCCAAGCTGGGGCTGACGGCCAGGGTCGAACAGAACCCCCACCTGATGACGCTGCTCAGCCTGCACGTCATCGCCCACAAGTCGAACCAGCGCGCGGTCGACATGATCGGGCAGCTCGATAGCGGGCTGATCGAGATGTACGAATCCGGCGAGTGGTACGAAATCGTCTCGTCAGCCTTGGCGCAGAACAGCCAGAAACAGTGAAGCGCCAGCCTTGACCGGCCACGTTGCCGGGCGATGCACGGCATTGCATTGTGTTTCAGGAACGGAAACAGAATTTCCGGCACAATGCGGCGTTTCGGGCCTGTATCCCGTGCTTCCGGCGCTCTGGCGGTCCCGTTCGAAAGAAGGATCACAGGGCCGGACTCAGCAATCAACCCCGGATCGGCCGCCGATTGAGACCGGAATTGTCGGCCGAACCCGATCCATCCGAGGTCCGGCGATCACGATTGGCATCAATCCCGGCCTCGCGCCGAATGACCATCGGATCGCCATAATCGTGCCATCTATACAACCATATGGTGCATCATCGGTAATATTGTTTCGGTATCTGCTCGTTCATGCAGGATCTAACGGCCTTCAAAAGGAATTGCGCCTCATGAGAACCGCATCATATTTGCACCGGTTGACCGTTGTGACGGCCGCGATGATTTCGCTGCCCGTCCTCGCGGCAGCCCAGGAAGCTTGCACAACCTACACTGTCAAGGATGGCGATACGCTCGGCTCCATCGCCCAGGCCGCCTATGGCACCTTCGACTACCAGAACATCTTCAACGCGAACCGCGATGCGCTGGCCGCCAATCCCAACAGCCTGCCGGCTGGCCTGCAACTGATCCTTCCCTGCGCCGACGGCCGTCTGACCCCCGACCAGGACCTCAGCTCGGTGATCGAGAGCGAGACCCAGAAGCAGGAGACGAGCAAGCCGAAGTCGAATGTCTACGAACCCCCCCTGAAGTTCGTGACCTCGAACAACTGGATGCCTTTCACCGACGAATCGCTCAACGGCGGTGGTATCTTCGTCCGGATGGCCGCAACCGCGATGCAGCGTGGCGGCAACGACCGGGACTACACCGTTGCCTATGTCGACGACTGGATGTCGCATATCGACACCCTCCTGCCCTCGGGCGCTTTCGACGTGTCGATCGCCTGGGAAGCGCCGGATTGCTCGAAGCTTGACATGCTGGGCGAATTCTCGGCCCGGATGTGCACCGAGTTCGATTTCTCGCTGCCGATCTACGAGGCGGCCTATACTTTCAACACGCTTCCCGACAGCAAGTATGCCAACGCCCGGTCGTTCGACGAATACGCCGGCGCGAAGATCTGCCGTCCGGAAGCCTGGCCGCTTGGCGACCTTGAAGTTCAGGGCCTGACGCCCCCGGTCGTGGAATATGTCCAGCCGAAAGACCCCCTGGACTGCGCCAACCTCTTGATGAAGGGCGAAGTCGACATCTATTCGATCGAAACCGAAACCTCGGTCGCCAACTTCAAGGAACTTGGCGTCACGGACAAGGTTGTGACCAACCCGGCAATTGCGACCTTCATTTCGTACCACTTCCTGACCGCCAAGAGCAATCCGCGCGGCCGGGTCTACATCGCCATGCTGAACCGCGGCATCACCGAGATGCGGGAATCCGGCGAATGGTACGACATCGTCGCTACGGGACTGGAAGAATACAACAAGCTGAAGCCGTAACCCCCATCTCTTCAGCCTTGTTGGAAGCCCCGCACCCTCTGGCGCGGGGCTTTCGCTTTCGCTAGACGGGGCGTCAGACCTGTCGCGGCGCCATCGTCGCCCGTGCGGCGCGCGGCGGGTTCCGATGCGCAACGGCAACCAAAGGGGAAAGCGTGACCAAGACCCTGCAAGGCGAAGCGCGCATGCCCCGCACCATGAGCCGCGAGGCGCGTCGGCAGCAGCTTATCGATTCCACCATCGAGACTCTGGCAGCGCGGGGCTATTCGCGCACCACGCTGACTGATGTTGCCCGCGCGGCGGGCCTGTCGCACGGTCTGGTGCTGTTCCATTTCGAGACCAAGGAGAGGCTTCTCGCCGAAACCCTGAACTATCTGGCCGAGGAGTATCGCCGGAACTGGCAGGAGGCGCTGGCCGAGGCTGGCAATGACCCGGCTGACCAGTTGAATGCGCTGGTCGAGGCCGATTTCAACCCGGCGATCTGCACCCCCTCGCGCCTTGCCGCCTGGTGCAGCTTCTGGGGCGAGGCACAGTCGCGACCGTTCTATCAGGAGGCCTGCGGCGAGAAGGACGACGCCTACAATCTGCAGCTGGAAAGCATATGCCAGCGGCTGAGCGACGCAGGCGGCTACAACCGCAATGCTCGCCACATTGCGCGCGTCATCCGTGTCACGATCGAGGGCACCTGGCTTGACCTCATGACCATGGTCGCGCCCTACAGCCGCGAAGAGGCGCTGACCACCGTGCGCACCTGTGTTGCGCTTTGCTTCCCCGACCACTTCACGCCGGACGGGCTGATCCGGCAAAGCGCGGGCTGACTGCGCGGATTTGTCCCGCGGAATGAGTGCTTGGAACATACGTTCCGTGTGCTATGCTGCCCCGGATCAGCCAGCGAGAGCGTCAATGCCCAAGGGTGAACCGTCGACCGAACCGCGCGAGGCGCCGCAATCGGTCGAAGCATTCCGTGACCGGCTTCTGGCCCTGAACGGCCAGCTTCCCCGCCGCCTGCAGCAATGCGCCGACCATGTCGCCACCCATCTGGATCGGATCGCCCTTTCCACCGTGGCGCAGGTAGCCCACGGCGCGGGAGTGCCCCCCTCGGCGGTCATGCGCTTCTGCCAGATCATGGGGTTCACCGGGTTTGCCGAAATGCAGCGGCTGTTCCGCGATGCCCTGTCGCGCAGTGCGCCCGACTATGCGACGCGGCTGGCAAACCTGAAGGCCGGCGGGGTCGGCCAGCCCTCGACCCTGGTGGCCGAATTCGTCGAGGCGGGACGCCAGTCAATGGAAGCTTTGGCGCGCGATCTGAATGAAGATACGTTGAATCAGGCAGTTGCAACCTTGGCTCGCGCACGGACCATCCATCTTGCGGGCTTTCGCCGGTCTTTCCCGGTCGCAAGCTACCTGGCCTATGTGTTCGACAAGCTCGGCGTCGCGGCCGTGTTGCACGACGGTGTTGCCGGGCTTGGCCATCGGTCCAGCCTGCGACCGGGCGACGCGCTTCTGGCCATCACCTTTGCCCCCTATTCCGAGGAAACGCTGGCCCTTGCCAGCCATGCCCGGGACAGCGGCCTGCCGGTCGTGGTCTTGACCGATCCGCCCGCCAGCCAGTTGGCCGGGATCGCCGACACGATCCTGACCGTCACCGAGATCGACTTCGGCGCCTTCCGGTCCCTGTCGGCGGTCATTGCCCTGGCGTTGTCGCTGGCCGTTGCTGTAGCGGCACGGCGCGAAACTTAGCTCTTCCGCGACTCGGCTAAATAGAATAAACGTTCCATCGTTCGAGCCGAGTCGGCTCCACGGAGCAAGCCCATGTCCAAGACCCTTGACGTGATCACCATCGGCCGGTCCTCGGTCGACCTCTACGGCGCGCAAGTTGGCGGCCGGCTGGAGGATATGGGGTCGTTCCAGAAATACATCGGCGGCTCGCCCACCAACATCGCCGCCGGGACCGCCCGGCTGGGGCTGAAATCGGCGCTGATCACCCGGGTCGGCGACGAACACATGGGCCGGTTCATCCGCGAGGAACTGGCCAAGGAAGGCGTCGACGTGCGCGGCGTCAAGACCGACCCGGAGCGGCTGACGGCGCTGGTCCTCCTCGGCATCCGCGACGACAAGCAGTTCCCGCTGATCTTCTACCGGGAAAATTGCGCCGACATGGCGCTGGACGAAGGCGACATCGACGAAGGCTTCATCAGCGAGGCGCGGGCCGTCGTGGCGACGGGCACGCACCTGTCGCACAAGCGCACCGAGGCCGCCGTGCTGAAGGCGCTGACCCTGGCGCGGAAGCATGGTTTGCAGACCGCTTTGGACATCGACTACCGCCCGAACCTCTGGGGCCTTTCCGGCCATGGCGACGGCGAGAACCGCTTCATCGAAAGCGCCGCCGTCACGGCGAAGCTGCAATCGACGCTGCATCTTTTCGACCTGATCGTCGGCACGGAAGAGGAATTCCACATCGCGGGCGGCTCGACCGACACCATCGCGGCGTTGCGCGCCGTGCGGGCCGTGTCGAATGCCACGCTGGTCTGCAAGCGCGGCCCGATGGGGGCTGTTGCTTTCACCGGCGCAATCCCGGACTCGCTTGACGACGGGCAGACTGGCCCCGGTTTCCCGATTGAAGTCTTCAACGTTCTTGGCGCGGGTGATGGGTTCATGTCGGGCCTGATCAAGGGCTGGCTTGACGGCGAGCCCTGGCCGGTGGCGCTGAAATACGCCAACGCCTGCGGGGCTTTTGCGGTCAGTCGGCACGGTTGCACTCCGGCCTATCCCAGCTGGGAGGAATTGCAGTTCTTCCTGAACCGCGGTGTGGTGCAGAAGGCGCTGCGCAAGGATCAGGCGCTGGAGCAGGTCCACTGGGCGACCAACCGTCACAAGGACTGGTCGACCATGCGTGTCTTCGCCTTCGACCACCGGATGCAGCTTGAGGCGATGGAGGGTGCTACCCCCGCGAAGATCGGCGCCTTCAAGGAGCTGTGCCTTGATGCGGCGCTGAAGGTGGCGGATGGCAGGCCCGGGTATGGCATTCTGTGCGACAGCCGCCTTGGCCGGGATGCGCTGTTCCAGGCGGCGGGCACCGGGCTCTGGATCGGGCGGCCGGTGGAATGGCCGGGCTCGCGCCCGCTGACTCTGGAACCCGAGATCGGCCCGGATTTCGGCGGGCTGGCCGAATGGCCGCTGGAGCAGGTGGTCAAGGTCCTGTGCTTCTATCACCCGGACGACGACGCGGAAACCAAGGCGAGACAGGAAGACACCGTCCTGCGGCTGTTCCACGCCTGCCGCCGCAACCGGCTGGAAATGCTGCTGGAAATCATCCCGTCCAAGGTCGGCCCGACCGATGACCGGACCAGCGCCGAGATCATCCAGCGCTTCTATGACCTTGGCGTCTACCCCGACTGGTGGAAGCTGGAACCCTTCGCCACCGATGCCGCCTGGCAGAACGCCTGCGCCGCGATCACAGCGAACGATCCGCATGTGCGCGGTATCGTGGTGCTGGGGCTGGATGCGTCCGAGGCCGACCTGTCCGTCTCGCTGGCGCTCGCCGCCAAGCACGACCTGGTCAAGGGCTTCGCCATCGGCCGCACGATCTTTGGCGACGCCGCGCGCGGCTGGCTGAAGGGCGAGATGACCGACGAAGCCGCCGTCACCATGATGTCCGACCGTTATGCCCGCCTTGCCGCCCTTTGGGACAAGGCGCGTGAGGGAGCAAAAGCATGACCACGATCCGTCTCACCGCTGCACAGGCGCTTGTCCGCTGGCTTTCGCTGCAACAGGCCGAGGATGGCTCCCGCTTCATCGAGGGCGTCTGGGCGATCTTCGGGCACGGCAACGTGGCGGGTCTGGGCGAGGCGCTGCATGCCCACCGCGATGTGATCCCGACCTGGCGCGGGCACAATGAACAGACGATGGCCCATGCTGCCATCGCCTATGCCAAGGCGAACCATCGGCGCAAGGCGATGGCCGTGACCTCCTCCATCGGCCCCGGCGCCACCAACATGGTGACGGCGGCGGCGCTGGCGCATGTGAACCGCCTGCCGGTCCTCTTCATCCCCGGCGATGTCTTCGCCAACCGCGCGCCCGACCCGGTGCTGCAACAGATCGAGGATTTCGACGACGCCACGGTTTCCGCCAACGACTGCTTCCGCCCGGTGGTGCGCTATTTCGACCGGATCTCCCGCCCGGAGCACATCCTGACCGCCCTGCCCCGCGCCTTCCGCGTCATGACCGACCCGGCGAACTGCGGCCCGGTCTGCCTTGCCTTCTGTCAGGACACCCAGGCGGAAGCCTATGACTACCCGGTGGAATTCTTCGAAGCGCGCGTCTGGCACATCCGCCGCCCCGAACCCGACCAGCGCGAGCTTGAGGCCGCCGTTGCCGCGATCAAGGCGGCGAAAACCCCGCTGATCGTGGCGGGGGGCGGGGTGCTTTACTCCGGCGCGGAACAGACGCTGCTGGATTTCGCCAAGACCCACAACATCCCGCTGGTCGAAACCCAGGCCGGGAAAGGCGCGGTCGACTGGGAGGAGAAGCTGCACTTCGGATCGCCCGGCGTGACCGGCACCGGCTGCGGCAACGAACTCGCCGCGAAGGCCGACCTGGTGATCGGGGTCGGCACGCGGTTCCAGGACTTCACCACCGGGTCGTGGACAGTTTTCAGTGCTCCGAACCGCAAGCTCTTGTCGATCAACATCCACGGCTATGATGCCGCCAAGCGTGGCGCACAGGGGTTGGTCGCGGACGCCAAGGTCGCGCTGGAGAAGATCAGCGCCGCGCTGGGGGCGAAACGTTTCGCCGACCCGGACTTCGGCGCCCGGACCAAGTGGTTCGCCACCACCGACGCCCTCTTCGCCGCGCCCAAGGGCAACGACCTGCCGACCGACGCGCAGGTGATCGGGGCGGTCGACCGGGTGTCGGGCAAGAACTCGGTCATCATGTCCGCCGCTGGCACCATGCCGGGTGCGCTGCATGTCCTCTGGCGCGCGGCGCAGGGCGGCTATCACATGGAATACGGCTTTTCCTGCATGGGCTATGAGGTTGCGGGGGCGATGGGTATCAAGATGGCCCTGCCCCAGCGCGACGTGGTCTGCTTCGTCGGTGACGGCAGCTACATGATGGCCAACAGCGAGTTGGCGACGGCGGTGATGATGGCGATCCCCTTCACCGTGGTCCTGACCGACAACCGGGGTTACGGCTGCATCAACCGGCTGCAAAAGGGCACCGGCGGCGCGCCGTTCAACAACATGCTGGACGACAGCTACCATGTGAACGCGGCCAATATCGACTTTGTGGCCCATGCGCGCAGCATGGGGGCCAATGTGGTCAAGGCCGCCGGGATCGGCGAGTTGGAGGCGGCCATGCAGGCGGCGAAATCGGCGACCATTCCGACGGTGATCGTCATCGACACCGACGCAGGCCCCGGCACTGGCGCGGGCGGGACGTGGTGGGACGTGGCGGTGCCCGAAGTGTCCACCCGGCGCGAAGTGAATGAGGCCCGCAAGGGCTATGAAGCGGGCACCAAGGCCCAATGGCTTGTGAACTAAAGGACAGACGAATGAGCGTGAAGATCGGCATTTCCCCGATTTCCTGGCAGAACGACGACCTGCCGGACCTGACCGCCGCCTACACGATGGAACAGGCGCTGCAGGAGGCGCGGGAGATCGGCTATACCGGCGTCGAACGCGGGCGGCGGATGCCCTCGGACACCGCCGGGCTGGGGGCGTACCTGACCGCGAACGGGCTGTCGCTGTGCGGCGGCTGGTGTTCGGGCAACCTTCTGATCAACGACGTGAAGACCGAGATCGAGGCGGTGCGCGCGCAAGTTCAGCAGTTCGTGGCGCTCAAGGCGCCCTGCATCGTCTATGCGGAATGTTCCAACACCGTGCAGGGCAACATCGCGGTGCCGGTGAATGACCGGCCGAAGTTTTCTGCGGCGGATGTGAAGGCCTATGGCGCGAAACTCAGCGAGCTGGCGAAGTGGATGGCGGATCAGGGCATGACCCTTGCCTATCATCACCACATGGGATCGTTCATCGAATCCGAGGATGAAGTGAACGCGCTGATGGAAGGGTCGACCCCGGACGTGAAGCTGCTGTTCGACACCGGCCACCTCCTTTTCGGCGGAGCGGACGTGATGAGGGTTCTGGACCGCTGGGCCGACCGGGTGCACCACGTCCACTTCAAGGACATCCGTCCCGAAGTCGTGAAGGACATCCGTGGCAACCGGAAAAGCTTCCTCGATGCAGTGATCGCCGGGGCCTTCACCGTGCCGGGCGACGGCTGCATCGACTTTCAGGCGGTGACGGACAAGCTGAGGGCGATGGGTTACAACGGCTGGATCGTGGTCGAGGCCGAGCAGGACCCGGCCAAGGCCCCGCCCTATGAGTATTCAAAGCTGGGCTACGAACATATCCTGAAGGTCTGCAAGGCCTCGGGCCTGACCATCGACCACAGCCGCCCCTCCTGAAGGACCGCACCATGCCCAACCTCCTTCTCAAACCCACCGGCACACGCGGCAAGGTGCATGAGGTGACGCCTGCCTCTGCGGGCTGGGGCTATGTCGGCTTCACCCTCTACCGGCTGGAACCGGGCGACGTGGCCGAGGAGGCGACCGGGGGCGAGGAGGTGATCCTGGTGATCGTCGAGGGCAAGGCGAAGGTCCAGGCCGCCGGGCAGGACTGGGGTGAGATGGGCGAGCGGATGGATGTCTTCGAGAAGACCCCGCCGCATTGCCTGTATGTCCCGAACGGCAGCGACTGGAAGGCCACCGCGACCACGGCCTGCACCATCGGGGTCTGCAAGGCCCCCGGGAAAGGGAACCACCCCGCACGGCGACTGGGGCCGGAGGGGATCACCCTGACCCCGCGCGGCAAGGGGACGAACACCCGCCACGTCAACAACATCGCGATGGAGGCGCTGGACGTGGCCGACAGCCTCCTCGTGACGGAGGTCTTCACCCCGGCGGGGAACTGGTCCAGCTACCCCAGCCACCGGCATGACGAGGACGACTTCCCGAACATGACCTATCTGGAAGAGACCTACTACATGCGGCTGAACCCCGGGCAGGGTTTCGGCATCCAGCGGGTCTATACCGAGGACGGGTCCCTGGACGAGGTGATGGCGGTGAAGAACCACGATGTCACGCTGGTCCCGAAGGGGCACCATCCCTGCGGCGCGCCTTATGGCTACGAGATGTACTATCTGAACGTGATGGCCGGGCCGATCCGGAAATGGCGGTTCAAGAACGACCCGGACCACGACTGGATCGCCCAGCGCGACGCCTGAGCCTGCCCACGAAGGACGGGCACGACGCGGCCAATCCGTTCAAGGGGTTGGCCGTTTGCGTTTAAGTGGTCTTAACCCCAATGCAGCAACCGCGGGGCCGTTTCGCGCCGCCGCAAAGAAGGCACGCCGGTCCTATCAAGTCTGTTTTCAGGTCGCAGCGGGGCGATGCGGGTGGTGGGTTGGCACCCACCCTACGGCCGTCGGCATTCATGACGGAGTTTGTCACTGGATGCGGGGGTCCCGGCGGAATAGGAAAAGCCCAGCACAACACTTTGCCAATGGAGATGAGAATGAAAATCGCCGCTTCCGCTCTCGTCCTTGCCGTCCTGATCAGCAACCCGGCTGCTGCAACCAAGTTCGATATGAACGACCATCACTTCACGCATATCGTGCACACCGAAGTCGTCGGCGCCAGCCACACCAAGACCGGAACGGGCAAGTAATTCGGCGGTGGGACTGACAGCCCGGGCCCACAGGCCGAGCACATTTGATACGGCCAATCCTTTCAATGGGTTGGCCGTTTGCGTTGGCGCGGACCTGACCACTGTCGGGGCCGCTTGCCGATAACATCTTCTCCTTCCCTCTGGGCTGGGACAACAGCGAGGAGGAGGCGAAGTCGAGCGACGAGCGGCCTTGTCGCTGCGCCTTTGCCTTGAAGGCGACGAAGGCGTCGTCTAATCAGGGGCAAGCCCGAAGGAACCCCCGAAACATGCGCATCCTGATCACCAATGATGACGGCATCAACGCGCCGGGGCTGGAGGTTCTGACCGAAATCGCCACGGCAATCGCCGGGCCGGAGGGCGAGGTCTGGACCGTCGCCCCGGCCTTCGAGCAGTCGGGCGTCGGCCACTGCATCAGCTATACCCATCCGATGATGATCGCCGAGCTTGGCCCCCGCCGCTTTGCCGCCGAAGGATCGCCCGCCGATTGCGTCCTGGCCGCGATCTACGATGTGCTGGATGGCGCGAAGCCGGACCTCGTGTTGTCCGGCGTCAACCGTGGCAACAACGCCGCCGAGAACGTGCTTTACTCCGGCACCATCGGCGGCGCGATGGAGGCGGCGCTGCAAGGGGTTCCGGCGATTGCCCTGTCGCAGTTCTTCGGGCCGGACAATGCAAGGCTCGCCGATCCGTTCGAAAGCGCGCGGGTGCACGGCGCCGCAGTGGTCCTCGCGCTCTTGGACAAGGGGCTGTGGGCCGAGGAAGACTACCGCGTCTTCTACAACATCAACTTCCCGCCGCTCTCTGCCGCCGACACCCGGGGCATGATGGTCGCCCCGCAGGGCTTCCGCCGCGACACCGCCTTCTCGGTCGAGCCGCACAATTCGCCCTCGGGCCGCAAGTTCCTGTGGATCAAGGGCGGGCACCAGCACACGCCCACCCTGCCCGGCTCGGACGCGGCGGTGAACCTTGACGGCTTCATCTCGATCACGCCGATGCGCGCCGACCTGACGGCGCATGACCTTCTGGCCGAGCTTGAGGCGAGGCTGGCATGACCCAGGGACCGGAGGGCAAACTGACCTCCGAAGAGCTTGCCGAACGCAAGATGCGCTTTCTCTTTGCCCTTCGCTCGCGTGGCGTGACCGACAGTCGCGTGCTGACCGCGATGGAAAAGGTCGACCGTGGCCTTTTCGTGCGCGGCACCTTCGCCGACCGCGCCTATGAAGATATGCCACTGCCCATCGCCTGCGGCCAGACGATCAGCCAGCCGTCGGTCGTCGGCCTCATGACGCAGGCCCTTCAGGTGAACCCGCGCGACACGGTGCTGGAGGTGGGCACCGGGTCGGGCTACCAGGCGGCGATCCTGTCGCAGCTTGCGCGCCGGGTCTATACGGTCGACCGCTACCGGCGGCTCACGCGCGAGGCGGGAGAGCTGTTCCGCAAGCTCGACCTCGTCAACATCACCACGATCACGGCGGACGGGTCGCACGGGCTGCCGGATCAGGCGCCCTTCGATCGCATCCTGGTGACGGCGGCGGCGGAAGACCCGCCGGGGCCGCTTCTGGAACAGCTGAAGCCCGGCGGGATCATGGTGGTGCCGGTAGGCCAGTCCGACGCGGTGCAGGCGCTGATCAAGGTCACGCGGACCCAGAGCGGGTTCGACTACGAAGAACTTCGCCCAGTGCGCTTTGTTCCACTGGTCGAGGGGCTTGGCTCCGAGTAGGATGCAGCCCGAGAAACCGGGCCGAACCCGGGCGGGCGGATCATCAGGCGGGATGACATGACAAGAACCGGATCAAGACTGCGGGCAACGCTGGTGCTTGGTGCAAGCGCTTTTGCGCTGGCAGGATGCCTCGACACCGGCAACCTCGACTGGGACCTGCGGGCCGGGGGTGGCGACACCTCGGATGCGGCCCGGCAGGCGACCGCCGCCGCGCCGACGCCCGATGGCAACGGCATCATCTCCTACCCCGACTACCAGATGGCCACCGCCCGGCGCGGCGAGACGGTCGCCAGCATGGCGGGCCGCCTGGGGATGACCCCGGACGAGCTTGCCCGGACCAACGCACTGCGCCCGACCGACCCGCTGCGCGAAGGCGAGATGCTCTTGCTGCCGAAGCGGGTCTCGGCCACGCCGCAGCCGGCGGTGATCGGCGGCACGGGCTCGGGCGGCGGGTCGGTCGACATCACCTCGATCGCGACCACCGCGCTGGACGCGGCGGGGCCGACGCCTGTCGCCACCTCTCCCGTCGCCTCGAAGCCGGTCTCGGGCCAGCCGCTGACCCATCGCGTCGCACGCGGCGAGACGGCCTTCACCATCGCGCGGACTTATAACGTCTCGGCCAAGGCGCTGGCAGACTGGAACCAGCTTGGGTCCGACATGGCGGTGCGCGAGGGGCAGACGCTGATCATCCCGATCGCCACGGCCGCCGCGCCGGACCCGGAACCCGTGCCGACCGCGCCGGGTGCGGGCTCGCCCACGCCCGAACCGCCCTCGGCCAAGGAGCCGCTGCCGGACGAAAAGACCGAGGCGAGCGGGACGAAGCCGAAGGGCACCCCGCCTTCGCCTGACCTCGGGGCGGACAAGACCACCTCGTCGAAGATGGCGATGCCCGCTGCGGGCAAGATCATCCGGGGCTATGACGCGAAGAAGAACCAGGGCATCGACATTGCCGCTGCTGCGGGCAGTTCGGTGAAAGCCGCAGATGCGGGGACGGTGACGGTTCTGTCGGCGGACACCAACGGCAAGGGGATCGTCATCATCCGCCATGCGGGCGACCTCCTGACGGTCTATGTCGGGGTTTCGGGCATGGTGGTGAAGAAGGGCGACAAGGTGAAGCGCGGGCAGGAGATCGGCAAGGTGGCAGCGGGCGATCCGGCCTTCGTGCATTTCGAGGTACGGAATACCTCGAAGCAGAGCTTTGATCCGGTGGGGTATTTGCAGTAGGGACGGGGCCGGAGTTTTCGAAAACGCCGGTGCGGAGCCTTTGAAGGCTCCGGTGCGATTTCTTCGAGGAAATTGGCGGAAGCCGTCAGTCCGGCGCCTGCGCCACCAGCACCTTGTCGATGCGGCGGCCGTCAAGGTCGATCACCTCGAACCGGTAGCCCTCGGCGGTGAAGCTGGCGCCCAGTTCGGGGATCCGGCCCAACTGGTGCAGGATCAGCCCGGCGACCGTGTCGTATTCCCCGGCCATCCCGCGCGGGAGGCCCAGCCGGTCGCAGAATTCGTCTACCGGCATCCAGCCCGCGACGAGATAGCTGCCGTCCTCGCGGGTGACGATGGCGGGTTCGTCGGGCTCGCTGGCGGCAACTGCGCCGGTGATCGCCTCCAGCACGTCGCCGGTGGTGAGGATGCCCTCGAAATGGCCGTACTCGTCATAGACGAGCGCGAAATGGTGCTCGGATTTCTGCAGGATTTCAAGGACATCCAGCGCCTCGGCCTGATCGGACACGACCGGCACGTCGCGGACCAGCGCCTTGAGGTCGAGCGTTTCCCGGCGCGAGACGACCTGGAACGCGTCGGAAAGAAGGACGATGCCCACCACCTCGCCCTCGGCATCGGCAACGGGCATCCTTGGCCTTGCGACCTTGCGGATCGCGGCCACGGCCTCGGCGCCGGTGGCGTCCAGGGGCAGCATCTCGACTTCGTGCCGGGGGGTCATCAGGGCGCGGGCGGTGCGGTCGGACAGGCGCATGACGCCGGTGATCATCTCGCGTTCCTCGGTCTCAAGGACGCCGCCTTCGTGGGCTTCGGCGAGAAGGACGTGGACCTCCTCCTCCGTCACCCGGTTCTCGCTTTCGCCGCGCTGGCCCAGAAGCCAGAGGAGCACCTTGCCGGACTTGTCGAGGAACCAGACGAGGGGGGCGCCGATGACCGAGAGGAAGGTCATCGCCGGGGCCATGCGGATCGCGACGCCTTCCGCATTGCGCAGCGCCAGCTGCTTCGGGACCAGCTCGCCCACGATCAGGCTGACATAGGTGATCGCCACAACCACCCCGCCGACACCAAGGGTCGAGGCCCATTCCGGGTCCACCCCCTGCCCCTGGAGCCACTGTTGCAGTCGCAGGCCCAGGGTCGCGCCGGACAGCGCGCCGGAGAGGACGCCGACGGCGGTGATGCCGATCTGCACGGTCGAGAGGAACCGCCCCGGATGTTCCGCCAGCCGCAAGGCCATGCGCGCGCCGCGGCTTTTCGCTTCCAGGGGTTTCAGGCGGGCGGGCCTAGCGCTCACGATGGCCAGTTCGGACATCGACAGGACGCCATTCACGACGATCAGAGCCAGAATGACCAGGATTTCG